>MTOP01000111.1 GCA_002010725.1 Candidatus Aminicenantes bacterium JdFR-80
AGCGGCAGGCATCCTTGGCAGCCAGCCTCACCCGCCGGGTTTTCAAACCAGCGGCAGAGGTAGGCAGGGAAACTGACGGGGACTGGTTAGTGGACTTTGCGNTTCCGGCTAANGAGGCAGGCGGAGGCCCCTCTCNCCTGGTCCCACTGTTGACAGGGAGCTCTACCTCTTCGGCAAAAGGTACGGCCGGATTGATGATTTCCAGGAGAAGCTCATCAATAATCCGGCCCATCAATTCCAGTTGAGCCAGCCTGGCCTCTTTTTCCTCCGCCAGTGTTGAATATTCGATCTCCGGAGTGATTCTATTTTTTCCAAGAAAAAGCAGNCGGCCATCGACCCTCTCCAGGGGAAGCCGGTTAAGTTGAGCGGTCAGCAGCACATAAAGCGGCAGCTGTAAACTGCCAATGGTTTCAGCCCAGGTGCTGCGCTCCGAAAAGCTGAGCTTTTTAAAATTGATCCGGTAATAATTCTCATTGGCTGAGCTTTTATAATCCAAGACATAAAAATTATCGCCTCTTTTTTCCAGGCGGTCGATCCGGGCTACCANACGAAACTCATGGCCATTGACGGCCCGTCTGACTTCCAGTGTCTTCTCCAAACTGAGAATAACCGGAGCAGCCTGACCAGGGAGCTTTTCCAGCCAAGGGAGCTGGTAATGAAGAATGAAATCCTTTAAATGGCGGCTAACCTGGTGATACATGAGCAGCGCACTCCCGCTCAGCGAACGACCGAAGGTGGTCTTAAAGACCTGGTCGATCACCTTTTCCAGACGGTTGAAATCCAGTAACTCCTCTCGGCGGAGAGGCTGTTGGAGATAGGGTTGAAAATAGTCCTCCAGAATCTGATGGACCAGAGTGCCTACTTCCTTCCGTTCCATGGCCTCNGCGATCTCTTCTTTTTCCTGGAGATTGAGGACATAGGCATAATAAAACCTCACTGGACACTTCAAATAGAGATCAAGTGAGGAGGCTGAATAATGATGCTGCCGCAGCCAGGCCACCACTTCTTCAGTTTTGGGAATCACCCGCGGCTCCCGGGGCTTAAGTTCCACCTGATAACGCACCGAGGCCAGGAGTGAGGCCGCCTCGGGGATTTTTTCTTTTTCTTGTCTTTCCCAGATAAGTTTCTCCACCAGACGGCTTTTTTCTTTTTCCGAGTTTTCGACAAAGAAAAGACAGGCCCGCCGGGCGCCGTTAAGCAGCACCCGGAAATAATACTCGGTCCTCTTCTCGATATCTTCATAGGTAGGCAGATTCAACTGCTGCCGCAGGTGAAAAGGAATCAAAAAGTTGACTTTGGTTGTTCCGGGCAGGATATCCTCATTCAGGTCCAGAAAATAAACTTCCTCAAAGCGGAGACACCTGGTTTCCCAGAAACCCAGCACCTGAAGTCCCCGCAAGGGTGTGCCGGGAAAAGGGACTCTCGTTTCGGCGATTAAATTACGAAACAAATTAAAATAACCGCTCCTCGTTTCAAAACTCAAAGGGGCCAGCTGCGAAGCGGCCAGGGCTTCCAGCCGGCTGACCATGGCCTCGGCATAACGGTGGAAAAAAAGATGTTGGGAAGCCGTTGAGGCCTGGTAAATGAATTCAACGAGAGAAATTATTTTTTGAGCAAAGTCGCCNACAGAGTCAATCTCGAGAAAGGTGCGGATAGTCTGGTCATGGATCTGCTTTAAGTGCTCTAGACAAACCAGCGGCTCCCCTACTTCGGTCAAATCTCTGAATCTCGCCAACAATCTCTTTCTTACCTCTGGGTCGGACTCAATTTCCTCCAGTCGCCAAAAAGGGCGGTTCTTTTGCTGGAGAAATTCTTCTTCCAGGGTATGAAACATAATCCGGGTTAAGTCAGTTCGCTCCGTTTGGGGAAAGAAAATATTTTTAATATAAGGATGGAGGACAAAGCGGAGATAATCCGGAATATAAAACCGGTCCGCTTCATCGACATTCTGGATAAGCTCAAATAATTTATCAAAGAANCTGTAAAGAGGCGTCCGGCTCAAAGGATAACCCAGGGAAATATTAAAATCCTTCTCCCTCCAGCGGGCCAGGGTAAATTGATAAAGAGGAAAGAGAGTCTCCACCGCCGGCAGCACAATGACCTGTTTTTCCGAAGGCCGGAACTCCCCCTCGCGGTTAAACTTTTCCTGTAAGACTCTATTCAGAGCAAAAATCTGACCATGGGTATCCGGACTGAGGTAAAATTCAATCTCGGTGGAGGCTGGTGAGACTTCTTCCCAGGTGGAAACCTCNTCNCGAGGAAAACCGAGTTTTTCACCCAATTCACTTAAGCCCTTTCCTTTGATTAAAACCAGATCGCAGTTTTCCAGTTGAAGAAGCTGTTGAATAATCTGCCGCTCCAGCTCGAGTAAAGAAAAAAAGCCGGCTACAATTATTCGCCTCTTTTTCCGAAGCTGCTCCACCGGCAAGNCGGCCTTAACCTCTTCAAAACGCCGGCCCAGTGTCGAGGCCTGTCTCGCCTCCAGCAGCTTGTAAAATTCTTCATAAATATAAGAAAGTGAATAGAAATGTTCCTGGGAGTGGAGTGAGAGGTTAAGGTCTATCAACTGGTCAAACTCTCTGATCTTCTCAGGAGGAACAGCTGCTTTCTTCAGAGTTTCCAACTCNGCCAAGAGTTTCAGNCCCCAAGGNAAGAAACGATCAAGCGTCTTGAAATTACTGCCTCCCAGGGGGGAAGCCGCCTGTTGATGAATCTCAAAAAGCCAGGCCACGGCATCCAGATCATTTAGATAATGGTCCCGCCCTCCTTTAAGCTCGAAATAAAGCTGGTTGACGANATCATCCAAAGTAAATATCTGGGGGGGGATAAGACTCTGGCCTACCTGTCGGGCGAGATGGCGGCGGAGATAATGGCCGGGACGGTGCTCGGGAAAAATAACTATATTGGAGGAAAAATCAGCCCCTTCTCCGGCCAGCCGGTCGGCGATAACCGCCAGCAGATCATCGGTAGGTTCAAGCAGAATAAGGCTCACCGATAAACCTCCCAGAAACCATCATCAAAATAAACCACCAACGCCTCTCCTCTTTTCTCGGGAAAAAGTTGACCAACTATACTCAGGTACTTGGCCATTTGTCTTTTCACTGTCTCCCTGGCCGAGGGCGGCTCACTTTGGCCGGCGCCGCTTTTAAAATCAATCACCATCACCCGCTCGGGATCGACCACTACCCGGTCNAGGCGGAAGAGATGGCCCTCTTCATCGCAGAATTCCTTCTCCCGCCAGACTCGCCGGCCGGGCCGAGGCAGGAAGTACTCTCGAAGAGGTGGGCGGGAGAGAAAAGTCGGCAGTTTTTCCACTATCTCCAACTCCAGGGGGGAAAGTTTCTCCGGTCGATAATTAAGTCTGGCCAGGGCTTGCTGAACAGCAGCCTGCGGGTCGGCGGCAACCCATTCGATCTCAGCTAAAACTTCATGGAGAAATTTTCCCCGCCGCAGGGCAGNCGGATGAAATTCAGCCCTTTCNCCCACNTGAAGAGCCGGAGCTACCGGCCAGCGAAGAAGAGCCACCTCCCNCCCGGGCTGAGGGGGAGCTGCCTTTTCGACTCGAGGCTTGTCGGGTCTCAGTAATTGGCCGGCCTGGAGGTCTGAAATTCTCTCCAGTAAATCAAAGGGGTAGCGGCCGCCATATTTCTTTTTGACACCAATAAAATAAAGTTCTTGCCTGGCCCGGGTTAAGGCGACATAAAATGTATTAAGGCGGTTGACACTCTCGCGGAGTTTGGCCTCCTCATAAATTCTCCGCAACTCGGCATTTTTTTCAGCCAGGCCCTGGTTGATTCGCAGCACATAACACTCTCTCTCNTCCCCCTCNGATTGGTCGATATAAAAGGGATGAGGNAGGAATCTCTCCGGATACATCAGCACGATGACCACGGGAAAGCCCAGACCTTTAGCCTTGTGAATACTCATCACCCGGATGGCATCGACTTCTTCAGCCACATCAATAGCCCANCCCGGCGCCTGCTCATCGCTGGTGCGGGTATATTCCAGAAACTCCCGCAGGTTGTTCTTCCCTTGTCCTTCAAACTCTTTAATCACCTCGAGCAACTTCACCAGTGAGGCTTCCTCTTTGGGAAACGTCGTCAGAACATCAAAAACCCGGTAAGTCTCACAAACCAAATCGTAAAGAGGTGAAAAACCTACCTGACGGTAAATTGAGTCAAAATATGTCGACCAGAGCTCAGGATAACGGGCGCGAAAGGCGGTGTACAAAGGGGATTTTTTCTCCTGGTTAATCTGATGAATAAAAGCAGGCAGTTCNCCNGGCGACAACGACCGACCGTCCCTCGCCAGTTTCTTGGCCAAAATTTCACCCAAGAGAAAAGTGGCGAAACTGAGATTGTCGGGCGGGAAATCAAGGAAACTCAGGAGAGCCAGGATTTCCCGAATACAGGGACGAAGTCGGATGTCCAGAGAAGAAAAAGGAATAAAAGGCAACTTATACTCATTCAACCAGGAAGCAACCTCGGTGACCGTGTTATTCCGGTAAGTCAGGATGGCCATCTCNGAGGGCGAATAACCTCGGTCCAACAGTTCCTGGATTAAATTGATAAGGCGGACCTTTTCCGGCGGTTCGTCATTTTCCGGGGTGGNGGNTCCCTCAGATGAAGAGGAGGCAGAGGCTTTTTGGTCAGCCAGGGCCTCACCAGCCGCAGGCGGTGTGGAACGAGGGTCGGCCAGGATTTCCAGCCCCACGTATCCCGGCTGCCGGTCTTCTCCCCGGGGAAGGGGTTCGCACTCAAAATCATCCAGGCCGCTTTCGGCGGCAATTCGAAAATACTCCTCCGGCACCCCGATTAAATTCCCNCCCCGGGTGGCTTTATTCAAAGGAAAAATCCGGGTGACAAAATCAAGGATTTCGGGCTGGCTTCGATAATTTCTTTTTAAACTTCTGACCTCCACCGGAGCCGAGGGAAAGACTTCTTGTCCGGTTTCCAGTCCTTTCATAATCCGGTAATCGGCCTCCCGGAAGCCATAAATCGCCTGCTTGGTATCACCGACGATAAATAAACTGCCCTGCTCGGCCAGAGAGTTTTCGATGAGAGGTCGTAAATTGGCCCACTGGAGCGGGGAAGTGTCCTGGAATTCGTCAATCAGATAATGATAGATTTTCTCTCCCAGGCGGAAATAAATATCCGGCACAATGCCCTCATGGATATAATTGGCTATGGCTTTATTCAGATCTTCGATGAAGACAATACCTTGTTCCTTTTTATGCCTCTCCAGAATCTTCATGACCAGCTGGTAGACGGAAAGATGAGGCTGGAAAAAAGAAAGAGCATACAGCCAGGCATATTCACCAACTAAATCAGCCAGCTCGGCCCATTTTTTTAAAATTTCCCCGGCAGCCGGGCGGTCATCGTCTTTAATGGGCGGAGTTTTAAAACTGGCATCTTTAAGCGAATTAAAATTCCCCCGTTTTACCTCAGGCAAAATGGTTTTATAAAAAGANCTTCTCAAGTTGGGGAGATAACCGGAGTCATTAATTAAACGGTCCAGAGTGAGTACCTTCTCTTTAATTTTCTCTTGAAGATCGAGCAAGTCCTTCTTCGTCTCCCGTCTGGCAGGCTGNCGATTGAAAGCTTCGAGTTTCCCGTAAAGGTCATTGAGATGGCGTAGCATAGTCTGGGTGGGATCCCATAAAAAGGCTGAAGTATCCGAGGTCATCGAACCGATGTCTTCCATAACCTGGAGGAGAAGCCGGGCCTCGGAACTGTCCTGAGTGACCTGGCGTAAAAAGCGGGAAAAGGCATACTCCAGGTAAGGGGCTGTTTCAAAAACAATCTCAAAATCAGGGGGATAACCGATATCGATAGCTGAGGAACGAAAAATAGTGGCCATAAAGCTGTCAATGGTTTCCACCTGGAAATCAGCGTAACGACTGAGAATCTCCTCTATCTTCAGCCGGGCTACTTGCTTGATTTCTTCCCGGGGCAAATTAACCACCTGGCTGACCTGCTCCAACGACTGAGGGTCACCGAAATAGCATTTCTTCAGCCATTCCAGCACCCGTGACTTCATTTCTTTGGCCGCGTTGCGGGTAAAAGTAATAGCCAGAATGTTCCTTAAATCAGCCTTGGTCCTTTCGGCGATAACCGGCGAGAGAAGAAATTGGATAAACCGCAGAGTCAAGGCNTGGGTCTTGCCGGTGCCGGCTGAGGCTTTCAGTAAAATAAAATGGGGAAACTTAAGATTGGTATCGGGTTCCAAAACCCGGCCGTTATCATCCTTTTTCCTTTTGGAGGAAGACTCAACAGTTTTTCCGGTCATTTAGTTGAAATTTTATTTATTACTATGATATTTGTCAACCATATTCCAGGCTCTCTTTTAAGTATAAACCCAATCNCAGCTGAGAGGAAGATAAGACTCTCATCAATCCACCGCCAGGAGAAAGCCTTTTAAATAATCGCCCTCGGGATGAAAAATGTTGATCGGATGGTCAAAAGCCAGGCGATGACGGTGCAGGAGCCGAACTTGCCTGTCTGCTTGCTGAGCTGCCTGAAAGACAACCTTTTGAAANAGCTTCTCATCCAGGTAGTAAGAACAGGTAAAAGTCAACAGTAGACTTCCCGCTGGAATTTCGGCCAAGACCTGGCGGTGGAGCTGCCGCAGGCCCCGGAGCGCCCCCTTTATTTGGTTTTTCCGGTGGGCAAAGGAAGGCGGGTCAAGAATGACAAAATCATAAGCAAGTTTAGCCTGGCTTAAAAATTGAAAAGCATCCTTCTTCACCAGCGTAGCTTTATTCAAGGGAAAAGCATTAAGCTCAAGGTTACGGCGAGCCCATTCCAGAGCAGGCTCTGAAGTATCCACCAGAGTGACCTGGTGGGCGCCGCCAGCCAGAGCATAAACCGCAAAGGCGCCGCTGTAGGCAAAACAATCAAGCACCCGGCGTCCGGCTGCCAGTCGCCGGACGAGCTTCCTCATCTCCCGTTGGTCGAGAAAAAAGCCGGTTTTCTGACCCCGCTGGGGATTAACTACAAATTTCAGGCCGTTTTCCCTAATCTCAACCTCTTCTTTCTCCTCTCCATAAAGGCAACCTTTATAGGCAGCCAGCCCCTCCTCCCGTCGGGCCGGTGAATCTGATTTCTCGTAAATGGCCGTAGGTTGAAGGTGGTCAATCAACCACTTAACCACCACTTCTTTGAGCTTGACCATTCCCAGAGTGGAAATCTGGACTACCAGGACATCGTTATATTGATCGACAATCAGCCCGGGGAGACCGTCTCCTTCAGCGTTGACCAGGCGGNAGGCGTTGGTCGTGGAAGATAACAATGCCTGGCGGAGAGCTACGGCCCGGCTGAGACTGGCCTCCACCGCCTCCAGGGGAGGTTGCTGGTCGAAACTNAGCATCCGACCGATAATCGAACAGCGGCGGTTGAAATAGCCATATCCCAGAAAATCCCCCTGGGAACTCACCACCGGCAAAATGTCGCCGTCTTCAAATTCCGGTAATCTGGCCACTGCCCCGGAGAAAATCCAGGGGTGGCGGTTGANTAAAGATTTTTCGCGACCTTTTTTCAGGACGACCGGCTGTTGCTTGATCGCTGGGGTCATAATCACCTCTCGTTCCCTCTCCCTTGATCGTTGGGGACACCGCTCTTGTTGCGGGCTGACTCATTCTGTAGCTTTTTAGCAATTAATTGGTCGGGCTCGGCCAAGGCATACTCCTCTAATCTCTCCGCTTCAACCCATTGCAGCTCATCATGGTCATGCAATTGGAGCTCCCCCTCTTTGAGACGGGTACGGTAAACCATAAAATCAACCTTAAGGCGCAAGGAGCGGAAAGGAAAGGATAAGAAGTGCTCCTTGATTTCCACCTCAATTCCCAGTTCTTCCTTAAGCTCCCGCTGGAGGGCTTCTTCGGGGGTTTCACCCGGTTCTACTTTTCCTCCGGGGAATTCCCAGAGTGAACCGTAAAGGCCGCCCTTGGGACGGCGAGCCAGCAAAAACCGACCCTGCTGTTCAATAACTGCGGCCACCACCTTGACCATCGTCAAAATAATTATACTTTAACTTCCCCCCGAATGTCTTGAAAATTTAAGCTNGGGCAGAGATTTGCCCAGAGGGCAATATTTGTTTTCCTGGAAGATTTTCCAATAAATCCGTAATGCCTTTTTGTCTTTAATCCATAAGCCGAATTAATATAAAGTATAATACTCCTCTCAAACCCCTTTTCTAGAGTTATTGAAAGACAATACTTTTTGTCAACTATAATTAACAAATAGTTCTACTTTATGTAAAGTCTAATTGAATTTTAGTCTTCTTTCCTTGCTTTTTTGATTTTCACCAGGGGAGAAAAAAGCGGAGAGAAAGNGAACTTTTCTCTCCGCTTCTCAANTATTGGNGGCAGGATGAAATTAAAGCTTCTTATGGCAGAACCACCAATCAAAACACTCGTATTCTTGGGGACGCTGCTGGGCGGTTTTAACGTCTGAGGCCGGAGGAATTATCACTCGGTCCTTAATAAGCTCGTTCTCCGGCCAATTAGCGGGCATGGCAACCCCGTTTTTATCAGCAATTTGAAACGCTTCCACCATCCGCAGTATCTCATCCATGTTGCGGCCCAATTCCTGGGGATAATAAAGCATTGCTCTCATAATTCCCTGAGGGTCAACAATGAAGACAGCTCGAACCGTGTTGGTGCCTTTGGCTGGATGGATAATACCCAGCTCGGTGGCCACCCGGCCTGTGTCATCGGCAATCACCGGGAACTCAATTTCAACACCCAGCGTATCTTTGATCCACTCCACCCACTTAATATGCGAGAAGACTTGGTCAATGCTTAAACCGATTAATTCCGTATTCAAGGCCCGGAACTTTTCATATCTTTTCTGAAAAGCAACAAATTCAGTGGTGCAGACAGGAGTAAAATCAGCCGGATGAGAAAACAGGATAAACCATTTACCAGCGTAAGCCTCTGGCAATTTAATTTTTCCCTGGGTTGTCTGAACCTTAAGTTCCGGAAACTTTTCCCCAATTAAAGGCATCTTTTTTTCCATGTTCTTTCTCCTTGTTAATTTATATGAATTTATCCTAACAAAGAAAATCGGCTTTAACAAGAATTATTATTAATTAATAATCTTTATTATTTCCAGCGCAGAAAAAAATTTAAATTTTTATTTAATTTATTAAGTTCTATTTTAATGAAGAATCTTCCATTGGAGCGAATACTTGGCTAGTGTACAATTTAGTTCACAATTTTAATTTGAATTGTGAGGAGGAGCCCTCGTCAACTCTTTTCGGAAATAGACAGAAGTCCTTCGAAACGAGAAGTTAGTTGCGCCGGCTNCAGGAAATTATTAGGGAGTTTTAAAAATTCTAGTAGAATCTATGGGATAAGAAGCTCCGCTTTTAGCGAGGGTGGCAGGCTGGTTCAACTTTTCTTCTCCTTCACCGCTGAAAAGAAGCGAAGGAACAATCAAAGATTCTAGGGCGGCCGCTAGGGTCAAGGCGAATAACTCCCCGCAGATAGCAGACCGGCAGCCCATTCAGGGTCAGACACCTCCTCTCCCCCACTCCCTCGAGCAGCCCGGTCTCGTCTTCGAAGAGAAAAAAATATTTCTTCTTCTTCTTGCGGCCGTTAACCGCCTTCAATCGGGCATCCACCACCCGCACCAGCAGTTCCACCTCCCGGCCGGCGTGGCGGGTCAAGTCCTTAATCCGCAGAGGCGGTCGCTTCATCTCCAGCAGGGAAAGAAGCGGTACCTCCGGGGAAAAGCCCAGCGACTCGAACATCATTCGTTGTTTCTGCCTCTCCTCCAGGTCACTCCATTCCCCGGGGGTTTTCACCCCCTGAAAGTAGCGCAGAATCTGGACCGAACGGCGGGGCTCCAGGGAATCCAGGGCACCGGCTTTGATTAAGGCCAGCAGGTCAGCCCGGGGCGGTTGGACCCGGCTGATAAAATCCTCCACTGAGAGAAAAGGTCCCTCTTCCCGAGCTTCAATTATCCGCCGGGCGGTCCTCCGGGTCAGGCCTTTAACCGACATTAACCCCACGCGAATCGCCTCTCCCTCCACCGCAAAGACCAGACCACTGCGGTTGACATCCACCCCGCGCAGCGGAATCCCCCAGCGGCGGACCTCCTCGATATATTCCGCTAAATCGTAATAACCACCTCCGGCGTTAAGCACAGCCGTGAGGTAAAGGCAGGGATAATGGGCCTTGAGATAGGCTGCCCGATAGGCCATCAGAGCGTAGGAGACGCTGTGGGCTTTATTAAAGGAATAAGCGGAAAAAGCTTCCAGCAGTCGCCAGAGTCGCTGAACATCAGCTGCGCTATAACCCCGCTCGCGCCCTCCGGCCAAGAATCTGTGCTTCAGCTCGGTCAGGATTTTGGCTTCCTTTCGTTTCAGGGCTCGGCGGAGAGCGTCGCCCGTGGCTGGAGGAAAGCCGGCCACTCGTTCTGCCACCTGCATGACCTGCTCTTCGTAAAGNAGAAGGCCGGCCGTCTCCGGTAAAATTTCCCGGAGAAGCTTATCTCGAACCACTCCCTGGCCCTGGCGCTGTCGCAGCCGGGCTTCCTTCATGCCGCTGAGCGTCGGACCCGGTCGGATAAGCGCCAGGGCCTGGACCAAATCCTGGATGGAAACCGGCTTTAGCCGCCGCAGAAGGTTCATCATGGCCGGGCTCTCCACCTGAAAACAGCCAATAGTCCGCGCCTCCTGGAGGAGGCGGAAGGTGGCCGGGTCACGCAGGGGAATCCGCTTAAGCCGNAGAGCTTTCATGGTGGCCGAGATGGCGGCCAGTCCCCGGACCGAAAGAAGGTCAAGTTTAATNAGCTTNAGTTCTTCGACAGCGTCGCGGTCAAAATGAGACATTCGATAACCGCGGGCCGACTCAGCCAGCGGCAGATAGCGCTCCACCGGCGCTGGAGTCAGAATAATCCCGCCTACATGGAGGGAAACCTCGGCCAGGACATCTTGGAGAGTGGCCGCCAGCCGCCAGATTTCCTGACAGCCGGGCGGAGCCGGGCGACGAGCCAACTCTCCCGGCTCCATCCAGAGAGACAGCCGTCGGGTAAGAGAGCGGGCCTCATCGGGAGCAAAACCGAAAGCCCGGGCTGTCTCGTAGACAGCTGAGCGGGCCCGGTAATTCTTCAGACTGCAGACAAAGGCCGCTCCACTGCGGCCCCNCCCGTATTTTTCCAGCACATAGGTCAAGACTTCATCCCGGCGGGAGGAGTCGAAATCTAGATCAAAATCAGGGGGGTCGGGACGGCCTGGATTGAGAAACNGCTCAAAGTAGAGGTCGTAATGGAGGGGATTAGCCCGGGAAATTCCCAGAAGATAAGCCAAATAGGAAGAGGCACCGGAACCCTTCAGATTGTGGAGGATTCCCCGTTGCCNGGCGAAACGCACCACATCGTAAACCACCAGGAAATAGGGCGCAAAACCTGAGGCCTCGACCACCGCCAGCTCCCGCCGGGCCCGCTCGCGGGCCTGCCAGCTGAGGTGAGGCAGTTGCCGCAATCTGCGCAGCACCACCTCCCGCAGGGAAAAGGAGAAAAGCTCGGCCGGNAGGGGCGGCACCACGTCCTTAAAGGAAAAGAGACACTTTTCCACCACCAATTGATTCTGGCGGAGAAGAGATTCCACCGCCTCACCCCATTTCCCCCGGGCCAGAGCCACCTGGGCGGGTCCGAAAAACTCCAAGGTCTTCTTCTGCCGGGCCCATTCCCGGGGGAAGGCGGTCTTGTGCCGGATAGCCTCCAGAAGCACCAGTCGCTGGGGGGTGCGAATGAATTTCAAGGGATTCGCCCAGACCACTTGACGGCCGAGGTGCTGGCCCCAGGCAAGAGCCCAGTCAAAATTAGCCCACTCAGCCCCGATGAAAACGTCCTCCCGGGGGGCTTCAGCTAAGAGAGGCTCCTCTTGCCAGGCGTGCGGTTCTTCGGTCCAGGGAAAAACAATCGTCACCAGGCCTTCCAGGGAATGGAGTCGGCGACGATTGAGAATTTCCATTAAATTCCAGTAGCCCTCCCTGGTTTTAACCAGGAAGAGAAAGGTTCGGCCGGCCAGGCTAAGCTCACAGCCGAAAACCGGCCTCACGCCGGCCCGCCGGGCCGCTTCCTTCCATTTGGCCCAGCCGTAGAGATTGGCCACATCAGTTAGAGGAAGAGCCGGCAGTTGATGGTCCCGCCCCCAGGCGGCCAGTTCAGCCAGCAACAGTCCCCCTTCACCCTGACTGAAGACCGAATGAACCCGCAGGGGAATCCACTTCATCTCTTTCACCTCGCCTCACTTGGTTAAGGAGGCTGTTTTCAGGACAAACCCCCTCCTCTGCTCCAGCGGATAACAGCGCTCCAGCAGCCGCTCGCGCACCGTCAACACCGCCGCAAAACCGTATTTCCGGCGGACCTCAGCCACGGCCCGGCTTAATCTCTCCTCGCGCTCCAGAAAAGGTTCAAAAAGAGCCAGCGGCCGACAGGCGGTCAAGTCAGCCGCTTTAACTCCTACCAGCCGAAGAGCCAGNCGAGGGGAGTCAAAAAGAGAGAGAAACAAATCCTGGGCCACCCGATAAATCTCCCCCATGGTCTGAAGAGGCATGGTCAGCCGGCGTCGGCGACTGACTGTTCGGAAGTCGGCGTAGCGGATTTTCACCTCAATGAGATGGGCAAAGAGTTTCTCTTCCCGCAGGGTCAAAGCCAGCCGGTCACACAAATAAGCCAGATGGGCCAGGAGCAGCTGTTCCTCCCAGATATCCTCGAGAAAAGTTGTTTCCCGGGAAAAGGATTGCGGTTCCCGGACCGGCTCCACCGGCCGGGCATCAATTCCCCGCACCTGGAGATAGAGCTCATCCCCGTTCAATCCAAAAAGGGAACGCAGCGCCGCCCGGGGAAAAGACCAGAGATCCCCCACCCGCTTCACCCCCAGNAGGTCAAGCATCACCTGGGCTTTAGGCCCCACCCCAGGCAGACACCCGACCGGCAACTGCTGGAGAAAAGTTCTCTCCTCTCCCGGAGGGATTTCCACCAATCCCCCGGGTTTAGCCTGGTGNGTGGCCAGTTTGGCCAGCAGCTTGTTTGGTCCGACCCCCACCGAAACCCGCAACCCCAGTTCCTTTTCCACCGTCTCCTTCAACTGACGGACCGTGCGGGAGAAGGAAGGATAAAGGGGCCGACAGCGGGTTAAATCCAGGTAAGCTTCATCCAACGAAGCCGCCTCGACATCCGGGGTAAAGGAACTCAGCAGGGAGAAGAATTTTTCCGAAAAGGCCCGGTAGAGCTGATAATTCCCCCGGAGGAAAATTCCCTGAGGACAAAGCTGATAGGCCTTCCTCAGGGGCATACCCGAATGGACACCGAACCGGCGGGCCTCATAGGAGGCGGTCGAGACCACTCCCCGCTCGTGAGGCAGGCCGCCGACGATGATCGGTTGTCCCGCCAGCGAAGGATTGAGTAGTACTTCCACCGCGGCAAAGAAGGCGTCGATATCGACGTGGACAATAAACCTACGGCTCATCAATCATCCTTTCTCGGGAGAGACTTCTCCCTTTCTCAGTAAAGAGAACCAACCCCGGCCGCCAGACCGCTGTCAGTACTTGCGCAACACCCCGATAACACGTCCCAGAATCTGGAGATTCTTGACCTCCAGAGGGGAAAATTCGGGATTTTCGGGAACGAGATAAACCCGCCCCCTTTCCACCCGCAGTCGCTTCAGGGTCACCGAGCCATCCTCCAGCCGGGCGATAACCATTTCTCCGGAACTGGCCGTCTTAGTCCGCTCGACCAGCACTAGATCACCATCGTCAATGTAGGCATCAACCATACTCTTACCCTCCACTCGGACACAAAAGATATTGCCCCTTTTGCGGCCGACCATCCACTCCGGAATATCCAACCCTTCCCCGGTAAGGTCAAAAGCTTCGCGAGGATGACCGGCCGGCACCAGTCCAGCCAGAGGCACACTGACCGTGCTCGGGGTGGAAGGGAGACCGAGCACCTCCAGCTCGCCTTTCTTCCGCCGGAGATAGCCTTTTTTCTCCAGAGCCAGCAGATGCTTGAAAACCGCCGAGGGCGAGAGAATGTTGAGTTTCTGACCCAGCTGGCGGATGCTGGGAGAATACCCCTGTTCGAGNATAAACTCCCGCAAGGCCGCCAAAACTTCAGCCTGACGGTTGGTTAACGTCTGGCGTCTTCTGTTCACCATTTTGTTCACCATTTATAATATAGGCGGGCGGGCAGCAGTTGTCAAGCAAAAAATTCCCCCCTTGGTAAGTTGCCCCTTTTTGGTAAGTTGGGGTCGGACCCCAGCAATTATAGTAAAATCAACAGGTTAACCCCATTTTACCCCCCAAAATCACCCCTATAACGCGATTTTTGGCCCTATTTTTTGCCTCTCAGGCCCAATCTCCAATTGGGGATAAATACCACTGAGCATTTCCATTTAGAGAATAATATTTCACCCCACCCCCAGGAGAAAAGGTGAGTTTTGCCTCGCTTTCCTACCGCAAGCTATATCTAGCCATCTCAACTTATATCAAACCACGAGCTGGCTATTTATATCCCTCAGCTCTATCTTTATACCGGGGAGAGAGGGGCCAAGAGAAAAGTTTAGCCTGTTTACTTGCCACCGGGGAAAATAATTGATAAGAGCCCAAAGTCCATCTGAATAAATGACACTTGTGAAAGGANGACTAGGTTCTCTTTCTTCCCCCAGAAAAAGTCAGTTTTTTCTAGCTGTCTCCCCTAGAAAACAGCCAATTTTATCCAGATACTCCCGGATAGGCAACCTCTGAGGACAATGCTCCTCACATTCACCACACTCGGTGCAATCAGTTGTTCTTTTCCCTTGCAACCACCGCTTCTCATCCCCTAGATAGATTTGGTAAACCCGCTTTGCTTCCTCAGGAATTTTCATCCTGACCTGGTCCCACATCTGGGTGTAAAGATGAATCTGAATTCCCTGGGGGCAATACTCGAGGCAGTAGCGGCAGCCTGTGCAGAAAGATTCCCCCAGAGCAGCAAAGCGCTCCAAAATAGCCTCAATTATGGCGGGATCNGGNCGCTTCAGGGAGACAGCCGTGGCCACATTGGCTTTGACTTCAGTCGGATTTTTCATCCCCGAAAGAACCACGGTTATTTCACTATGAGCCAGATTAAAACGCAGGGCCGTGGCCACAAAAGAGCCAGCGGGATCGCTGAGAGGGGCCCACCGCGCAGCGTCTCGGGTCAGCAAGCCTCCGCCAAGAGGATTCATGGTCACCACTCCCCAACCGGCGGCAGCGGCTGCCTTTAGGCCAGCCTGGCGGAAAGTGTGATTCAGCAGATTATAGCCTAAAGTAATGCCTTCAAAGGCTCCTTCCTCGACAATCTTCACTACATCTTCTCCTGAAGCGTGACTGGTGCAACACAGGTGGTCGATAAGGCCCTCTTCCTTGGCTTTCAAAGCACCTTCATAGGGCCCGCCCTTAGCCATAACACGACGGTACTGCTCCAGGTCCATAATGTTCCACATATTGTAAAAATCTATCTTCTCTTTCCCCAAGCGTTTCAACTGCTGCTCAATCCGCCGGCGGACCGCCTCGGCGGTGGGGTCGCTGTAAATAGTCGATTTAGTCGAGAGGTAAACTTTTTTTCTTGTTTCCGCAGGCAATTCAGCCAGTGCTCGTCCCACAAACTCTTCTGATTTATCTTCACAATAACCAGGAGCAGTGTCGAGATAATTAATTCCCAGCTGGATAGCTGTCAGGATGGTCTCAATTGCCAGGGGCTCATTGGCCGGGTCAAACCTCATGCAACCCAGGCCTAGCACAGAGACTCTTTTGCCCGTGCGACCAAATTCTTTATACCGCATCATTTTCGTCACCCTCTCTCTTTCGCCTTCTCTTCTCCTTTAACCTTACCTTATCTTTCCACCTCTCCCCTCACCTCTTAGTGGTGGCCGGTCTTGCTTCACCTTNTCTCCCTTCCACCTCTTCCCTTCTTCCTCACCTTTTTCCCTCTNCTTCCCAGTCCCTTTTCCAGTCTTGAGGCCGAAAGGTCATGGCTACCCAACAGCAGCCCGCTTCTCTAGCGAATAGGTTCTCCTTCAGGATACTTAGCAATTATCTCAGCCGGCACCTCATAAACCTTATCCCAGCCGCCCAACCTCTGAAGCACAGCAGGTGAGGTCACTCCTCGTTTTCGGCCGTTTTCAATTAGATAAACCGGACGGTTAGGTCGGTTACTCATTTCAATCACCAGACAGCCTTCAAAAGTCAACTCAATCATCTCCCCTTTGGTCATCTTAGCCAGGGTTTCCTCACGCACTTGAACCAGATACTTCCAAGGATCTTTGCCCCGTCTGAGCTGATAATTGTAACGATAAAGACTCTCCAGGTCTTTGAATGGATGAAGTACATAATCCCCAAGTCCCCGACGCTCGATTAAATAGACCGCCGCATCCCGGCCTTTGACGTACTTCTGATGTAGATAGGCCAGATTATCTTCGGAGGGCCAACGAGCAAACTCCCTTTCCATGCGCTCCAGAAGATTCTGGATATCGTTCATCCGGTAAGGTCTGACTCCTGCTTGTTGCATGGCTTCATCCAATTCCCGGAAAGCTCGGGCCAGGTAAAGAAAAGCGTTGTAGAGATTGGTTCGGATATAACCGCTGCGGAAGTAACCTGATTTTTCAGCAGCCAGCCGCGAGAAAAGTCGACAGCTAGCGGCCAGAGCTTCTGATTTAAAGAGAACCGCTTGTTCTTCCTCGGTAATGGTTTGATTCCAGCCTTTAAAATGCTCATAACTGGAAGCAGCTAACTCAGAGGCCAGCCTTTCCAGCTCTAAACTGAGATTGTAAATGCGGGTTCGCTCATCAGCCTGGAGAGAAGTCACCAGCCAGAAAGTAAGGGCGAAAATAAGTAAGCAGGTTACTCGTTGCCTCCCGACTCTCTTCATTTTTACTCTTTCCATCCCCGGTCGTTTCATTTTGATTGGCCTCATCTTCCCTCCTTTATTTAAAAACACTACTTATTTAAATTTAAAAATTTATTTAACAACGCTCCTTTATTTTTAACGCTCCTGTCGAGATATATATTCTTTATAACTCGAAAAAGAATGAATGGCCACCCCAACCAGGCTCCGGAAGGAGCTTAGCCTGGCCAGCGCCTGATTGATTTCCTGGGAAAATACCTCCCGCGGGAACTCAAAAAAAGTAATTTTCGAGGCCGAAACCTCTTCCCGCGAACTTTCCCGCCAGAGCCTTTTTGCCTCCTTAGGCTNATNCAGAGAAAACTCGCCCGCCAAAGTAGGCCGCCAGGCAAAAAACCATTGACCCTCTCTTTGTTCTAATTGAAGACAAGAAGGCCCCTGGCCTTGGCCGGTAAATTCATATATCGTCTCATCAGGGAGAGCTCCAGTCTCTACTCCTAAATATACTTTCTTGCCCAGTTTCTCAGCATAGGCCAGTTCTTTTTTAATATGTTCAATCAAACCATCCGCCCCAAAAGCCATCGTTCGGTAATCCATGACCACCACCTCATCTACCAGATCCATTATTGCTTGGTCAAAACTACGGCCGTTAAGTGGAGCTACAGGGCGGAAATATTTATCCCGGCTGTCGTACCAGAAGGGAATATCTGCCCCGAGAACAAATCCATCTGAGAGGGCGAATTTCTTGATCAACGAGCGACCTCTGCGGAGAAAATCTAAATATTCCTTCATTATGGAAGTCTGCCGCTTACTGAAAAAACCAGGTATCAAATATGGCTCAATATCATAGTGAATTCCTTGAAATCTCTGGGNTGGGGGATGAGACTGATTATAAATTAGAATGGCTTCTAAGAGAGCCAGATTTAACCCATGCCATCTGGAAAGGGCATATTCGGGACGGCCAACAAGTGCCTTGACCGACAAGCCAGCCTGGGAGAGTTTTTCCAGTAGACGAGGGAAATAGTTAGCTGGCCAGGCGAGTTGCCAAGGGGGGAAGCTTTGACTGCGGTAAGGAGTTAAAAGAGGATCATCGCCTGCAAGTTTAAGCTCAGGGTAAAATTCAGGCGGCCAGGTTAGGGCCCAAGATCCCCTCTTTGAGCGGTAAAAATAAGGCACTTGAAGAAAAATCTCCGTAAATCCTTGGGCCTGAAGAAAAGCCACATCTTCTTTGAGCTGCTCCTCACTCCGCAGCCACTTGACCACTTGAGCATGCCAGGCCCAGGTGGCCTTCGCTTTTTTCTCAGGGGATGGAGAAACTATCTCTGGAGGAACCCTTTTTCGGGTCGGAAGAGGCTTTTTTTCCACAGCTAAAACAATATCTTTTATCGCCAGTCGGCCTTCAACTTTAACTTCCTCCTCGCCTTCCCCTTCAACTCTACGGNCACGCCTACCTTTTACCTGCCCCTCCGCTTCACCTTCCGCCAGAAAAACTAGACTGGCCAGTGCTTTAAAATTCAGGCGGACTGTCTTCAGCGGCACCCAGACTTCCTGCCAGACCGGAGTAATTCTTTTTTGGGGAAGAAACTCATCCANATAACCCACTGGGAGAGCATCTTCTCGTCTTTCCCAATCAGCGTCAGCCAGAGATATTTTCAGGCGAGCCCCCCGGACTTCACCCCGGACCAAAAATCTCAAGTAATTAAAAGGAGAAGCGTCCAAGTAAACTCGTTCTGTGGGCGGAAGTTTATAATTAAAAAAATGAATCCAGAATCCTGCATAGCCGGAAGGAGACGGAGCGAGGGAAGAATCGCGGGAGGCGTTTTTGGTAGTTGAGGGAGTTTTTAGACGAAAAGCAAAATCCAGATAGACGCCGTCAGCTTCGTCCGCTCTTCCTTTAAGTTTAACCGTAGCCCAGCCGGGAGGTTTAAAAAAGGGAGCGTAATAACCATGGAGATTATTCATATTCCCCAGAGGAAACCAGTCGAGGAAAAAGGCATTTCCGGTAAAATCCGGAACCCGACTCTGGGTTTGAGGAGGATAGACTACCCGAGGGACTTGGCGGCTTATTTCATTGATTATTACTCTATCTCCGGAGGCCTCATGAATAACCGTCATTTTGATATAGCTCACCTCACTCAGGTGGNGTAAAGCAAAATCCCTCGGATTTATCACCCCGGTCAGGGCTTGGTCTATTTTTTTATTTACTCCAGAAGGTAGGACCAAAGGGAAAAACGATGAATTAAAAATAGGGCTGGCGGATAATCGTTTCTCTGATGAAGCTAGTTCCTTTTCTTGGTTGGAAAGAAGAGCCGAGGCGAAAAGACAAAAGACAAGCAGGCCACCGACCAAAAGAAATTTGTCCCGTTGGTCTCCTTTTCTAAAAATCGACTTCAAGGCCATGTCTCACCCAACTAACTAGCTTCGGCTCTTAAATTTATCTCAAATCTAGCTTGAATTAATATTCTTTCTTTTCCTGGGAGATTTGCTTCGCGCTTAAAAATCTTCATTTTAATTTGTTTCTGGATTAATTTACTCACTTAAATATTGACGAAAATCTACTTAGTCCTTTTCACTTCCCCATGAGAGATTTATAGTTTCCAGCCACCAGCTACAATTAGATTAATGCCAGTGATATAGTCAGCCTCTTCAGAGATAATAAATCTGATCGCTTTAGCTACCTCCTCTGGGCGACCAAGACGTCCAGCCGGCACGCTAGCCTCCCGAGGCATCTCCCCTCCCTCCAGCAAGCCGGGAGAAATCATATTCACCGTTATACCAAAAGGAGCTTCTGTCAGGGCAGCTGTTCGAGTCAGAATAAGCAGACCAGTCTTGGCTATGGCGTAGGGGGTTATAGTGGGAAAGGCCCTTAACTCTTCAACCCGACTATAACCCAGATTCACTACCCGCCCCCACTTGCGCTGGCGCATGCCCGGCAGCACCGCCTGCATTATCTCCCAAACACTGAGAATATTGGCCCGCCAAGTTCTTTCTATCTCTTCTGGGCTACAGTCTATCCAGGGCTTGACCAAGATTGGGCCAAAATTATTAATCAGAATATCAATTTGCCCCAAGAGCTGTTCAACTTCTCTGACCAAGCGAGTGCCCTCCCCAGGCTGAGTTAGGTCAGCGGCTAGAGCAATACTGGCGATATTCCTGGCTTTTAGTTCCTCAACTATTGCTCCGGCTTTTGACTGCTTTGACTGATAGTGAACGGCTATCCCTTGGACTAAACCAGCCAGTTCCAGGGCAATAGCTCTCCCTAAATCGGAAGTACCAGCTGTGACTAAAGCAAT
>MTOP01000112.1 GCA_002010725.1 Candidatus Aminicenantes bacterium JdFR-80
AAAAAAAAGCCAGGCAGAAAAATCAATGTTCAATCCCTGAAAGGAGGATTGTATTTTGACTGAAAAAGAAATTATTTTAGGGTATATAGCCAAAAGGTTGCGGTATTACTCGTTAATTACTACCACGAAAGCCGGTTCAGGTCATCCGACGACCTGTCTTTCGGCCGCTGATTTGATGGCCTGCCTTATGTTTGATGAAATGGCCTTTAACCCTGCCGATCCCCACGATTGGGGCAATGACGAACTGGTCCTCTCCAAAGGCCATGCGGCTCCGCTTCTCTGGGCAGCGTATGCTGAAGCCGGAATTATTCGCCACTCTCAATTAATGACCCTGCGCCAGGTCGATAGTGTTCTGGAAGGGCATCCTACGCCGCGGATGAAGTGGGTCAAAGCGGCTACTGGTTCCCTGGGCCAGGGTTTGTCAGTGGGGGTGGGGATGGCCCTGGCCTGCCGTCTGGTCGGTAGCCCGGCCCGGGTTTTCGTCTTGATGGGTGATGGAGAATGNGCTGAAGGAGCTGTCTGGGAGGCAGCTAATTCCGCCAGTGATTATCATCTCAATAATTTATGGGCAGTGGTGGATATAAACCGCCTNGGTCAGTCTGATGAGACCATGCATGGTCATGATGTAGCTGCTTATGAGAGAAAATTTAGGGCTTTCGGCTGGCAAACTTTTATGGTGGATGGTCATAATATCGCTCAGATTTTACAAGTGTTTAAGGAGGCTAAGAAATCTTCCCAACCAGTGGCTATTCTGGCCAGGACAATTAAAGGGAAAGGCGTTTCTTTTCTGGAAGACAAGAATGGTTGGCATGGTAAACCTCTTNCTTCAGATAAGCTGGAACAGGCCCTGGCCGAATTAGGAGCTATTCCTGAGATAAATGCTTCCCAATTTGTGAGGAGACCGGCTGCTTTTAAACCTCCTGACTGGAAAAGGGAATTTTCCTTTCCTCGCGATGATTATGAAGCTCCTACGGCCACCCGCCGAGCTTATGGTCGGGCTTTGGTGCGCCTGGGAAGAATAAATAATTGGGTGGTGGCCCTGGATGGAGACGTGAAAAATTCAACCTATGCCGAAGATTTTTTTAAGGAGTTCCCGGAACGTTCGTTCCAGTGTTATATCGCTGAACAGAATATGGTGGGAATCGGCTTAGGCCTGGCGGTCAAAGGTTTTCTGCCATTTATGGCCACCTTTGCTGCTTTTTTAACCCGAGCTCATGACCAGATTCGGATGAGTGGCTGCTCCATGGCTAATTTGAAATTTGTCGGCTCTCATGTGGGCGTGAGTATTGGAGCCGATGGGCCTTCTCAGATGGGTCTGGAAGATATAGCCATGTTCCGGGCCATTCCGGGGAGTGTGGTGCTCTATCCCTGTGATGCTTATTCTACTGAGGCCTGNCTGGAAAGTCTGGCCAGGTATAAGGGCTTGGCTTATTTACGGACAACCCGACCAGCCACTCCCTTAATTTATTCCCGAGGAGAAGAGTTCCCCATTGGNGGGTCAAAGATACTCCGACGAAGCCCGCAGGATAAAGTTTTGGTCGTAGCGGCGGGAATCACCGTGTTTGAAGCTCTGAAAGCCCACGCCAGCCTCCGCGAGAAAGGGGTGGACTGCCGTATTATGGATGCTTACTCGGTGCAGCCGATTGATCGGGAAACCCTGCAGCGGGAAGCAGCTGCAGTCGGCGGTCGGGTGGTGGTGGTTGAAGACCATTATCCGGCCGGAGGACTGGGTGAAGCGGTGGCGGCCGCTCTGGCCGGCCAAGCTCACCTTATCCACCTGGCAGTGACAGAGTTACCTCGTTCCGGATCTCCGGCTGAGTTATTAGAAAAATATGGAATTTCAGCCCATCATATCAGTCAGGCAGTTCTTTCTTTCCTCCAGGACATTTAATTACGAGCTGGTCCTGATTGAGACAGAAGGGGAGGATATTTTATTCTTTACATCAGATAAAAATTGGATTATAAACTGGTATATTAGATTTTATTGATGAGGATTTTTGGACTATCCCTTTGAGGAGAGAATCCCTATGAAGGCGAGAAAAACATTCTTTTTACTCTGGTTAACTTTCAGTCTGGTCCTTTTATTAGGAGGATACCTCGGGGCGACTAAGCCCAAGTCTTCCACCCCGCTTTATTCACTTGAACTTTATCAAGCTCTCCGCTGGCGCTGTATTGGTCCTTTTCGAGGCGGCCGGGTGACAGCGGTCGCCGGAGTTCCCGGACACCCCCTGGTTTTCTATATGGGAGCCACTGGCGGCGGAGTCTGGAAGACAGAAGATGCTGGTTTAACCTGGAAAAATATTTCCGATGGTTTTTTTAAGACAGGTTCAGTCGGAGCTATTGCTGTGGCTGAGGCGGATCCTAATGTTATTTATGTGGGCATGGGGGAGGCTCCTATCAGAGGTAATGTCTCTCATGGAGACGGGATTTATAAATCAACTGATAGCGGTCAGAGCTGGCACCACCTGGGCCTGGCCGAGACACGACATATCTCCCGGATAAGAATTCATCCCCGTAATCCAGAGCTAGTTTATGTGGCTGCTCTGGGGCATGTTTATGGTCCTAATAAGGAACGAGGTGTCTACCGTTCTCGAGACGGTGGCCGAACCTGGGAGAAAATTCTTTATCGAGATGAGAGAACCGGGGCGATTGATTTAATCCTGGACCCCACCAATCCACGGATTATTTACGCCGCTCTCTGGGAGGCCCATCGGACTCCCTATAGTCTGGTTAGCGGGGGCCCTGGCAGTGGTCTTTTTAAATCAACCGATGGCGGTGATACCTGGGAAGAGCTGACCCGACGCCCGGGAATGCCNCGGGGAATTATCGGTAAGATCGGGGTNACCGTTTCTCCGGCTAAACCGGGTAGAGTCTGGGCTATTGTTGAAGCCAAAGAAGGGGGGGTTTTTCGCTCGGATGATGGCGGCCAGACCTGGGTAAGAGTCAATGCTGATCGTCGGCTCCGGCAACGGGCCTGGTACTACAGCCGGATTTATGCTCATCCCCGGGACCCGGAAACTGTTTTTGTGTTGAATACCCGGGTTTATAAATCCGTGGATGGTGGACGGACTTATACTATTATCCGGACACCGCATGGAGATAATCATGATTTGTGGATAAACCCTGACCAACCGGAGATNATGGTTAACGGCAACGACGGGGGGGCCTGTGTCACCCTCAATGGAGGCCTTACNTGGTCGCCTCTGGATAATCAACCCACGGCCCAGTTTTATCACGTCAGCACTGATAATCATTTCCCTTATCGGGTATTGGGAGCGCAACAGGATAATTCGACTGTCCGTATTGCCAGCCGNACCACCGGCGCTGGCATTGGTCCCCGGGATTGGGAGCCGGTAGGAGGAGGTGAGAGCGGACATGTGGTGGCCCGTCATGATAATCCGGATATTGTTTATGCCGGGAGTTACGGCGGATTGATTACCCGCTGGGATGCCCGGACCAAGCAAGCCCGGGTTATTAACCCCTGGCCGGATAATCCCATGGGCTGGGGAGCAGCCCAATTAAAATTTCGTTTTCAATGGACAGCTCCTATCTGGGTTTCCCGTTTTGATTCTAACGTGCTTTATCATGCCGCCCAGGTGCTCTTTAAATCGACCGATGAAGGGCAGAGCTGGGAAATTATCAGTCCGGATTTAACCACCAATGATAAAAGTAAACAGGGCCCTTCAGGAGGTCCAATCACCAAAGATAACACTTCGGTGGAATATTATTGTACCATTTTTGCTCTGGCTGAATCCTATCATGACCCCCATCTTCTTTGGGTGGGAACCGATGATGGTTTGGTTCACCTAACCAGGGACGGAGGAAAAACCTGGGAGAATATAACTCCCAAACAACTGCCCCCCTGGAGTTTGATTTCCATGATTGAAGTTTCTACCTTTTCTCCGGGAAAAGCCTATCTGGCCGTAGACCGACATCGTTTGAATGATTTTAAACCTTATATCTATAAAACCGAAGATTTTGGTCAAACATGGAAAAAAATTACCAATGGTTTACCGCCCAATACCTTTATTCGCGTTGTGAGAGAAGACCCCGGACGCCAGGGCTTACTCTATGCCGGCAGTGAGACAGGAGTATTTGTCTCTTTTGATGACGGCGAACACTGGCAGTCGTTACAACTCAATCTGCCGATAGTACCCATTCGTGATCTGGTGGTTAAAGACAATGATCTGGTGGCCGCCACCCACGGTCGTTCCTTCTGGATTCTGGATGATTTGACTCCTCTTCATCAACTTACCTCCGCAGTAGCCCAATCCAGGTACTATTTATTTAAACCCCGAACAGCTTATCGGCTGAGAGGCCGGGGTTTCCGTCGGTCTAACCTGGGCGAGAATCCGCCTTCAGGTTCAGTTATTTATTATTATCTCCGGGAAGTCCCCCAGGAGCCGGTACGCCTGGAATTCTTTGATGCCCAGGGAAAACTTATTCGTTCCTTTAGCAGTCAGCCTGCTCCAGCAGCTCCTATTGAAGAAAGAAGTTCGTTCTTTAGTTCTTTTCCGGTTAGAGTCCCGGTTAAGAAGGGAATGAATCGCTTTGTCTGGGATATGCGTTATCCCGGAGCAGTGAGGGTTCCCGGGGCTGTTCTCTGGGCCGGCTTGTTAAGTGGTCCAGTAGCGGTTCCCGGGACTTATCGGGTGAAATTAAGCATTGGAGATTGGTCGATGACCCAGGAATGGGAGTGGAAAAAGGATCCCCGGGTGGAAGCCTCTCAGGAAGATTTGCTGGCGCAATTTGATCTCCTGATTAAAATCCGGGATAAATTAAGCGAAGTTAATCGGGGCATCATTCGTCTCCGCTCGGCCAAAAAGCAGCTCCAGGAGTATCTGGAAAAGATAAAGGATTATCCTGGAGCCGACGAAGTGGTCAAAGCCGGTCGAGCCATAATAGCACATCTCCAGGAAGTGGAAAATGTCCTGATTCAGTCCAAGTCGAAAAGTCCGCAGGACCCCTTGAATTACCCCATCCGGCTGGATAATAAAATTGCTGCTCTGGCGGGAGTGGTGGCCAGTGCTGATGCCCGGCCCACGGACCAGGCCGTGGCTCTTTTTGGCGAGCTTTCCTTCCAGGCTGATGAACAATTAAAACGGTTAAAAACGATTTTTACGGCAGAAATAGCTGCCTTTAACAGACGGATAAAAGAAGCCGGTATCCCGGCGATAATTATCAAAGATTAATTTTCAAAAAGAGGGATGACCATGGCGCTCGGCGACGAGATTATCCAGAAATTGGAGAAAATTGTGGGAGCAAATAATCTTCTTCTGGATGAAGAGAAAATGGTGGATTACAGCCATGATGAATTTTCTTTGCCAGAAATCCGGCAGATGCCAGCCTTGGTGGTCAAACCCGGTTCAACTGCTGAAGTAGCAGCTATCATGAAATTGGCNGAAGAGAAGGTCATTCCCATTGTTCCCCGGGGAGGGGGGACAGGTCTTTGTGGGGGGTGTGTGCCGAGTGAAGGAGCTGTCGTCCTTTCGCTGGAAAGGATGAATCGGATTATCGAAGTTGACCAGGATAATCTGATGGCGGTAGTTGAAGCAGGAGTAAGGTTAGGCGATTTCTATCAGGCTGTAGGTGAAAAGAATCTTTTCTTCCCCCCTCATCCAGGCGAAGAAAGTGCCATGATCGGGGGGTTAATTGCCACCAACGCCGGTGGCGCCCGGGCGGTTAAATATGGAGTGGTCCGCAATTATGTGCGGGGGCTGGAAGTTGTGTTGCCGGGAGGAGAAGTTATCCGACCCGGGGGAAAATTGCTAAAAAACTCAACCGGATATAGTCTTCTTCATCTCCTGATTGGCTCTGAGGGAACTCTGGGAGTCATTACTCAGGCCATCCTCCAGCTTCTTCCCACTCCCAGTTATTATCGCACCCTGGTTATCCCTTTTGGCTCTCTGGAAGAAGCTGTGGAAGCAGTGCCGGCCTTGTTTAAGGCTAAAATTATTCCTCTGGCGGTTGAGTTTGTTCCCAAGGATGTGATTCAGATTACTGAGAAATATCTGAAAAAGACCTGGCCATCCCGGGAGGGAACAACTGATTTACTGATTATTCTTGATGCCTCAAGTGAAAATGAAATGGATGCTTTGTCGGAAAGAGTCGCGGAAGTTTGTTTGGACCAGGGAGCTCTGGATGTTTATGTAGCTGACAGTCCGGCTAAACAGGAAGAAGTTCTGGCTATNCGNAGTCAGATCTATGAAGCTATTAAAGCGGAAACGATAGAGATCCTGGATATAGTTGTTCCCCGCGCAGAGATTCCTGCCCACGTGCGCAAGGTGCAAGAAGTCTCGCACCGTTATGGTCTCTGGTTGCCTACCTTTGGCCATGCTGCTGATGGTAATGTTCATACCCATATTATGCGCTGTCATTATGACCAGGGAGTATGTTATCCTTTGCCAGAAGAGCAGTGGAAGCCAGCTGTGGATAAAGTGAGAGCCGAACTTTATCGAGACGCCACCCAAAGGGGTGGTTTAATTAGTGGTGAACATGGGATAGGCGTGGTCAAAAAACCTTACCTCAGCCTGGTTCTGACAGAAGTGGAAATTGCTTTAATGCGGAGGATAAAAAAAGTTTTTGATCCTCAGGGAATATGCAATCCCGGCAAAGTAATTTGAGATGGATTTTTCAATTCTCACCCGAAGAAAAAACTTGAATATATTAATAGTTTATTCTGGTCAAAGAATTGATATTTTCAGCTATAAGTTTGAGGAAAAGAGGAGGGATGATGGTCAAATTAATATCTAAATTAAGACTTTCTTTCCCGGGAAAAATAATTTTATTAATTTTCTTTTTTTGGTTAACCCCGGCGTGGCTTTCTCCTGGACCGAATCCCCAGGAAAGAATTTCCATTCAGGATTTTCAGATTCCACATGAATATTTTAAACATCTTACCTGGCGCAATATTGGTCCAGCCAATATGATGGGCCGCACGACTGATATAGAAGGGGTGCCTGGAAATCCCCGGATAGTTTACGTGGGCACGGCTTCTGGAGGAGTCTGGAAAACGACCAATGGCGGAATTACCTGGGAGCCTATTTTCGATGACCAACCAGTGGCCTCCATAGGTGATTTGGCTCTTGAGCCTGGAAATCCCGAAGTCATCTATGTCGGCACTGGTGAAGCCAACCTGCGTAATTCTGTTTCTTTTGGCAACGGTGTTTATAAATCAACCGACGGAGGAAAAACCTGGGTTCATCTTGGTCTCAGGGACACGCGGCATATTTCCCGGATTGTGATTAATCCTCGTCGGCCGGAAGTGGTCCTGGTGGGGGCTGTCGGTCATGCCTTTGGGCCCAATCAGTCCCGGGGAGTTTTTCGCAGTGAAGATGGCGGTCGGACCTGGAGGAAAGTTCTTTACCTTGATGAGTATCACGGTNTTTCCGACCTGGAGATTAATCCCCGGAATCCGAATATTGTTTATGCCGCTCTGTGGCGTTTTNTCCGCTACCCCTGGACTTTTCGGAGCGGGGATACCAGCGGCGGATTATATCGCTCGGTTGATGGAGGCAAGACCTGGCAGAAACTGACCAATGGTTTGCCTCGCCTGGTCGGCCGTATCGGAGTGAAAGTGGCCCCCAGCAATCCTCAGGTAGTCTATGCCATGACGGAATCCCCCGAGGGAACTTTATATCGTTCCGACGACGGCGGCGATTCCTGGCGGTGTGTCTCTAAAGAGGTGGGGATTGTCTCACGGGGATTTTATTATACCGACTTGCGGGTGGACCCCCTTGATGAGAATCGAGTCTATGCTGTTTCCTCCCGGCTGCAAGTGTCTGAAGATGGGGGCCGGACCTTTAAGACTATTTCTTCAGCCACCCATGTTGATTATCATGCTTTATGGATAGACCCTCTTGACCCCAACCGGATGTGGCAGGGTCAGGATGGCGGGATTGCTGTTTCTTATGACCATGGCAAGACATGGGAATATGTCAATGTTTTCCCGGTAGGGCAGTTTTATCAGATTTTCGCCGATAATCGTCTGCCTTTCTATTACGTCGGCGGTGGACTCCAGGATAACGGCACCTGGTATGGACCCAGTCGGACTCGGGAGACCTTCGGCATTCTGAATGATGAGTGGCGGATGATCAGTTTTGGCGATGGCTTTCATGTAGTATCTCACCCTGACAACCCGGATTTGTTTCTCAGCGAATCTCAGGGAGGGAATATTTTCCGGACTAATATGCTTACCCGGGAACAACAGAATGTCAGCCCACAGCCCCGCCGGGCTGATGGTGATCCAGTGGAAAAACTAAANTATCGTTTCAACTGGAATACGCCGATTGTTCTCTCACCTCATGATAAAAACACGGTTTATGTGGGCGGAAATGTGGTTTTTAAATCCAAAGATTTTGGCACGACCTGGGAGGTTATCAGTCCCGACTTGACCACCAATGACCCAGAAAAGCAAAAAGCAGCCGGTGGACCTGCCTGGCCGGAAAACACCACTGCTGAGTATCATTGCACCATTATCAGTCTGGCTGAATCACCGGTTCAGCCCGGGATTTTATGGGCTGGCACAGATGATGGTTATCTCCAGGTCACTAAGAACGGCGGAGAATCATGGGAGAATGTCACGGCCAATATTTCCGGGTTACCTCCTAACTCGCCGGTCTCCCATATTGAGCCTTCTCGGGCTTCAGCCGGCAAAGCCTATGTCACTTTTGACCGTCATATGCTTGATGATTACCGGCCTTATGTTTTTGTCACCACTGATTTTGGAATTACCTGGAAAGAAATAAGCAAAGGTCTTCCTCCCACAGCGTATGTCTGGGTAATTAGAGAAGACCCNAGAAATCCCAACGTTCTTTATCTGGGCACAGAAGTTGGTCTCTTTGTCAGTTTTTCCGGCGGTGAGAAGTGGCAGAAACTTCATCTGGCTAATTTACCTACGGTGGCCGTCCATGATATTTTAATCCAGTTGCGAGAAAATGACCTTATTCTCGGCACGCATGGTCGAGCCATCTGGATTCTTGATGATATTACTTTTTTACAGAAATTAACGCCTGAAGTAATGGCTCAATCAGTCTATTTGTTCTCCCCCCGCTTAACCTATCGCTTCGCCATGAAACCCACTCGTTATGGAATCGGGGATAAGGTTTTTCGAGGCCCCAATCCTCCCTATGGAGTCTTGATTACCTATTTGGTTAATAAAGAATTCTCTGAGAAGGAAGAGGCCCGCCTGGAGATATATGATTCCTCAGGTCAGCTGGTCCGGACCTTGAAGAGAATCCCGGTTAAGAGGGGAATAAATCGAGTTGCCTGGGATTTAAGGTTTGAACCACCCCGANCCCGGCGGGAAGAGAAAGTTCAGGAGGATTTTTTCCGGCGCGGTCCTCGGGGACCGCAGGTTTTACCCGGAAAATATACTCTTCGCTTGATAATCGGTCAGGAGAAAAGAGAACAGGTTGTGGAAGTGAAAATGGATCCTCAGCATATGGTCAGCCAGGAAGATCTTCGGTTGCAGTTAAGTTATTCTNTCCAGCTACGGGAGTTGATTTCCCAGGCTAATGACCTTTGTCGGTCTCTGGATTCACTGCTTTCTCAGCTGAGGGAACGGCAGGAGCTTCTGACGAAGGCTAAGAATTCTCAAGCAGAAGAAGTCACCAAGCGCTTGACTGAGGTCCAAAAACAAGCCCTTGAGCTGGAGGATAAACTCGTCCGGCCGGAAGGAAAACCATTCTGGAGTGTGGGACCCCGCTTGGTTGGTCAGTTAAATCAGCTCTTCAGGGCTATTGATGGAGTTGATGCCCGGCCGACTCCTGCTCAATTGGAATTGTTTAATGAATTAAGAAGAGAGTTTCAGCAGGTAAAAAATGAGGTCAGGAGTTTCTTGGTTGATGAAATTCCCCGGCTAAATAAATTTCTCCAGAAAAAGAAAGTTCCCGTTCTTTTAATCCCCAGAGCGAATGAAGAATAATTACCCATGACTCCTTTGAAAATCTGTCTGCTTGGCGGAACGAGGTTTATTGGTTATTTTCTAACCGAACAATTACTGAACGCTGGCCATGAAGTCACTCTTTTTAACCGGGGCCAGACCAGGGATGATTTTGGTGATAGAGTCGAACGGGTGAAAGGTGACCGCTATGATTATTCTCAGTTGAAACAACTTCTGGGGAAGAAAGAATTTGATGTGGTAATTGACCTTATTGCTTATCAGGCCGCTGATAGTCAGGCAGCTGTAGATCTCTGGGCAGGAAAGATTGCCCATTTTATACATCTCAGTACAGCCGCAGTCTATGTAGTGACTCAGGATTACCCGGCTCCTCTTCGTGAAGAAGATGCCCAGCGCCCCCTTCTCTCCACCCCCCTGGCTAATCGTCAATTATGGAATTATGCCCTGGGGAAAAGGGNCTGTGAAGAGGTNCTGGNCCAAGCCCATCAAGAACAGGGTTTTCCAGTGACCATGTTTCGATTGCCTATAGTCATCGGAGAGAGGGATTATACCCTGCGGGCGTATTCTTATTTTCTCCGACTGAAAGACGGGCAGCCGATAATTTTGCCAGATGGAGGCCACAATGCTTTTACTCATGTCTGGGTGGGAGATGTGGCCAAAACTATAGCCAGCAATCTTCTTAATACTCGCTCTTATGGCCGGGTCTATAATCTGGCGATGGAAAGAGTGGAGACTTTGCGCAGCTTTATCAAGAAAGCAGCTGCAGTTATGGATGTTCAACCCGAACTTGTCAATCTGCCAGCGGAACTTTTGCGCCAAGCGAAAATAGAGCTCTCCTTTTCGCCTTTTTTTNCCCGCCGACCTCTTATTCTGGATGTCAGTCGAGCGCGGGAAGAGTTGAATTATTCTTCGACGCCACTGGATATCTGGTTGCCGCGGACAATTAGGTGGTTCAATGAAGAATATTCCGGCCCGCCACCGGAGAATTATGCTCAACGGGAAAAAGAAGTGATTCTGGCGCGAAGGTTTCAGCAGTTGATTGAAACCTGGTCTGAGTGAGATTCGAAAAAATTTATTTATTATAGAGGAAAGGCATATTTCTGAAAGGAGTAAGAAATGATTGATTTAACCACAGATTATCTGGGACTTAAATTGAAAAATCCCATCATTGTGGCCTCAAGCGGCTTAACCCGGTCGCTGGAGGACTTGGCCAAATGTGCCGAAGCCGGAGCCGGGGCGGTNGTGTTGAAGTCGATTTTTGAAGAACAATTTTTGCTGGATGAAAGGAGTGAAGGCACGGGACTTTATCCAGAAATAAAGGATTATTTACAGAGTGGTGGTCTGCTTGATTACGCTCCCCGGAAAGTTGTGGAGATAATAAAAAAGGCCAAGAATCAATTTGATTTGCCGCTAATTGCCAGTATTAATTGTCAAAGTGAGCGGGGCTGGGTTAGATTTGCTCAGCAATTGGAGGATGCGGGTTGCGATGGCTTGGAACTGAATATTTATACTTTACCCCTTGAGCCCGAAAAGACCGGGGAAGAATATGAGCGGCATTATCTACGGATTGTCGAGCGAGTTCGAGAAGCAATCAGCCTGCCACTAGCCGTAAAGATTTATCATCAGATAACAGCTTTACCTTATTTTATTCGGCGTTTAGGCGAGGCCGGGAGTCAGGCGGTCGTTCTTTTTAACTGGTTTCTGGAACCCGACCTTGACCTCCAGACTTTGAAATCACGTCAGCGGAAAGGACAGGCTAATTTCTATCTTGTCCTGCGGTGGATAGGTTTATTAGCCAATCGGGTAGGTTGTCAGTTGGCCGCTTCGGGAGGAGTCAAGGGCTATGAAGACGTGATTAAATTGATTTTAGCGGGTGCCTCGGCTGTTCAGATTTGCAGCCTATTTTATCAACAGGGCCTGGGAATAATTAAGACCATGCTGGTGGAGATAAGCAATTGGTTGGCCGAACATGGTTTTCAGAGTATAGCCGAGTGTCAGGGAAGGCTCTCCTTAAAAGAAGAAGATTTACGGGTTAAAGGACTGGGTGAAGCAGAGGTTTATTTAAGGGGCCAGTATATTCGGCTTTATTCAGAGTAGCTGGATAGCTGAGAATTTGATGAAAGCCCCNGGACAAATAAAAACGGGAAAAAGTTTCCTGGAGGAGGATGTCTCAATCGGCTTGCAGGGAGCCGCCCGACTGGCGGAAAATATTCATGCGGATTATGTTTTCCCCCTCGATACTTTCGTTTCTTCCGCCGGNCCTTTGGATAACCAGCGCTTTGGCGATTTACCTTTAGGAGAGGGAGCATTAATCCGGGCNATTGACAGTAGTACGATTTCTCCTCGTCATGTCTGGTGGAGAATGGTTCAAATTACCGCCAAGAGAGGATTATCCCTTCAGTGGGGTAATAGCCAGGGAGGTAATGATGATTCGGTCTTCAAGGTTAGAGGTGCAGTGAATATTCCTCTTTCCTGGCCCAGGCTCTATTCACACTCGTTTATCGAAANAATCCATTGTTTTGACCTGGAAACTTTAACCAGTTTAATTGTGCCTTAATTAAAGAGTTTTAATCAAGGAAGGGTGAAATGAGTAATCAACGTCAATCAAAGGCCAGAATATGGCAGTCTTTTCCCCGAACATTTTGGGTGGCCAATTTAATGGAGCTTTTTGAGCGGGGAGCTTACTACGGAATGAATTCGGTCCTGGCCGTTTACCTGGTCAAGGAACTTCATTTTCGGGAACAATCTGTGGGTTTCCTTCAGGGCTTTGTTTATGCGCTGACTTATATCATGCCCATCTTCGGCGGTGCTCTGGCGGAACGATTGGGNTACCGGAAAATGCTGCTGGTGGCTTTCTCCTTGTTAACCGTGGGCTACTTCGCCACCGGCAATTTCACTTCTTATGGGTTGATTTTTCTCTTTCTGTTAATCATGGCCACGGGAAGCGGTCTTTTTAAACCCATAATTTCCGGAACAATTGCCCGGACAACCACCAAAGAGAACTCCGGCTTTGGTTTTGGGGTTTATTACTGGAGCATCAACTTGGGCGCTTTTCTGGCCCCCTTGTTTGTCAGCTGGGTTAAAGGATTTAGCTGGCGTTATGTGTTCTTTTCTTCAGCCCTGTGGTGTTTTCTTATGCTTTTGCCGGCGGCTTTTCTTTATAAGGAACCAGCTCGTCCGGAGAATACCAAGACCATTCGTCAGGTTCTAAGTGAAGCCCTGCTGGTATTGCGGGACTCCCGCTTTATGCTCCTTATAGTTATCTACTCCTGCTTCTGGATTTTATATTTCCAGATGTTCGGGTCAGTGCTCTGGTATCTGCGTGATTTTATCTACCGGGCTCCGGTGGATAGATTTATGGCTTCTCTGGGTATCCCTTTTACTTTCGATGCTGAGCATGTCACGGTCATCAATGCGGGCACGATTATTTTGCTGGTGGTCTTTATCAGTCGACTGACTAAAAATCTTAAACCATTGCCGGTGATGTCAGCTGGAATTATTTTTGGAATGCTTGGTTTCATTATCCTGGCCTTAACTCAGAGTGCCTGGTTGTTTGTGTTGGGGATTGCTGTTTTCTCTCTGGGGGAAATGACGGCTCATCCCAAATACTATAGCTATGTCGGACTGGTAGCTCCGCGAGATAAAGTGGCGGTTTACATGGGGTATGCTTTTCTTTATGGTGTCATCGGTTCTCTGGTGGGGAGCAATCTGGGAGCCATCCTTTATGAGAAAATTCTTAAACCAGTGGTGCCGCCAGCCGAAGCGGTCTTGAAGGGTGAGGCTCTCTTACCGTCCACTATTAAAATGATCAATCTTTTCTGGGGTATTTTTGCTGTCCTGGCGGTTGGCTGTTTGNTGGGGCTTCTCTGGTATAATCGGTATTTCGCCCAGGATACCCCCCGGGCCCGCCAATTAGCCTGGAAGGTGATGCTGGGTGTATATCTGGTGATGGGCATGTTGGGAGCCTACTTTTTTGTGCTGGCTGTTTTTCTCTCGCCGACGATTCAATGGAAGGTTTTTGTGCAGTCGTTGATTCTTCTCGGTCTGGGAGCGGGAGGAGTGATTATTAGTTTTAAGGGGGAGAGATGAAAGCCTGGACAGAGTACTTGATTTTCCAAACGGCTCGACGACAGGAATTCATCAATATCACCTCTCAAGTAAGAGAAATANTCAAGAAGAGTGGAATTAAAGAAGGTTTATGTCTGGTCAATGCCATGCACATCACCGCCAGTGTTTTTATTAATGATGATGAATCAGGCCTGCACCATGATTTTCAGGAGTGGCTNGAAAAACTGGCGCCCTATCAGCCAATCGATCAATATTGGCATAACCGGACGGGTGAGGACAATGCCGATGCTCATTTAAAAAGAACGATTATGGGTAGAGAAGTGGTGGTGGCTGTCACTCAGGGAGATCTTGATCTGGGCCCCTGGGAACAGATCTTTTATGGTGAATTTGACGGCCAACGGCGGAAGAGAGTCTTAATTAAGATTATCGGAGAGTAATCCCGAAGAGGGTCCCTGGNCNAAAGGTTAAGGTGAAGATCCAAGGAGTGGGATGGGGTATTATTTAAAGTACCTTGGAAAGTGAATATTTTATAAATATTGTTTTCTTCAATGTTTTATTGTTTTTTGAGGATGAACTGAAAGAAGCAATTAGCTGAGACCAGAGCCAAAGAGCTTCAAAAGAGAAGAATTTGGTGGGCTGTAAATTTATTTAGGGTCAAATTCGAGTTTATATCGGGCTGCCTGGTAATAATTTTTATCTAAATAAAAAGAGTAACAGCTGATTCCCTGGCTTTTTCCAGAAAATAGGCCACGCCGACACACCGTTCGACTTCNTCAATCAGACTTTCCCGGGGAATTTCCATGACTTCCATGCTCATCTGGCAGCCATAGAATTTAACCCCCAGATCTACGGCCATTTGCCGCATTTCTTCCAGAGAGGGGATATTTTTGGCCTGCATCATCCGCTTAAACATCCATCGTCCTAGGCCGCCAAAACGGAGGCGGCTGGGAGAGGCTCGGGAGGTGTCTCCACCATAAAAAATGCCCAACAGGCGACCCAGGAAGGTTCGGCCCGTCCGCTGTTTCTTTTTCAGGGCCCGCAAACCCCAAAAAGTAAAAAACATGGTTACTTCCATTTGAGCAGCAGCTGCTCCAGTGGCCAGGGTAAAGGCGGCCAGGAGTTTGTCCAGGTNCCCGCTGAAGACAATCAGGGCTAATTTATTTGACGAGGATTGCTTTTGAATTGAAGTCATCACTTCCTCCCCGGAAAGATTGATTCATTNGTATTTTATCAGAAAAATTTCGGTTAAAGTGATCAATTCTCCTGGTTCCAGAATAAAAAGTTTATTTCTGTCCTGGATAAAGAAAAAGGGGAGAACCGAAGTTCTCCCCTGATTTAGTCAAGTGGTTTTTAATCTACTTCCGGGTAGAGAAGCGCATTGAGCAGGAACTTGTAGGTGCCGTGAGATTGAGCCCGATGCTGGCAACGGAAGCNGATGAGAACGATATGACCTTTCTGGTATTTTAAGTCCACCACCGCGGCTTTCCGAGCAATATATTTTTCTCCGAGCAACCAGCCGCTGAGCAGAATGTCTTCTTTGGGGTAGGAAGCCACGATGGTCCGGTCCCATTCACCAGATGGAATATTGGTTCGCAGAGCCAGACTCCGCGAAAACATGGCGGCGGCTTCTTCGGGGAGGCCATAGCCCAGAGGATGATCATTTTTAACCTTTATCCGCAGAAGCGAAGTCGGGCAGAAGAATTTGTTCCGGTCAATCTTTTCCAGGGCATTGGCCACCGGCGGTTTAAATTCATTGAAGACCAACCGGCAGGCGTCGTTGAGGGTGACCAGAATGCCGCCTTTGGCCACAAAATCTTTTAAGGCTTCGACGCCTTCTTTGCCGATACCGCCCCGATATTCTGGCGGCATTTCAGTGAAGTACCGGGCATACCGTGAACCAGGTGAAGGCTTCCCTAGCTTGATGATATCCGGGCTTTCCGAAGCAAAGACGATGACATCGAATTTTTTCCGCAGATCTACTTTTTTCCCCTTGGGTCCCTTAAAATCTTTGTTATGTAGGGTGGTGTAAGGAATGTTGAAATCGTCAAAGACATATCTTGTCCACCCCTCATCCATGTTGGCCCGCCAGGATTGGTAAAGAGCCACCCGGAATTTTTTTAGCTGAGCTTTGGGAATGTTGGCGATATCTTTTAACCCCACAGGTTTTACCCGCCACTTTTTCAGTAAGGGCTGAATGATTTTTTGGACAGCAGGGGTGTTTTTCACCAGGAAAGTACCGGCGGTGAGTTCTTCTCCGGAGGCTGCTTTAAATGATTGAGTGGCCCGGTAAACTTCGACCTGACCTTTAAGTAGGGCAAAAGCGATGGGGAAGGAGTTGTTATAGCGGNCATCGAAAGCCAGGTAAGAAGAAGTGGGGATGTCAGGGGTTGCCGGGAAAGGTATTTTATCGAGTTTAACCAGGTCGGCGGTAAAGGCCTGGTTAATCTGGTCGCAGGTCACGCCCATCTGGAGGGGGAGGGTCCAACCGGCATTGTCATAGGGCGGAACAGGCGGACCGCCCGGGTACTGTCTGATATCGGGATATTTTTGTTTTTCCAGCAGCGCCTGGGCATAAGGACGATAGGGCTGAGCCATCAGCACCACGAAGGAACCAGCCGGATAGAGTTTGCCGTCGGCGATGAAGTCTTTGGTGGCCTGGTGAATTTCTACGCCGCCAAATTGAAGAATATCCAGCATCCGTAAGGTAGTCAGATAATCGTGCTGGTTTTTGGGGATAACAAAAGCATAAGGTTCGCCTTTGGCTGGCGGTTGACAGAAGTCCCGGTTCATCTGATAGAAGTTGTAGAGGAGATCTTCTTTGTGCAAATAGGCGGTTTTAACCAGGCTGTTGGTGAGGGCCAGTTCATACTCGACTATATCTCTTAACCGCCACCAGCCGCCGGGCCAGGGGTCGGGAAACTGCATTCTTTTTTCAATATAGGATTCAGGTAATTCATTGGGTTCAATGTAGATCGGAGTGGCTACCTTGACCGAAGCCATTTCACTTAATAAACCAATACAGTTGTGGAGCCAGGATGTATCGTCGCAGGCACCGATCCACCAGCCGGTGAAACTGCGGCCGTGAACCACGCCTTTAAAGCCTTCTTTCTGAAGGTCGTAAGCCATGTTCATTCCGCAGAGAGCCACCCCCCGCCACAAAAGAGGATGAATATTTGGCAAAGGCGGGTCCATGAAAGGAGGGATAAAAAGTCGGGCGCCGGTGGAGCCCATCTGGTGTTCGTCAATGTGAATCTGGGGGATCCAGTCATGGTAGAGGACTTTGGTCACAGCTCTGGTTTCCACCAGATTGAACATAAACCAGTCGCGGTTGTCATCATGACCGGCATAGGGGTGATAGAGCCAGGGCATGCGGCCGCCTTCATATTTAGTGCCGACGTATTTCCGGTACCATTCGACGACCATCTGTTCACCATCGGGATTAGTAGAGGGGACCAGGAGAACGATGACGTCCTGGAGAATTTTATCAGCCTCAAAGGGAGTCCGTCCGGTAACGAGATTATAAGCGAACTCCATTGACATCTGGGCGGAACCGATTTCCGTGGAGTGGATATTACAGGTAATGAGAACGATAGCCTTTCCTTCCCGGGCGAGTTGACGGGCTTCTTCTTCAGAGAGACCACGGGCATCGCGGAGGCGGCGGGCGATAGACTTAAACTTATCCAGCTGAGCCATATTCTCTTCACTGGTGATGATGGCCATAATTATGGGTTTGCCCAGGGTGGATCGGCCGATTTCGACCACTTTGATTTTAGGAGATTCCTGATCGAGCTTCTTGAAATAGGCCGTAATCTGATTGTAATCAGCCAATTTGCGGTCCGCACCTACTTTATGCCCCAGAAAGCTTTCGGGAGAGGTTTGAGCCAGCGAGAGGAGNGGCAGAATAAGGAGAAGACTAAGTCCTAAAGTGAGTAGTTTTTTTAATTTCATATAACCCTCCTTGTGAAATATCAGATATTAATTTCTATCACTCCCGAAAGTCTGTGTCAAGAAGATTTAATGGGTGATTAAAGTGTTAACAAATATCCTGGACCTTGATTTTAATTAACAGGAAAATGGGTCCTACCCAACAGGGAAATCAACCATCAGCGACAGAGACAGCAGTTAAAAAAAACTACCTGAAGTGACGTTGCCCGCAGCCACTGATTCTGCTATTATTAGGCCAGGAGGTGAAACAATGTTTTTCTGGGATTATACTTTCTTCTTGTTGATACCCCCTTTGATTCTGGCTCTTTATGCCCAGCAAAAAGTCAAATCCACCTTTCAGCGCTTCAGTCGAGTCATGGCCAGTTCGCGTCAATCAGCGGCTGAAGTGGCCCGAAGCATTTTAGATGAAGCCGGCGTAGGTGAGGTGAGAGTGGAGAAAGTGCCTGGGCACTTAACTGACCATTATGATCCCAGAAAAAAAGCTTTACGCCTCTCAGAGAGCGTCTATTCCTCATCTTCTCTGGCGGCCCTGGGAGTGGCGGCCCATGAAGCCGGCCACGCCATTCAACATCACCAGGGATACGCTCCACTTTACCTGCGTAACGCCATCTATCCCGTGGCCAACCTGGGTTCTAGTCTAGCCTTTCCTTTGTTCTTTATTGGTTTCCTTTTCAGCAGTCAAGGACCGAGTATTCTTATGGATCTGGGAATTCTCCTTTTCACCGGAGCGGTGGCTTTCAGTGTGATTACCTTACCGGTGGAATTTAATGCTTCCAATCGAGCTCTGAAGATTCTTCATCAGGGTGGTTATCTGCGGGACAAAGAATTGCAGGGGGCGAAACAGGTTTTAAAAGCAGCTGCTCTAACCTATGTCGCCGCTACGGCTATGGCCATTATGCAACTTGTGCGGCTGCTGCTTCTGCGTGAATCGCGACGGTAGGTAATTGACAAACTCTGACGAAGCCGGTAGGATGGCCAACAAAGAATGAGGTGAATTTTGAAAGTAGTAAAATTATCTTCTTGTTGGTTAATCACTCTTTTAATCTGGGGATTGCTTTATCCGGGTAAAGCTCTTTCTCAGGAAAAAGAACCACAGATTACATCAACTGTCAATGTGCCAGTGGTGAAGACTTCCCCCTGGTGGGAAAAGTTGGAAGTGGAGTTCCATTATGGTCAGTGGACACTAGACCCCATTAAGGGGCTTTTTGAGGAAAATTTAAAGAAAGACCTGGGCAAAGAAATTCGTAAAGAGATAACCAACCAGATCCGCGACTCTCACCCCACGATTGAACAGGGTCAGTATACCCAGACATTGGTCTTTGATTCCGGCGGTTCCAATTTCGGGATGGAATTACGTTACTATCCCCATGGTCGGGAAGGCGGCTTCAGTTTTGGCTTCTCTATTGAAAAGACCACCATGCGGGTCTCAGTAGAAGGGGATGTTAAACAGGAGTTTACCGATGGGACTCATGCTCAGGTGGATGCTTATGGTTCTCTGGAGATATCTCCCTGGACCACCAATATCAGTCTGCGCTGGGATCTGCGGCCGCAATGGCGGATAACGCCCTATGCGGTTCTGGGTTTTGGCTTGGGAGTTTTAACCGGCGAGATGAGTTATGAGTATTCCGGTCGCTATCGATGGGCGGGACCGGATGAAGAGGTGGAAGAAGCGGAGACTAAAACTCTCAAAGAAGCGGAGGAAGATGTTGATTTCAATATCCCCAATATATTTTTCCTTCTCCAGACTCATCTGGGAGTCAGATTAAAAATAATAGATCACCTTCACTTTCGGCTTGAGGCAGGTTTCTGGGATGGTCTTCTGATTAGAGGTGGAGTGGCTTATCGGTTTTAGGTGAAATAACCAGAGAATAATTGATGGGACCGTGCTAGATGGGGAGTTAGCGGTGCCCTGTAACCCACAACCCGCTCTAGTGGGGTCGAAGTCCCATCCGAGGCCAGTCCCTTGTCTGGACTGTGTTCGGGAAAGNGGCGATGAGGGTAGGGCCCTGCGCAAGGGAGTGCCTGTGAACCCCGTCAGGACCGGGAGGTAGCAGCGGTAGCAGGATTACTTCCTGTGCTGCAGATCAGCCTTGCCTGAGCTGGCTGCCCGAATAACGCAGGGAAGGGGTGGTCGAAGATGGGTGCACGGTCCCTTTT
>MTOP01000074.1 GCA_002010725.1 Candidatus Aminicenantes bacterium JdFR-80
CGGGGAAAGGAGCTGATCCATCGGCCCCCCACTCCCAACTACTGGCGAGCGCCCACAGATAATGACTTCGGCAACAAAATGCCCACCCGCTGCGCTGTCTGGCGAGAGGCCAGCTCGAAGCGGCAATTAACCNCCCTAGAAAGCCAGCGCCTCAGCCCGGGAGTGGTCCGTGTTAGGGTGGAATACTATTTGCCAGCGGTTGACTCCCGCCACCAGGTGGAATACACCGTGCTGGGAAGCGGCGACNTTCTGGTGACCAATCACCTTCAGCCCGGCGAGAAAAAACTTCCCGAGATGTACCGCTTCGGCCTGCGCCTTCAGATTCCAGGCGAATTTGAACAAGTGGAATACTACGGCCGCGGGCCCCACGAAAACTACTGGGACCGCAAAACCAGCGCCTTTGTCGGGCATTACCGGAGCACGGTCACTGACCAGTTCGTTCCCTATGTCAGCCCCCAGGAAAACGGCTATAAAACCGATGTCCGTTGGCTGGCCCTTTATAACTCGGAAGGACAGGGAATCTACTTCCAGGGAATGCCTCTCATCTGTTTCTCGGCGCTTCATTATACACTGGAAGACTTAACCCAGACCCAACGAGGCACCCGGCACACTATTGACCTCNAGCCCCGCCCCTTTATTGAATTGAATATCGATTACCGGCAGACCGGGGTGGGGGGCAACAATTCCTGGGGAGCCCGGCCGCTGGACAAATACACTCTCTGGCCGCAGGAATACAGCTATACCTTCCGCATGCGGCCGCTGGATAATCCAGACCAATTGAAAAAACTGAATAAAATCAAATTTGTCCTGCCGGCGACCAAATAGACAAAGGGAAACCAGGTCATGAAAAAAATGCTGGAAAAACAAAGATTAAAGGTCATCTCCCGGGTTATTTTGAGCGGAGTGATGGTAGCTGCCCTGAGCGGGCTGCCTGCCTGCTCCGGGAAAAAATCCACCGTCGTCTCCTTTCAGCCTACTTTCCCTCCGACCATCACCCGACACTGGATCGGGCCTGACTTCTGGGCCAATCGACTCCAGGACTGGCGTCTTAAGGAGGGACAAATAGAATGCTTAAGTTCAACGCCTAAGTTGCTCTACCGAACACTTCACCTCCTCACCTATCGCNTNNAGAAAGAACAAGGNAATTTTCGTCTGAAAGTTACTCTCTTTCCTCTTGAAGACCTCCCTCCCGGCGTTGAAAAATCTAGGGCAGCTGGTGGCTTTTTAATTGGGGCCGGCGGCGGCCGACTGGACCACCGGAAAGCAGCCTTGATTCATCACAGCTGGGGTCCTCTGGCCGGCTGGCTGGCTNTGGTGGACACCTCCGGGGGAGTTTTCTTCCGTGACATGACCAAGGAAGGCTATCCGGAACTGGCCTCTTCAGCCAGCCCCACCGATGATTTCAGCTGGCCTTTACGACTGGAACTCACGGCCACTGAAGAAGAAAACGGCTATCGTTTAACCCTTTCAGTGCGAGAGGAAAAATCTTCTCATCTAGTCAATGAAGTTTCTCTCTTGTCTGTTTCCCCATCTTTACTCCTGGGGAATGTGGCTCTTGTTTCTCACCCCGGAGAAGAAGGCGGTCGTTTCGCCTTCCGGGATTTTCAGCTAGAAGGAATCAAATTCAGCCACTTCCCTGAGGACAACTGGGGTCCCATCCTCAGCACGCAATATACTCTGAGCCGACGGACGCTGAAAATAACCGCCCAATTTATGCCGCTCGGGGAAAAGGATAATCTTCAGGCTAACCTCCAAATTCTGGCTCCTGGTGGCTGGGAAACTGTCCAGACCAGGCCGATTGACACTACCAGCTACACCGCCACCTTTAAAATCACCGACTGGGACGAAAGCAAAGACGCTGCCTACCGGGTCCATTATGCTCTTCGCCTGGATGAGAAGCGGACCAAAGATTTCTACTGGCAAGGCACCATCCGCCATAATCCCCTTGAAAAAGAAGAAATCGTGCTGGCCGCTTTCACCGGTAACCGGATGACTTCCCTTACCCAGCCCGGACGCTGGGGAGGAATTGACGCCGGTTCTTTTCCTTACGACCAGGGAATTTTCTTCCCTCAGGAAGAAGTGGTCCGCCATGTNGCCCACCATCAACCTGATATCCTCTTTTTCAGCGGGGACCAGATCTATGAAGGAGGCAGCCCTACGCGCAAAGATACCGCCCATCTTCATCTTGACTATCTCTACAAATGGTATCTCTGGTGTCTTTCCTATCGTTCGCTCACCCGGGATATTCCGAGCATTATCATTCCCGATGACCATGACGTTTTTCACGGTAATCTCTGGGGATGCGGCGGCCGGGCCACTCAACCGGGTTTAAAAGGAGCCGCGGCCCAAGACTCAGGAGGCTACNTTTATCCCCCGGAATTCGTCAATATGGTTCAACGGACCCAAACCAGCCACCTGCCTGACCCTTATGACCCCACGCCTGCCCTCCAGGAAATAAATGTTTATTATACAGAGGTCAATTACGGCGGTGTGAGCTTGGCTGTCGTTGAGGATAGAAAATTCAAATCAGCACCCAAACCTCTTTTACCGGAAGCCAAGGTCTGGAACGGTTGGGCCCAGAATCCAGCCTTCAATCCTAAGACTCAGGCCGATGTTCCCCAGGCCAGTCTGCTGGGAAAGCGGCAACTGGAATTTCTCGAGAAATGGGCGGCTGATTGGTCCAATCAAACCTGGATGAAGGTGGTTCTCTCTCAGACAATTTTTACCAATCTGGCCACTCTGCCCCGGGGAGCTAAATCGGGCAGCGTCATTCCTTCGCTCCCTATCCTGGAAAAAGACGAATATCCCGAAAACTATGTTCCGGTAGCTGACATGGACTCCAACGGCTGGCCTCCTTCCGGCCGTCGGCGAGCCCTGCAGGTGATGAGAAAAGCCTTCGCTTTCCATGTCGCCGGCGACCAACATCTCGGCAGCACCATCCAGTATGGCCTCGACGATTGGCATGATGGACCCTTTGCTCTCTGTGTGCCCTCGGTGGTCAACGCCTGGCCCCGCCGCTGGTTCCCGCCCTCACCCGGGAAAAATCACCGCCCCGGCGCTCCACCCTACACCGGCGACTACGAAGACGGCTTCGGCAACAAAATGTCCGTCTACGCCGTGGCCAATCCTTACCGGACTGGCCGCCAGCCGGCCGCCCTTTACGACCTGGCCACCGGCTATGGTATTGTTCGCATGAACCGCCGGACTCGTCAGATTACCTTTGAAAACTGGCCCCGCTGGGCCGACCCGGCCGCCGGTGGAAAGCCTTATGATGACTGGCCGGTGACCTTTCATCAGTTAGATAACTACGGAGGTCGGGTGGCCGGTTATTTACCCAAAATGCATGTTTCCGATCTGGCCAATCCCGTTATCCAGGTAATCAATGAAACCACGCAAGAAATTGTTTACACCCTGCGGCTTGAGGGCAACACATTTTCGCCTCCAGTGTATCAGCCGGGGAAATATACACTCAGAGTAGGGGAGCCGGATAAAAACCTCTGGCAAACTTTGACCGGCCTAAAACCTTCTGCCTCTCCTGAGGCCAAAAAGCTGGAAATCCAGTTTAACGCCTTGACCCCAAAAAGCAACCAGGATAAAANTTCTCTATCTCCAGACCACTAAAACGAAAGAGAATCGAGACGAAGAGCCATAAAAACCGCCATTGGCCGGCAACTGAAATGCCAGATGTTAAGAAAGACGTAAGATAGAGGAAGATGGCCAATAAAATCATGCTACCGAACAAATGAAATGAAATAGGACCAAGAAGGAGACCGATATAAATTCGCCTTTAACTAGCAATTAAAATGAGAGCCCAAGATAATTACGGAAGGGAGATGAAAATGGCCGGTCAAAATCAAACTATCGGACAATTAAAATGAAAGAAGCCCAAAAACAACTTCTCGAGGATTATGATTTAAAAACCGTTCCCCTTGACCAGCGCCGCTCCTGGCTCGACCTGGCTGTCGTCTGGATCGGGGTGGCGGTGGTGCTCTCAGCCATTTTGCGAGGCATGATGATTGGTCTGGGCATGGGTTCGCTCATCCGGGTGCTGGGGGCTTACTTCCTTGGCGAAACCTTGCTCATCGCCATGATGGCCCTGATGGGCTATCTGGGCGCCCGCACCGGTTTGACCACCGCCCTCCTGGCCAGGCTTTCTTTTGGCGAAAAAGGAGCCTGGATAATCTCCCTTTGCCTGGGTTTTGCTTTTATGGGCTGGTTCGGCATCCAGGCCGGCCTCTTCGCCGAAACCTTCCAGGTNTTTATGCAAACTTCTCTGCCCCTTCCCTGGTTGGCTTTTGGCTTCGGAGTGCTGATGATGTTGCCGGCGGTCTTCGGTTTTCGCGGGCTTAAGGCCTTAAGCTGGCTGGCTGTGCCGCCCATGATAATTATTTTTATTTATGCGGCCCTCGCCCTGAAACGCTCCTTGCTCCCGGCGACAGAACTGGTGCGCTTAGCCCAGAATCATACACCTACCCCCTATCCTTTGACTTTAGGGGGAGCCGCTTCGATTATTGCCGGCGGCTTCATCGTCGGCGCAGTCACTTCAGCAGACATTTTCCGCTATGCCCGGCCAAAGCTACGCGAAATTCTGGCCGCTTCTCTCCTGGCTATGCTGGCCAGCGCTGGCATGCAACTGGTGGGCTCGGTTTTGGCGATGAAGACGGGTCTTTATCATGAACATCTGCCGGCTTTAATCATCAAGCCGGAATATGCCGGCCTGGGGCTGATTGGTTTTCTGGCCATCACCTTCGCCCAGTGGACCACCAATGATAGCAATCTCTATTCTTCTGTGCTGGCTTTCAACACTATCCTGAAATGGACCCGCTGGAAGCTGGCCGTTCTCCTGGGAATTATTTCCTCGGCCCTGGCCGCGGGCGGCATCCTGGGCCGACTGGGCGGCTTCCTGAGTCTTCTGAGTATCGGCATCGGCCCCATAGGCGGTATTCTGATTGCTGATTTCTTCTTCCTGAAGAGGGGAAAATGGGAGAAAAGGCAGGAACTCCAGACCCATTTCCGGGAATGGAACCCAGTCGCCCTGGGAGCCTATGGCCTGGCCTTTCTGGTAGGTTGGCTAACTTCCGGACGTCCCTGGCATATTCCCGTCTTTCCCTTTTCTATTTTCGCCTTCAACGGCATTTTAAGCGCAGCTCTGGTGTATTGGCTGGGGATGAAAATCCTGACGAAGAAAAACGAAGGAAAGGGGAAATAATAAGAATAAAGACAAGCCAGCTCTGGGCACGGTGATGAGGGAAAAAGGTTATAATGGCGGGCTTCTTAGGAAAGTCAAATACCGGAGAAGAAACCCCCGGAAACAAGGCTCGAGAGCGGAGGACGCCTGAGGTAGGGAAAAGCCAGCCTTGTAATAAAAATGGTTATAACTTCTGACTCAGGGATAACCTTTAATAACCAAGCAGATAATCCAGGAACATTGGCCGGAAAAGTTGTCAGTCACCATTCGGCCATCAGAGGGCGCTAGCCATCTAAATAGATGGGGCTGGAAAATTTCTGGAGAAAGTGACTGTTTTTCCCGCTAAAAAAATGTTTAACTAAAAATAGGCTAACGGTCCCTGGGCCAAAATAATTTAAAATAAGAGAAAAGATCACAAAGGAGTCTTAAGGATAAAGATGAAACAGCAGCCTGACAAGAAAAAAGTNGGCTTCCTGACCATCGGCCAATCTCCCCGGGAAGATGTCATCCCCGAAATCAAGCCCCTTCTAGGAGAAGAAGTGACTGTCGTAGAAGTCGGGGCCCTGGATGAACTTTCTCCTGGTGAAATTACCGCGCTCAGCCAAAAAAAAGCCGGGGAAGTTCTCATCACCAGATTAAGAAACGGGCAGAGTGTCACTCTTCCCCGGGCGTCCATTCTGGCTCTTCTCCAGGAGAAAATTGACCAGCTGGAGCACGAACGCGTCTCGGCTCTGGGACTGCTCTGCACGGAAGACTTTCCTGAGTTAAAAAGCCGGGTCCCACTCTTGCAGCCTTGCCGGTTGATGGCCACTTTCATGGCCACCTTCCCCCCAGGAAGCTCCATTTTGATCATTATACCTTTGGACGAACAGAAAAACCTGGCCTTAGAAAAATGGGCCAGGATAAGGCAAGAAGAAATGCAAGAAAAGAGCAAGGGAAAATCCTCTGAAGATTACCGGCTCCAGGTCAGCGTCTTAAATCCCTATCATCTTCCCCGGGCTCTACCCCCGTCTTTAATCGAGCAGGGCCGGCGAGCTTCGCTCATCGTGCTTGATTGTATCGGTTATCCACTAAGCCTCAAAAAGCAGCTCAGCCAGACCACCGGACGACCGGTTCTCTTGCCGCGGAGCATCCTGGCCCGGAGTATTCGGGAATTAATTTAATGCGCTGAATAAATAGAGATTAAATAGGAACCGATCAAAACAACTCTCCTTGATCAAAGTTGACTTGAGGACTTTCATAGATCTCAATTCAGTCCCTTCCCCGGAACAAGCAGATCAAAAATCAAGCTGGAGGCGAATAAACATGAGTGAAGAAATTATTGGTGTTGGGTTCTCCAAAATGAATGTATCTTCATGACCGTGGCGGAAAAGAGGAAAGGCTTCTCTTATAGCTCAGAATTATTGCTAGAAAAAGAAGATTTGAGTCATTTGAAGCAGTTCTGGTAAAGATGAGTGGGGAAGNATTATCAAGAAGATCAAATCTTTATTGTTCTTTAAATTTTAATTAAGGAAATTGTCCTCTGGCAGAACAACTCTTGCCGGCAGAGAATAGCCTAGACCCTGAGGCAATTTAAAGGCCATCATACATTTGGAAATTCTTTCATTGCCCACCTCCAGAGAAAAATTGAAATATCTCCCACTCTAAAGAAAAAAATATTGTTGCCTCTGAAAAAATTATTGATATTCTATAGCTGAATAGGTTTTAAATTTACAACTCACTCTAAACAAGAGAAAAGGCTTAATCAAAGTTGAAATAAAATCCTTAAGGAGAGTGGCCATGATTCTGAAACAGGTTATTGAAGTTATGGACCTTCTCGACCGCCCCCAGCTTAAAGAGAAGGAGATAATCANTTTTTTCAGGAATAAAGGTTTTCGCGANGAAGAAATTTTTACTGAAAAAGTTAAGGGCAGCCAAGGAGAAACTCTCTTTCTGCGGTTGACTCTTAGCAGTGACGTATCGACCTCCGCCAAACCTCCCTGCCTGGGTCTTATCGGTCGGCTAGGCGGGATTGGAGCCCGACCACATCAGACCGGCTTTGTCTCTGATGCCGACGGGGCTTTAACCGTGCTGGCGGCTGCGGCTCAACTGGCAGAAATGAGAAAACGAGGAGATACTCTGCCGGGGAAAGTCATCATCGCCACCCATCTCTGCCCTAACTCGCCAATTATTCCCCATGAGCCGGTGCCTTTCATGGGGGCCCCTGTAGACATGGAAGTAATGAATCGCTATGAAGTAAGTCCAGAGATGGAGGCNATTCTCTCGGTAGATACAACTAAAGGCAACCGGNTGATCAACCAGCGGGGAATAGCCATCTCTCCTACGGTGAAAGAAGGCTATATTTTAAGAGTCAGCGAGGATCTGCTGGATATCATGGAGAGGGTGACCGGCCGCCTGCCGGTTGTCTTCCCCCTGACCACCCAAGATATAACTCCCTACGGCAACGACCTCTATCATCTCAACAGCATCCTTCAACCGGCCACCGCCACCACGGCTCCGGTGGTGGGACTGGCTATCACCAGCGAAGTTCCTGTTCCCGGTTGCGGNACCGGCGCCAACCAGCCGGTGGATATTGAACTGGCGGCTCGCTTTGTGGTGGAAGTCGCCCTTGACTTCACCCGGGGTAAATGTCGTTTTTATGACCCGGAAGAATTTCAGAAGCTAGTTGAACTCTACGGCCCCATGACCCACTTGCAGACATTGGGAAGAAAAGAGTGAATAAAGCTCTTCTCAATTACCTGGGAAGATTTGAAGATTTTTTGTAAACATGCTTCTTACCAGGTATTCTTCTTATCTCAAATTGTTTAACCTCCGGGCTTTCTCCTCTCTGTGAGGAAGAAGAAAAAGAGATGAACTATCGTGATGGAGTAAATTACATCCAATAACAGGCTTGATAAACAACCGCCTCTCAGCCCCAAAAAAGAGAAAAACTTACATATTCCAGCGGTAAGTGAGTTTAAGTAAAAATACATTATCACCGGAAGCACTAAAAAGAGAGCTTAAATCTCTTTTTAAGCTAAATTCACCCGGATTAGAGAAATCGCTTCTTTTCTGCGTCCAAACAAGATAAAGGGAAGAACCGGGATGATACTCCCATCGCAGGACAATTGTTCCTCTTAAAGATTTATAATTAAAATCAGGATTATAGAAAGAAAAAGATGAGGCCGGGCCCTCCCCATCAGGATCAATTGAGTAAACTTCTTCAATCAAACTAATAGTCGCCTCGCTCTCTTCATATATTAAATAGTCATTACTTCTTGNTCGAGATAGTTCCTTAAATCGACTGTATTCACCAACAGCCAGGAAAGGTTGAAGATAAGCTTGAAGACTTAATTTGGGAGTGAAAATCCAATTAAACCTGATTTCAGCCGATAAGANACGTTGGAAAAGCCGTGCGAAGACATACCTAGTTCCGAAAGTTTCGGTCATTAAAGGNTCCACTACCCTTCGAACCCATTGGTACTCTGTAAGATATTCGGAATAACCTGGTGATACTGAAAGGCTGAAATTACTCCTTGGCTTCCAGCGCAGACCGAGACTTTCTGATAAACTGTAAGTCCCTATACTTGGTCGGCGGTATAATCCAGATGAGACAGAAAAAATGATTGGTTTTCGGTTGTCTGAAGAAAAGCCTAAATTCATCTCATACCCATAAGGGACTTTTACTAGCGGCCCTCCTCTAGTTAAAATTTTGCTGATTGTTTCTGGATTATACGCCAAAAGTGTGTTGAACCTCCAATAATTGAGGAATTTTCCCTGGGCTAAAAAGAGAATTCCATCCCAGACTTTGTTGCCGCCGAAGTCATAAGATCGNAAAGGGCCGACAGCCACAATGGCATCTCGTGTAATTTTGGTGGGGTGAGGCCAGAGATACCCCAAGACAAAACTGAAATTTATCACATCTGAACCCCCAAATTGAAATCCAGCATCGTTAGGATCAAAGCCTGGAGACAGGGCTCCTAGGGAGAAGTTAACCAAAGTTCTACCTTTCTGTTTGTTTAATTGGATACGTCCACCCCAACCAAAAAGAGAGGTGGCATTTTCTTCGAGTTCCAGATGAGAAGCATCGGGGCGTTGAAAGTAATGAAGAGAAGATTGCTGAAGCTGGTAGATAGCTTCCCGACTCCCATGAACGTAGGTACTGCCCAGCCACCCACTTAGAATCCAGTTGCGCTCTTGGTCNAAAAAGGTCCATCCATCAAAGGCTAGGCTGAAAGCTTTATCATTAAGAAGGCTGGCTAAATTTTCCGAATGAAGATCCCGGATAACTGTTGTGGCCAACAAACCAAATCCTCGATGGCCGTCCTGGAATTCTTTCAGCGACCTGAAAATTCCATAATAAGTCAATGGTTCAACTTCTTGCTGGCTTCTTTGACCCAGGTTATCTATTTGGGCGTATTCTCGAGCCGTTAAGGCACTAATCAGGTTCATATTCCAGCCCTCAGCTATTTTCCCAGAGAGTTTAAAGGCTCCCAGGATGGTTGTTCTATCAGGAATTTTGACATAGCCGTCTTGGTTGACAGAGCCTTGGGGAGAACGGCCGATTCTCCGGCTGTAAAAAAGGGTGGGGTTAGGCCAATTTATATTTACATTATAGACAACTCCACCTCGACCAAATTCCCTAAAGATATTATTTCCCTCGATGAAGAATGGTCTTTTTTCTTGATAGTAAGTTTCATAGGCTGAGAGATTAATTACAGCCGGGTCAACTTCGACTTGGCCAAAATCAGGGTTTATAGATGCATCGATAGTTAAGTTGCTTTTTACTCCAAACTTGAGGTCCATCCCAATATTTCCTAAGTACTGACGCCTGGTTTGGAATGGATTTCCTGGTTCCTCCGGCGAAAGACGGGCTTGTCCAACCGTGTACGGCCAAATTTCCAAGTGAAGGCCAGATTTTATTCCGGATATTCCTTCCAATTGAGCAAAATGAGACACATACCCCGTATCTCCCTTAGGAACCCAAACAAAAGTATTCCTTTCGTGCTTCCTCTGGATTCTTCGTTCAAAATTGACTCCCCAAATATACTGTTCCTGGCGAGGAAACCGGAGTTGATCGAAAGGTATCCTGATTTCAACTGTCCAGCCCTTATTGTCGATTCGAGCCGCCCAATCCCAGATCCCATCCCACGTTGAGTCTCGATTAACATCATTGTAGAGAGTCCAATCACAGATTGAACCAGCTGGATTAACGGCAAACATGAAACCGGAGCGGCGGTCATAATAGGGGTCCAAAGCAAAGATAAACCAGTCAGATTCAACAAAATCATCTCTTCGGCCCAAACGGGAGGTTATCTCTTCAGGAGAAGAGTCATAAAGGCGGGCTGCTACATAGATAGCTTCATCATCATAAGCAATCCAGACTTCGGTTTTTTCAGAGGGCTTCTCTCCGTCGATCGGGTCAGATTGAGTAAATTCATCAACCCCATTTTTCTGCCATGCTTCCTCAGAAAGAATTCCATCTATGACTATGGATGTATTTATCCGATATGCCTTTATAGTTTTTTGTTTGGGCGAGGAAGGTTTTAAGCTGGACGAAAAATGCCGGGCAGCGGTTAAACCCGGAAAGAGGAAGAAGATAATTATTATAAGCAAAATTATTATCTTTTGTTTTAAATAAAACATCCTATGCTCCTTTTTTCTTAATGATAAGGTGGGAGGAGGGGAGGGGTAATCCATGAAAGTCCTAAAATGGGGAAGGAGAGCTATGGTATTCTATATATGTGCGAAATACGTGTGTGTTTTCATACTAATGTTTTCGCCTTTCTTTGAGTGATGTCATTAGTCTATACGTAGCAATAGTCAAAATGGTTGCCTAGAGCAAACAGATTCTTTCTCTTTGGTAATTGAATAAATATTTCACTAGGAGACACTTTTGTTTGCAAAATTCTGACTTAGGGAAAAGGCTCGCAAACTCTCTTATGAGACAAAATTCAAGCTAAGAGGGAGTCTTAGATACAAAAAAATAGCAAATAATCAGTGTATTACTTCTTTTGGCTTTAATATTAGAGCCAAAATCTCGATTAGCCCAGTTTACTTAGAAATTACTAGGAGTAGCCGAGACCGATTTGCTCCTGTTTTTCAGTTTTAGAAGAAGCGGCGACGGCGGCGTTTGGGCTTTTCGTTAATCGGGTTAGCATCCATGACCCACATCCCGCGTCCATGGGTAGCAATGACGATAATGTTATCCCGAGGATGGATGATGAGGTCGCGGACAAAGCAGGAAGGTAGATTTCCACCCAGCACATGCCAGCTCTGGCCGCCATCCTTGGTGACATAAACCCCCAGGTCAGTGCCCACATAGAGAATGTTGCGGTCAACTGGATCCTCGCGAATGACATTAACGGGTCCCAGAGGCACTCCTTTGGCAATATTTACCCAGGTTGTNCCAAAGTCTGTGGATTTCCAGATATAGGCTGTAAAATCGTCGTCAGCCCGNCCATGCTGAGTCAGATAGACAGTGGCCATATCATATTTAGAAGCCACAATACGGGAAACCCATTTCTGGTAAGGCAGGCCNTTGGTGATCTCCTTCCAGGTTTTACCACCATCCTTGGTCACACTTACCCGACCGCAATCAGTGCCAACGTAAATAAGCCCATACTTAAGAGGAGATTCTGAAATGGCCGTAATGGTGTGGTAGGGAATATTGCCCTGCTCGGCAGGTTTAAAATAAGTCAAGTCAGGGCTGATTCTTTCCCAGGTATCCCCGCGATCCAAAGAACGGAAAAGATACTGCATCCCATGATAGATGATATTGGGATTGTGGGGTGAAATGATAAAATGGGCCAGCCACTGTCCGCGNAGAGGTGGCTCATCGGGATAGACACGAGGAACAATTAACTTGGAACGTTCGGGGCCTTTTTTACTCAGGTCAGTCCGGGAGAGCTGGCCGTAAAAGCCGCAGGAATAAACGATATTGGGGTTAGTTGGATCTATAGCGTGATGTGAACCCTCGCCTCCCGGTGCCCGCTCAAACTCCTGGACGGGGATGGCGTCGCGACCGCGGCTGAGGTCAACCACCGCCCGGAAGCTGCCATGATCCTGCATGGAGCCATAAACATGGAAAGGTGTATCCATATCATAATTGATGTTGAANAACTGGCAGACAGGCAGGTTATGGCGGAAATTCCGCCAGGTTTGGCCGCCATCATAGGAAATTTCTAGACCTCCATCATTGACATTGACAATGTAGTTGGAGTTATCCGGATCGATCCAGAGACCATGGTGATCGCCATGATACATATTCCGCACTCGCTTAAATGTTTTTCCGCCATCAGTGGAAACACTCATCCCCACTCCCATGAGGAAAACCCTATCCGGATNATTGGGGTCAACCCGAANCTGGCCAAAAACCCAACCATAAGTGCCGGAATGTCTCTCTAAGTACTTCTCCATTTCCTTGGTGGTGGGGGCAACCAGTCGCCAGGTTTCGCCACCATCATCGGAGCGATAAACAGTGGCTCCTTTGATATGCTTGCCCAGTCCTCTCACGTAGACATCAGCCTTTTCTTCCTCGGTTAGTTCCCGCAGTAACTCATAATTGTCGATAAAAGCATACAGAACATTGGGCTTGGAGCGACAAATATCCAGACCAATCCGCCCCCGGAAGGGAGCTTCAGGCAAGCCCNTGTTGATCTGCTTCCAGGTTTTACCTCCATCAACTGTCTTCCAGATACCGCTGCCCTTATAATGGGGTTCATTGCGAGGATCGCTCCATTTTTTTCTGATTCTCTGCCAGGTGGCGGCATAGAGCGTCTCNGGCTGGGAAGNATCCATGACCAGGTCAATCGCCCCGGTCTGTTCATTAACATAAAGAATCTTGGTCCAGGTTTTCCCCCCGTCGGTGGTTTTATAAACACCTCTTTCAGAGTTATGCGTCCACTCATGGCCGGAAGCAGCCACGTAGACTATATCCGGATTCTGGGGATGAATGACAATCCGGGCAATAGTATTGGTATCAGTTAAACCCATGTACTGCCAGGTTTGGCCACCATCGGTTGACTTATATATTCCGCAGCCGGCATGGGAACTTCGAAAAATATTGGCCTCGCCGGTGCCTACCCAGATAATATTCGGATCCGAGGGAGCAATGGCAATATCACCAATAGAAGTGGANAGTTCCTGATCAAAGATGGGTACCCAGGTGGTGCCTTCGTTCTCGGTTTTCCAGACTCCACCTGAAGCTGTGGCCACATAGATAGTGTAATTTTTACCCTTAGGGGTAACCACAGCCACATCTGTACACCGACCACTGACATTGGTCGGCCCGAGGAATTGCCACTTTAAATCTTTAAAAGGAGAATTCTTTTTCATCTCCAGGTGGCGCTCAAAACCCGCCAGTCTCATCTCCGGAGAGGAAAATTGAATTCGAGCTTGTTTTTTGGACGTCTGGGAAAAGAGAAAAAACGAGATAAAAAGAAGTCCACCCANGATGAAAAAAATTCGCCAGCGAAAAATACGTCTTAATCGTCTCAATCCCGGCCTCCTTAATTTAATTTATGTCTGATTACAAATATCTCCCTTAAAGAAAAGAAATAGGGAAAATTTTCCTGAAGGAAGGCTTTCGGAAGGGTTGACCTAGATTTATCAATAGAACAGATGCCCGATTTAAATTTAGCCTTCGGCGCCGGATAACTAATAGCTCCTTTTACCTGAAACTTTTACCTAATATATGATATATCAAGAAAACAATCTAACATAATTCCTCCCCCAAATCAACTCATCGACCTCCCCAGTATTAAAAGGCGGGGAGTCAAAATTACTTTTTAACCAATCGGACAGGAGATTTTTATTTAAAATTAATAGAAAAAAGTCTCTTTCTCTTTAGTTTTCCCAGGCAGGGTGGGCCGCCGATGGTGGGGCGGCGGGCAGAGCCAGCGGCGATAAAGAGGCGGCGTTCTCCTCTCCAAACGCTTTCTCTGTTGGGGTGTAAGAATAGGGTCGATTTCCCGCTGAATAGCCGTCATTTCCTGGCGTAACTTGGTTTCATATTCCCGCCTGATTTCCAGCAGACNCTGGGTATGTCGGTGAAGGATCCGGCGGATCCTTATTCGCTGTTCAGGGGTGGGTTGAATAACTCTCTCCAGAGTGCGGGCCATTATTGGCGGCCGTTGAAGAGTGAATATCTTCTTAATCCGGTGCTGGATATAAAGACGATGCAGCCCGGCTCCCAGGATAACACCCAGGATTAATGTCGCCAGAATAATCAAGGTAGTTTTTATTTTAACATTCATTATCTTTTCTCCTTTTAAAAGAAAGGCAAATTCAGCAGGGTTTCATAGACCGAGTCCGAGGCAAAAAGAATTTCTTCTGAAGAAAGAACATCGCCGAGGATAAAGTTTATAATCACCAGTAAAAGGGCCACTGCAGTACCAATATAAGCCAATTTAAGAAAAAATGAAGAAAGATATTCATCAAAAGAACGAGCCCTTCCTTCTCGAGAGGCTTCCTCCCGCCACCTGCGCATAACTCTCTCACCGAAGTCAGGTGAGAAATCAAATTCAGGTATATCCGAGAGCATCTGGCGCATTTGCCGGACCGCTTCCTTTTCCTTCTTTAAATCAAGCGAATTTTCCAGGATCCGGTTGAGCCGGGCTTCTTCTTTTGGCTTCAATTTCTCCTCAAAAGAACGATAGAGGAGATAGCGAAGTGATTTTTTCTTGATAATCATGGCTCTTTCCCCATCAGTGGTAATAAAATTTCTCTGAGTTTCATCTGCGCCCTGGCTAGGCGGGAGAGCACGGTTCCCAGAGGAAGCTTAAGAATCCGAGCCGTTTCCTCGGAGGAATAGCCGTTGAGGAACCGTAACACAATTACCTCTCGAAAACGAGAGTCGAGTTGCTGCAAAGCCTGTTGCAGCAACCTCCGGCTATCCTTCTTCTCTTCCAGAGAGGTAGTTGAAGACATGAATAAGCCCTCAGCGCCGGCCGCCAGCATTTGTTTCTCTTTTTTCCTCCGCCGGAGCTCATTAACCGCCAGGTTCAAAGCAATCCGCGTCAGATAGGTGGCGATGCGGGCTTCGCCACGAAAGCGATGTAACGAGCGGAAGAACTGAATAAACACTTCTTGACCAACATCCTCAGCCTCAGGACAATTACCCAACATACCCATCACTGTTGCCGCTACCTGTCGTTGGTGAGAGCTAACGATTTCTCGAAAGGCCTCTTCATCGCCATCCCGAGCTCGCTGGAGAAGCTCTTTTTCCCGCTCAAGATCAAGAGTTGAGCCCGTCACTCATTATTCTCCCTCAACTGGATGAACCAACGGCCTGCCTTTCATTTTACCTAAATTAGACAGTAAAAAAACTTTTTTTATTCCCGGGAGAGAAAAAGCCCAATTTAAATCTTACGAACATGGCCTCTTTATTTCCCTGAAAGCTATCAATTTCTATACCGAGTGATTCTTTCTTTGACGCATTTTTGGATACCCGAGGCTGAAAAAACTGGTCTTTTTTGTCAACAAAAAAAGACCGATCCGGACTCTTTCTCCGGACCGGTCTCTTTCTTTTTCTTGTTTCGGAAAGACTAGTGATGATTATCGTGATGATTATCGTGATGATTATCGTGATGGAAAGGGAGGATATTTCCCATCCCTTGTCCTGGCCTCTGCCAGCAATTATGTCGATTCCGCAGGGAAGCCGCCCTTCCTTGTCTGGATTTCTTAATCAATTCATGGAGGGCTGCCNGTTGTTCTTTGGTCAACACAGAATTGATCTCGTTGTGCAGCTGGAATTTCTGAAGAATCATCTCATTTCGAATTTGTGAAGAGACCTCCAGTGCTTGTTTGAGCTTGTTTAAGTCCACGGCATCTCTATTCTGGAATAACTTCTGCATGGCCAGACGATGCTTGCTCAGCTCACTTCTCAAATCAATTAATTTCTCCTCACAGGCATAAACTAATTCATCGATTCTTTTCAGCTGTTCATCAGTAATATTGAGCTGTTTCTGCTTGGCTTTAAGAACTCTCAGCATCATCATTTCATGATGCGCGTCATGATGCGCGCAGTGAGCTTTATCCGCCCTCATTCTCGGCTGAGCCCAGAGTGCAGCTGTGGAGAAGCAGAATAATGTAATCACTATCAGAACACCTATTTTTTTACTCATGGAAAACCTCCTTTATGGTTGTTTTTTCGGCCGATGTTTTTCTCATGGCATTATATTAGACGGCCTTTTCTCTACTTTTATTCCCGGGAAAACGCAAACCTCTCATTTTTATCCACTATAGGGTTAATGAATTATGTTCCCGGTTTATCTCTTCTGACGGCAGGTGAAAGTACGCAGTCGATTCAAAGCTGCCGCCAATTCCAGTGGACGGAAAGCAGCATATTCACCGTGGGGAAGAGGTGACATCACATCCAGACCATACTCCTCCACATCCTTCATTACTCCGGAAATAACCTNGCTTAAAGTACGCTGGCCATCCATATACTTGCGGGCATAGAAAACCGCATCGCCCAGGGCCCGAACTTGACAGCGATCCACTACCTGCTCCACGGCTGAAAGGTCAATCTCCTGATAACCGAATTGAATACTATCCAGCCCCTCGGCTTTAATCTTCACCGGTTTTCTCCCCCGATGGGGGTCTATCCCCTGGGGCAAGGGAATTCTCGGCGTCAGAGGACCAAATTCTGNTCCTCCTTCAGGCTTCCTCTCTGCCCTGTACTTTTCAGCGATCGCTTTAGCTTTCGAAGTCACATCCAGTGGCCGGTACTCGACCATCCAGATAACCTGGTCGGCCACGTCAAAATAATCGCCCGATCCACCCAAAACCAGGATAGTCGACACTCCATAATCTTTAAAAAGCAGCCTGACTTTATCAATAAAGGGAGTGATGGGTTCTTTATCTTTGGAGACCAGCTCCTGCATCCGATGGTCGCGGATCATAAAATTGGTCGCCGAAGTGTCNTCATCTATCAACAGAACACGGGCCCCGGCTTCTAAGGCTTCAATAATGTTGGCTGCTTGAGAAGTGCTGCCACTGGCATCTTCGGTGGAAAAAGAAGATGTGTCCTGGCCAAAAGGAAGATTGGTGATGAAAGGGGAGATATCAACCTGTTCAATGCGGCGGCCATCTTCGGCTCTGATTTTAACCGCCCGGGGATCAGTCACCACATATTCCCGCCCGTCCCCCGGAATATGGTTATAAACTCCGCTGGCCAGAGCATCGAGCAGGGTGCTTTTCCCATGATAACCGCCACCGACAATCAACGTTATCCCCCGGGGAAGGCCCATACCTGTAATTTGTCCAGCATGGGGCACTTCAATAGTTACNCGGAGCGATGGCGGCGACTCAAAAAGAACAACCTTCTCTTTCTCTAGTGGCCGGGGATCAATCCCCGAAGCCCGCGGCAAAAGAGCCCCGTCGGCGATAAAAGCAACCAATCCCTGCTCCTCCAGCTGACTCCGCAGATTGTCTGCATCCTCCCCTGTTTCGATATGATGACGACATTCCTTCTGGTCAAGATTCCTCCACCAAAGAGAGTTTTCCACAATCCGGGGAATTTCGCCAAAAAACATCTCTTCTGCCTGGTGGGCGGCAATGCGCCGGCCATAGGCCGGCAGCCCTACTCCCAGACGGACCTCGACATATTCCCGGGAAACAATTACTGAGGAACGTTCGAGAATTTCCTGACCGGGAGAAGGGATATAAATAACCCCGCTTTTTCCCGTCCCGCGTCGTCCCTGACTATATCTTTTTATGGCTTGACTGATTTTTCTAGCCAGATAGTCTCTTAACCCTATTTCTCTAGACTTAGAGTGATAGAGTTCTCCCGGAAAACAGGCCTTTTTCTGGGAGACTCTTATCCTGATACGACTGGGAGGAGCGAAGGGGTCTCCCTGAATATGGTCAATGAACAGATGGAATTCGGCAAAATCATAAATCCCTTTCAGACTCTGATAACTTTTATAGCCGCGGCCATTGAGCCGCTGGAGAAGCTGGCGGAAATCACTGGCTGTCCTCATTGTTTCATCTCCAGGGAAAACATCATTATCATCTCGCGATTAATCAGGCGATGAATTTT
>MTOP01000009.1 GCA_002010725.1 Candidatus Aminicenantes bacterium JdFR-80
TATGTCTCTTTAATGTTTGAAAAAAACTTCTTTATAATAAAATTCCCTTTTTCGCGATTGTCTTTTTAGCTATTTTAAAGTCATCTGAAGATAGAGATAAACTTGGCAACAAAGGTGGCACCCTCTCCAACCGCCTCCGCGCACTCTGGAAGTAACTGATTTCGCTCTGAGGACCACGACTTTAAAGTAGTCCCTCTATCCAGGGGGCTACTTTTTTTCGTTGAAATTTTTATTTTCCTCTTGACTTTTTGAAAAAATATGAATATAATGTAATAGGTTTGTATCTGTTACTAATAATAAAGAAGTTTATAGAATAGGAGTATCACAATGACTGAGCCGACTCTGACGATTAAAGAATTAGCCAAGTATCTTAATGTAACAGAGAGGACTATTTATAATCTTCTTGAGCGTGGAGAATTGCCAGGATTCAAGGTAGGTGCAAATTGGAGATTTAGAAAGGAAGACATTGATGAATGGATTGATCAGAATATGATTAAGAAGGGAAGAAAATTTTTGAAGTCTATCAAGAATTCTAAGGAGAAATCTGACCAATGAGCGAAGAGAGTCTAAAATCACATGAAGAAAAGTTGACCATAAACATTAAGAATCGTCGTATCCTTCTCCCATCTTATTTCGCAGAACCAATAACCGTTGAAGAAGTAATATCTGAAGGTGAATTATACCTGTTACGTGTAAGAACTCAGCGCGGAAACTTAGAAGAAATAACAGTTGAAAGTAAGGTTCTGGAGAAAGCTCTTATAGAATCTCCTAAAGAATTTGTTAAGGTTGCCCCGCCTTTGGATTTCTTTATGATTATTGAAGCATCCCGTATTCGACTATCTTATGCTTATGATCCATATTTTGCAGTAAGTCTCAGTGGTATTGAAGCACTCCCTCATCAACTTGAGGCCGTTTATGAACGACTTATTCCCCAGACCCGTCTTAGATTTTTATTGGCAGATGATCCTGGTGCAGGAAAAACCATTATGGCAGGACTTTTGATTAAGGAATTAAAACTTAGAGGAGCAATCGAGCGGATATTAATTCTTACTCCAGCTCCTCTAACTATACAATGGCAGGATGAACTCAGATCAAAATTTGATGAGATATTTGAGATTATAGGTGCTGAATTAGCAAAAAACCAACTTGCCGGGAATGTTTGGGAACGATTCCCTCAATGTATTACTTCAATAGATTTTGCAAAACAAGAGGATGTATGGCCTGGGATTTTAAGGACAGAATGGGATCTTGTCATTATTGACGAGGCACATAAATGTTCAGCCCGAACCTATGGGAAGGATGTAAAAAAGACTCATAGATACCAGTTGGCAGAACGCTTGAGCGAAGCCACTGATAAACTACTATTGCTAACAGCCACACCGCATCAAGGAGATGTTGATCAATTTGCACATTTTCTCCGTCTTATCGATAGCGACCAATTTATCGGTGGTAAGTTGAACAAGGAATTATTATGTCTTGATGGTAGCCCATGGTTTCTCCGACGGATGAAAGAAGAGTTGAGAGATTTTCAGGGGAGAAAACTTTTCACCGAACGACATGCTTATACCCAGGAGTTTGAACTTTCACTACCAGAGAAGTATCTATACGATCAAGTAACTGAATATATCAATACATTTTTACCTCGCCAGGAAGGAAGACGCAGGGCAAGCGTTGCTCTTGCCAGAACCGTTCTTCAACGGAGACTGGTTAGTAGTCTAAGAGCCATAAGAAGATCTTTGGAAAATAGGCGAGAGAGAATGCAACAGATACTTGAGGAATTAGAATCTCTTTCTCCAGAGATGCAGGCACAGCGCCTCAGAGAAATGCAGCTTATCGCCATAGATGAAGAACAAGAAGCTGATGATTATGAAGAAAGAGAGCAAGACCTCGCTGCATCTCAAGTAACTGCCTCAGAGCGTCTTGAAGATCTGCGCCGAGAAGTGAGAGAACTTGACCGTCTTGTAGAACTGGCAAAGCAGACAGAGGATATAGGTGAAGAATCAAAACTTATTAAACTAAAGGAATGTCTTAGTCGCGCTGAATTTTCTGAACTCCGGGATGGTAGAGGTAAATTACTTATATTTACTGAGCATCGAGATACTCTCAACTATCTGAAAGAAAATTTAACTAAATGGGGTTATGTATGCTGTGAAATACATGGAGGAATGGACGCACAAAAAAGGAAAGAGATGCAAAATGTCTTTCGTCGGGATGCTCAGATTTGTGTAGCCACAGAAGCTGCGGGTGAAGGTATTAATCTTCAGTTCTGTCATCTTATGATTAATTATGACCTGCCTTGGAACCCCAATAGGCTTGAGCAACGAATGGGACGCATTCATCGAATTGGACAAGAATATGATGTTTACATCTTCAACTTTCTTGCTGTTAATACAATTGAAGGCAAAATACTTCGCCGTCTTCTGGAAAAACTTAATGAAATAAAACTCGCTCTCGGAGGAAGAGTTTTTGATGTAATTGGACTCCTACTTCGCTTGAATGATGTCAAATTAGAGGAGATGCTCCGGGAAGCAGCCTATAATCCCAGAAGAATAGATGAATATGAAGATCAGATACAACGAATAAGTCCTGAACGACTAAAAGAATTTGAAGAAGCAACAGGAATAGCTATGGCAACCAGCCATGTAGATTTGCGACATATTAGAGAACAAGACTATCGTTCTGAAGAAAGAAGATTGATGCCAGAATATGTAGAGGATTTCTTTATTAAAGCTGCTGAAAAAGTGGGACTCAAAGTTGATCCTCGTGCCGATACATTGTGGAGGATTCAGTATGTGCCAGAACGATTCAGATCAACAACACTCCATTCTGTAAAACGTTTCGGGCCTCCTCAATCTTCATATTCTAAACTAACCTTTAGAAAAGAGCATCTCAAACAGACTCAGCATCTTGATGCTGAGCTTCTTTCTCCTGGACATCCTTTATTTGCCGCTGTGACAGAAGTATTAGAACAGCGATTAGATTATGCAAGAGAATCTACGGCCATTTTTATAGACCCGGCGGCTACTTCTCCTTACCGTCTTCATTTCTTTGAAATTCAATTGTTAGGCGAGCGTCCCAGACGTACAGGTCATCCCATAGAGACTCAAACAATTTATTCCTCCTTAGTAGTGATTTTGGAAGATGCGGAAGGTCGATTGGAACTTGCTCCACCAGATATTCTTCATGACCTTACACCAGCTAAGTATGATCCGAGTAAACCCCGTAAGAGCTATGCTCCCTTACGGGGTAAAGATAAGCAAGTTCACCCCGTTAGAGAACAATGTTCTTCTGCACTCATAGATAAGGACATTGAGACATCGCCTTTAAGTGTATCTTTCTCTAACGGGGTGAATTTTCAGGGACCAACTCCTGAACATCTTCAGAATCTAACTCGATGGCTCAAAGTAAATGTTCAACATAGCATTTCAGAAGAGCATAGAGCAAAGCGTGAACGTGAGATATCAATTTCCGAAGAATATTTAAAGAAGTCTTTTGAAGCTTCGATTCGAGCAGCACAGGATTCGTGGGCAAAACTCGCTGCTCGTGTTGCATCAGGAGAAGAATCCGCTACTCTTGCTCGGGATGAAGCTTTAAAAAGAGTAGATGCTCTTAAGGCAAGACTAGATAAGAAACTTAGTGAACTTGCACACCTGCGTGTCGTCCGTCCTGGTCCCATTGTCTATTTAGGCACTGCCATTGTTAATCCGGCAGAGAGCCAAGAAATCAAAGATTTAATGGTAAGTGACCCTGAGGTTGAGAAAATTGCTATGGAAGTCGCCATGGAATATGAACGCAAGCGTGGTTGGGAACCTATCGATGTTAGTCAATTAAAGGATGGAAGTGGTTTTGATATAAGAAGTCTCGGTCCTGCAGATGAATATCAACGTCGTCCAATCCGTCGGATCGAGGTGAAAGGCCGTGCTGATGAAGGAGATGTAGTGCTCACAACAAATGAATGGCGACAGGCCCATCGCCATGGCGATACCTATTGGCTTTATATTGTTTGGAATTGTAAAAGCGCAAATAAGCAATTAATAACAATTCAAAATCCTGCAAAAGTACTTGCGCCTCATGCGCGAGCTTTAACAATCGTGAAAGGTTATCAAATATCATCTAATTTTATAAAGGAAACTGGAAAAGGGAGTTCGGTATGAATCCCGTTAGACCTATATGGTTCTATACTTATGTGTTGAAAAGTCGGAAGAATAACACTTTTTATACAGGGGTAACTACTAACTTAAAGAAAAGACTCGATGAACACAATAAAGGACTCGTTATATCAACAAAGCATAGGAGACCGCTACAATTGATTTATTATGAAGCTTGTTTGGATAAAGATGACGCTTTTAGAAGAGAAAAATATCTAAAAACGGGCATGGGAAAAAGATATCTTAAAAATAGACTGAAAGGAATATTAAAGGAGGCAATTTAGTGAGGTCTAACGGGATGAACAATTCACAAAATAACGACAAGCGGCTTATAGAGGATTATATCCCTATTCGACAAATCAGTGCTGAGGCATCCAGGGAAAAGAGTATTCGTAAAGGACATATATCCACTCTCCATCTCTGGTGGGCAAGACGGCCGCTTACCGCCTGCAGAGCCGCGGTCTTCGGAGCTTTAGTTCCAGCACCCAAAAATTCTCAAGAAAGAGCCACGATGGCTAAGTTCATGATAGACCTGTGTAAATACAATGTATCAGACCGCACAATTGCCACAGCCAGACAGAAAATCTTAGAGGCAAACGGAGGAAAGCCTCCCAAAGTTCTTGATATGTTTGCTGGTGGAGGTTCGATTCCTCTGGAAGCCTTGCGACTTGGCTGTGAGGCTTATGCTCTTGAACTTAACCCTGTAGCCCATCTCATTGAACTTTGCACATTAGTCTATCCTCAGAAGTATGGAAAGGAATTAGCTGACGAGGTAGAGAAATGGGGTAAGTGGGTTATAGAGCGAGTCAAAGAAGAGATAGGAGACCTTTATCCACCAATTCCTGACCCTGAAAATCCGCCAAAAGAGATAAAGCATGAATATCAAATGCAATTAGATGGGCTTGAGGATAAACAACCAAAGTTGAAAACTCAAGGTGGATACCTTACACCTGTCGCTTACCTATGGACGCGTACGGTAAAGTGTCCTAACCCTGAATGTGGTGCTACCGTGCCTTTGGTTAGGCAAACATGGCTTTGTAGAAAAAAAGGTCGTTATATTGCTCTTCGTCCCATTCCAGATCATAAGAATAAGAGGGTAAGGTTTGAAGTTGTATCTGCAACAAGAGAGGAAAACTTAGGGTTTGATCCATCACTTGGTAGCTCTCGTGGCGAGACAACATGTCCATTTAAAGGGTGCTCAGTAAAAAGTGAATATGTCAAAAGTGAAGGTAAAGCGAAACGTATAGGACAACAACTTATGGCTGTAGTTTGTACTCGTCGAGGCGAACGTGGAAAAATATATTTATCGACTGACCAAATACCAGTACTTGAATATGATGAGAATACAATAAAAAGACGTTTAAATATCTTATGCGACGAAATTGGTTTAACGGTTCCCAATGAACCTATGGATGAAAATGATCCCACAACAGTTGCGGGACGAGGATTTGGCATAAAATATTGGCATGAGCTATTTTCTTACCGTCAACTACTGGTTTTGATGACTTTTGTGAAATATATTCGAGAGGCTTACTTAGAAATACTAAAGCAAGAATACGAAAAAGAAAAGGCAACTGCAATAGTATCTTACTTAGGAATTCTTAATGATAGGATTGCTAATCAAAATAACAGTTTCTGTGTATACCATAGTGGTAGAGAAACTATAGAAAATCCTATCGGTGGCCACAAACTAGCGATGGTTTGGGATTTTGTAGAAACTAACCCCTTAGGAAATGGTTCAGGATCCGCATCTGGAGCTTTGGAATGGATTACAGATGTCATTCATAAATGTAGTTCTATTAGTAAAATTGGAAAATGTTATCGTTCATCAGCAACATCCTTACCATTTGCAGAAGGAGAGTTTGAATCCATTATTACAGACCCACCTTATTATGGAAATGTTAGTTATGCAGTATTATCAGATTTCTTTTATGTATGGCTAAAACGTTGTCTTAGTGAAATATATCCTGAGCATTTTATAAGTGAATTGACACCAAAGAAAAAAGAAGCGATAGCTGACTCAGTCCGACAAGGGGGGAAAGATGAGGCAAGAGTGCATTATGAAGAAACAATGCTTAATGCTTTTAAAGAAGGTTTTCGAGTCCTAAAACCCAATGGAACAATGGTTGTGGTATATGCTCATAAAACTACAGCCGGATGGTCAACGCTTGTGGATGCTTTAAGAAAAGCCAATTTTGTAGTTACAGAGGCTTGGCCTGTCGATACAGAAATGACTGGAGGGATGGTTAAAGTTGGTAAAGCTGCTCTTGCGAGCAATATTTTTATTATTGCTCGCCGAAGAGAGGAAGAGAAGATCGGTGACTATGTCCGTGATGTGCGGCCCGAACTTGCCAGGATTGTTCGGGAGAGAGTTACAACTCTCCTGAAAGAGGGTATTACGGGTGCAGATCTCGTTATTGCTGCTGTTGGTGCAGGTCTCAGGGCATATACTCAATACGCCAGAGTTGAGTTAGCCAGTGGAGAGGAATTGGATGCAAAATCATATTTAGATGAAGTTCAAAGAGAAGTACTTGAGGTTATTTTAGAGCAAGTTATGAAATGCGACCGTCATGGGGTTAGTGGTGTGGATAAACCTACTCAGTATTATGTCTTGGGAAGATACCAATATGGCGAATCAATAATCCCCTTTGATGAAGCAAATGTATTAGCCCGAGGAGTTGGCGTAGAACTTGATGGTCCGAGAGCACTTACATCTGGACGCAATCCCCTAATAAAAAAATCCAAAGATAAAGTATCATTTCGCAATTATCTTGAGAGAGGAAAAGATGACCGACTTGGATTGGTGGGTGAACTGAATGGCATCCCTATTATAGATATTCTCCATAGACTCCTTTGGCTTTTAGATAACAAGCCCAGTGAAATTCCTAATTTCTTGATACAGTCGCAACCGGATGTTGGTCAACTTCGGCTTGTAGCACAGGCTCTTGCTGGCAAGGCCTTAGCAGATGAACCACATCCGGGAGCAGCAATTGATACTCGAACAAAAGAACAGCAGGCTATCGATAGACTCCTCGCTGCATGGAAACGAATTATCGAGGAGAACCTTTTCCTAAAAGATAGCATTCGGGAGGTAAAGAAATGAATCCCGTTAGACCTATCTGGTTCTATACTTATGTGTTGAAGAGTCTAAAAGATAATAATTTTTATACTGGTGTAACTACTAACTTAAAAGAAAGGTTCAAAGAACACAATAAAGGGCTTGTTTCCTCAACAAAATATAGAAGACCTTTACAGTTAATCTACTACGAAGCCTGTCTGGATAAAAATGACGCTCACAGAAGAGAAAAATATTTAAAGACAGGTATGGGAAAGAAATACCTTAAAAATAGGCTTAAAAGAACACTTCAAGAAAATATGGGAGGAGGTCTAACGGGATGAAAGCTTATCAGTTAAAACCGTGGACACAGGTAGCAACTCCTCACGATGATATACTTCGCGGGGAGCTGGAGATAAGTATATATGCGGCAGATCTGGCGGCTGTAGCACGGCAAGATCCTAAATGTCCGTATGTTTACAGAGATCCAAAGGCATTTTTTGATTCAACCTATATAACAACCGCCTTGCACAGTTTATTGAAAGAGGTACTCAATGTTCTCGCAGGTGGCACTGGCGATCGAGTCCTGCAGCTTCGAACACCGTTCGGAGGAGGAAAGACACACAGCCTTATAGCCTTATATCATCTGACAAAAGAGCGTGGTAAGTTAAAAAATAATCCTGAATTAAAGGAATTACCAGATCCGGGTTCTTCTCGAGTAGCTGTTTTACATGGATTAGCATCTGATCCTCATATTGGACAAAAAATCAAAGGTGGACCGCATTTGAAGACTCTGTGGGGAGAACTGGCATGGCAAATTGGTGGTGCGGAAGGATATGAATTAGTCAAACAACAGGATAAAGCCCTCACCGCACCTGGTGGGGATGTACTCCGTCAATTACTTGGGGGTAAACCTACCCTCATTTTGCTCGACGAGATTTTGACTTATATTGAAAAGGCAAAAGCAATCCAAATCCATGATACCAATTTTGGAAGACAAAACCTTATTTTTCTTCAAACCTTAACAGAGGTTATTCGTGGTTTGCCAAATGCTGCGATGGTGTATTCATTACAGGCCAGTGTGCGTGAGGCAGTAGAAGATGAAAGCCTTCTTTATACACTCGACCATCTTGTTAGCCGGATTGATGCAAAGCGTGAGCCTGTAACCGGGGATGAGGTAATGCGTGTAGTTCAACGAAGGTTGTTTAAAGAACTTGGTGATGAGAATATACGGCGGTTGGTAGCAAAAGAATATGCAGAACTCTATCGCCGGTTAAGAGAGGGTTTAGGAGAAACTGAAAGCGAGAGACGTGGAGCTACCCAGGAGGCAGCAGTATTAGAGGAACGGATCTTGGCAAGTTACCCATTCCACCCGGATTTACTTGACTTAATGTACCATCGTTGGGGAGGCTTACCAAGTTATCAAAGAACCAGAGGAGCTCTTCAGTTTCTTGCTTGTGTCATTCATGCATTGTGGGGTAATCCGCAAAATGTTCAACCACTTATAGGCCCTGGAGATGTTCCTCTCTGGGATGATGCAGTTAGAGGAGCTTTATTTTCACAAGTTGGAGAGCGAGAGCAATACACATCGGTAATTGATGCTGACATCATAGGCAAGAGTGCTCGAGTGCTTGAGGTGGATAAACGAATAGGACAGGAAAGCCCTGCATTAAAACAACTGAAAGTAGGAACTCGGCTTGCTACGGCTGCCTTTTTATACTCATTTGGTGCCCGTAATGGCGAAGACCGCGGTGTAGTAGAAAGAGAACTCATTGCTTCTTGTCTTGCCCCAGGTCTTGACCGGATGGTCCTATCGGCGACTTTAGCTGAACTTCCAAGGACTCTGATTTATCTTCATTATACTGGCCGAAGATTTCGCTTCCAACCCAATCCTAATTTAACCAAACTTATTGAAGAAGAAGAACAAAAGTGGGAATTGGATGAGGTTTTAGAACGTATCAAAGGAGAACTTAAAACACGAATTCGGGGAGAAGGCGGCATAATCCTCTGGCCGACAGATTCTCAAGCTGTTCCAGACCATGATCCTCAGTTTAATATGGTTTATATGCCCCTGGAATGGGGAGAAAAAGATGATACCGAGTTAGATAAAGAACTGCGAATATGGACAGAACAGCGTGGTAGTATAAAGCGGGAATATAGAAATGCATTAGCTTTTACTGTGCCATCTAAACAGTCTGCCGACAGATTAAGGGTAGCTGCTCGAACACTTCTGGCTATAGAATCCTTAATAAGACAGAAAACTAAATTCCAATTTTCAGAGGAGCAGATCGAAGAACTCAAAGAACGCAGAAGGAATACTGGTACTGATTTAGATGGAAATATTCGACGTTTATATGAAAAGGTATTGCTTCCAGTACGAGAAAGAGATGGACAAGAAGCTTATAAACTGGAAGTTATAGATTTAAGGGCTCAACTTTCAGCAAGTCAAGATATTCATGGTCGCATACTAGAAGCCTTACGAAATTGGGTTTTTGATACTGTAACTCCGTCAAAGCTCTTAAGCCTTACTCATCTGGGAGAAGTCAAAGACGATACAGGAAAGAGTATAGATTATATACCTTGCGATCGGCTTATGACATGGTTCTTCAGCTACTTGGATTTTCCTAAACTTCTTAGTGTTAATGCACTACGCAGATGCATTGCTAAGGGAGTCAAGGATGGTCGTTTTGGTTATGTAGGAGTTGCTCGTCTAAATGAACAAGGGGCAATTGAGGTAGATAAACCAAGAAATGTTTATTTTGAACAAGACATCGATCCTGAAGAGATCGATTTCTCGCAAGGAGCTTATCTACTTTCTGCAGATCTGGCAAGTCAATTAAAAACAAAAGTTCCCGCAATATCTTCTACTGAGCCCACTGGTGTCAAGGAACCAGAACCACAACCAACTGGAGAAGTTCCCCCCACGCCTGTACCAACTGGCAAAGAGGTATCACCAGGTCAAAAAGCACGACACTATCGATTGTCTATGGAGACTGATAAAGCTCAGGCGTTTCAAGCTTTCAGAGTTCTGCAAGCTCTGTCTGATAAATGCTCAAAAATGAAATTGAATATTGAAGTAGATGCTGAAGCCAAAGATGAATTTGATCCTGTATGGTTAAGGAACGCAATAGAAGAACCTTTAGACGAAGCAGACATTAAGAAAGAAACTCGTCTGGAGGAATAAGGAGTTGAATATGATGACTATAAATGGAGATATACATCGACGAGAATATGAAAATGGAGGAATTTGTAAATAAGTAAATTTTACAATGTGGAATTTAAAAAGTGAACTTATAAAGGAGGGAATATGAAAATTAGAACTGATTTTGTGACAAATAGCAGTTCTGTAAGCTATATATTAACCATGTGTGAAGATATGGTTGATGTTTATATGAGGTTTTACAATATTGAGGAGAAGGATCCGAATAAGGCAAAAATAATAAAAATTATTCGTGAAGATATGCTCAAAAATGGTACTCGTGTTTTTCTTGAAGGAAAGGAGATAATTTCAAAAAGAATAAAGTTTGATACAGATGAAACATTAACTGATGATACTTTAGATACTCCAATTGATAAAATGTCAGATGATGATTTATGGGCGTATATATTTGGAGAATACATATTAAATGGTAAACTCTGCGGAATCTGGGGATTTGGTGTAACTCAAATAGAAACATATTAGTCATGAAAATTAGAAGGCATAGTAAATCATATAATTTTATAGGAGATACAGTGACGGGAATTACTTTCCGTTGGGGGACAACTTTAAATGAAAATCCTGTTTTTGCTCCATGGCCTGAGCTTGCTGATATTTCTATCTCGAATCACTGCACAAAAGGTTGTGAGTTTTGCTACCGAGACAGTAAGAATGATAACTCTTTCATGTCATTAGAGGATTATATCTACATACTTGAAGAATTAAATCATCCAGAATGGGGCAACGTTTTTCAAGTAGCTATAGGTGGCGGAGAACCTCTTGAACATCCACAGCTCAAAGAAATTATTGAAGCAACTATTTCTTATAACGTCGTTCCAAATCTAACAACGAATGGACATCATTTAACAGAAGAAATTGTTGCTTTCTTAGAACAGAGAATAGGTGCTATCGCGCTTTCTATTAATGATATTAAGCAACTCAAAATGCATAACCTTGACTTGTTGCGAAGAAGAAATATTAGAACGAATATCCATTATTTATTAAAGAATGATAATATTGGACAAGCTATTGAGATTCTCAATGGGGCATTTAATCACTGTCTTTCAGGAATCAATAGCATTATTTTTCTTACCTATAAACCATTGGGAAGGGCAAGCAATTCCAATTGTCTTGTATTAAACGATGCTTTAAAAACCTTTGTTAAACTTATTGATAAGCAAAATGTAGCTACAAGAATAGGCTTCGACGCTTGTTTTGTTCCATTGCTGCTTCACTTTACGAATACTAATGTAGATTTTATTGATTCATGTGAATGCGGATTTTTTTCAATTTATATTGATGAGAATTTGAATGTAAAGCCTTGCTCATTTGCAACAGATGATAAATATACATTTAATCTTCGAACCATCTCTTTTAAAGATATATGGGAAATAAAATACTCTGGCTACAGAAATAGCATTATTAATCAATGCAGGAGAAGATGTAAAAATAAAGACCATTGCAGAGGCAGATGTCCTTACTATGATGAAATAAATTATTGTTATAGCAATGTCCAAGAGGAAATCTTATATGTTGAAGATAAACTGGCATCAGCTTGAAAAGAATATCGAAACAAAAGAAATTAGTTTTGAAAACTTTAATTATCAGATCGCTGTTAAGAAATATTCTTCCTTTGGCACTTTTGAATATTATTACAATACTCCAGGCTCTGAATTTTATTTAACACTCACAAAGGATTGTAATGAACTTTCAGCTAAAGCAGGAGATGTAGTTGGATGGCAATCTAAATTTTGGCTTAACAAAACTGATCCCAATAACTCTCCACTTGATATAAAGCATCGTAATGAATTAATTGAGGGATTTAAGAAATCATTAAAGTATAAACCTGCCCTAAAAGTGTGGATTATCTGTACGCCGGGGCTATTTTCTAATACAGCTCCTCATTATCCTGTAAATGTACTTGAAGCAGAATTGAAAAAGTTGAAATCGGATATCAATATCGTTTATTGGAATAAGCCATTTTATGAATCCATTTTTCATAGCGATCCAGAATATTACGCATCGATCTTTAATCATTATTTCTCAACACATTACTTAGGCTTTCAGATTTTTCATGATTTTTCTATCAAGCGATTGAACATACTTAGGACGCGATATGATACTGATCTCTATACTTCTGGAAAGGAAGATAAAAAAATATTATCCTCTATTTTCTACAGAGATCTATTGTCCAGACTTCACAAGGAGATAAAACATGCTCTTGAGTATAGAGAAAAACTCACGAATAGTTACTTATACAAAGAGGTAATTAATAAATTTTTGAATGAAAAAGACAATGGAAAAATAACTAATGAAAGTAAGGAATCAATTAAAAATCTAAAAGAACTGATTGATAATTTATTAGAAGTGTTGGGAGCATTACAAATATATAATGAAAAAGAGAATACTCTAAGGTTTGTAAAAGAGCTTTTTAACTCCATTGAAGAACAGCGTGAAAAAATTAATGAATCAATTCATACTGCAGGTTTAGATGATAGACCGCATTATGATATTAATATTAACTTTGACTCAGATGTTGAAGATATCTATGTTTTAAGAAACTATCTATATTCAATTGCTGGAAGTTTCCTTGATAAAGTTATTAAAATATACCGCCTTCTCTTTCATATCTCACGCCAAGTTTTCAATATTTTTGGTGAAGCTGGGTTTGGCAAAACCAATCTTGTCTGTTATATAACAGAACATTTACTTTCCAAAAAGCTTCCTGCATTACTTATCCCAGCCAGTGAGATAAAAGGAAATGGGGAGCCTATCGAGAGGCAGATACTAAACTTATTGGGTATTGATGGAACAGTAACCTTCAAGGACTTCATTGGAATATTAGACAGTTTAGGCTTCTTACACGGAATTAAAATTCCTATTATTATTGATGGTTTAAATGAGACTCAGCCAAGTGCGTCAATTTGGCATCCAAATCTGCAATACATAATTCAAGATATTGAAAATTATGAAAATATCATTTTAATCACTACGTGTAGGGATGCTTATACAAAGCCAGTATTTAACAAAGAAAGAATTAAAGATATTCCTTATTCAATCAGGTTAGAAGGATTCCAAGAAAATATTGAAGAGGCTATAAATAAATATTTCAAAAAATACAATATAACTCCTCAGAACGAAGATTTCGATAAAAACCTCTTCAGAAATCCCCTTCTTTTAAGACTATTCTCAATAGCTAATCGAGACAAGACTATAGAGATCAACGAAGCAAATATTTATATCGCTATTGAAACATACATAAAAGAGATAATTGATAAAGTTTCGATACAAGATGGTATTGTTAATCCTCTATTTAAAAGCCAGATATCTAAAGGAATTCAAGGGTACTCTATATGTCTTTGGGAAAACAATAGTCGCGGAGTTCCTTATCCCGATGATATTATTAAATATTTTGACCCAGATTATACAGGCAAAAACTGGCATACTACTAAAACCTATAGAATAATTGATGAGGGTTTGCTTTTTAGAAATATTCATGAGGCAAAAGAATATGTTGAATTTACCCATGATGTAGTAGGGGGTTTTTGTATAGCAAAAGAGGTTATTTTTAAAGATAAGAATATTGAAGATGTGATTAGAACATTAAGATCTAATGAAGTTTTAGAAAAGCTGACATCCAAAGACACTGCCAAAAGACATCCTCTTGCTGAGGATATCCTTAAAGCAATTGTTTATCTTTGTCCTGTATATACGAATAAAGAGCTATTCGAATTAATAGATAATACTGAGTTTCTCAATGCATCACTTGCGATGCTAAGGATAATAATCTCAAAAGAAGAAGGGATGAAATCATTTATTGAACATTTCAAGAATATTGAAGTTAATAATCCTATAGTTTCCCATTTACTTGAAAGTGTTATATCTGAATTGATTCTTAATAGGAAAGGTTATTGGAGATTGTCTGAGGTGTTAGCATCAATTATTATTAGAATGGAAGCGTATCAAATAGATTTGATATGGAGTGAGCTTATCAGAAGGAAATCAAAAGATATAATTCTCTATCTACATCAAGAAATTAGACGATATGAAGAAGACAAAGGAGAGATTGAAAATATAACAGAAAAACTAATTTTTATTTCTTTGCTACTATCCTCAACCAATAGATATTTGCGAGATATGGCAACAAAAGCTTTAGTGATAATCGGTGAGAAGCAACCAGAGAAGCTGTTTGAGGTTTTTGACCGATTAGAGACAATCAAAGATTTCTATGTCCTTGAGCGCTTGATTGCATCAATATGTGGCGTATTCCTGCGAATTGACAATAAAGAACTATTATTGAAAGTATGTAGATATTTTGAAGACAATTACTTTGCTACTTTGAAAACTTCTCATGTGTTAATTCTTGACTATATTGATACCTTACTGAATTATGCTATGGTTCATTATGGATATAGACGCTCAAAGAGCCTTTCAGAAGTTGATTTAATCGAGTGGAAGAAGGACAACGAATGTGCAAAAGAAGTAACTGGCGACGGTAGGGCAACTTGGGGGTTCGGACCAGTTGATTACGACTTTGCAAAATATAAAATCGGAGCCTATCTGTCAAGTAGAAGATTTGAAAAAGATTCAAAACTTCCCACTTTGAAGGAATCTTTGGCAATGGTTGTTTGGAGAGCAAAAGAACTCGGATATTCCAAAGAATTATTTGAACAGATTGATATCCAAATTAATAAAGAGCGATATGATAGATACGGGCAAGGAGTACTACAAAATTATGGAAAAAAATATAGTAAAATTGCTTTTTATGAATTATTTGGATATAACATTATTAAAGGATTCAGTCGAAGTTTTAAAGATAAAGCAGTCTTTAGAGTATCTGTAACTGATATTGATCCAACCTTTCCTAAAAAACCACACAAACGGCAATTGATAACATGTTGTTTTCTTCCCAAGAAGAATGATGACGTCCAGACATGGATTAATATAGATAAAAATCCTTACTTAGAAGAGGATTATATCAGAACAGATATAGAAAATGCTGGGAAAGAATGGGTTATGCTTTATGGACATCTTACTCAAGAAAGTAATGAGAAAGCTAGAATTGATGTTAGTGTATATACCATTTTGGTACCGCAAGATGTGGCAGACAAATTTGTTGAAAAAATCAAAAGGAACGAACTATCTATGCTCCATTTTGTTTCAGAAAATCATTATATTATGGCAGGAGAAATACCCTGGAGCAGTAATTTAGATAGTGATCCAATATATGAGGGTATTAATGGCGAGAAAATCGAAATTCACCTCCCTGTTTCGGTTTATTATCGAGAGGCTAAATCTGATTTAGAAATTACAAACCATATTTATTTCCCTTCAAAAAAAGTGGCTCAGGAGTTAGGACTAAGAATTAATCTAAATAATTTCAATTTCTATACTACTTCTAATGAAACAGCCTCGATATTCTTGCATGACGATTATTCAAACTTCTTATTCATGAGAAGAGATTTAATACAAGATTACATGAAAAGAAACAAACAATTATTGATATGGATTGAGTTAGGAACTCGTTGGGGATCATTTGGCAATTATGAATCTAAATATGATCCCCCATTTAAAAATTTTCGTTTTTGTAAACTATACCAGGAAGTGTAAAAGATGAGATAAGAGTATAAACAAAAGAGTGTATAGAGATCTTCATCTTGTGCTATCCCCAGTACTCGGTCAGGAATACCAAGAAAGCCGATGTCTCAAGATGTAGCCTTATAAGATAAGCATAAGGAGAGTACTCAAAGATTTTGCTTACTTCCCATTCTTTCCACTCTTTAATAATACAATATGCAGATACAGGGATACAAGAAACCCTTGATAGAGACGAAGAGTTCTTTATGGAGTAATTTATCTCTATCTTCAGATGACTTTAAAATAGCTAAAAAGACAATCGCGAAAAAGGGAATTTTATTATAAAGAAGTTTTTTTCAAACATTAAAGAGACATA
>MTOP01000067.1 GCA_002010725.1 Candidatus Aminicenantes bacterium JdFR-80
ATTTTAGAGAGAAGAATTTCTGGAGAAAAGGGTTTGGTTAAGTAATCAGTGGCTCCGCGATCCAATCCTTCCAGAATATCGGTTTCTCGAGATAAGGCACTNAGAATAATAACTGGAATATGAGCTGTTCGTTCATCTTTTTTTAATCGAGCCANGACCTGATAACCATTGAGTCCAGGCATGACAATATCCAGGAGGATGAGCTCAGGTTGTTCCTGAAAGGCTTTTTGAAGTCCTTCTTGAGGGTTGAGAGCAAAGATAACCTCATAACCGGCGTTGATCAGGAAGTAGGAAACAGATTTAATAATAATCGATTCATCTTCGATAATCAAAATCTTCTTTTTGGTTTTTTTCTTCTTTGAAGGAACTAATGGTTGGGTGGTAGGAGTCTCCTCCTGGGCGGTGGGGACGGCCGAAGGCATCGAAAGTAGCTGGAGTTGATGAGCTAATTGTTTTAATTTTTCCTCTTGATTTTTCAGGTACTGGGTGAATTGTTTTTGAGTCTCCTGGAGGGTTGGAGAAGGAACAGAAATACGGGATGTNTTTTTCTCTTTACTAACGATTACTTCTTCCAGTTTTTGTTTTAGCTGGAAAAGTTCGTTGATTTTACCTATTTTTTCCAGACAAAGTTCAGCCAGCTTGGCCATTTTTTTCTTGTTTTGATCAAGCCCCCAGAGATTCTTCTTGATCTTATTGTTTACCTCGACCAAGATTTGCTCCGATTCCTGGAGGGAGCCCTTGAAAGATTTCTCTCGAGATGAAAGCCTTGTTCCTCTTTCTTTTTTCTCTTTTGTCCTTTTTTTCCCCATTTTTTTTCCCATTTTTTTGGTTTTAATTAACCTAAAGACTTTTCTGGCTTTAATTTACATAGAAAAATTGTTTATGTCCACTATTATGATAAGAACAAGAGAAATAGGCTTGGTTTTCTCTGGAGGAAGTTGATTAGGTAGTGTAAATTTTTCGGAGCATTCCNGGTGAAAGCCTGGCACCACTGAGAACCAGAATAATTGATTGGTTTCTATATTGAGCTTTGTTTTTTAAGAAGGCGGCCACACTTAAGGCCCCAGCTCCTTCTATCAGCAAGTAATGCTGTTCAAGAAGCAGCCTGATGGCGGCAATAATTTCTTCTTCCTTAAGAAGGACAAAATCATCGACTAGAGCCCGGCAAATTTTAAAAGTGAGAGCTTCTTTCTCAATCCCTCCGGCCGTCCCATCAGAGATGGTGGGTTGGGAAGGCAAGTCGAGGATGGAGCCAGCCTGGAGAGAATGGTACATAACGGCCGAATTTTCAGGTTGACACCCAATGATTTTGACTGAGGGAAAGCAATTTTTTAAGAAACCGGCAATTCCGGAAATTAAACCTCCTCCACCTACAGGGACAAAAACCGCGTCGATTGATGAGAGTTGACGGGTCAATTCCAGTCCAATTGTTCCCTGACCGGCGATGATTTCCCAATCATTATAAGGAGAAATGTAAATATGACAATTTTTTTGGGCTTGTTCTTTNGCCTTTTCTTCAGCCACCACACAGTCGTCTCCCACCAGCTTGAAGGGAACCTCCATAAATTGGAGATGCTCTAACTTATTGGCCGGGACAGTCNTGGGGAGATAGATTTCACCATTCAGGGCAAATTCCCGGATGCACCAGGCAAAAGCAACTCCATGATTTCCCGAGGAAGCTGTAATTAATTTTGTCTGGCGGGCCTTTGGTCCTAGAGAAAGAATTTTGTTTAAAGCCCCTCTTATTTTGAATGATCCGGTTAATTGAAAATTCTCCAATTTTAAATACACCTGGTTTTGAGTGAGATGACTCAAATAGTAAGAATAATCCACCGGCGTCTGCCGTAGATAGCGCTGAATTCTTTGGTTTGCTTTGGTGACTAAACTAGAAATATGATGAACTAATTGGTCTTTCGGTGGTTGATTTTCCATCCAGATTGCTCCTTTTATTGTNGATAATATTATTATTAATTAATCAGGTCAAAAGATGGAATCTTTAACCAAGACCGAAAGGAATCCCCCCTGCTCTTTTTATCCAAGTGATGAAAAGCCTATCTCTAACTTCCTCAGGTCACCATTCTGGCAGGTTATGGTTGTATTTTTATCATTAATAAATGATCACTTTACCAGGCCGAATTACGCTGAAAAGACCGGAGCATTGCTTCTTTTCCTGGCCGAGATGGTGACTGTGTTAGACGTACGGAAATGGCTGCCCCAAAAGAGGGGCTCGTCAAAATGATAGTTGGTTCGTTATTAGGGNGAGGAGTGTTTTTTCCGGCATTATTTTTATTTAGATTAAGGTNATTATAGTTGTCCGGCTCTCGGTTAACAAGCCAATCATTTTTTTAGAACAAGAGTAAATATATTGACAAAAGAATTTTTTTATTTAATATGTTAGTGAGTGTTTACTAACATGAAAAAATCAATTTTTGATTTGGAGGAGCCAAGCCGAAAAAAGGAAATCGTGGACGCCTGTCTTCGGATTATGGATTCTTTTGGTATTAAGGGCCTAACGGTAGCTCGAATAGCCCAGGAAGTGGGTTTTTCTGAGTCAGCTCTTTATCGTCATTTTAAATCGAAGAATGAGATTGTCCTCTTTATTCTGAAGGAAACTGGTCTGATGGCTCAGCATCAATTTCAGGAAGTTCTTGACTCTACTCGTGATTCTCGTCACCGCTTGGAAAATTTACTCCAGATTCATCTCCAATTTCTCGAAGAATATCCCGGGTTATTTAGAATTATTTATTCTGATGAAATTCATATTGGAGAATCATATCTTCTAGAGAAACTTGGCGAAATAGTTAACCAGCTTATCGGGTTTATTCAACAGATTGTTGATGAAGGAAAGAAAATAGGAGAAATAAAACCAGAGGTGGATTCTTCTTTAGCCGCGGTTCATTTTCTGGGAATAGTGGAGACGGTCTTTACTTATTGGACGATCAAGAAGAGAAAAATTTCACTCCGCCAGGCGGGCTTGAGTCTTTTAAGGCAATTATTTGCAGGAATTGCGGTGGATCAGGAAAGTAAAATGGCCCACTGATTCCTTACATCTAACCGGAGAAGAAGATGTTCGGGTGGATCTGCTGCAGCCGACAGGAAGTTGAGAAGGAGAAATCAGCCCTGGCCGATCTAACCAAGCTACCTGGAGAAAGAGAATGGTCGGTCCGGGAAGGTAAAGCCACAATTTAAAACAGCAACTAATTAATAAAGAGATTAGTANAAAAATATATGAGAGTGAATATTCACTAACAATTGGAGGTTGAAGATGTTGGAGAGATGGGCCGGAAGGATTATCAAGCGATGGTGGCTTTCTCTTCTGTTGATACTCTTGATAACTGTTTTTTTCCTGGGACAGTTTAAGCATCTTACTTATGACAATCGGGTAACTCAATGGATTCCCCAGAATGATGAGGTGCTGAAATATTCTCTGGAGGTGGGTGATAAATTTCGGTCGAACGAACTGGTTTTAATTCTCTTTCAGCCTGCCCAAGGAGAGACATTTTCCCCGGCGGTTCTTCGAGCAATTAAGCAGCTTACTGAGGAGTTAGGCCAGAGAAAAGAAATCTTCCTGGCCAGTTCAATCGCTAATAGTGCTTACATTACCCAGATTGAAGGGGGAATTGAAGTTCGGGATTTTTTACTTCAAATTCCCCAAGAGCAATCTGCCTGGCGGGAATTGAAGAAGAAAGCTCTGGCTGAGGACACCTTCGTTAATAATGTTATTTCTGAAGATGGACAATGGTTAGCCCTTAATGTTTATATTAATCCCGATGAAGATCTGGTGTGGACCTTTGGCCAGATTATTAAGCCTCTTGCTGAGAAGTACCTCTCTTCATTGGGGAAAATATATTATTCAGGCATCCCGGCTGATGCTTATTTTGCCGATAAGTTTGTTACTTCAGATATAAAAACTCTTGTTCCTCTCGTCATTATTTTAATTCTGCTTATCCTTTATCTGAGTTTTCGGCAGTGGGGAGGAATGTTCTATCCCTTCCTGGTAGTTTGCCTGGCCAGTATCTGGGTTTTTGGTTTAATGGGGTTGACCCGCACGCCGATGAACATCATCACCCCAGCCCTGCCGGTCTTACTGGTGGCTCTGGGCTCAGCTTATGGGATTCATGTTTTTAATAAACTTCTAGGTGATACTACTCCAGGTGCTTTTTCTCCTGAAGCTCAGGCCAGGAAACTGGCTTCGGTAGCTGTTCCGGTAATCCTGGCAGCGGGGACAACCATGGTGGGTTTTATTTCTTTTTTAACCGCTCGGTTGAAAATCATTATTCAATTTGGTTTTCTCTCGACCATCGGGATAGCTTGCGCTTCTCTCTTGGCCTTAATTTTTATTCCTGCTGCCCAACAACTTTTTCGTCTCCGACTTTCCCAGAGGAAGCAGGGAATCAGTTCCATTTATTCTCTGCCTCTATCTTTTCTGGCTAAAGTAGTGGAGAAAAGGAGGCGCTTAATCCTGATAGTCAGTTTNGTCCTTTTCGTGGGGTTTTTCCCGGGAATATTTTTTATTAAACATCAGGTGAATTTCTCGGAGTATTACCCCGTCGACTCTCCTCCCCGTCAGGCCTTGAGAATTGTTAAAGATAACTTTGGCGGCTCTTCACCCTTATCCCTATATTTTAAAACCGACCAGGTCAAGTCAGCTGCTTTTCTCCGACTTGTCCGCCGGGAAGCCAATTATCTTTCTTCTTTGTCAGGAGTTAGCCAGCCCTTCTCGATAGCTGATTTTATTCAAGAGTTAAATTATGAATTGAACGGGAGTTATTCCCTGCCTGAAACCGATGGTCAGGTGGCCAATCTCTGGTTCTTCATTGAAGGCCGTCGCGAACTGGAGCAGCTGGTTACTCCCGGGGAAAANGAAACTTTGATTATGGCCCGGGTGTTGAGTTCGGCCACCGATCAGTTAAAGAAGATAGAAGCGGAAATCAAAAGATTCCTTAATCATGAATTTTCCCAAGGAATTGTGGCTATTGATTTAGCCTCTCTTCCTCCGGAAAAGAGAGAGGTGATCCGCCGACAGGAAGGAGTTCGCCTGGCGGAAGAATTGCGCTGGATTACTAAATATTATACTTCTCGCGAAATACCTCTGGCTCCTCTTCAAGATATTTTTCTCCAGGCACTAAACAGTGTTCCCGGGCTGCAGGAAAGTGAGATCAAGGAGAAGGTCAGGGAGGCCTGGCGACAATACATTTTTTCCGATGACTTTGATTTTTATCTGACTCGGGCTCAAAAAGAAAAACTCCTCCGCTTCTTGGTACCCCTGCTGGGTGTCTCCGAGAGTGAGTTTAGAGTCGCTGCAAGTGATATTTTTCGGCGAGTCATTCCTGAGGAGGAATATGAGACGGAAATTGCTGCAGATGTGGTGGAGACTTTCCTCCTTCGTCGCCAGGAAATCCAGCGCAGGGTGTATGTCGAGCGTCATTTGGAGAACCTCCTCTCTCTTCTGCCTACGCCAGAAGAACCGGTCGCCCGCGAGTCTTTAAGAAAAAAAGCCGCTGGTTTACTGTATGAGTTAGCCGATAGCTTGGTTATTCTTCCTCAAGAAAGAGCTGGTGGAGAGGGCCAGCTCCTGCCGCTTGAACGGGTCATTCAGACCGGGTATCCCAGCTTTGTGACTCGCTTGGATTATTTCCTCTCGACTTCCCAGATTCAATCTTTACTTTTAGCCCTGGGATTAACCTTTCTGTTGATTTTTCTCCTTAACCGCCATTTTCTCTGGGCATTTATTTCCATTATGCCCATAGTTTTCAGTGTCGTGGTTATTTATGGATTTTTAGGCCTGGTGGGAATCCCGCTTGATTTTGCCACAATGATGATTGCCAGCGTCTCCATCGGCGTGGGGATTGATTATGTGATTCATTTTAGCCATGGAGTTAAAGAAGCATTGAAAACAGGGGGTTCTTTAGAAGAGGCGGTTTATTCCGTCTATCTGGAAAAAGGACGAGNTATCCTGGCCAATTCTCTGGCCGTAATGATGGGATTTCTGGTTCTATTGTTTTCTTCCATGAGTCCTCTGGCCAATTTCGGGGGGATGATGGCCGGGGCTATGCTTCTTTCGGCCACCGGCGCCCTGACCATTCTTCCGGCCTTAATCCTTTGGTTGAAACCAGAAAAAGGAGGTCAATAATGAATTTAAAAAGAGATTTTTATAAGGGAATTTTGCCTCTTTTTATGTGGCTTATCCTTGTCCTTACGGTAAATAGTTTTGGTTCTAAGCGGACTCTTCACTGTGATGGAGGTGGTTTATATCAAGGGGAAATAGCTGGGGCTGGCTTTTACTGGAGTTTTCCGACCTCGGCCGGGGTTCAGCTGTCTGCTCAGGAGATTTTGAAAATGGTTGACGCTCGTTCGGTTGGAGAAGAAGCCCCGTCAGATCTTCAGGCAAAAATGGTGATGAGAATTATTGACTCCCGCCAGAATGAAAAAAGAAGAGAGTTGCGGGTCTGGTCCAAAAATCGTCCCGGTGAAGATGACTGGCGGGTGATGAAATTCCTTTCTCCCCCTGATGTTCGAGGGGTAGGATTTCTTGTTTTGGCCGATGACCAGATGTATTTGTATCTGCCGGAATTCAGACGTATTCGTCGTATTGCTTCCCATAATAAATCAGAACGATTCATGGGGTCGGATTTTTCTTATGAAGATTTAAGTACTGGCGGTTTTGCTCGTTTCTACCAGGCTACCCTGCTTGATGAAGACGCTACCACCTGGCACCTGGAGCTGGTCTTGAAAGCAGGCGCTGATAAGCCTTATCCCCGAGTTGAATTGTGGGTTGATAAGGAGACTCATTTGCNTCACCGCTTTCTTCTTTATGACAGGTCAGGCGAAGTGTGGAAGGAAGCTTTTCAGGAAGTGAGCCGGATTGGAGATTATTGGGTGCCAGTGAAGACAACGATGAAAGACTTGAAGGCCCACACTAAAACTATTCTAACCATGGAAGAAATCCAGGTTAATGTAGGGCTGGAAGAGGGAATATTTACCCAGCGCTTTCTGAAAAGGAGGGTAAGATGAGGAAATTAACCTATCGTCCAGCAAAAATATTTTTGTTTCTGTTGTTAGTGAGCCTAACCAGCGGGTTAANTGGCCCTCGCCCGCTGGAGGCTGGAGTAGAGTTCTCGGGAAGAATCAAATTATTTACTTCTTTTTACTTAAATACCAACAAGAGCGGTCCATACTTTTTTCACGAAGCTGGCGAATTTGCTCTAAAGCGCCTGGAAACCAGGTTTGNCCTCTCCAGCGAGTTGTCTTCTAAAGTCAGTTTTTATGCTCGCGTGGATACCTATTCCAGTCCGGAAGCTATCTTTGGCTCGCCTCCTTTTCCGGAAGCAACTTCTCTGGGCGTACCTGTTCAGAGTGAGCCCTTTGAGGGAGTGCTTTATGAGGGATTGGTGAAGATCTCTGATTTTATTATTCCCCATCTTGATTTGACGATCGGCAAGCAGCGGATTTCCTGGGGGACCGCGGATAAGATGAATGCGGTNGACAATCTCAACCCCATAGATCTGGCTAATTTTTTGAGTTTTGACCCTGATTATTTTGCTGAACGACGACCACAGATGGCTTTTAACTGGGAATGGTGGTTAGGGGCTAGTCATAAATTGCAATTCGTCTGGTTACTGGGGCGGCAATATGCTCCCTTGCCGCGGGGATTTACCCGGTTGTTAACCCAGGCTTATGATTTAACCGAGATCCGTCTGGTGAAAGATAATTATAAACTCCAGAATCCTAATTTTGGCTTTCGCTGGACGGGCCTGGTGGGGAACTTTGATTTCGGGGTGAGTTATTATCGGGGCAATGCTCATTTGCCGGTTTTCACCGGGGTTGAAGTTTCAGCCACAAAGGGAATTATTCCCTATTTTAGCTATCCCCGGGAGAATATATTTGGCTTGGATTTAGCGGGTGAATTGCGGGGTGTGGGTTTATGGGCTGAAGCCGCCCTGGTGGTTCCGGAAGACAGCCGGGGTTTTGTGGAAAAGATGATTTTAGTGAATAACCAGCCAATTATTTATCGGGATGAATTTGATCTTTTTGCAGCCAGTTATCTTCGGTTTGTCGTGGGCTTCGATTATACCCTGGGTCTAGGCAATGGGCTGTATATTAATGCTCAATATCTCCATGGATTTTTTGATGAGCGCTCTTATACACCTAAGGCAAAAAGGGTTTTTGGCTGGACTAAAGGTATGTTTTTTGGTGAGCTGGAGGATTACCTAGTCATGCGCACTGAGTATCGGCTTTTCCGGGAGGCCTTGAAACTTCAGCTGGGCTCCATTCTGGAGTTGGCTGCGGGAAAGAGAGCTATGGTCATCTTGCCTGAAATTGAATGGAAGATCAAGGATCTGGTTGTCTTGCAGGCGGGCGGGTATCTTACCACCGGCGATAAAGAGGGGACCAAATTTGGGATATTCCGGGAAGACAAGGTTGCTTTTATCGCCCTAAAGTTAGATTTTTAGTTCAGAGGTTCCCCAAAAAACATCTGTATTTCCAGGCCGGCCTATAGAAAGTAGGAGTATTTTACCTCTTTTTTCTTTTTTTGGCTTTGATCTGACGCAGATAGAAAATAGCCGCAGTTATCCATCACCTCCGGCAAATGGATTACTGTCACCATTTTTTTGAAGAAAAGCCATGCAGATTAAAGGCGATCACGAAGATGAAGATGGTGTCCATTTTAAACATCAATTTGACAACTTCTCCCAGAGTTTTTATAAATACAACTATTAATGGCTCAGGAGAATAAAAGTCGAGTAGGATTAAGGGGGGAGGCTTCTGAATTTCTCTTGTCAATTTTGAGGAGTAATCAAAATTAAGACGATCAAGAAAATTCAACAAGGAGGTTTATTTTGAAAAGGTCAAAATTTTTGTTTTTTTTCCTGTGTTTGATTGGAGTTTTTCTCATAATCGGGCTTTATTCTTCTCCAGAGCAAGAGAGCTCGTGCTGTCCACCCAATGAATTCTCGGCGGATTTTCATCTAGATGGCTGTACGGTCATAATTGTTGGCAAAAATGCTTCGGTTGATGGTTCTGTGATGACCACTCATACCTGTGATTGTGGNGTTTGCGACTGGACCTGGCGTTATGTTCCGGCGGCTGATCATAAACCCGGTTCCACCCGGAAGATTTACCATATTGACCAATTTCGCTCCTGGCCTCCCAGTCAAGGATTGAAGTGGGACCGAATCAAGGATGATTTTACGGGATTGGAAATTCCCCAGGTTCCCCATACACATGCTTATATTCACGGAATGTTTGGCTATATGAATGATCAGCAGGTGGCCATTGGAGAATCGACCATCGGTTGCCGTCGGAAGATGCGGAATCCCACGCCCACGGCCAAGTTTGACATCACCATGTTAACCCTCATCGCCATGGAAAGAGCCAGTACCGCCCGGGAAGCGATTAAGATTATGGGAACCCTGGCTGAAAAATATGGCTATGGTTACACAGATACCGGAGAAATGCTGGCCGTGGCTGATCCCAATGAAGTCTGGATTTTTGAAATTATGCCGGTTGGCCCTCTCTGGACTCCTGAAAGTGGTAAACCAGGAGCGGTCTGGTGCGCCCAAAGAGTTCCTGATGACCATGTAAGTGTCTGTCCCAATGAATCTCGCATTGGAGAAATTGACCTGAATAACCCTGATTATTTTATGGCTTCGCCCAATGTTATTTCCTTTGCTGTTGAGCAGGGTTTCTATGACCCTAAGAGTGGGGAGCCATTTAACTGGAAAAAAGCCTATTCTCCCACTGAAGAGAGCGCTGCCAGCAGTAACGGAGCCCGGGTCAGATTGTGGCGGTTTTTTGATCTGGTGGCTCCCTCCAAAAAATTCAGCCCGGACACCCCCAATATGGAACTCCCTTTCTCGGTCAAACCGGATAAAAAACTCTCGGTCTACGATGTCATGCAGTTGACCAGGGATAAGTGTGAAGGAACCCGTTTTAATCCGGCCAGGGGACTGCAAGGCGGGCCTTTTGCCAACCCCAATCGTCTGCCTTATGGGTTTAAACTCAATGGTCAAAAATACAATACCCCCAGGGTAATTGGTGTCAATCGGGCTGAGTATGTGACTGTGACCCAGTGTCGGAGCTGGTTGCCTAATCCCATCGGTGGTCTTGTCTGGTTGGCCCTGGGAGCTCAGGATACTTCCTGTTTTATGCCTTTTTATATCGGGATTAACCGGATTCCTCATTCTTTTGAAATCGGGGATCACTGGGAATTTAACCGGCAGGCAGCCCGGTGGGCTTTTGATTATGTTGATTTTCATACGCAGGTAGTTTATTCCTACGCTATTCAGGACGTCCGCCAAGCTCAGGAGAAGTGGGAAAAATCAGCCGTTGAGAGAACGCCGGTTATTGATAAGGTGGCTACTGAGCTTTACCAGAAGGACCCTCAATTAGCTAGTGCTTTCCTGACAGATTATTGTGTGGGAAATGCTGAGAGAGTGGTTGATGCCTGGTGGGAGTTGGGTGATTTCCTGCTAGTTAAATACAATCATTTCTGGGTATATGATGTTAAAGCGCGGAAACGAAGCCCTTTAAAGTATCCTGACTGGTGGCTGAAGCTGCTGGTGGAATATAATAAATTAACTCCTCAACCCGAGAAGAAGAAATAAGAAATAAATAGAGACCAGGCTAAGTCGAACTAGGTCTGGAAGAGGCTTTTCAGGGAAAAATTTTATCGCAGTTTTGAGTGGAGGAGTGTCTCCATTTTCTTCGTTTTAATTGGTTTGATTGCAGGGAAGATAAAAGTCAATGCCTGGTCAGAATGACGACTAAAATTAGTGATATTTAAGTTATTCTCCTGGAGAGGGCATAAATGGTGACAGTTATCAGTGTTCCCCAGGAAACAAGCACAATTCTCAGGTTTGCTTAAAAAAAAGAATCCAAGGGCAATGATAATTAACACCATATTTCTTTGAATAGCGTAATTTGAACAAGAAAGAGATTGGGTATATAATTCAAGGTTATTTAGAGGAAACAAAGCCAAGAAGACAGGTTCATATATTCTGTTTATTTTTGATATCGGTGGGGGGAGGACAGCTTTTATGGAGCAGGAAATGAAAGGGAGTCAAGAAGAAATAAATACCTGGGATTACTGGCAGGGAAAAGTGAGCTTTTTCACCGTGGGCTCGCTTTTTCTGGTGGTTGTTTATTTGTTGTTTTCTATGAATGCCTGTCAGCGAACTCCCCCCCCGCTTTTTCGGTTACTTGAGGGGCTTGAGCAAAGAACAACACGAATTATTTCTGAAGAAAATTGGCAGGAAATTTATCGAGATTTCATGAGAAATCAAGAGCAGAATTTAATTTATCAGAATATTTTGAGCGGAGGGAGAGGAACCTTTTATTTGAAAGGCAAGACATTCGAAGGACTATTAGCTCCTCCAGATTCGCTTTGTGCTTTTGAGCTTGATCTGGGAAAAAAATGTGTCTTTGATTTCGGGTTTGGGCTTTTTCGAAATGCCCAAATTATTCAAAAGAACAGTGCTCTTCAGGTGATGTTTTCCGTCTCGATTAAAACTCCGAAGATGGAAGCGCCAAAGCAATTATTCTCCCANATGGTTCCGATTCCACGGAGGTTAAGCGACCATCAGGTCTTTTTTCACCGCCTAAATCTGGCTCCTTATCGGGGAAACAGAGTTACTATTATCTTGGAGACTAAGAAGGTGGCGGAAGGTGAGAAGGAAGATACGGCTGAGTTTATTCCAGCTTTCTGGATAAATCCCCTCGTTTACTCTCCGAGAAAACCAGGGGATCCTGCGGCGAGTCGACCCAATATAATTTTAATCTCCATTGATACTCTCCGGGCTGATCATCTGGGTTGTTACGGCTATTTCCGCCCGACTTCGCCGACTATTGATGAGTTAGCTTCCCAAGGAATTATTTTTACGCGGACTTTTTCCCATTCACCTTATACCTTGGCTTCCCATATGAGTATCTTGACGGGTCTTTATCCCTTGCGGCACCGAGTGCTTTACCTGAATCAATCTCTCGACCCCTCTGTTTCAACCATTGCTGACTATTTTAGAAAAGGGGGTTACATTTGTGGGGCAATCACTGATGGAGGGCAGGTAAGTCATCGTTTTGGATTTGCCCAGGGGTTTGATTTTTTTGAAGAAAGTTATTGGGCCAATATACGGCCGGATTCGGCCGAATATATTTTCGAAAAATCATCAATTTGGTTACGTCGCCATCGCGACGCCCAGTTTTTTCTTTTTATTCACACCTATCAACCTCATAATCCCTATCATGCCCCTGCTCCTTGGGGTGAAATGTTTCTTGAGGAAAATTTTCCTCTTAAAAAAGCCAGTTTACAGCAAATACTAGGGAAGGGTTATCCCCACCTTTTTCAGGACTTCTCGGAAACAATCCGCCAGAATTTGATAGCTCTATATGATGGCGAAATTCGGTATACCGATGAAAAATTGGTAAAGCAGCTCGTGAGTCTTCTTCACGAGCTAAAATTAGACCGTATGACAGCGATTATAATTACTTCTGACCATGGAGAGGAATTTTTCGATCATTCCTCCTGGGGGCATGGTCATCAACTGTATAATGAAATTCTTCATGTGCCTTTGATAATCAAATTACCGGGAAGTCAGATGAGAAGCCGGAGAATTGATTATCCCGTGCGGCTGGTGGATGTCCTGCCGACTTTACTCGAGATCGCCGGGATTGAACCTCCAGAAGAAGGAATTGATGGCCATAGTCTTTTGCCTTTACTTAATTCGACTCCCCGGGAGGAATTTGCTTCCCTGGCGTATCTTCCTGATGAATTTGCCGCCTTTATCCCCAGGGGGATGGCTTTGTTTAAAGGAGAGAAAAAGTTTATTTGGTGGGCTTCGTTTTCTCCGGAAGCCAGGGAGTTCTTCCAGCCTCCCCCTCAAGAAGTTCCCCTGGCTCTTTTTGACCTCAGTCAAGATCTGCAGGAAAGAAACAATCTGGCGGCAAAGGAAGTTTCTCTCTGTCGTGAATTTTTTCATCAGGTAGAGAAACTCCTGGAAGAGGCCATAAGAGCTGAGAAAGCCGGTCGTTCTTCAGAAGCCCTGAATAAAGCTCTTCGCGATCGATTGCACGCTCTGGGATATATTAAATAAAAAAGATTTATTCTTTTAGTTTGCCAGCAGGTGATTAATTACCTACCGGCTCAGACAGGATGGTTTCATGTCTCAGAGAATCTACAGCGAGAGGACAGCCGGAGGTTTAAGGGGAGAGAGTTACAAAGAAAGCCTGGATTTTGGGGAAGGTCAAACCCTTGAATAAACCCTAAGATAAAAAGTTTATATCAAGAATTNATTTTTTTTCTGAGGTTGTTGAGGAGTATTTTTTCTGAGGAATGAGAATTAGATTTTGAAAATCCACCAAAAAATTTTACTATAGAGGCAACCCTTTTATCTCAAGGAGCATCTTTAAGGATGGAAAGAAATAAGACAAATGTTTTGTTCAACGGCAATATTAAGTTTTTCGACCACCTGGTCACAACNGACAAGAGGCTCAGCCAGAATAATAAGTAATAACCAAAGGAAAAAGGCGTTAACTTTGGCCAAAAATAATGAGATTGAAGAGAAACGAACCTGGAGAAAAGAAAAATTGAAAGAAAAGGAAAATTTGATTTTGGCCTGGGTTAAAGAGACCCAAAATGGCAACACCGAGGCCTTTTCCCAGATTTATCACCACCTGAAAAATCGACTATTTTCTCTGGCTTATCGATATACCTATAATCGGGAAGCGGCTGAAGATATATTACAGGAGACATTTATTAAAATATATTCAAAAATGTCAACTATAAACCAGCCCGAGACATTTCTTCCCTGGGCCTATCGAGTGACCATTAACACCGCTCTTAGCTATCTGCGTCGTCATAGAAAATATTTTCACTCGACAATATCTCAGGAAGAAAGGGAAATTGAGATTGAAGATACCACCGGTATTGATTCTTTAAATAATAGCGAAGCTCTGCTTCGTCAGACAATCGAAGCAGCCATCCGGAGCCTTCCCCCGGGACTGAAAACTATTTTCCTCCTCCATGATGTTCAGGGGTTTACCCATGAAGAAATTGCGGCGATCCTGGGTTGTACCGTGGGAACATCCAAGTCTCAGTTATTTAAAGCCCGGGTAAAAATAAGAGATTTTCTCCAGCAGAGAGAAATAAATCATCGGAGTCAAAAGCCATGAAATGTAAAAAAATAAAAAAGTTAATAAATGAGTCCTTGGAACGGCAGCTTTCCTCCCAGGAAAAACAGCGGCTTGAGTCTCATCTGGCTAAGTGTGAGGATTGTCGGCTTTTCTCTGAAGAACTGAGACAGTTGGTCGAAGTCGCCTCTTCCCTGGAAGAACCAGAGCCTTCTCCTCGTGTCTGGGAAAAAATAAAAGCTTCTCTCCAGGAAGAAANTGCCCGCTTGGGAGAAGCGACAAAAACTCCGGAGATTAGCCCCTGGGCTTTTATTTTTAGGCCATTGGCCGTGAGATATGCTCTCAGTGGTCTTCTGGTAGTGGTTTTTCTGGGATTGAGTTTCTTTCTCTGGAGGCAAACTCACCAGCCGACAGAGGGGCTTGGACGGCCCGGACAGAAATATGCTCTGGCCAAGTTGGCTGAGGCCAGGCACCACTATCAAAAAGCCATTGAAGCGCTGACGGAAGCCCTAGCCTCTCAAGAGGAGAGCCTTGATCCAGAGATTTTGGCTGAGCTGAGAGAGAGTCTGGCTGTTATTGAGGCGACTATTAATTCTTATGAATTAGCTGTTCGGCAGAATCCCCGGGATATCGAGACCCAGAGTGAATTACTAATGGCCTATCAGAGAAAAGTGGACCTTCTCGAGGCCTCTATTTCGAGGGAAACTCCCTTTTGGGAATAATTCAGGATAAAAATAAAAAAATGAGCAAAATTAATGTTAAAAGGAGGAAATAATGAGACAAAAAAGGAAATTGCTCAGTTTAGTGTTAACTCTTGGTTTTGTGGGTTTTATTCTTGGTTTTTTTCTGGCATCCCCCGTTCTGGCCAAGGAAAAGTATGAAGAGCGATTTCAAAAATCGGTCTCTCTCAGTCGGACTGGCAAAGTGGAAATCAGNAATGTTTCCGGCGATATTGAGGTTTCGGTTTGGGAAAAGAACGAAGTGAAAATTGACGCAGTTAAGGTTTCCCGGGCTTCTTCGCTGGAAAAAGCCAAGGAAAATGCGGCCCGCGTCAAAATTGAAGTGGAAAAAGAAGGCAACATCCTCTCGATTGCCACCCGCTACCCCAAAAAGACTTTTAAGAGTTTGAATGTCTCGGTTAATTATAAGCTCACCATTCCGGATAAAGCCTCATTACGAGTTAAATCAGTGAGTGGAGATGTGAACTGTGGCCAGATCGGTGGTTTTCTCAAGATAAGTGCGGTCAGTGGGGACGTTGTTGTCGAGCAGGCTGGCGACGGGCTGGAATTGAGCTCCGTCAGTGGAAATGTTGAAGTAAGCCGGATTGAAGGAGAAGCGGAATTGAAGACAGTTTCTGGGGATATATCCATTGCTTATTTACGAGGTTCAGTAGATGCGGAATCTGTCAGTGGGAGTATTGACCTTAAAGATGTCAGCCAGGCTCGCCGGGTTAAACTCAGTTCACTAAGTGGCGATGTCAGGTATCAGGGAGATTTGAATCCGGATGGAATTTACACCTTGAAAACGCACAGCGGAGACCTGGAAATTAGGTTGCCGGCCGAAACAAAATTTGATGTGGTAGCCAAGACCTTCAGTGGAAAGATAGACAGTGAATTTGAGATAACTCTGGTGGGTAAGCTTTCCCGCCGGGAACTTAGAGGCAAGGTGAATGGAGGAGGCGCCGAATTGGAGTTGAAGACTTTCAGTGGTGGGATTAAATTAAGGAGAAAGTAAGTTCCTGAGAAGAAATTTCCCGTCACCAGGCAAGAAGAAGCCCGGGGCAGCCAAAGGCCCCGGGCTTTTTTTATTTGTTTCCATAAAAATATTCGTCTTTTTAAATAACACAAAGATTTTTAAATAGAGCAAAGATATATTTATGTCTTTACTCTGGATTTCTCCTCTGGAGAAATATCAGGCCTATCGGAAGTTAGTTTTGGGTGTTTCCAGATAGCAAAAACCATCACTCATTCTTACTCACTCACCTGGCTCTCTCTTTTGAGTAAGCCTGAGAATACTTTCTCCTTTTAAAAAATCTTTTATTTTAGGGATGAGTTTCAATACAGCAAAATTCTCTCTCCGGGGAGATTTTAGAAATAGAATAACGTTGCCGAGAAAATATTAGCCATGGAAAAAATTTTATGAATAATATTATTTAAGATGAGACAAAA
>MTOP01000021.1 GCA_002010725.1 Candidatus Aminicenantes bacterium JdFR-80
TTTATCAAAAATTGATTTTTTTGACAAAAGATAAAAAATAAATTTTCAATTGATCTAAGTTTATTGCGGGAAATAATGACAATAAACATGTCCATCATGCCNATTAAGATAAAAAGAAATAAGAATGTAAAAAATATTAAATATTGCTGGAATAAAAATTNCGATTAACTGAGTAACATAGAAGATAGAAAATAAAATTAAAATTAATTGAGTAATGAAAAAATAAGGGGCAGGAGAAAGTANTAATATAAATAAAATGTTTCTAGGTATGTGTAAAAATCAACAAAAAAAGAATTTGAAGAAAAAAATAAATGTCGGCCGGCCGACATATAAAATAATTAATTGAAAATAAAGGAAATAAAAACATTGTTGACAAATTAAGAAATAGAGCGTAATATGGCCCAGAAAATGAGTAACGACGTGACTATATTAGGGTTAGCAAAAAAAAGAATTGTTCTTTTTGATGGAGGGATGGGTACTGAACTGATAAAAAAAGGCCTGAATAAAGGAGAATCACCGGAACTATGGAATAAAAGATGTCCAGATAAAGTAAAAGAAGTCCATTTATCATATTTTGAAGCCGGCGCCGACGCCGTCATGACCAATAGTTTTGGCGGCTCCCCTATCAAGTTAAAGCATTTCAATTTGGAAAATGAAGCCTACGAATTGAATAAAAAAGCAGCTGAAATAGCCAGAGATGTCAAGCCTGCCGATAAATACGTGGGTGGTAGTATTGGCCCTACAGGTCAATTTTTAAAGCCCCATGGTTCCTATGAGGAAAAAGAATTTTATGAAGCTTATTACCTCCAGGCGCAGGCATTAATAGACGGTGGAGTTGATTTTCTCTTAATAGAAACCCAGTACGACCTTAGAGAAGCCAAGATAGCTCTGGAAGCTGCTTTATCGATCAATAAGGTTCCGGTTTTTGTAACCATGACCTTTAATCAAACAAAAAGAGGTTATTTCACCATCATGGGTAATAGTTTGGATCAATGTCAAGATGAGCTTATTGATTCCGGAGCCCAGGCTATTGGCGCCAATTGTACCCTNGATAGCCGACAGATGATCGGTGTAATTAAACAATTCAAAAAAAACAATGAAATTCCAATAATTATCCAGGCGAATGCCGGACAACCTATCCCCCAGCCTAACGGTTCAATAAAATATTCCCAGAATATAGATGATTATCTTAAATATATTCCTGAAATAATAAAGGAGGGAGCTGNAATAATAGGCGGATGTTGCGGAACAAACCCTGAATATATCAAGAGAATGGCTGAAATAATAAAAAATATAGAATATAACAAATAAAGTATATATTAATAATTAAATAAATTAATTCATCCAAAAGAATAGCCTGAAAATTAAAAACTTAGTCGTAAGCTTTCATAAGATCAATTATTTCTTTGGTCAACTGGAGAGCTTCCTCATAAGGCCGTTGCCACATATTACGACCAAAAATAAGGCCGTCAACTCCAGCTTCAAGTGAAATTCTAACCTTGCGGATAAGATCTTCATCACTAATTTTACTGCCACCGGAAATAAGAACTCCGGTCCTCCCGGCTGAGTTAACCACCATTTCCAGAGCTTCTTTTTCACTTAAATCGGCCAGTTGATTATAAATGCGAAATGGACTTTGATCATCGTATTGATCACTGCGAGGAAGTTCAGGGTAATTAATTTTAGTAATAGTTGCCCCCAATTCATTAGCCACCCGGGCAGCGTAATCAACCATGGCCAGTGAATTTCGTCCTCCTCCACGGGATTCAACATAAATGCCCCGGGGATAAGACCAGAGAATAACCGGTAAGCCATAACGCNTGGCTTCCTGACGAACGAAAGAAAATTGTTCAATATCCTCTGCTTGTCGGGGTGAGCCGACATAGAGAGTATAACCAATGGCGTCAGCTCCCAGACGTAAGGCGTCTTCAATGCTGGCATCTAAAGGAGAAAAAGCCTCATCATCAGGAGGAATGCCGGTCTTGCCATTGATTTTTAAGACAAGCGGAACCCGGCCGGCGTATTTTTTATAATATTTTTCTGCCAGGCCGATATGGCAGACAATGCCGGAATAGTTACCTTCCAGGGCCAATTCAAGTTCAAATTCGAAGTCGGAACTAGGCGGATTGGGGAAAAAATCACGGGGACCATGTTCCAATCCTTGATCCACCGGGAGTAATAAAATTTTTCCATTGCCCGGGCCATGGGCAAACATCAATTCATATANNTGTCGTTTTTCCCCAGGAGTTAAAGAATCAAGATTGATATGAAATTTTTGTTTTCGCTGTGACTGCATTTTATTCTATTCCTCCTTCTTAATATTATGAAGTAAAAGAGATAATGTTTCCAGTCTAAATAAAGGCCTTATTATTTCCGCGTTGCATTTTCAGGATGAAGGGAAAAAGAGAANGTTAACCCCCGTAAACTTCCGGAATTTTCTTCAGGTAAAGCTGAATATGAATTTTATTTTATAGCTCCTTCCGCCAGAAAGTAGGCGTCACCATCTTTCTTTTCTTTCGGATCATATATCGGCTGCCAGATGATGTAAACTGTCTCAAAGGAGCGGAGTATTTTCAGGACTTCAAGAAAGCGAGCACTNGCGGCGAAGAAGAAAATTTTTTTATCGTCAGAGAGAAAGGGCTCCGGTACTTTTTCTCCTTCCACAGCAAAGACAGCTTGCGCCACTTCTTTCCCTTCAGAAAAGAGATAAATAATCCGGTCAGCCCAGCGGGTTCGTTTACCTTTCATGTCCCGAGAATAAATTTCAATTCGATATTGATCGATTTTGTATTTAATTTCTTTCACTACCCTACCTCCAGACCTGAATTGGAAAAGCCACCCTTCTTAATGGCTGTAAATTCTGTCGATAATTATTTCCAAGCATTTCTTCGCTTCCTTCTCTGTTAGTTTTTGTCTTTTCTTTAGNCTCAAATAACTTTTAGGCTCAATCTTCTTTTTCCCAGGCTTTTATCCCCTCGGTCATCCATCGTGGGGCCGGCTTTCCCCGCAGATANTGATCAAAAAATTCAGCCATTCGCTGTGTCCAGTCTTTCTGGTTGACTCTTTTTCGCAGGCCATGGGCCTCACCGTTGTAGTTAAACATAAAAGCCACCTTACCCAGGCGGCGCAGAGCCATAATGAACTCAATCCCCTGATACCAGGGAACAGCTCCATCCTCATCGTTGTGAATTATAAGAAGTGGAGTATTTATTTTATCTGCCCAGAAAATTGGTGAATTCTCGATATACCGCAGAGGGACCCGCCAGAGACTGTCGCCCAGCCGACTCTGGGTTTTTTCGTACTGGAATTGGCGGACCATGCCACTGCCCCATCTGATGCCGTTATAGGCACTGACCATGTTGGATACCGGAGCTCCGGCCTCAGCCGCCGCAAAAATGTCCGTCTGGGTGACGAGATAGGCGACCTGGTAGCCTCCCCAGGAGTGTCCCTGAATACCAATGGCGCGGGGATTGATATAACCTTCCTGGATGAGCATATTAACTCCCGGCAGAACGCATTTGAGAGCGTCGCGACCCGGATAACCGGTGCCGTATTCTATGTCCGGCATCCAGAGGATATAGCCGTTGCTGACATAATANGCAGGATTGATGGAAGTACCGGGAGCAGGATGGCGGAAGATGTGGAGCATGTAATGAAGGGTTTCATAGATATAGACCAACAGAGGATATTTCTTCTTGGGATCGAAATTATCAGGTTTAATTAAAATACCTTTAAGCGGTTTACCGTCCGCACTGGAGAAATTGCGCAGTTCGGCTTTACCCCAGATAAAAGGTTCCATTTGACGTCCCAAGTCAGTGATTTTCCGTGGTTTTCGGAAGCGCAGATCGGCTGTCCACAGGTCAGGATATTCATCAAAGCTCATCCGGGCAAAAATAATTCGATTGGCTTTCCTGGCCTTGGTTATTGAAGAAAATCTTTTATCAACCAGAAGAAGTTTCTGTGGCTTTTCCTTGCCTTTGACGCGGTCAAGATAAAAGCCTTCAGCCATGGTTTCTTCGTCACGGACTTTGAGTAGAAGCTTTTTCTGCGGATCTATGTTTTTTTCTTCGGGATCAAGTTTCAGATAACGGAAGGAAAGATGATTGGTCCGGCCGAAGCCCTCAGTAATTCGCCGGGCTGATGAGCCATCGGGTTTAATAGCCCAGATATCATACTGGTCGTAGACTAAAAATTCATTATCATCGGTGGTCCATCCGGCATAGCCGTAGCTGGCCGCGGGATTGGGGGTGTCCCAATCTTCNCGGGCAAAGCTTACTCCCAGATTGGCGGTGACATTGACTGTTTTCTGGTTTTGGCGGTCGTAAATATACCAGTCTCCTTTTTCAAACCAGAAAACATATTTGCCTTGAGGAGAAAGGTAAGCTCGACGGAAAAGTTTTTTCTTGACCAGAGTTCTGGTGCCGGTCTGCGGGTCCACCAGGTAAACATCATAGTAAGATCCATCATAAGAAACGAGCTTGGTATAAGGAACAATAGTTTGTCCCCAGGCTATTTCGCCTGACTCATGTAACTCGACATCCGGCAGGATTTCATCGGCCAGTTTAACGATTTTCCCGGTCGCCAGATGATAAACACATTCCCAGGTGTTATTCTTGACCTGCTCGGCCATTTTTTTCTGCTGGGGCTGAGGGTAAGGGTCATTCCAGTGCCAGAGATCAAATTTAGCCTTCTCTTCCTTTTCTTCCTCCCCTTCTCCTTCCTTTTTCTTGACAGGAGGAATTTCTTTTNTACCAAACACCAGTTGTTGACCATTCCGGCTGAAAATTAACCTGGATTTATTCGAAGGCGCCTGGCCGGGAAAGAGTTCTTTGATTTTCTCGGCCGACACCCACAATTTGGCCTGGGACGATAGAAAATCCCAGCCGTAAATAGAGAAAAGCGGTGATTCGGAGGCCTGGTCATCACGGTCGGTCAAAAAAGCCAGTCTGGTTTCTTCTTTATTGAGGGCCAATTTTTCATATCGACCCTGGCCGGTTACCAGAGGCATAAGCTGTTGGTCGGCGGTTTTAAAAACGTAGACACCGTCCGAATCCGGTTTTTTCTGGCTGGCAACAGCAAAAATTAAAGCCGAACCATCTTTGGTCCACATATACTCGGTAACGTCGGCAAAGCTGGTTTCCTGGCCGGTTTTGANAGAGCGAAGAATCAGGGGCGAGCCGTATTTTCTTTTGTTTTTATCCTTGTCTGGCTTCTTCTCTTTGGCTGTTTCTTCCTTTTTGCCGGCCGTCTCCTCTTTTTTATCCTTGGCCTTTTCCAGTGCTTTGAGGTAGGCTACCCAGTGACCATTGTCTTTGGGCAATTCATAATTTTTGACTTTTTCTATAATTTGGAGCTGACCAGTTTTAAGGTCAATCAGGCCCAGTTTTAAAATTATTTTTTCATCTTTTTTATTCTTTTTTTTCTCTTTTTTAGCCTTTTTCACTTCTGCCTGGCTGGGCGAAATGAGATAAACAACGTGGCGGGAATCAGCGGTGAAAGCAGCTTTCNCCTTGCGGTGAGCCTCGGTCTCTTTCCCTGAATATCCCAGAGGAAAGCGNAGTTCTTTTTTGGTTTTTAGATTAACAACCACCAGATTAGCCTCGCCGTCTTGAGGTGTTTCTCCAAAAAGAAGCCACTGGCCATCAGGAGAGATTTGGGGAAATTGAATAGTTTTCCATGAATCATAGACATCGTGAGTCAGAGGTTTTTTGACAGCTGGCGTTTCAGCCTGATTTATCCCGGTGTAACTTGGGTGGGGTAAAAGAAGGAAAGTCACCAGAATTATTGATAGAATAAATAATAACTTTAAATTAATATTAATTTTTAACTGATAATAATTATTCATACTCCCTCCTTGTTATTCATAGCTCAAGATTATTTTAGAATAGCAAACTCTTATAATAGTGGTCAAAAGATAAACGGCTGATGGAAATAATTGATCCTAATTCTGTTTTTTGAAAATATCCTCTCTTTTATTCCCATTATGGCTACTTTTGAATTTAAGCACAAAATTTATATTTTATTGAACAAAAATGGTCGTCTTTGTATTATAATGCTTTTAAATTAAAGAGATAGGATTCCAATTGGTCGGAGTCAGAAAAGTATTAATTGAGGGCATTTTAGAATAATGGCGGCTACTTTTTCCGTTAAAATACAAAATCTTGACCAGACCATTAAGGTTGCTGAAGGAGAAACTCTCGGTCAGGCCTTATCTCGCTCTGAAATCCCACTGCGCTTTGATTGCGGCCAGAAGGGAGTCTGTGGTAAATGTCGGGTTAAAATTCTAAGTGGAGAAGTCTCCCCGCCTAACCGGCAGGAAAGGTATGTGCTTGATTTCCTGGGCCTAGCTCCTTCCATCCGGCTGGCCTGCCTGGTGAAAGTCAGAGATAATCTGAAAGTAGAGATACCTCCGGAGAGCCTGATTCAGCCGGTAAAAATTCTGGAAAAAGGAATATCCACCTGTTTTCCCCATCAACCCTCTTTCAAGCAGTATTTATTTACTCTCGATAGACCTAAACTGGCCGCTCCTGGTTCGCTGGCGGAGAAAGTAAAAAAACTTCTATGCCAGCCCAAGCTTGACTTTCCTCTGGATATCTTAGCCCAATTAGGGGAAGAAGCCAGAGAATTACCCAAAAAAATTCAAATGGTCATCTATCAGGACAAAGAGGTTGTTTCTCTGGAAGCCGACTCCTCCCCTACTCCCCTTCTCGGCCTGGCTATAGACCTGGGAACAACAACAGTGGTAGGTGAATTGGTCGATCTGGAATCAGGTGAAACATTAGCTCTGTCTTCAGCTTTGAACCAGCAGATTCGTTTGGGGACGGATGTCATCGCCCGCTTGAGTGAAGCCCTCACTTCTGAAGGGAAGAGACGAACGCTCCAGCGGGCCGCCAGAAGGACGATTAATTCCCTGATCCATAAACTCTGTCAGAAGGCCGGCCTTCACGAAGAAAACATCCTGGAAGTGGTCATTGCCGGCAATACCGCCATGAATCATCTCCTGCTCGGGGTACCCATCCATTCCCTGGCCAGAGCTCCCTATATCGCTCTTTTTCAATATTTGCCTGAGGAGAGCGCCCTGGAGATCGGCCTGCGCATCTCGCCCCGGGGAAAAGTGTACATGGCCCCCAATATTCAGAGTTTTATTGGTGGCGATGTTTCAGCTGGACTATTGGCCACCCGGCTTTTTGAGAGATCAGGCAGATATCTTTATCTGGATCTGGGGACCAATGGAGAAATCATCCTCAAAAATCAGTCCAAACTCTGGGGCACCTCCACGGCCGCCGGCCCGGCCTTTGAAGGAGTCGGCATCTCTGTCGGGATGATGGCCTCCCCCGGAGCAATTTATCAGGTCTTGGCCACTCCTTCCCTGGAGATTAAAACAATCGGCCGGCGAAAGCCCCGGGGAATTTGCGGCACAGGACTTATAGACATCCTAAGCATTGCTCTTCGGAAAAGATGGCTTAATCCTAATGGTCGGATTGTTCATCCGGAAAAGAAGATAAAACTCACTTCCCAAGTGACCCTGGGGCAGGATGATGTCCGTAAACTCCAGATGGCTCTGGCGGCGGTTAAAGCCGGCGTCAAAATAATCATGGACAAAGCCAACCTGGACTACAGCGAACTGGATGGGATTTTTCTGGCCGGGGCTTTCGGCACAGAACTNAACATAAAAAATGCCATAACTATTGGGCTTCTGCCGGCCATTGACCCGGCTAAAATCTTTTTTGTAGGCAACGCTTCTCTGGCGGGAGCCCGTTGTCTTTTATTGAATTATTCACTACGAGAGAAACTGGTTTCCTGGGCGAAGAAAATAAATTATCTCNCGCTAGCTCGGGAAAAAGATTTTCAACAAATATTCATTAAATCTCTTAATCTAACTCCATACCCGGAAAAGGAGTGACCATGGACGAGAAGCAAAAACAAGAACTCTGGGCAAAGATGAAGGAAGCCGTCATAATCGGAGACNGTCAGGCTGCGGTTGACCTGGCTAAAAGGGCGATTCGATTAAAATTGGATTTAACCGAGACGATTGAGAAAGGGTTTGTGCCGGGCATCAGGCGGGTGGGTCAACTCTGGGAAGAAGGAGAATATTTCCTGCCGGAATTGATTACCAGTGCTGAATGCATGAAACAAGCCATGGCTGTTCTCCAACCCGAATTGGAGAAGAAAAAAGGGACCCAAAAAGCCAAAGCTAGAATTGTCATCGGCACGGTGGAAGGAGATATTCATGATATCGGCAAAAACCTGGTGGCTTCAATGCTCCAGGCCAATGGTTATGAAGTTATTGACTTGGGAGCTGATGTTAAGCTGGAAAAATTTATCGAAATCGCTCGGGAGAAGGAGGCTGAATTTATCTGTCTTTCCGCCCTGCTGACCACCACTATGACCGGCCAGCAGCGTCTTATTCAGATGCTGGAAGAGCAGCAATTGCGTTCCCGCTTCAAGGTGGTCGTCGGAGGCGCTCCAGTGACCGCCCAATGGGCTGAGTCGATCGGGGCTGATGGTTATGGAGAAAACGCCCTGGAGGCAGTCCGGGTTATCCAGCGATTGAGACAACAGGGAGAGACAAGATGATGCCCACCCGGAGACCTAAACTGGAACTACTTTCTCCAGAGTTTGTCCACAAGATTATAGATGAAGCCCTGCTNCTCCTGGAAAAACANGGGGTTTTTGTGGAAAATGACGAGGCTCTCGACCTTCTCCGGGCAGGAGGGGCCNGGGTNGAGTCAGACCGCCAACGGGTCCGTTTTCCCCGGAAACTGGTGGAAGAGTTTATCCAGACAGCCCCGGCGGAAATAGAACTTTATGATCAAACCGGCAGTCGCTCCNATTTAGTAGGAAGAGATGAGGTTCATTTCAACCCGGGTTCCGCGGCGGTGACTATTTTTGATTGGCTTCACCAGGAACAGAGAAAACCAGTCACCCGGGATGTAGTTCGCTTTGTCTGCCTGACGAATCAGTTAGACGCCCTCCATTTTCAGAGCACCGGCTTAATTGCCAGTGATGTTCCAGAGGAAATCGCAGATAGTTATCGCCTTTATTTAGGGTTGATTTTTTCCTCCAAGCCGGTGGTCACCGGAACATTCCGGGAGGAGAGTTTCNCAACAATGAGTGAAATGNTGCAGGTTNTTCGCGGCGGAGCAGCATCTCTCCGGGAGAAGCCGCTGGCTATTTTTGATGCCTGTCCTTCGCCGCCTCTCAAGTGGAGCCGGTTGACGGCGCAAAGTTTAATNGATTGTGCCCGCCAGGGTATTCCTTCAGAGATTATTTCGATGGGCATGACCGGAGCCACTTCACCGGTGACTCTGGCCGGCACCCTAGTGCAGCACGTGGCCGAAAATCTCTCCGGTCTGGTTATTGCCCAGCTGGCTCAACCGGGAGCGCCGGTTATTTTCGGCGGCTCTCCTTCGAGTTTTGATATGCGGCAGGGAACAACGCCCATGGGGGCCATTGAGACAATGATGATTGATTGTGCCTATGCTCAAATCGGTAAATATCTGAATCTCCCTACCCATGCTTATATGGCCCTGAGTGATGCCAAAACGATTGATGCCCAGGCCGGCCTGGAATCAGGGATAGGCGCTGTCCTGGCCGCTTTAAGCGGTATTAATGTTATCTCTGGTCCGGGCATGCTTGATTTTGAGAGCTGTCAGAGCCTGGAGAAGCTCCTCATCGATCATGAAATATGTCAGATGGCTTACCGCTTGATCGAAGGAATCAGTCAGCGTGATGAGCCGCTGATCCTTGATTTATTCGCAGAAATTACACCGCATTCACAGTTTCTGACTCTGGAACACACCCGACGCTGGTATCGGGAAGAACATCTTTTTCCCCGGTTGATCGACCGAACCACTTACGGAGATTGGGTGAGATCAGGTAAAAAGCCCCTGGCCGAGAGAGCCCATGAAGAGGTGGAGAGGCTTCTCCGCGAGGCTGANCCCTGTCTTCAGGATGAAGATAAACAGGCTGNACTCAAAAGGATAATGCTTCGGGAAGCGAAAAAGTTCGGTCTGGATTCACTGCCGGCGTTGCCTGANCAGTTAGATTGATAAATTACCTTATTTAATTTCGATAATTTTCATTTGGCGCAGTGGTTTTAACCCGTTTTCCTGGAGAAACTTGTTAAAATCAGCATAATCTTTCTGGATGAATTTGTTCAGCTGGCTGACGTGTTTATCCACCTGCTGGGTGAATTCAGCTAATTTTTCCAGTTCTATTTGGGTGGGTTTTCCCGGGAAACCGGAAATGGAATAAGTCAGCATAAGCACCTGCTGGCTGAAAGTACCGCCCCGAAGAGCCATTTCCCGGCCAAGCCTGTAATTAAAAGTCTTGGGAACCAGATTATCTTCGAATACCTTGAGTTTTTTCTCGAAATCTTGAAGAGCTGACTCAATGGCTGGCGTTGAGATCTTCTTTTGACTGATTTGCTTTTTCAGTTTGTCAACTTCCCGGCGGATGCTTTTCACCGTCGTCACGGCCAGGCCTATTTTTTTGGTCAAAATCATGGCTTTGATCTGCGCTTCCAGTTGAGCCTGGCGATCTTCCGGTCTGAATTCGAAGCGGGGATCAGGCAGGATACGGGCTTTCCGGGAGAGTGTCTTCTCCCCTACCCTGACCTCGATTGTATATTCTCCGACCGGCGCATAAGGCGGCTGGGCAAAGCCGAGAGCCGATGGCTTAATCGGTTCTCCTCGCTCATCCCGGGGAATAAAGCGGAGGTTCCAGACAGTCCGTTGCAATCCGGCCGTGGTGCGCAGGTCTTTGGTATAGACTTCTTCTCCGGCGGCATTGCGGATAGTCAAGCGGGGGCGTTCTTTCAGTTTTTCCTTGAAATAGGTGTTAATGATAAGGCCATAAGGAGGATTGGCGGCCGTAAACGATTGTTTGGTGAAGCTTTCTCTGATTGTTCCGAAGAAATATTGGGTGGCCGGGCGGATGGAGAAAAGATAAGCTGATTGTTTAATCACCTCAGGAGTCATTTCCTGGAGCGGCCGGATATCATCCATAATCCAGATTCCCCGGCCATGGGTGCCGATAATCAAATCATTTTCCCGGGGATGAACAGCTATATCCCGGACGGCCACCGTCGGCAGGTTATTTTTAAGGGAGAACCAGGTTTGACCGCCATCCAGAGAAGCATAAATACCAAATTCAGTCCCCACATAGAGAAGTCGGGGATTACGGGGGTCTTCGCGGATGACATGAACCCAGCCGAAGGGCAGGTTGCCCTTGATTGATTGCCATGTTTTCCCGAAATCAGTGGTTTTATATAGATAAGTCTGATAATCATCCCGACGGTGATTATCAAAAGCCACGTAAGCCGTCCCTGCCTCAAAGTGACTGGCTTCTATCCGGGAGCACCAGGAATTAGGCGGCAGTCCGGGAATGTTTTTAACTACATTGGTCCAGGTCCGGCCATTATCAGTGGTCACCTGGACATTACCGTCATCGGTGCCACACCAGATGATGCCGGCTTTCACCGGAGATTCGGCGATGGTGATGATGCTACAATGGATTTCAGCCCCGGTGTTGTCGGGAGTGATGGGACCGCCGGAGTCGATCATTTTTTTGGGGTCCTGGGTGGTCAGGTCAGGACTGATAATTTCCCAGGACTGTCCCCGGTCGCGGGAGCGGAAGAGAACATTGCCGGCGGTATAAATTGTTTTCGGATCATGCGGCGAGATAAGAATCGGCGAATTCCAGTTATAGCGGTAAGGAGGCTCGGTTAAAGGAGCTTCGGGACGAATTCTCTTGCTCAGGCCGATTCGCCGGTCAAAACGATAAAGCCCATTCATCTGGTAGTTGCCATAGATAATATTCGGATCGGTGTAATCGACCTGACAGTAGAAGCCATCTCCACCTCCCACGACAAACCAGTCGCAATTGGTGATGCCGGCGGCATCGAGAGTGGCGCTGGGACCACCCCAGAGGCCGTTGTCCTGAAGGCCACAATAGACATGGTAAGGTTTATCCAGNTCATAGCCGATTTGATAGACTTCAGCGGCATTTATATTCTGAACACTCCGCCAGGTCCTTCCCCCGTCGTAAGTAATATCGATGCCCCCGTCATTCCCATCAATAAGATGCAAAGGATTATTGGGGTCAATCCAGAGAGCGTGGTGGTCGGGATGGGTCCCGGAGGAAATAGGCCGGAATTTCTTACCGCCGTCCCGGGAAACAAAGAGAGCTCCGGAAAAAACATAGACCACCTGGTCATTGGTGGGGTCAACTCTGACCTGGCTGTAATAAAAAGGCCGGAAATTAATCCGTTCATAGGTTTTCTTATCACACATCCGCTGCCAGCTCTCCCCTTTGTCTTCTGAGCGCCAGAGACCGCCTTCTTTGTGTTCAATCAGGGCATAGACNACATTGGGTTTACTGCGGCTGACCGCCAGTCCGATGCGGCCCAGCACACCTTCAGGGAGATCTTTAGTTAGCTTTTTCCAGGTCCGGCCGCCGTCAGTGGTTTTATAAATAGCACTGCCAGGTCCGCCCGAGGAAAAATAATAAGGCTGGCGGCGGAACTGATAGGCCGCGGCGTAAAGAGTCAGACTATCAGCCGGGTCCATCACCAGGTCAGCAATACCGGTGTTTTCGTCAATGTAAAGGATTTTCTCCCAGGTCTTTCCGCCATCAGTGGTTTTATAAACACCTCTTTCTTTATTAGGCCCCCAGAGATGGCCCAGGGCCGCCACATAAACAATATTCGGATCACCGGGATTGATGACAATGCGACTGATGTGTCGGGTTTCCGTGAGACCCATATGTTGCCAGGTTTTACCGCCATTGGTTGACTTGTAAACACCATCGCCGATAGTGACACTATTACGACAGGTGGCCTCCCCGGTCCCCACCCAGATGATCTCCGGATGGGAAGGGGCAATGGCGATATCGCCGACGGAAACTGTGTTTTCTTTATAAAAAACCGGTTGCCAGGTTGTGCCGTCATTGGTGGATTTCCAGACACCGCTCGGTCCCACAGCCGCATAAATGATCCAGGGTTTACTCTCAACGGCTTCGATATCCACTGTCCGACCGCCCGGGACAGCCGGCCCCAATTCCCGCCATTTCAATTTGCTGAAGATCTCTTTCACCTGATCGGCCGCCTGAGCGTAGCCGATGGAGGTGGTGAGACTGATACTTATTAAACNAATTAAGATTAAGAGAATGGCCTTTTTCCCTCGGGATTGAAAAAGTTGATTCATGGCGCTCTCCTTCCATCCTTCATGTTGTTTTTTTCAAAATATTAACATTCTATAATCAGGGAAAAAAGTAAAGCTGAATATTTTCCTCAGCCTCCTTCCGGGAATGTTTAATTTTAATTCCGTTAATTAATACGAAAAATTTTGGTTTTCTGTTTGACATATAGGGAAAAAACAAAAAAATATATGCCTGAAAAATCAGGAAANTCGTTTTTAGGCCGGCTCTAGATCCTTCCCTATTCCTCCCAATTACCATAGTTTAAATAGCTCCCCNTCTTTTATCTTGATAACAGAAAACTAAGGGCCGTTAATTAACTTTGTTATTTTTATTATGGTACTTCTATCGAGGCTCCAGAGACAAGGGTAAATATCAAGAGAAAACGATGAATGAAACTCATTCAAGCCTGCTTCTACTTAAACCGGAAACCAGAGCAATGAACGCTCAAACTATTCCCCATCGTAAGACGGAGGCCCCCAAGTGTCAAAAATAGCCTGGCACACTATGGAAGTCGACGAGGTTCTCAAGGAATTAAAAACTGACCGTAACAAAGGATTGACTACTAAGGAAGCCAAAAAACGCTTTCAATGGTTTGGTCCTAACGAATTTCCATGTTTCTATTACCTGAAGGCTTCAATGCCGGTTATTTCCTGGCCGATGATTAAGGTGTGGATATCATGGGTACCTTCGTAAGTTTTGACTGATTCCAAATTTAGCATGTGCCTGATAACAGGATACTCATCGGTAATGCCGCTGGCCCCCAAAATATCCCTGGCTTGCCTGGCAACCTCCAGGGCAATACTAACGTTATTCCTCTTGAGCAAAGAGACAAGCACATAGGAGGCTCGGCCCTCATCTTTAAGCCGCCCGGTTCTTAAAGCCAGGAGTTGGCCTTTAATAATTTCATTGAGCATCCAGACCAACTTATCNTGAATCAATTGGAAGGAAGCAATTGGTTGGCCGAACTGNATTCGCGTTTTNGAATATTCCAGCGNTGTCTCATAACAAGCCAGAGCTGCTCCCAGAGCTCCCCAGCCGATGCCGTATCTGGCCTGGGTTAGACAGCTCAAAGGGGCTTTTAAGCCCATTGCCTTGGGCAAAATGTTTTCTTCGGGAACGAGGCAGTCTTCAAGAATTAGCTCGGAGGTTACCGAAGCTCTCAAGGAAAATTTTCCTTTAATCTCTTCGACAGTAAACCCCGGGGTGCCTTTCTCGACCAAAAACCCTCTGATACCATCATCGGTTTTAGCCCATATTAAGGCCACATCCGCAATATTGCCGTTGGTTATCCATCTTTTTCGCCCATTAATTCGCCAGTATTTCCCCTCTTTCTGAGCCCGGGTGATCATGGAACCGGGGTCAGAGCCATAATCGGGTTCAGTCAAACCGTAGCAACCTATTTTCTCCCCTCTGGCCATTCGAGGTAGCCAGTACTCTTTCTGTTCATCAGAGCCATATTCAAAGATGGGCCACATAACCAGCGAAGATTGAACTGAACAGAAACTTCTTAAAGCACTATCGCCGTACTCCAACTCCTGGAGAGCCAGACCATAGGCTACATTATTGATCCCCGCACACTCATAGCCTTCTAAGTTAGCTCCTAAAAGTCCTAGTTCAGCCAAATCTTTAACTAAATAAGAAGGGAACTCGGCTCGCCGATGATACTCATCTATTACCGGCAAAACTTTTTCTTTAACAAACTTCCTTATTGAGTCGCGGATGAGTTTTTCTTCATCGGATAAAAGTTCGTCAAAATAAATAAGATTATTGACCATTTTCACCACCTTAGTTTACTTGGTTCAGTAAACCGTAATTGCTTGAATCGCTTATTTTTTTGTAAAAAAGTCAAAGAATTGAAGGCAATTAAATTTACTCTGGTTAATGAGAGCCAGCAAGGCTTCTCGCTCAATGGGTTTGGGTAATTGCTTAACATCATTTAGTCTCACTGTTCCCAGGCTGAATTTTACCAGGACAGCAAAATTCCCTCAATAAGAAAAA
>MTOP01000035.1 GCA_002010725.1 Candidatus Aminicenantes bacterium JdFR-80
GTTGATAACGGATGTAGCGATGGAGAAGGGTTTGAGGTTTGCGATTCGTGAAGGTGGCCGGACGGTTGGTGCCGGAACCGTCACCGAAATCCTCGAATAAAGACGAAATCTGAGAATTTTAGTCAGACAATTCAAAAAATAAAGAGAGAATTCGATGAGAGAGATAGTCATCCTCCAATGTAGTGAGTGCAAACGTCGGAACTACACCACCACCCGAAATAAAAAGAAAAAGACNGATAAGCTTGAATTAAAAAAATATTGTCCATTTTGTCGGAAGCATACTCCTCATAAAGAAACAAAATGATTTTTCTCAAGGAGGCATGAGATAACGAGCAGGTGAGTAGCTCAATTGGCTAGAGCATCGGTCTCCAAAACCGAAGGTTGCGGGTTCGAGTCCTGCCTCACCTGCCATAAATATCCACCATTTGAAGGCGGTACCAGAAGATAAAAATAATTTTTATCCCAAAAAAAGGAAACGTGGATGGCAAAAAAAGAAAAATGGTATAAACGTATAATTCCTTTTTTAAAAGAAGTCCGGGCCGAAGTAAGGAAGGTTACCTGGCCCTCACGACAGGAGGTGTATAACACCACGATAGTGGTAATTATTGCCACGTTTTTCTTCGGTTTTTATCTTTATTTTATGGATATTATATTTTCCTGGGTGATTGCCCAGATTAAATCATTTTTTGGTTGATAGAGAGAGAAATGGCAAAGAATTGGTATGTTGTTCACACTTATTCGGGATTCGAAAAGTTTGTGGCCGAGTCTATTCGCTTGAAGGCAGAAGAACTGGGTCTAGAAGATCAATTTGGTCAGATTATTATTCCCACCGAAGGTGTGGTTGAGATTAAAGATGGCAAGAAAGTTGTCTCGACCAAACGTTCTTACCCCGGATATATTCTGGTCGAAATGGAAATGAATGACCGCAACTGGCATGTTGTCCGGGAAATCCCTAAAGTCACCGGTTTTGTTGGTTCGGGACGCAAACCTACTCCCTTAAGCAAAGAAGAGGTGAAAAAAATCCTGGAACACATGGAGAGTACTTCCGAGAAACCCAAACCGAAATATACATTTACCAAAGGAGAAGCGGTGCGGATAATTGATGGTCCTTTCTATAATTTTAACGGTATAGTCGAGGAAGTAAATCATGAAAGAAATACTTTAAAAGTATTGGTGACAATTTTCGGTCGGTCAACTCCGGTTGAACTTGAGTTTTTACAGGTTGAAAAATTATAGGAGGAAAAATGGCTAAAGAAGTAGTGGCCACGATAAAACTTCAAATTGAGGCGGGCCAGGCAAGTCCTGCTCCTCCCGTGGGGCCAGCTCTGGGACAACACAACGTGAATATTATGGATTTTGTCCGCCAGTTCAATGAAAAAACCGCCAAAATGGAGCCAGGGACCATCGTTCCAGTAATTATTACCGTCTATAAAGACCGTTCCTTTTCTTTTATTGTTAAATCCCCGCCAGCTTCATTCTTGCTGAAAAAAGCAGCCGGTATCGCCAAGGGTTCAGGGTCTCCCAACAGGGAAAAAGTAGGCAAAATAACCGAAAAACAGCTGGAAGAAATCGCCCGGATTAAAATGCCGGATTTAAACTGTTACGATTTAGAAGCAGCCAAGAAAATTATTGCCGGTACGGCTAAAAATATGGGATTGGAGATTATCAGTGGCTAAAAGAGGGAAGAAATACCAACAGGCAAGGGAAAAGGTTAGGGAAATTGTTCAGGAAAAAGGAGAGCTTCCTCTGGAGGAAGCCATCCGACTGCTCAAGGAAACCCGGTTTGCCAATTTCGATGAGTCGGTTGAGGTAGCCTTGCGCTTGGGGGTTAACCCTCGCCACTCGGACCAGATGGTCAGAGGAACGGTCGTGCTTCCCCATGGAACCGGTAAAACCAAGCGGGTGTGTGTCATTGCTTCGGGAGAAAAAATCAAGGAAGCTGAAGAGGCAGGAGCCGACTTTGTCGGGGGAGATGATATTATTGAGAAAATAGCTAAAGGCTGGGTTGACTTTGATGCTGTGGTCGCCACTCCGGATATGATGAGAGGAGTGGGTAAACTCGGGCGAATCCTGGGTCCCCGGGGCTTAATGCCTAACCCCAAGACAGGCACGGTGACTTTTGATGTGAAAAAAGCCATTAATGAAATTAAATCCGGACGGATTGAATTTAGAGTCGATAAAACAGGCATTGTTCATGCTGCCGTTGGAAAAGTTTCATTCCCTGAAGATAAATTAACCGAGAACATCAGAACTTTTGTTGGAGCTGTCCAGCAGGCCAAACCTCCGGCTGCCAAGGGAAAATATATCCGGAGTATTTATTTGTCAACCACCATGAGTCCCTCTGTTCCGGTGGCAGAATCAAGTTTTGAAAAATAGGAGATGAAAAGTGAATATCACCAGAGAAAAGAAAATAGAGAGAGTTGAAGAATTAAGACAAAAGTTTGAAGAATTTCCTACTTTTTATTTGCTGGATTTCAATAAATTAACCGTGGCCCAGGCCAGTGATTTAAGGCGGAGGTTGAAAGAGAGAAATTTTTCCTTCCAGGTGATAAAAAACAGATTAGCCCTGCGAGCTTTAAAATCAGATTATTTTGATCATCTGAAAGATTATTTTCGGGGCCCCACAGCGGTCGCTTTTGCTGCAGATGATCCGGTTGGTTTAGCTAAAATTCTTAAAGAGTACGCCAAAGAAACAAAACTTCTGCGATTCAAAGCTGGTATTTTGGAAGGATTATATTTGGAGGCTGACCGTTTTGAAGAAATTGCTAACCTGGGGTCAAGAGAAGAACTTCTGGCCAAATTGGGTTATCTAATGGCCTATCCATTGATAAAGTTTTATCAGACTTGGCAAGCACCATTGGTCACTTTCGGCCAGTTGTTGAGCCAATTAAAATCAAAAAAATAGGGTGGAGGTAAAAATGCCCAAAGCACAAACAAAAGAATCTTCAAGTCCTGCTAAGGAGAAGAAAGAAACCGCTAAAAAATTAACCAAGGAAGAGTTTTTTGAACATCTGGATAACCTGACCGTTCTCGAGTTGGCTGATTACATTAAAGAGTTTGAAGAGAGATATGGAATCAGTGCTGCTGCCGCCGCTGTACCTATGGCTGTTCCGGGTGGTGTTGCGCCAGCTGAAGCTCCCCAGGAAGAAGAAAAAACAGAATTTACCGTTATTCTCAAGGAAGTTGGGGATAAGAAGATCAATGTTATCAAGACCGTCCGGGANGTTACCAGCCTGGGTCTCAAAGAAGCCAAGGATCTGGTTGATAACGCTCCTAAACCCATCAAAGAAGGTATTTCCAAGGAAGAAGCCGAAGAAATCAAGAAAAAGTTCGAAGAAGTTGGGGCCACAGTTGAGCTGCAATAAAGCAGCTTGAAATCCCAGGAGGTGGAGACCTCTTGGATTACAGGATAAAAATAAAACTCTTCTGAGAGAGCAACCATGTCTTATTTATCAACAAACATCTATCGCCAACGACAAGATTTCTCAAAAATAAAGACCATCCTGCCCATGCCGGATATGCTGGCTATTCAGAAGGAGTCCTATAAGAATTTTCTCCAGATGGAACTCCTTCCTGAAGAGAGAAAGGATATTGGTCTTCAGGCTGCCTTTAAGGATGTTTTCCCTATTTCTGACTTTAAAGAGACAACTGAATTGGATTTCATCAGTTATTCTCTGGGAAACTGGGAATGCAAATGCGGGAAACTTAAAGGTATTGAAAATTCCCGCCGTCGCTGCAAAAGCTGTGGCACATTGATTCCTCCAGATGTTGATATTACTGAAAATGAGATCTGTCCTTATTGTGGAGCTGTCAAGCAGATTGAAGTTCCTCTTTGTTCCTATTGTGGAGACAAAGTCAGCCTGAAGATTAAATATTCTCCCATGGAGTGCCTNCAGAAGGGTTATTCCTATTCTGTGCCTTTAAGGATTAAGGTCCGCTTGATTTCCTGGGAAAAAGACCCGGCCACCAAAACCAAGAGGTTGAAGCACATTAAAGAACAGGAAGTCTATTTTGGGGAAATTCCCTTAATGACGGACAAAGGCTCCTTTATTTTTAATGGAATTGAGCGGGTGGTGGTCAGTCAGCTCCAACGCTCACCCGGGGTTTTCTTCCGACCNGGTGATGCCAAGGGGCTATACATCGGCAAGATAATTCCCTATCGGGGAGCCTGGGTGGAGTTCGAGTATGACAACAAAAATCTTCTCTATGTCCGGCTTGATCGGAAGAAGAAATTCCTGGCCTCAGTCTTTCTTAGGGCTCTGGGCTATAGTTCCGACGAAGAAATCCTGCGCCTTTTCTATACTTCTTACCGGATTTTCCCGGTGGATGGCCGGCTGTATTGGGAAGTGAGCGAGAATTTGGTGGGAAAAATCGTCGATTCCAGTGTCGTTCATCCCAAAACTAAAGAGGTANTCGTTAAGGCCAAGAAAAAGCTGACTTCCCAGGACGTTGAAAAACTTAAAGAAGCTGGAGTTGACAGAATCCCCTTGGCTCGGAAGGAACTAGCGGAGGCTTATTCTCTTAATTTGATTAAGGGCATTGTCAAAGCTAACGAAGAGTTAGATGAGGTTAAAATAGAAAAGCTGATTGAAAGAGCCGAGCCCTTTGAAGTTTTCTTTCCTCATAAAGAAAAAATCGGGGATATCGTCTCTTTTACTCTGCGCAAGGACCAAACCAAAGAGACTAAAGAGGCCCTCCGGGAAATCTACAAAAAACTCCGGCCAGGTGAACCCCACACTATGGAAAGTGCTTATAATCTCTTCCGCAACATGTTTTTCAACCCCCAGAAGTATAATTTCTCCCGGGTCGGCCGTTTAAAGATGAATATCAAGCTGGGGCTCAATCGGCCCCTGGATGAGAAAACACTGGCTCCTGAAGATTTTGTTGAGGTTATTAAGTACCTCCTTCGCCTGCGGATAGGCGAAGGAGAAGTGGATAATATTGATCACTTGGGCAACAGACGCGTCCGGCCGGTAGGTGAATTGATAGAAAATGCTTTCCGTATCGGGCTGATGCGCATGGAACGGACGGTTAAAGAAAAGATGACCGTGACCGGTGATCTGGCTTCAGCCATGCCGCAGGATTTGATTAACTCCAAGCCCGTTATTGCTGCTTTGAAAGAGTTTTTTGGCAGTTCACAGCTTTCGCAGTTCATGGATCAGATAAACAGCCTTTCTGAGATAACCCATAAGCGGCGGTTAAGTGCTCTGGGTCCTGGAGGGTTGAGTCGAGAAAGGGCCGGCTTTGAAGTCCGCGATATTCAGTCTTCGCATTACGGGCGGATCTGTCCCATTGAGACGCCTGAAGGGCCCAACATTGGTCTTATTTCCTCGCTCAGTTGTTATGCTCGGGTCAATGAGTATGGTTTTATTGAGACTCCCTACCGAAAAGTCAAAAACGGTCGAATTGTTGATTATGTCAAGATTATTCATCCCGGACAGAGTTCTTTTCAGATAGGTCAGATGGTGGAGAAGGAAGAATTTGAGAAGGTAGTCAACCAATTAAAAAAGAAAAAAGCCCGGTTGCCTGTGGCCGAGCCTACCTGTTTTTATCTGACAGCCTGGGAGGAAGAACGATACAATATTGCCCAGGCTAATGCGCCGGTCAATGAAAAGGGCGAATTTATCAACGAATTAATCAGTGCCCGCCAGGCGGGGAATTTCAAGATGATTCCCAAGGATCAGATTGATTTTATTGACGTCTCACCCAAACAACTGGTCTCTCTTTCCGCTTCTTTAATTCCCTTCCTGGAACATGACGACGCTAACCGGGCCTTGATGGGTTCCAACATGCAGCGTCAGGCGGTGCCTTTACTTCGTCCGGAAGCTCCTTTAGTAGGCACAGGTATGGAATATTCGGTAGCCAAGGGCTCAGGCGATGTAGTGGTCTGTCGAAGGTCCGGTGTGGTTGAATTTGTCGACGCGGAAAGGATTATTGTCCGGGTTGATGAAGAGGGGGCGTCGAATGAATATGAGGTGGGGACAGATCTTTATCTGCTGACCAAATTTCTGCGGACCAATCAGAATACCTGTATGAACCACCGCCCTCTAGTCCGGAAAGGAGACCGAGTGGTAAAAGGACAGATTCTGGCCGACAGTTCTTGTACAGATAAAGGTGAGTTGGCCCTCGGCAGGAATGTATTGTGCGCATTTATGCCCTGGCGTGGTTACAATTTCGAAGACGCGGTTATTGTCAGCGAAAAGCTGATTAAGGATGATATTTTCACTTCCATTCATATAGTTGAGGAATCGATTGAAGCTCGCGACACCAAACTTGGTCCGGAAGAGATCACCCGGGATATTCCCAATGTCCCGGATAATATTCTCCGTAATCTCGATGAAAACGGTATCGTCCGCATCGGGGCTTACGTTAAGCCGGGTGATATCCTGGTAGGNAAGGTTGCTCCCAAGGGAGAAACCCAGCTTTCTCCTGAAGAAAAACTGCTCAAGGCTATTTTTGGAGAAAAGGCCTTAGATGTAAAAGATGCCTCACTTTATTGCCCTCCCGGAATTGAGGGGACGGTCATTGATGTCAAGATTTTCACCCGTCGGGGCAGCGAAAAAGGCCCCAGGGCCAAAGCGATCGAAGAGGAAGAAATCCGGAAGATGGAGAGAAACCTCAATGATGAAATTTTTATTCTGGAGATGGAGAAGTGGCGCAAAATTCGCTCTCTGTTGGTTGGGGAAGAAGTGGCCCGCGACCAGAAGATCTCTGGTATTGACTTGAAAAAGGGAACTAAACTCACTGAAGCCGTTCTTCAGAAAATCAATCTGGAAGATATCCCTAAATTGAAGTTGAAGGATAACCCGGAAAGAGTGAAAAAGGTCAGGGATATCGAGCGCAAAGTCAAGCGTCAGATCGATGCCATGAGAGCCATTCATAAAGAAAAAGTGGAAGCTCTGAAAAGAGGTGATGAACTTTCCCCGGGCGTGATTCAGGTAATTAAGGTTTATATTGCTATGAAAAGAAAACTGTCAGTTGGGGATAAGATTTCCGGAAGGCATGGCAATAAAGGAATTATCGCCAAGATAGTTCCGGAAGAAGATATGCCCCGCCTACCCGATGGAACCCCGGTAGAAATTGTTCTTAATCCTCTGGGGGTACCCAGCCGAATGAATGTCGGCCAGATCCTCGAGACCCATCTCGGTTGGGCCGCTAAACATCTGGGATTGTGGGTAGCTTCCCCTGTTTTTGATGGTATCTCTGAAGAAGAGATAAAGAGTTTATTGAAGAAAGCTGGCCTGCCGGAATCAGGAAAACTTCGTCTCTATGATGGTATCACCGGTGAGCCGTTCGATCAGGAAGCCACGGTCGGCTATATCTACATTATGAAACTTTACCACCTGGTGGATGATAAAATTCACGCTCGCTCAACCGGGCCCTATTCTTTAATCACCCAGCAACCCCTGGGAGGAAAGGCTCAGTTTGGTGGACAGAGGTTTGGAGAGATGGAAGTCTGGGCGCTGGAGGCTTATGGAGCTGCTTATACCCTACAGGAATTACTGACAGTTAAATCAGATGATGTTGAAGGACGGGCCAAAATGTATGAAGCCATTGTCAAGGGAGATCTGGATTTTAAACCTGGGCTGCCCGAATCGGTAAATGTTCTCATCCGTGAGTTGCAGAGCCTCTGCCTGGATGTGGAGCTGCAGAAAAAAGAAAGGGAAGAAATTCTCCCCTGGGGGATTGATGTTCCTCAAATCTTAAAAGGAGAGGGATAATGAGTTCAAGGCAATCAATAGCCGGGAAACCAAGGACTGATTTTGATATGGTGCGGATCAGTATCGCCTCTCCGGAGAAGATTAAGAGCTGGTCTTGGGGTGAGGTGACTAAACCTGAGACCATCAATTATCGGACTTTTAAACCCGAGAAGGATGGATTATTCTGCGCGAAAATATTCGGTCCCATAAATGACTATGAATGTTTATGCGGCAAGTACAAGCGGATGAAATACCGGGGAATTATCTGTGAACGCTGCGGCGTTGAAGTTACCCGCTCTAAAGTTCGCCGGGAGAGAATGGGTCACATTCAGCTGGCAGCTCCGGTGGCCCACATCTGGTTTTTTAAAGGGGTGCCCAGTCGAATAGGTTTAATTCTGGATATGACTATGAAGGACCTGGAAAAGGTCCTTTATTTCGAATCCTATATTGTCATTGATCCCGGAAATACTACTTTAAAAGAGCGCCAGTTGTTATCCGAAGAGGAATATAAAGAAGCCCAGGAAAAATACGGCGACGGTTTTGAGGCAGCTATTGGAGCTGAAGCCATCAAGAAACTTCTCCAGCGGATCGATATCAATAAAGAAAGCGAGCGTTTACGGGAATTGATGAAAAAGGAGACTTCCCAGCAACGCCGTTTACGGTATGCCAAAAGGTTAAGAGTGTTTAAAGGACTCAAGCAATCAGGCAATCGGCCGGAGTGGATGATTCTGGATGTGATTCCGGTGTTGCCGCCGGACCTTCGTCCTCTGGTCAGACTGGATGGGGGACGATTTGCGACTTCCGATTTGAATGATCTTTACCGCCGGGTAATCAACCGGAATAACCGGCTGAAGAAGTTAATCGAGCTCAAAGCACCGGAGTTGATCATTCGCAATGAGAAAAGGATGCTCCAGGAAGCGGTCGATGCTCTTTTTGATAATGGTAAACGAGGTCGAGTCCATCTGGGAGCCAATCGACGCCCTCTGAAGTCGCTAAGCGAATCGCTGCGCGGCAAACAGGGACGATTTCGACAGAATCTCCTGGGTAAGCGGGTGGACTATTCCGGTCGTTCGGTAATTGTTGTCGGCCCGGAATTAAAACTCAATCAATGCGGCCTGCCGAAAAAGATGGCCCTGGAGTTATTCAAACCCTTCATCTTTCACAAATTGGAGAAAGACGGCCTAGTTCCGAGTGTCAAAGTGGCTCGGGAATGGCACGAACAGGAAAGACCGGAGGTCTGGGATATTCTCGAAGAAGTGGTTAAAGAACATCCTGTTCTCCTGAATCGGGCTCCGACCCTCCATCGGTTGGGAATTCAGGCTTTCGAACCTGTGCTCATTGAGGGTAAAGCCATTCAGATTCATCCCTTGGTCTGTGCTGCTTTTAATGCCGACTTCGATGGGGACCAGATGGCTGTCCATATACCTCTTTCCGTTGAGGCTCAGATAGAAGCCAATGTGTTGATGCTTTCCAGCCGGAATATTCTCTCGCCGGCCCATGGTCGTCCTCTGGCCGTGCCCAGTCAGGATATGGTTCTGGGCTCATACTATTTAACCCTGGAATTGAAAAACAAAAAGGGAGAGGGGCGAATTTTCACTTCTCCTGAAGAAGTTCTTCTGGCCTATGAAAATAAAGAAGTCGATCTCCATGCAGCTATAAAGGTCCGCTATTCCGGTCACTTCATGAACTTAGCCACCTATTACGATGATCAGGATGTCCTGACTTGCCCGGTGGTAGAAAAAAATAAAGAGTTGATTGATACCACTCCCGGTCGAATTATTTTTAACTCCATTTTGCCGGAAAAGATTCCCTTTATTAATGGTATTTTGAAAAAGAAGGGTCTAAGTAATCTGGTTTATTACACTTACCTGAAAGTTGGGCTGGATCAGACGGTGGAAATGCTGGATAAGATGAAGGAACTTGGTTTCTCTTACGCCACTTTTGCCGGTTTCTCCCTGGGAATAGACGATTTCCTGGTACCCGAGGAGAAGGAAAAGCTGGTGGAAAAGGCTCAAAAGGATGTGCAAAAAGTGGAAAAATTATACCTTGACGGCACCATCACCGCCGGAGAAAGGTTTAATCGGGTTGTCGAAATCTGGGGTGAAGTGACAGATAAAATTTCAGCTGTCATGCTGGAGAAGATGAAGGAGGAAAGTTTTGAAAAGGGCCGGTTGAATCCTCTCTTTGTCATGGCTGACTCCGGTTCGCGAGGTAATAAACAGCAAATCCGCCAGTTGGCCGGCATGAGAGGTTTAATGAGTAAGCCTTCCGGTGAGATTATCGAAACACCGATTACTTCTAATTTAAGGGAAGGATTAAGCGTTCTCCAATATTTTGTCTCAACTCATGGAGCCCGAAAAGGATTAGCTGATACAGCCCTAAAGACAGCTAATTCTGGTTATTTGACCCGAAAATTAGTTGACGTTGCCCAGGAAGTTATTGTAGATGAACATGATTGTGGCACCTTAAAAGGAATTACGGTTTCCGCCATCGTCGAGAACGGTGAATTGATTGAACCTTTCGCCGACCGAATAATTGGCCGGATTTCTCTGGAGAGAATTATTCATCCGGATACCAACGAAGTGATTGTTGATGTTAACCAGGAAATTACNGAGGATATTGCTTTCACTCTGGAAAGCCTGGGGATTGAAAAAGTCAGGATCCGTTCGGTCCTGACCTGTGAGACCAAACAGGGGGTCTGTCAGCTTTGTTATGGCCGGGATATGGCCACGGGCAAGCTGGTTGAGCTGGGAGAAGCAGTCGGAATTATCGCCGCTCAATCCATTGGTGAGCCCGGGACTCAGTTAACCATGAGGACCTTCCATATTGGTGGTATTGCTCTGCGGGGAGCAGAAAAATCAAAGCTGGAAGCCAAAAACGATGGACATGTTCGCTTCCACAACTTGAAAGCTGTTGTCAACCGCCATGGTGTTCTGACTGTGGTCAATCGAAATGCCAGTATTTCCATTATCGACCATCGAGGTCGAGAAGTGGAACACTATCAGGTGCCTTATGCGGCTCAGGTGTTGGTCAAGGACGGCGGTGAAGTCAGAGCCCGGCAGGCTTTTGCCGAATGGGATCCTTTTAATACTTACATCCTGACCGAGGAATCAGGTGTGGTCAAGTTTCATGATGTTGTCTTAGGCGTGACTATGGAGGAAGTTCAGGATGAATTTACCGGTCTGATTACCCAGGTCATTATTGACCCCAAGGACGATAAGATGCAACCCCGCGTGGAAATTGTCGATGAGAAGAAGAAGGACGATAAAGGTCAACCGGTTGTCCTCCGCCGCTACTTCCTGCCGGCCGGAGCCAATCTTGAGGTGAAGGATAGCGATAAGGTTAACGCCGGCGACCCATTAGCCAAGATTCCGCGAGAAGCGGCTCGCACCAAGGATATCACCGGCGGTTTACCGCGAGCGGAAGAACTATTTGAAGCCCGACGGCCGAAGAATCCGGCGGTTATTTCNGAAATAGACGGAACAGTGAAAATTGGTGGCCTCGTCCGCGGTTATCGAAAAGTGACTGTCTTTAACGAACGGGGTGGTGAGAAGGAGTATTTAATTCCCAAAGGGGCTCACCTGAGTGTTTCCGATGGAGAAAGAGTGAGAGCCGGGACTCCTTTAATGGATGGTCCGGTTAATCCCCATGATATTCTGCGGGTTCTGGGTGAAAAAGAATTGGCCGAATATCTTCTCCGCGAAATTCAGGAGGTTTATCGTCTCCAGGGCGTCTCCATAAATGATAAACATATTGAAGTTATTATCCGCCAGATGCTGCGCTGGGTTAAAGTGGAAGAAGTGGGCGATACCGATTTTCTGGTTGATGAACAGGTGGATAAATTCGTTTTTCAGGAAGAGAATGAAAAAGTGATTCGCCAGGGCGGCAAGCCGGCCAAGGCCCGTCCCATTCTCCTGGGAATCACCAAGAGTGCCCTGAGTACCGATAGTTTTATTGCGGCTGCTTCTTTCCAAGAAACAACCCGGGTACTGACCGAGGCGGCCCTCTACGGCAAGGTGGATCCGTTGNGACGGCTTAAAGAAAACATCATCATGGGAAGGCTTATTCCAGCGGGAACAGGTTATCGGTTCTATCATAATGTTGAGTTAAAAGAAGTCGAGACTGAGGAAGAAGCGGAAGAAGCCATGGACTTCCGGCTTCGGAGTTAGATTTTTATCTAACTCTTTCAAAATTCTTGACATAACAGGATGATTTTGCTATCATCCTGTCACTCATTCTGAGATTTTTTTCCTCAGTAATGGGTGAGCTTTTATAAAAAAATATATATACAGGAGTAGGAAGAGTGCCGACAATTAATCAATTAATTCGAAAAGGACGGACGCCGAAGAAATACAAAAGTAAATCTCCGGCTCTAGAAGGATGTCCTCAGAAAAGAGGAGTCTGCACTCGAGTATTTACTACCACCCCCAAGAAACCCAACTCAGCGATGCGGAAGGTTGCCCGGGTAAGATTGACTAATAATATCGAGGTCACCGGTTATATTCCCGGAATCGGCCATAACCTTCAGGAACATTCAGTCGTCCTTATCAGAGGTGGCCGGGTTAAGGACTTGCCTGGGGTGAGATACCATATTGTCAGAGGAGCTCTGGATGCTGAAGGTGTGGAAAACCGAATGAGCTCCCGTTCGAAATATGGATCCAAACGACCGAAAGAAAAGAGAATAGCCAGTTAGAGGAGAAGCTGATGCCCAGAAGAGGAACGGTCAAAAAAAGAGAGATTAAACCGGACTACCGGTACAACAGTACCTTGATTTCCCGGTTTATTAATGCGGTAATGAGAAAGGGAAAAAANAGCCTGGCGGAGAGAATTATCTATGAAGCGATGGAGCTGGTCAAACAAAAGAGCAAGCAGGACCCGCTGAAGATGTTCGAAAAGGCAGTGGAAAATGTCCGGCCTCTTCTGGAGACAAAATCAAGGCGGGTCGGCGGCGCGACCTATCAGGTGCCGGTCGAAGTACCAGAACATCGGTCGATTTCGCTGGCCATCCGCTGGATAATTCGCTTTGCCAAAGAACGAAGTGGTAAAAGTATGGTGGAGAAGTTAGCGGCGGAAGTCCTAGATGCAGTTAATAATCGTGGCGGAGCCATCAAGAAGAAAGAAGATACGCATAAAATGGCCGAGGCAAACCGAGCCTTTGCCCATTATAGATGGTAGTTTTCCCTTTTAAACAAAAATTAACTAAGATGGAGCGAAAAGTTGGCCCGAAAGTACCCCATCGACCGAATTCGAAACATTGGGATCATGGCCCATATCGATGCGGGGAAGACTACCACCACCGAGAGGATTCTCTTTTTCACCGGTGTAACTTACAAAATAGGTGAGGTCGATGAGGGCACGGCTGTTATGGATTGGATGGAGCAGGAGCAGGAACGGGGAATCACTATAACTTCGGCCGCTACTTCCTGTTTCTGGAAAGACCACCAAATAAACATTATTGATACTCCTGGCCACGTCGACTTTACCGTAGAAGTTGAGCGCTCCCTCCGAGTTCTTGACGGAGGGATAGTTATTCTCTGCGGTGTTGGCGGCGTGGAAGCCCAATCAGAGACAGTTTGGCGTCAGGCGGACAGGTATCAAGTGCCGCGGATAGTCTATGTCAATAAGATGGACAGAGTGGGCGTGAATCCCGAAAAGGCGGTGGAAGAGATCAAGGAAAAATTACAGGCATTACCCTTGGTGATCCAGGTGCCTCTCGGACGAGAGAGTGAATTTAGAGGAGTTATTGATTTAGTGGAAATGAAAGAATGGGACTGGGGAGAAGATATTTTGGGCAGGGAGTTCACCATTCGGGAAGTGAGTCCTGAATATCTGGAACTGGCTCAGGAGAAAAGACAGGAGATGCTGGAGATCCTGAGTGATTATGATGATGAAGTTATGGAATATTATCTCGAGGAAAAGGAAGTACCGGTGAGTTTGCTTAAAAGAGCCATCCGTCAGGGAACGATCGGGATGAAGTTTTTCCCCGTTCTCTTCGGGTCCTCTTTTAANAATAAAGGTGTTCATCCTCTGCTTGATGCCGTCATTGATTATCTTCCTTCTCCCCTGGATCGACCGCCCATTAAGGGATTTCATCCCCGGACTAATCAGGTTGAAGAAAGAAGAGCGTCTGATGAGGAACCTTTCGCNGCACTGGTTTTTAAAATAATGAGTGATCCCTTTGTGGGTTCGTTATCCTTTATTCGGGTTTATTCGGGAAAATTAAAGGTGGGTGCCCACGTTTATAACAGCACTAAGGGTTCCGAAGAAAGAGTTACCCGTTTAATGGAAATGCATGCTAATAAGCGCAAAGAAATTCAGGAGGTGGTGGCGGGAGATATTGCTGCGCTGGGAGCCATGAAGAATGTTTCTACGGGTGATACCCTGTGTGCCCGGAATAGACCGATTGTGCTGGAATCAATCCGGTTTCCTGAGCCTGTGGTCACCGCGGTGATTGAACCNAAGTCCCGCAGTGAACATGGCAAATTAATGGAAACTCTGGAGAAACTCTGCCAGGAAGACCCTACCTTTAAAGTCGGTCATGACCCATTCACCGGCCAGACANTAGTCTACGGTATGGGTGAGCTTCATCTGGAAGTTTTGATGGAGCGAATGAAGCGAGAATTTGGAGTTCAGGCTAACTTGGGTAAACCTCAGGTAGCCTACAAAGAAACAGTTACCCAAACAGCCGAAGGCCTGGGTGAATATGAGCGACCCCTGGGCGGAAAAAATCATTATGGCCGCTGTGAGATTCGGGTAGAACCTCTGGAAAGAGAACAGGGTTTTGAATTTGTCAGCGAGGTTGATGAAAGTCAGATTCCCGAGATGTTCATCCCCTCCATTCAAGATGGAGTGAAAGAAGCCATGGAGATGGGTGTTCTGGCTGGATTTCCGATGACTGATATCCGCGTCGTCCTCACCGGCGGAGCCTATCGGGTCGATGAATCCTCCCCGCTGGCNTTTAAAATAGCGGGAACAATGGCTTTTCGCGAGGCTGTGCGAAAAGCGGGTTCGGTTCTCCTGGAACCGGTGATGAATCTCGTGGTAGTGACCCCGGATGATTACACCGGCGATATTATTTCTGACGTTAATGCACGGCGGGGTCGGGTTGTCGGTATGGAAATGAAAGGCGGTTCCCGGGTAATTAAGGCCCTGGTTCCCCTGCGGGAGATGTTTGGTTATGCCACTTCCCTGCGAACAATTACCCAGGGACGAGGTGTTTTTTCCTTAGAGTTTTATCGTTATGAAATTATGCCGCCAGCCGTGATGGAAGAGATTGTGGCTCGCTTTGAAGGTCGAGTGAGTGTTCACCATTAGAGGGGTAGAAATGTCTGAAAATTATTCTATAATATATTATTTAAAACAGAGAAAAGAGGAGGTAAGTTAAATGGCGAAGAAGAAGTTTGAGCGGACGAAGCCGCACTTAAACATAGGGACGATAGGGCATGTTGATCATGGGAAGACGACG
>MTOP01000042.1 GCA_002010725.1 Candidatus Aminicenantes bacterium JdFR-80
GGGGCAAAAAAGGAACCTCAGTAACCATAACTATTGTTCGAGAAGGTCTGGATAAACCGTTTGATTTAACCATTGAACGAGCTGAGATTCCACTTAACTCGGTTCGCTATGCCTTTATGCTTTCCCGGGATGTTGGCTACATTTTTATCAATAATTTCGCTGAAACCACCACCCGTGAGTTCGAAGAGAAAATGAAAATGTTGACCAGGAAAGGTTTGCGGAAACTTATTCTTGATTTACGGGGAAATGGAGGTGGGACTTTTGTGCAGGCAATTGAGATGGCCGATGAGTTCCTTCCCCGAGGAACTAAGATTGTGTCCATCAAGGGCCGCAATCCTTATTATAATCGGGAATTCAGGGCTTTTCGGAACAACCAGTATGAAGACCTTCCTGGTGATTCTTATAGATCGAGGGAGTGCCAGCGCCTCAGAAATTGTTAGTGGGGCGATTAGAGACAATGACCGAGGCTTGATTGTTGGAGAGCGCTCCTGGGGGAAAGGCCTGGTCCAGACCGTCTTTCCACTGGCCCCGGATGCGGCTGTGTCTATCACCACAGCCAAATATTTCACGCCAAGTGGTCTTTCTATTCAACGGGATTATTCCCATCTGGAAGATTATCTCTTTTCCCAGAACATTTCCCGGGAAAATCGTGAAGTTGGCTTCACACAGAAGGGGAGGAAANTTTATGGACAAGGGGGAATTGAACCCGATTATGAGGTTAAATTTAGCTTTAAACCTTTAACCGCCCGGATGTTACTCCGCGGGTTGNTTTTTAGTTATGCCCGCAAACTGGTAAAAGGCGAGACAGCTTTAGGCCGGGATCCTTCCTGGAAGAACCAGACTTTTGATATTGATTTTAAAGCTGATGAGCGGGTTATCCAGGATTATCGGGCCTATCTAAAATCGATGAAATTCAAATACACGGCCGAGGAATTTGGCGAGTCTCTAGAGCAAATAAAAAGAGAGCTGGAAAGAGAAATCGCGTCGGCTCTTTTTGGTCTAGAAGAAGGGATGAAGGTCTACCGCCTTTCTGATCCGGTGGTCCTTAAAGCCCTTGAGATTATGCCGGAGGCAGAAGAGCTGGTTGCCGAAAGCAGTCAGTAGGTTCTTTCCCTTAAAGATTTGAAGTTCGGGGATGCATTTTTTGGAAATCATATNTGGCTGAAGTTGCTTCCAGGTTTCGGTTTTGATTAAACAATATTCTCTNTTTTAACATATTAGCCATTAGCCTGGCTTTAGTTTAGCGAAGAGGGGTCATTATTGCCTTTTTTGTTCGAATGTCCTTCAACCTGCGTAGCTGGCGAGTTTTTGGCAAATTTAAGAAGTTTATCCCCCAAATATGGCTGCTTTTTTGAAGATTTCATTTTGGCTAATAGAGAGTGAGTTGATATAATAAAAAATTATTTTAGGGAATAAACAAAAGGAGAAGCCGATGAAAATAGCGGTTGCTTCTGACCATGCCGGGTATAAGTTGAAGCTTGGAGTTACCGAACATCTTCGCCGCCGGCAGATTGAGTATATTGATTTTGGATGTTACTCCCAAGAAAAGGTCGATTATGTTGATTTTGCCGTTAAGGCTCTCGAGGCTATGGCCCGAGGGGAATGTGATAGGGCCATTCTTGTCTGTGGAACAGGCATCGGGATGGGGATTGTGGCTAATAAGTTCAAAGGGATTAGGGCCACCCCCTGCTGGGATGAGTATGTAGCCGAAATGAGTCGCAAGCATAATAATTCTAATTGTCTTACTCTGGGGGGGAGAGTTCTTCCCCTTGACGAAGCTCTGCTCATCGTTGACATTTGGTTGGACACTCCTTTTGAAGGAGGGCGCCATGAGGAGAGATTAAGTAAAATCTCACAACTTGAAGCCCGGAATTTTAAAATTTAGGAGGAAGACAATGGATTCATTTGTGGCCAAGACCAACCATCTGGTCAATCGAGTGGTTCAGAATAATATCTGGAGGCAGAAAGAATGTTTTAATCTCATTCCTTCAGAGTCAACACCATCTCTGCTGGTCAAGATGTGCGAGATTGCTGATCCCTGTGGCCGCTATGCTGAACATCGAACGATGAAGGGACAGGAGATTTATTTTTATCAGGGGACTGATTTTATCCGGGATGTGGAACAGGAAGTTCAGGAGGAACTCCGGCGGTATTTTAATTGCACGGAGGTGGAACTGCGGCCCATAAGCGGTCAGATGGCCAATGAAGTTGTTTTTAAAGCCATGGTCAAATTCATTAATCGCGATCGTGACCNGGGTCAACCCATGAGAAAAATGCGTCTGGTCATGAACAATGACCTGAATAAAGGGGGTCATTTAAGTTCGCAGCCGATGGGAGCCCTGTTTAATTATGTTGAAGAGGACCCGACTACCGGTAAAGAACGGGTGGTTAATTTTCCCGTAGCCGCAGGCAATCCTTACAAAGCTGATCTGGATAAGCTGGCTGAACTTCTCGATGAGCATCGCCCGGAACTGATTGTCTTTGGCAAGAGTATGTTTATTTACCGAGAACCAGTGGAGTTTGTTTATAATATCGTTAAAGATTGGCCTGCCCGGCCGGTTTTAATGTTTGATATGGCTCATGTTCTTGGGTTGTATGGAGCTTTTCAGGCTCCTTTTGAGGAAGGAGCGGATGTAGTCACCGGGAGTACTCATAAAACTTTTTTTGGACCCCAACGGGGGGTAATTGTCGGACGATTTCCCAAAGGGAGTCCTTATAGAAAACTCTGGCTGGATATTAAAAGCCGGGCCTTCCCTGGTTCAACCAGTAATCATCACCTNGGAACTTTATTGGGATTGTTGATGGCTGCNTACGAAATGAATGAATTTAAAGAAGAATACCAGGCCCAGGTTATCCGCAACGCCCAGGCTTTTGCCCGGGCTTTAAAGGANGCTGGTATCCCCGTCGAAGGAGATGAGCAGGATGGCTTTACCGAGACCCATCAGGTACTTATTCGTGTGAGTTCTTTTGGCAACGGTCTGGAGATGGCCCGTCGTCTTGAGGAAAATAATATCATCGCTAACTATCAAGCTTTACCAGATGATGAAACTTTTCTTGAACCCAGTGGTATCCGATTGGGTGTTCAGGAAATGACCCGCTTTGGCATGAAAGAGGCTGATTTTCAACAATTAGCCGANTATATTGCCGCAGTGGTCAAAGAAGGCAAGATGGTTAAAGATGAAGTCAAGAAGTACCGGGAAAATTTCCTGGAGATGAAATATTGTTTGCGGGAAGAAGAAGCCATACCTTTAGCCGCCAGAATTCTAGGNTCAATCGGCCATCGCCATGATTTTGTTGATCTGTTCATCGAAAATCTGAGAAAGTTATTGAAATAAAAGGATAAATTGGGAGGAAACATTAATCGAAATAAAAATAAAATGACGAGGGAAAAATGAAAGTTTTAGTTGTGGGTTCAGGGGGGCGGGAACACGCCTTGGCCTGGAAAATTGCCCGGAGCGACAAAGTGAAAAAAGTTTATTGCGCACCTGGCAATGGAGGTACGGCNAGTATAGCCACCAATATTGCCCTTGATCCGGCGGATATTAAAGGCCTAGTGAATTTTGCGGAAAAGGAGAAAATAGACTTAACTGTTGTTGGGCCAGAGCTCCCTCTTACCCTGGGGATTGTCGATGCTTTTGAAGAGAAAGGGCTCCGTATCTTCGGTCCCCGGAAGAATGCGGCGGTGCTGGAGGGCAGCAAGGTATTTGCCAAGCAATTTATGGACCGCCATCGAATCCCCACCGCCCGGTATAAAATAGCTGAGTCAGCTGAAGAGGCTCGAAAAATCGTGGCTTCCGGGGAATTTAATTTTCCGGTGGTGATTAAGGCCGATGGTTTGGCTGGTGGTAAAGGAGCAATTATCTGTCGAACCTTAACCAAAGCCGAAGAAGCCATCCAGATGATTATGGTTGACAAAAAATTTGGAGAAGCCGGTGAGCGAGTGCTAATTGAAGAGTTTCTTCGGGGGAAAGAGGCCTCCTTTATTGTCGTTTCTGATGGAGTGCGAGTTAATCCTTTGGTCACCACCATGGATCATAAAGCTGCCTATGATGGAGACAAAGGACCTAATACTGGCGGAATGGGCGCTATTTCACCTTCACCTTATATCAGCGCTGAGCTATTCAGTGAAGTTATGAAGATAATTGTTTTTCCCACCATTACCCGCATGTTGGAGGAAGGGCGGAAATTTGTGGGAGTTCTTTATGTGGGATTGATGTTGACGGATGAAGGGCCGAAGGTACTGGAGTATAATTGCCGGTTTGGTGATCCAGAGACTCAACCCCAGATATTGAGGTTTAAATCAGATCTGGTTGATTTGCTTCTCGCGGCCATCGAAGGCAATGTTCTCCAGAGTGAGGTGGAATGGTCACCCCGACCAGCGGGCTGTGTCGTTCTTGCTTCCGGAGGGTATCCATTCAAATATGAAAAAGGGAAAAAGATAGAGGGATTATCAGAAGCTGAAAAAATTCCCGGGATAGTTATTTTTCATGCCGGCACCAAAGTCGTTAACGGTGAATTTTACACCAATGGGGGCCGGGTTCTTAATGTCTGTGCTTCTGATGAAACTTTATCGGAGACAATGGCTAAGATTTATGAAGCCTGTGAAAAAATATATTTTGAAGCCATGCATTATCGCCGGGATATAGGGGCAGTCAGAGAATAAGACGAGAACAAAATAATCTGGATAAATCATGAGGAAAGTTGCCATTCAGAGCTTTGGATGTCGGGTAAACCAGGCGGAAGCTTTCGCNTGGGGAGAAAAGTTACGGCATCATGGCTGGGAATTAACAGAGGATATAAGAGAGAGCGCCATCATCCTGGTAAATACCTGTACTCTGACCCATCGGGCGGATCGAGATGTTCGTCATTTTCTGCGACGGCTGGCTCAGGAGAACCCCGGGGCGCAGATTATTGTTACGGGTTGTTTGGCCGAAAGAGCCCCGGAGATGTTTGCTGACTTTGATAATGTAGTCAGAGTTTATCCCAATCAGGAAAAAGGGAAGGTCCTGGATGAGTTTCTTAGCCAGCTGAGCTCCAACAAGTTCAGAGGGGCTTCTGGAAGAGCTTTTCGCTCGCGGGCTTTCCTCAAAATCCAGGATGGGTGTAATTTTCGCTGTACCTTTTGTATTGTTCCCTCAGTAAGAGGACGCAGTGTCAGTGTGCCTTCAACTGAAATTATTACGCAGATAGAGGAGTTGGTGGCTCAGGGATTTAAAGAGATCATTCTTTCGGGAGTTCATTTGGGGCTTTATGGTCGCGATCTGAAACCCAGGAGAAACCTTCTTTCTCTGCTCCAGGAAATTGAAAAGAAGCTGGCGGACAAAGATGTCCAGTTAAGGTTGGGGACTCTNGATATCCAGTTTTTAGATGACCAAACAATTCATTTCCTGACCACCAGCCCCGTTATCTGTCACCATTTTCATTTTTCTCTCCAGAGCGGTTCTCCCAGTATTTTGAAAAGAATGGGACGTTCCTGTCGACCCGAACGTTACACCAATGTGCTTCTCCAGTTTGCTGAAGCCCGACCTGAGGCAGCCCTGGGGGCGGATATATTAGTCGGGTTTCCCGGAGAGAGTGAAGAAGAATTTAACCAAACCCGGACTTTTCTGGCTCAGTCTCCCTTGACTTATTTTCATGTTTTTAGCTATTCACCCCGGCCAGGAACACCGGCTGCTCAGTGGTCTCAAATTCCTGAAGAAATAAAAAAGAGACGGACGAAGGCCTTAAGGCATCTTTCCGATGAGAAAAATTTTGCCTTTCGTCAGAGATTTATTAATCAAGAAAGGGAAGCTATTGTTATTAGGAAAAAAGATGGGAACTTTGAGGCCTTAACTTCAAATTATATTAAATTAATAGTGCCAGCCCCGCAGCTTCATCCCGGTGAGAAAATTTTGGTTAAAATTGTTGAAGTGACCAGGTCGACCACAAAGGCCGAGTTAATTAGAGCTCTTAAATAAGGAAATAAATCAACTATGGGTCGAATCCGCATTCTTCCGCCGGAGGTAGCTAACAAAATTGCCGCTGGAGAAGTGGTCGAAAGGCCGTTGTCCGTAGTGAAGGAACTGGTGGAAAATTCCCTAGATGCCGGTGCCCGGGAAGTAAAGGTTGAACTAGGTAGAGGGGGGAAAGCCTACATTCGGGTGAGCGACAATGGGCATGGCATGACCTCTGAAGAGGCCAGGCTTTGTTTTGAACGTCATTCAACCAGTAAGATTGCCACGGAAAAAGATCTAACTCAAATAGTCACCCTGGGATTTAGGGGTGAGGCGTTGCCTAGTATTTCCGCTGTGGCTCGGGTAAGATTAAAAACCTCACCTAATGGCCAGCAAGGCACTCTGATTGAACGGGAAGGAGATACGGTTCGGCGTGTTGAGGAGGTGGCCTGTCCGCGAGGCACAATAATTGAGGTAAGAGATCTTTTTTTTAATCTTCCGGCGAGACGGAAATTTCTCCGCAGTGAAACTACTGAACTCGGCCGAATTACCCGGCTTCTAATATCCTATGCGCAAGCCTTTCCCCAGGTGCGATTTATTCTGAAACATGGGACCCGCGAGATTTTTAATTACCCGCCGGTGGGAAATCTGAGGGAAAGACTTTTCCAGATTTATGGCCAGGAGCTTCTGGAAAGGCTGGTAGAGGTTGATTTTCAAGAGCGTAATTATCGCCTTTTTGGTTTTGTCTCTCGCCCCCCCTTCGGTCGAGGGGATCGCTCCAGGCAGTTTTGCTATATTAATCGACGCTGGGTGGCAGACAAACTTATCCTGGCTGCCTTAAGCCAGAGTTTTCAGGGATGGTTGGAGAAAGGCAGGCATCCAGAGGCCTGGCTTTTTCTGGAAGTCCCCCCGGAAGAAGTGGATGTCAATGTTCATCCGGCTAAGGCTGAAGTTAGATTCCAACATCCCCAGGAGATATTTCGATTGATTCACCTCGGCCTGGACAAAGTCATTCGGCAGGCGATGGACATTAAACCCGTGGCTTCCACTCAGGTTGAAGTACAGCCTCTCCCTAAGGGAATTGCTGAAGAGCATCCCGGATTTAAAGCAGAGGAGAAGATTGCTTTTGGTGAGCTGGAGAGAATTATTTCTGGAGAGAGAAAGGAGATTAAAACCGGCTCTTTACAGGAAAAATCGGTGGAAGAGTCAGGCAGAATATTCGTTTTAGGCCAGTATCTAGGATTATACATTATTGCTGCCAGCGCCGAGGGATTGTTAATTATCGACCAGCATAATGCCCATGAACGGGTTTTATTTGATCGTTATTTAGAAATCTATCAAAGGAAAGAGTTCCCCAGAAAAAGCCCCCTTTTTCCTTTGATTATTNATCTTTCTCCCGATCAGGAAATTAAGATAGAAAAGGCCCTTCCTCTGCTGGAACGGGCGGGATTTCGGCTGGAACCGATGGGCACGCATGCTTATGCCCTCCAGGAATTTCCGGATGTTTTAACTGAAGAAGAGGCCAAGGATGTCCTGACGACCATTCTGGAGGAGCTTCAGGAGAGTCGGACCAGGGAAAAGTTTAATGATATTTTAGCCACCCTGGCCTGCAAGACAGCTGTAAAAGCCGGAGAATTGTTGTCTCATTCCCGGATGCAATACCTGGTGGAAGAACTGTTTAAAACATCTAACCCTTCTCTTTGTCCTCATGGGCGACCGGTGATGGTCAAACTGGCGATAAAGGAGATTGAAAAAGCTTTAGGCCGAAGGTGAACACCAGCCCGGNTGTAAATTGACAAAAATTGGGGCATTTGCTAAGATTTTTCAGCCTAAACACCAGGGTAGAGAGTCGGTTAAAGTTAACTCAGTGGACAGCTGCAGCGGGGAGTAGCGCAGCCTGGTTAGCGCGCCTGCCTTGGGAGCAGGAGGTCATCGGTTCAAATCCGGTCTCCCCGATTGCTAACTCTTAATCCAGTTGGAAGGATTGAACGGTCAACCAGGAAGCGCGCCTGTAGCTCAGTTGGATAGAGCAGCTGCCTTCTAAGCAGCGGGTCGGGGGTTCGAGTCCTCCCAGGCGCGCCATTTTTTTACGGGGAGTAAGTGCACCCTATTTTGGAATAAGAGGAGGGGATTTTATCTTCTAGCCGGCTCAAAAGAGGGGAAAAAATTATTATTGAGACTCTTTTTGTCTTTAGTAGGAATTACAGCTTTTAAGAGAAGTGGGGAGACATAAAAAATAATAATATTATAAAATTTATAAAATTTATATTGACAAAAGACTTATTTTGGATTATATTTAGGACTCCTAAATTATTTTAAAAAACGGGATTTCTCCTCCTGATTAAAGGGAGGCCGGAGGCTCGAGCAAGTCGAGGGTATTTTGAGTAAGCCAACTCCTAAAGGAAAAGCTAAAGTGATAAATCAATCGCGAACGGATTTAGACGAGAAACTCTTTAAATCACTGGAAAAACTGGGGCAGATCTGGCGGAATCGTCTGTGGAAAGCTGTTNTGGATGAGGACTTGAGCCCTGTTCAGGGTCAGATTTTAATTTTTATTGCCCACCATGCTTCCCGGAGGAATAGGGTTGGGGAGTTAGCCCGGGAATTTGGTTTGACCAATGCGACCATCAGTGAAGCGGTGGCCACGTTGGCCCGCAAGGGATTGGTGGCCAAGGTGCCTGATGAACAGGATAAGCGAATCCATCTGCTAAAACTGACGCCGTCCGGCGACCAGGTAGTTAAGCGGTTAACCGGGTGGGGTGATGAGATTAAGGCNGAGATTAAAGCTGAGAATTNCGGGAAAAAGAAGGAGGCGTTATCTTTTTTATTGGAGTTGCTCGCGAGATTGAAAAGAAGGGGGCTGGTAGATTCAGTGCNGATGTGTTGGTTCTGTCAGCATTTTCATCCGGATTACTACCGCCGCTCGCGGCGCCCCCATTACTGTGATTTATTAAATCGTCCGATTGATACTTTAGATTTTCGCCTGGACTGTCCTTCCTTCACCGCTTCTTCCAAGGAGAGTTAGGATGAATGTGTTGTGCTTATGGCCGGCGAGAGGATGTTGGCGGCCTCTATTAGCGGGTAGGTCTTGTTTAAATCAGAATGATTTTTAAATAGATTCTTAATATCAACACAAAGGAGAACTAACCATGAGTAAATACTTAGGGAATGATAAGAAAGAGGCGTTGAAAGATCTCCTCCACCGTCTGCACAGGGGGGAATCACCGGCCCGAATAAAAGAAGAATTTAAGGCCAAGTTTAAGGATGTTTCGGCTGAAGAAATTTCAAGGCTGGAAGAGGAGCTGATTAAAGAAGGAATGCGTCCGGAAGAACTCCACCGCTTGTGCGATATTCATCTGGCCCTTTTTCGGGAGTCTNTGGAGAAAGAAAGGGAAAGTTTGTCTCTTCCCCCCGGTCATCCGGTTCATATATTGATGAGAGAGCACGAGATACTTCAAAAGATGGTCCTGGAGTTAAAGGATGTGGCGGGGGAGCTCTTCTCCAAGACGGAAGCTGAGGCTCTGCCGATGACTTTACTCCAGCTTCGAAAATTAAAAGAACAATTGCAGGCTTCTGAAAGTCATTACCTGCGGGAAGAAAATGTTCTTTTCCCTTATCTGGAGAAGCACGGGATTACCCAGCCGCCGGCCATTATGTGGATGGAACATGATCAAATTAGAGAATTAAAGAAATCTTTTTACGATTTACTCGACCAGGCTGAAAAAATGCCTCCCCCTGATTTTAAAGCCAAGTTAAAAGAGACTACTTTTGAGTTAGCGGAAATGATCTCTAATCACTTCTATAAGGAAAACAATATTCTGTTTCCAGCGGCCGTAAATGTATTGGAGCCAGGTGAATGGCCGGAAGTTCGGTCCCAATTTGATGAAATGGGTTATTGTTGTTTCACTCCTGAAGAAGCCCTGGTCCCATCGGCAAGAGTTGTCACCAGGAAGCCCGAAGAGATACCGCCGGCCCAGCGGGAGGTAGAGGGAGCATTCTCTTTTGAAACAGGAGCCCTTTCGCTTCAAGAAGTAGAAGCGATTTTTTCCACTTTGCCCGTGGATATAACTTTCGTCGATAAAGACGACACTGTCCGATTTTTCAGTCAGACCAAGGAAAGAATTTTCCCCCGCACTAAAGCCGTAATTGGACGGAAAGTCCAGCAATGTCATCCGCAGAAAAGTGTCCATATGGTGAACAAAATTTTGGAAGATTTTAAATCAGGAACACGCAATGAAGCGGATTTCTGGATTCGCCTTAATGAGCGTTTAATCTACATTCGGTATTTCCCCCTCAGAGATAAGNAGGGTAAGTATTTAGGTTGTCTGGAAGTNACTCAGGATGTGACGGATATTCAGCGGTTAAAAGGAGAGAAGAGATTACTTTAACCAAAAGAAGAGAAGAAGCTATATTTAGTTACCTTCCCTCTTTGATGAATATAGCTCTGGTGGAGAAAGCGGTTTCCTTAGAGTTTTTGGAATAAATTAATTATCTTATCCTCAGGAAGAGAGGCAAATCTCCATTTCCGGGCAGGCGGGGATAAATNGAATTCTGAAGAGATTTCCTGTAATCGGATGTTTTTCTCTCCTCTTCTCAAGGTTTGGTTTATCACCCTTAAAGATGAGGAGAGGAGATGAAAAATCACCACATGAATAATCCTCTCCGGTGATTGACTCATTTCTCTCCTTCAGTCAAAATGAACCGGACCTGGAAGGAAAAAGGCAGATGTTTCAATGGTACCAGGGGGCAGACCTTAGGAGAAAAACTTTTTACATNAATAAGGATATCAATAAAAAGGCTGGTATAAATGATTGGCTTTAAATTGGCTTGGCAAATCCAGGAGGACTTCCCCTTAGGGATACTTCTTCCCTACTGCCTGGCTTTGCCACCGGCCAGGAATCGTTATTATTTTCTTCCTCCACCGCATTTTTCCGGGAAGGGTGAAAATCACCAATTTGATTCAGGAAAGGACGATGTTTTGATTGCTGACCGCCGAGATCAATTTTCTTTTTATCAAGGTGAGAAAAAGAGAGCTGTTGGGAGCGTCTCTAAAAAGTGGTTGACAAAAATTGTCAAATTTTTTAAGGTAAAATCAACGAAATAGGCAAAAACGATGGGATCCAACCTGGGCGAACTCCTTCTGAGAGAAAAACTACTTACTTCCGAGCAGTTAAAAAATGCTCTGGAATATAAGAAAAAACATAACGTTTCTATGGGAACAGCGATTGTTTCCCTTGGTTACCTCTCGGAAGAAGAGATGGCCCAGGCTCTCAGTCGACAGCTCGGATATCCCTATATTGATTTGAATCAATTCGATGTTTATCCAGATGTGGTTAATTTAATCCCGGCAGAGATTGCCAAAAAGTATCTGGTAATGCCCATCCACCGCATTCGCTCCTTTCTCACTCTGGCTATGGTTGATCCGACTGATCTGGATGTTATCGAAGATATCCGCTTCCGGACAGGGTTAAGTATTCAGCCGGTAATTGCATCCGAGTCGGCCATTCTCAATGCCATTAATAAGTATTATGGCTCCACGGATTCGATTCGGGTTAAGCAAATTGTCGATGAGATTGAGCAGGCCGAAGATACTTCGGTCAATATCATTGAAGAAGAGGAAGAAGATTATGATATTGAGGAATTAGCTCGCTCAACTGAAGAGGCCCCGATTATTACCCTGGTTAATACGATTTTTATTGATGCCATAAAAAAAGGTGCCAGTGATATCCATTTTGAACCTTACGAGAAAAATTTTCGGGTTCGCTATCGGCTGGATGGCACTCTTTATGAGATGATGAATCTGGCTTTGAAGTTTAAAAATCCGGTGATTTCCCGCATTAAAATTCTTTCTAATATGGATATCGCCGAAAAGCGTCTTCCCCAGGACGGGCGGATCAAAATGCGGGTCAAACTGGAGAATGGGAACCGTAAAGAAGTAGATATGCGTGTTTCCAGTTTGCCGACTATTTTTGGAGAAAAGGTAGTTATTCGTATTCTGGATAAATCCATGTTGAAGTTGGATCTAACCAAGCTGGGATTTGAGAAACCATCACTGGAAGTTTTTACCGAAGCNATTCATCGGCCCTGGGGAATTATCCTGGTCACCGGGCCGACTGGTAGTGGTAAAACCAATACCCTTTATTCAGCTATTTCCACTCTCAATTCAGAAGCGAAAAACATCATGACCGCTGAAGATCCGGTGGAGTTTTACATCCCCGGGATTAACCAGGTGAATATCCGGGAAGAGATAGGATTAACCTTTGCTTCCGCCCTGCGCAGCTTCCTCCGTCAGGACCCGGACATCATGCTGGTCGGTGAGATGCGGGATTTTGAAACAGTGGATATTGCCATCAAAGCCGCCCTCACGGGACACCTGGTCTTTTCCACCGTTCATACCAATGACGCAGCCAGTACAGTGCATCGATTAATTAATATGGGGGTGGAACCTTTCTTGATAGCTGATTCGGTCATCTGTATTGTCGCCCAGCGATTGGTCCGGAGATTATGTAAGAAATGTCGTGCCCGGCACAATCTTTCTCCAGACGCTTTGGTGGACATCGGCTTTTCTCCGGAAGAGGCCAAGACAGTTAAAGTCTATAAACCTGCAGGATGTAATGAGTGCAATAACACCGGTTATAAAGGCCGGACAGCTCTCTTCGAAGTAATGAAAATCACAGATGAGATCAAAGATATGATTTTATCCCGGGCTCAATCAAAAGAGATTAAGCGCAAAGCCATTGAGCAGGGAATGTTAACTTTACGCCAGAGTGGCTTGGTAAAAATAAAAGAAGGTATAACTTCGGTGGAAGAAGTTTTACGAGAAACCGTCAGGGATACCGACTAAATAGGAGGGAGGTGAAAGATGGCTCCCACCATCCAGGAACTTTTAAAGGAAACCGTCGAGCGGGACGCAAGTGACTTACATCTCACGAGTTATGTTCCGCCTCGAGTCAGGGTCCATGGTTCATTAGTTTCATTGGATTATCCCCCCCTTACTCCGGCCGAGACTAAAGCTTTGGTTTACAGCCTTTTAACTGATAAACAGAAAAAACAATTTGAAGAGAAACTGGAACTCGACTTTTCGTTTGGGATTAAAGGGCTGGGCCGCTTTCGCGGCAATGCCTTTATGCAGAAAGGCTCGGTGGCTGCAGCCTTTCGGCGCCTGTTGCCCACAGAATTCAGTTTTGCCCAATTGGGCATTCCTCAACGTTTAGCTCAATTGTGCTTTTTACCTCGAGGCTTGGTGCTGGTCACCGGACCCACCGGCTCCGGAAAGTCAACTACTCTGGCCTGCATGATTGATCATATCAATAAAAATCGTCCTGTCCATATTGTAACCATTGAGGATCCGATTGAATACTTTTTTACTCCCAAGAAAGCCATAGTTAATCAGCGGGAATTAAATGTGGACACCCTTTCNTTTGCCAATGCCTTGCGCTCTGTGCTGCGAGAAGATCCAGATGTGGTCTTTGTGGGTGAGATGCGGGATCTGGAAACAGTTGAAGCTACTCTGAGGGTGGCCGAAACCGGACACTTGACCTTTTCAACCCTTCATACTAACTCGGCAGCAGAGACCATTTCACGGATTATTGATATTTTTCCCACTCAGTATCAGGCCCAGATCCGGATTACTCTTTCCCTTGTCCTGGAAGCGGTTATAACTCAGGCGCTCCTTCCCCGAGCCGACGGTAAAGGCCGGGTTTTGGCCATGGAAATCCTCATTCCCAACCCGGCTATTCGTAATCTTATCCGGGAAAATAAAATTCATCAGATTTACGGAACGATGCAAATGGGACAGGAAAAATTCGGCATGCAGACTTTCAATCAATCGTTAGCTAATCTTTATTTTAAGAGGTTAATTACTCTGGAAACGGCGATGAACATCAGTTCCAAACCAGAAGAGTTAATGGATATCATCCAGCGGAAAGAAGGAACTAAAGTCACTTCTATGGGTTATATGCCCACCGGATATCGCAAATAAACGAGGTGAGCCATGCCTAAATTTCAATGGAAAGGGAAAAATCGCTACGGTGACGTGGTGGAAGGAGTGCGGGTAGCCCGCTCCATGGAGGAGGTGCGCTTAACTCTGGAACGGGAACAGATAACCGTCATGGAAATCTCCCGCAAGGGAATGGAGATTCAAATACCCTTTCTCCAGCGGGGACGGGTCAAACTAAAAGAGCTGGCGGTCTTTAGCCGACAGCTTTCCGTGCTGATCGATGCTGAACTTCCCTTGATTCAGAGTTTGAATATAATGGCCGAGCAGCAAAAGAACAAATATTTTAAAAAGGTTATCCAGGAAGTCCGCAACGACGTGGAAGCCGGCTCTACCTTGAATCAAGCCTTGAAAAAGTTCCCCCGGGTTTTTGATGACCTTTATTGTAATCTGGTGGCTTCGGGAGAGCANAGCGGTTCTCTGGACATAATGTTACGCCGGGTAGCTGAATACCTGGAAANCATTGTTAAATTAAGGTCTCAGGTTCGGCAGGCGATGATTTATCCGGTAGCCATTGTCACCTTTGCTATCTTGGTGGTTATTTTCATGATGTGGAAANTTATTCCCNTNTTTGCTTCGATTTACCANGAATTGGGCGCAGANTTACCCGTTTTAACCGCCGGCGTCCTGGCGATGAGCNATTTTGTCCAGCGGTATATCGTGTTTATTTTCCTGGGATTAATTGCCCTTGTTTTTCTTTATCGCTATGTACGACGGACACCGACTGGCAGAAAATTTTTTGATCGGCTTTACCTGAGATTTCCTCTTTTTGGTAGTTTGCTCGAGAAGGTTGGGTTGAGCCGGGTCACCCGGACTCTGAGCACTTTGCTCTCTGGAGGGGTGCCGATGCTGGAGGCTTTGCGGATCACCTCGACNACCGCCAATAATGTGATTATTGAAGAACACATTATGGCGGCTCGTAAACAGGTCTCTGAAGGCCTGAGTTTAACCGATGCTTTTCGTGAACAGAAGAGTTTTCCTTTTATGATGATCCAGATGGTCGGTGTGGGTGAAGCCACGGGAACTCTCGATGAAATGCTGGGGAAATTAGCTGATTTTTATGATGAAGAAGTGGAAGCCACCGTGACTTCTCTTTTATCA
>MTOP01000078.1 GCA_002010725.1 Candidatus Aminicenantes bacterium JdFR-80
GAACGTTATAACAAAGATTATTATTACCTGGCGCGGGAAATAAAAGAAGGCCCTCTCGCCATCCGCCGGATTAAAAGGTTCATCGCCGATTATTATTATGCCCGACACCCTGAACCTGAATACGGTCCTCCCCCTCCCGAAAAAAGAATCAACAAAAAAATTGCTGTTATCGGCTCAGGGCCAGCCGGTCTAACCGCGGCTTATTTCCTGGCTCAAAAAGGCTACGAGGTCACCATCTACGAGGCTGAGGCCCAGCCTGGAGGGATGCTTCGCTTCGCTATTCCCGCTTTCCGCCTGCCCAATGAGGTTGTTGATCGCGATATAAAAAACATCACGGCGCTTGGCGTCCATATCAAGACCAATCATCGGGTTCAAAAACTGGCAGAATTAAAAGCCGCGGGCTACGAGGCCATCTTCCTGGCCACCGGCGCCCAGGAACCGCGGCGACTTAAGGTTGAAGGGGAGGAGCTCGATGGGGTCGTCACCTCGATGGATTTCCTCAAAGACGTCAACCTCGGGCGCAAAAATATTGATCTCACGGGTAAAACCGTGATGGTTGTTGGCGGCGGCAATGTGGCCATCGACTCAGCCCGGGTGGCCGTCCGCCTGGGAGCTGCCCGAGTCTTCATCCAGTACCGCCGGAGCCGAGAACAGATGCCGGCTTTCGACTGGGAAATTAAAGAGGCGGAAGAGGAAGGGGTGGAGTTTCAATACCTGAGGGTGCCGGTTAAATTTATCGGCCAGCAGGGAAAAGTGACGGCCGCCGAAAGTATTCGCATGAAACTCGGTGCTCCCGATGCCAGCGGCCGGCCCCGGCCGGTGCCCATCAAAGGTTCAGAACATAAAATCCTAGTCGACTTTGTCATTCTGGCGATTGGCTTAACTCCATCCACCCACCCATTTCAAGCAGAACTGGAGCTGAATAAAGACGGCTCAGTTAAGGTCGACCCGGAAACCCTGCAAACTTCCCTCGCTTATGTTTTCGCCGGTGGAGATGCGGTCACCGGCCCCTCGATGATCGTTAGCGCCATGGGCCAGGGAAAACAGGCGGCTCAAGCAATTGATGCCTACCTTCGGGGAGAAGATCTCCAAAATTTCCGCCGGGCTAAGCCGATGCCCGCCGTTCCCCGGGAGAAAGTTCTCGAAAGACAAAAATATCACACTCGGCTGGCGCCGGTTCCCCGCAAGGAAATTCCCCCGGCTGAAAGAATTAGCAATTTCCAAGAAGTGGAGCTACCTCTCACAGAAGAAGAAGTCCGTTACTCCGCCTCCCGCTGCCTGGACTGCGGAATTTGCTCGGAATGTCACCAATGTATCCGGGTCTGCCCGGCTGAGGCCATAGACTTCTCCCAGCGAGATGAATGCCAGGAAATCGAGACGGGCTCAATTATCCTGGCCACAGGTTTCAATCTCTTCCCGGCNGAACTTAAAGAAACCTATGGCTACGGACGCTTCCCCAATGTCATCACTTCCATGCAGATGGATCGCTTGCTCTCGCCTACCCGTCCCTACAACACGGTNCTTCGTCCTTCCGACGGAAAAACCCCGGATAATATCGCCTATATTCTCTGTACCGGCTCCCGGGACCGGACGGTAGATAATCCCATCTGTTCTCAGGTCTGCTGTATGTATTCTATTAAACAGGCCCAGCTTCTCATGGGGGCTTTACCACTGGCTGACATAACNATCTACTACATTGATATTCGTGCCTTTGGCAAGGGTTTCGAAGAGTTTTATCAGCAGGCGCAGGCCATGGGAACATATTTCATCAAGGGGAAAGTAGCTAAAATCGAAGAAAACGGAAATGGCCAGCTGATTGTTCGTTATGAAGATATCGACAACGGCGGCGTGGTCAGGGAAGCCGAACACGACCTGGTGATTCTCTCGGTCGGCTTTTTGGCCAATTCCGAAGCCCGACATTATTTTTCTGAAAACTCTCTCCAATTAGATGACTTCAACTACATCAAACAGGTCGAAGAAGATATTTCTCCGGGAAAAACAAGTCTTGAGGGTGTTTTTGTCGCCGGCACGGCCGCTTCGCCCATGGACATCCCGGACTCGGTGATCCACGCGGGGGCGGCGGCCACTCAGGCAGCTGCCTACATTGAGAAAATAAGGAGACTATCGTGAGCCGCGATAATCATCTCCCAACAACCAACAACCCTGGCCCTTCTCCATCTTCAGGCAGAAGGATCGGCGTCTATATTTGCTATTGTGGCGGTAATATTTCCGATTATGTCGATGTCGAGAAGGTCAGGGAAGCCATCGCTTCCCATGAAGGCGTAGTGGTGGCCAAAACAACCATGTTTGCCTGCTCTGATGCGGCCCAGCAAGAAATCATCGAAGACATCCAACAGAACAAACTGGATGGCCTGGTAGTGGCCTCCTGTTCACCCAAGCTCCATCTCTTTACTTTCCGGGGAGCAGCCGAAAGAGCCGGCCTGAACCCCTATCAATATGTCCAGGTTAATCTCCGGGAACAGGATTCCTGGGCTCACACCAACGACCCCCTAGGGGCCACAGAAAAAGCCATCAAGCTGGTAGCCGCCGGAATCGCCAAAGCCAAATTAACTCGGCCGCTAAAACCATTCCGCCTGGAGACCGTCAAAAAAACCCTGATTATTGGCGCGGGTATCGCCGGGTTAAGAGCCGCTCTGGCCCTGGCTGACCTGGGTATTGAGGTAGTGGTGGTGGAAAAAGACAATCAGGTGGGAGGGTGGATAAACAAGTTTAACTGTCTCTATCCCCATAATAAAAACGGTCAACAACTCATCGCTACTCTCCTGGCTGAACTAAACCAGAGAGAAAATATAACTCTTTANACCTCGGCCGAAGTAGTGGAAAAGAAAGGCTGCATCGGTGATTTCGAAGTAAAAATAAGGGNCAACNAGGAAACCGTCACCCANAATGTCGGCGCCATCATTGTGGCTACCGGATTTGAAAATTATCAACCTGTGAGAGGTGAATTTGCCTATGGTGAAGCACCTGGCATCATTACTTTGCCTGAATTTAAAGAACTCGTGGAGTCTTCCCGGGAAAAAGGAAGTCTTGAATATAATGGCCGGCCAATCAAGCNGATAGCCTATATCTACTGCGTGGGCTCCCGGCAACCCGCCGGGCAAGAAAAGGCTCATACCTACTGCTCCCGTTTCTGCTGTAATGCCGCTGTCCACACCGCTCTGCTGGTGGCTGAAATCAATGCCTCCATCCACCAATTCCATCTTTACCGGGACATCCGTACTTATGGCAAATTTGAAACGCTCTATGAAGACGCCTGTCGCCAGGGCTCGGTTTTTATTAAATTTGCAGAAACAGAGCCTCCTCAAGTCATCCCAGAGAACGGCCAGCTGAAAATAAAAGTAAAAGACTTATTAACCGCCGGGGAAGAACTGGAGCTGGAAACGGATTTAGTTGTTCTGGTTACCGGGATGGTTCCCCGGGANAANCCAGAACTGGTGAATCTTTTGAAACTNCCCCTAGGTAAGGATGGGTTTTTCAACGAAATTCATCCCAAGCTCCGACCGGTGGAAACAGTGATTGACGGAGTCTTTATTGCCGGCACGGTCCAGGGGCCAAAAAATTCAGCTGAAAGCGCCGCCTCATCCCTGGCGGCAGCCGCCAAGGCGGCTGCTCTGCTGGTTAAAGGATATGTCGAGCTCGAGCCTTTAATTGCCTTCGTTGATGTGGAACGCTGCGAGTGGTGCGGTCTCTGCGCCAAGGCTTGTCCCTACGAAGCTATTACTAAAGGCTCCCTCGCCGGCCGGGAAATCGCTGAGATCAACCGGGCCCTCTGTAAAGGCTGTGGCGGCTGTGTACCTGTCTGCCCCCAGGACGCTCTCCATCTTGAAGGCTACACGGATGAACAGGTCCAGGCCATGATCGAAGCCCTGGCCCGGGAAAACAGTTGATAAATCAAGGAGAATAAAATGGCCCTCCAGGAAAAAGAACTAATTGAAACCATCAAAGCCGAAATGTCTTTTCGGGACAAAATTATTTCGGCTCTCAGAGAAAGGNCTCTCACTGTTCCCGAAGTGGCTGAGCAATTGGGTCAACCTGCGTCTCAGGTAATGTACTGGATGATGGCTTTGAGAAAATATGGGGTCATTGAAGAAACAGAGGAAGTTACCGATGAAGGATATTACAAATATAAACTGGTGGCTAAGTAATCCAGGCAAACCATCAGAATAATCTAAAAAAGAGGAAAAAATGGCCAAAGTCAAGCCTGAATTTATTGATCGGGTCAAGAAATTAGGAGCTTTTGACATCTCAGCCTGCTACAGTTGTGGTAACTGCACTGCCATTTGTCCATTAACCAATGAAAATTATTCCTTTCCCCGCAAACTTATTCGGTATTCCCTCCTGGGGATTGAGGAGAAAATAACCGCTGCNCCTGATCTCTGGTTGTGCTATTACTGCGGGGAATGTACAGACACCTGCCCTCGTGAAGCTGATCCAGGCGGACTGATGATGGCGCTGCGTCGCTGGGCGATTAGAAAATATTCTCTGGGGAGAATAGCCGATCTTTTTTACGGTCGGATATCTTCCTGGNTAACCTGGCTAATTTTGACTCTCATCGCCACCCTGGGCCTCATTTATTTCCGCAATCCTCATCCGGAAACAACCAGAGCTGTGCCCCTTTCCTTTATCGGTCTGGACTTTCTCCATTATGCCGGCCTGGTGATGGGCATCTTTGTGGCCTTCTTTGCTCTAACCCATATCTTTATCATGGTCAAAAGCCTGGCTAAAAATCCTGCCTCACCCCCACGAACCCCCCGAAAATTATTAACCAGTTTAATTAAAGTAATGATTAATGAAGTTCTCCTCCAGAAACGCTTTCGGGACTGTGAGGAAAGCGAGCGTTATCTCCCCCATCTAGCCTTATTCTGGGGGTTTGCCGGACTATTCCTGGCCACTATTCTTGTTTTCGGGGTCGATTTCTTCGGCTTTCCTGAATTTTTCCGTCCCGTGGCCAAAGCAACCGGTATCGTTTTCGGCTTAATCCTTATTTACGGAGCAGGCTATTTCATTCTTCTCCGCCTCAAACGCCCGAATAGTTATTCCCAATATTCCCACCCCACCGACTGGCTTTTCCTCCTCTGGATGTTTCTCGCCGGACTAACGGGGTTTATTCTAGATATTTTCAAGTGGCTCAATCTTCCCTGGCCAACTTATATTGCCTTCGCCGTCCATCTGGTAATTGTCTTCAATCTGCTGATAACCGCCCCTTTCACCAAATTCGCCCATGCCCTCTACCGTCCTCTGGCCCTCTGGCTGGCTGGCGAAGGAGAATCAACCAATACTGAATCAACCCCCTAACTTGAGCTGACACCTTGCTTCCTCTAGCCCAACATGAAACAGCTCAACCCCAGAAGCTCAACCTTCTGGCAGCGCTTTCCCAGCTTTTTAAGTTAAAACAAACAGCTCTGCTCGTCTTCACCGGGATCCTAGGTTTTCTTATCTCTTCCCACTGGCTGATTGACAGTCGTTTACTCCACCTCATTCTCGNCCTGGCCCTGGCTATCAGCGGGACCACCGGCTTAAATATGTTTTTTGACCGGGATATTGACGCTTTAATGTTCAGAACTCGGCAAAGACCTCTTCCCTCGGGTTCTTTCTCAGCCGGGGCCGCCCTAATTATCTCCTCGACACTTCTGGGTATAGGACTGATCCTCGCCTGGCGGATAAATTATCTCTGTGGGATACTAATCCTGGCAGGCTTCCTGATTAATATTCTCCTTTATACGATTCTTCTGAAAAGAAGAACTGCCTTTGGTCTGGTCATTGGCTCTCTGGCCGGCGGGATGCCCGTAGTTGCTGGCTACACGGCCTGGTCGTCTCAAATAGATGTCATCAGCCTTATCCTCTTCTTTCTGGTGGCGGTCTGGTCCCTGGCTCATATCTGGCTGATTGCCGCCTACTATCGATCGGATTACCGGCGAGCGTCTCTCCCTATTCTCTCGGTGACGGCGGGCGAAGAAGCCGGGACTAAGGCTGCAGGAATTGCCATCCTCGTGTTTAATTTTCTGGTCTTCCTTCTCTGGCAATTANATTTTACCAGCTTGCTTCCTTTTCTGGGCTCAAGCTTTCTCTCCCTTCTGCTCTTCTACCAGCTGAACCTTTATTTGCGANGNGGTAATAAATNNCACCTGAGTCGGGGTTTTAAATTTCTCAATCCCCTCCTGGGGATAACCCTTCTGCTCNTTCTCTTTTTCCTTAAGTGAAGGATATTTCCCGGATAATCGTCTTTGCCTGCCGAGAGAAAATATTTTTATCGCTTTAATCCTCTCCGGGGGGAATATCCGTCAAGGAAAAAAGCGAACTACCAAAAGGGAAAAAGTCAGCGGTTCACCTGGTCCCAATCTGGAAGGCTATCTCCAGGGGATATTCCAGTTCCGGGGCTTCAACCCGGAGGCGGAGAATCTCAGTTAATCTTTCTCTGGGGGGAGCTCGAAAATACAGACGGTCATAGATATAACTTCTAATCGGCATGATGACCACATCAGTCACCCGGGCTGCTCCCGGAATCCAGGGGAAAAAATTGCAACGCTGGCGGCCAAAATAGNTAAAACTGGTCTGGGCATGCTTGCTTAAAGGAAGATTCTCATAACTATAGCGAGAATCGGCCACCAGCTTACCATACAACTGCTGAACTTCATCAATCTCNGCCAGGGGATACTCTTCTCCGCTCACATCAATAAGAACGAACGAACTCCGGGTAAGAGTGAGAGAATAAAGACCTTTATTGGCTATAGTAATATCGAGAGGAATATAGGGTTCAGCCAATCTCAATCGGGCTAATTCAGTATCCACAATGACTATCAACTGATCATCTTCTACCTTATAGGCATAGCGACTGAATTTCGGGGCCAACTCGGGGGTCATCCCCGTTGAAAAAGAAGAAGTTCGACAGGTAAAAAAGTTACTGATTACNAGAAGAAGAAAAATTACTAGCCAGGAAAGGCCAACAGCCTTTTGTCGGAAAAAGGCAAGCCGCAGGGGTTTAAATAATCTGAAAATCAACTTTTTTCTCCACTTTCCGGCTGGAATGCCGGTCAGTTACCTTAATTTTGAAAGTATACTTCCCTGGTTTCAAAGGGGAAAGGGGAATCTCTGTTCCCCCGGTGAGAGCTTTACCTGGTTCCAGCGGCTGCTTGATTTCCTGGGGATTCAAACGATATGTTCCTTCGGGAGCGACAATAAAATATTCAATCAAAAGAGATACCTCACCTTGAACAGACTGAGCATTATAGATTTGAAACAGAACATTCATCGCTTCCCTGGAACTAAAAGTGGGCTCAAAGCGAGGAACGGCCCGGTAACGACCAAAAGTATAAGGATCGAACTCTGCTTCCGATTGAGTCTTCGCCTTGGGAGCTGGCTTCAATTCAGTGGCTAGAATAATCGAACTCAGGCTCAATTGGTCATTCCAGAAATCCGGCACCATCACTTCTCCTTTGACCAGTGAATACCTGGCTTTATCCCTGGTTCGGACTCCCAGATAAAGAGAATAAGTTCCCGATCTTACGGGAAGACCAAAAATAATAAGCTCTTTGTCCTTGAGCTTAACCTTTTTCAAGAAGTCCTCTTTCTCTTCGCCCTGCTGCAGTCGGCCGAAAAAGGTCACTTCACTGCCCTTCTTTAAATTGGCTTTCTTCCTGTCCAGGCGGACAATAAAGGTGACATAAGAAGATTGATTCAAAGCTTGAGTAAAATGTGGCTTCCAGTCGAAAGGAATATCCACCACTGTTTCCCCGGCCGTGATTAACTTTGCCTCAAAAGAATCGGGAGCCAGAACAAATTTATAACGGGGAAGTTCTTTCAAATCAGGGTTAAAAACCACTACTTTCGGGAATATTTCCAGAGCCCGCAGGATTTTCTGGGGAGTCTGCTGATCCAGATCGTAACCAAATTGATACTGGCGAAAAACCACCCGGAAGGGTTCGGTTAACCCCAGGGAGGGCATGGCCTGGTAAACCCAGATTTGCGGGGGAGCCTCCATCTGGCTGCCACCCACAGGATTAGGTCGAACTCCCCCCGGCCCCCCTTTCACCTGGGCAGGCGGGCCGAAAAACATATAGACTTTACCCATATCACAATTAATTCCCCGGGTGGGCCCATAATTAAAATTCTTTTCCACATACTCCAGCCGACGGTACCATTCGTCTTTAAATTCGTTNTCTCTAGTTGCCGGAGTTGGATCACGACGAGCCCAGAAAAGGGCGATGAATTTATCTCTTTCTTCATCCGTCTTTAAGGCTTTAAACTCTTCAACTTCCGCCGGGGAAATTAACAACTTGACTTCTTTCTTCAGCCACTGCTCATATTTGTTTTCCTTTTTCCTGGCCCCGGCCGGAAGAAAACAGGCTCCCACTATAACCACGGCCAGCCAAAAAACAATAATCCTTTTTCCCTTCATGATAACTCCCTTAATTTAAATAAAACGTTATGGTTACTGGATTACTCTAAAATTGACCTGGCGGACAATGGTTTTGCCCAGAATAAGGTCGGTCACCGCCACCCGCAAGGTATAGAAACCGGGGGGCATCTTTTCCAGGCTGAATCGGGCCCCGCTATTCAGAAAAGCTGTTTTTTGACTCTCGAGAATATGGACTTCCTGGGGTTTATCAATGAGGGCCACCACTTGGCCGTTCTGCTCGATCTGATGAACGATTTTCAACTTAGCCTTTTTCTCGGCGGAACTGAAAGTCGGGTTATAGATCTGATAGAAAAATACCAGTTCACCACTTCGAGAATAGACGCCCACCGTATTGGGATTGATTTTTAAATTACCAAAAGTGAACGGGTCCTCAGGTTCTGTGACGAGTTTTATTTTATCGGGAATTTTCAACTGGCTGTTCTTGAGCGCATTTAAAGCCGGAATATCTTTAGAATCAAGGTAAACCGCCTGTTTTTTCTTTTTCTTCAAGATCTCAATATTTCGGGCCAGAATAACATCACTTAAGCTAAATCCCTGCCGAGAAAAATCCGGCACTTCAATTGTCCGATCCACATAGCCAACATGACCGCTGTATTCATCCCAGGCCACCAGATGAAGAGTATATACCCCAGGTTTCAACCGCAGACGGTGTTTATATTGATAATAATCTGTCTCCCGCCGGCGATAAGTCTCGGGCCGCAGGCTCATCTCCAAACGATCGCTTTTTTGATAAATGACTTTGTTTTTTTGTTTAACCTCAATATAGTAATTAACCCGTCCAGCGTAACGGCCATCTTTTTCCACAAATTTTATCTCCCGGGCAGCCACTTCAATGCTTATGGGGATAGAAGTGAACTCCTTAGGTCCTTTGATAAAGCTGGTCTTGGCAGTAAAGGACATCATGGTAATCGATTCCCGGGATTCCACAATTCCTCTCAACCGTCTCAAGCGGGCACTTCTTTCTATCTCTTCCAGGACTTCGCCGCGGGATTTAGTTACCTCAGCCAGAAATTGAAGTTGTTCCAGGGGATTAACCGGGAGGTCTTTTTTTGTCTCGCCCGGGATCTGGACATTTTCCGGCTCATAACCCACGTCCCGGGAAGCAATGGAAGTGTTACGCAGAGCATTGGCCAGAGCAGGATCGGTTACCAGCTGATATTTTCCCGAATTGTAATAATTAACAAAGATGAATTCGACCCGCCCCATTCGGGTCTTCAAGCCGGGAATATAGCGGTAAACCCATTTCTCCGAAGGAAATTCAGCCGTGGGAGCCGAAGGTCCGAACAGAAATCCCCGTCCGCCGCCAGGGTTCGACTCAAAAAAATCAGGGGGGCCGAACATAATATAAATCCGGCCTCGATCGGTCCGCCAGCCAGCCACACCCTCAAAAAAATGTCGATTGGCGTATTCAATCCGGCGGTAATGCTCTTCTCTAAATTCATTAAGTGGAGTACTGGGGGTAGGATCACGTCTTTTCCAGAAACTGCGGATAAAGGCCTCCCGTTGTTCATCAGTGGTCAGGCTTTTAAAAACCTCCCTCTCCTTGCGCGAGATAATATAGACCACTTCCTCTTCCAGCCATTTCCGATATTTAGCCGGCATCTTGGTCTGCTCTGACTTCTCCTTGGTTTGGGAGACAGCAACCTTTTTCTCCTGAATTAAAGGCCTGGTATAAAGATCACCGGCTAAAGTGATCCCCGCCAAAAGTAAAAAGAAAGATAATTTGACGATTTTAGACACCATCGCCAACCTGAAATGATTTCAATGATTCATCCATTAATTTTATTTTTTCGACTTTTTCAAGTAATCCACCAGCTGGCGGGCAACGGCCGCATGAGGATCATCGGGGGCCAATTCCAGAAATTTTTCCAGATTTTTCAGAGCCTCCTCCACCTGATTTTGATTAACATAAATCATCCCCATCTGATAATAAGCCTGGGCATAATCAGGTTTCAACTTGACTGCCTGGCGCAAGGCTTCCAGGGCTGGTTGATATTTTCTGATATTGATCAGGCAGGCACCCAGGTCATAAAAGGCCACTGGATCTTGCGGGCTTAATTCCACCGCTTTTTGATAATAGGGAATAGCGGCCTCGTAATCCCTTTTCCGGCCATATAATTCCCCTAATTTCTTATTGGCGGTATAACTTTCTGGTTGAATTTCAAGCATCTTTTTAAAGGCCTCAATGGCCTCGTCATATTTTCCCAGTTTGATGTAGGATTCACCGATGTTGTTATAATAAATTGGTTCGGAAGGCTCCTTTTCACTGGCTCGCTGAAAAGCAGCGGCTGCTTCCTCATACTTGCCTTCCTTAAACAATTTTATTCCTTCCTGGAAATCCTCCTCCCCGGGAGATTTGCCGACATAATAATTCCCCTTTTCCATAACAATTTCCACCTCGGTGATCACTTGCATCCGAACTCTTTTCTCCAGGATAACCGGAAGATAACCATCCTTTTCAGCTTTAATCTGATAATAGTTGGGATTAAGACCAAGTTGAATAAACTCCCCTTTTTTATTGGTCTTGACCACATAGCGAACCGAGGAATATTGNATGGAGCTAATCGTCACAGTCACCCCTTCCAGGGGATGGCCATCCTTATCCTTGNCCACTCCCTTTAAGGTTCCCTGGATAATACTATTAAGGGGAAGGGCTATTAAAAGAAACACAATTAAGATGAAATAATATTTTCTCTTCATAATGACTTTCCCGCTCTTAGTATTATAATCAACTTTCATCTGAATAATGAAGCTTTTTATAACTGCCTGTCCTGTTTTATTTTTCAGGTGACTCCCCTCAGGCGGCTCCNCCCGCCTCTTTCTCCTCTTGGAAAGAAGAATAGGAAAAGGGAAGGGACCTCTTTTACTTCAAGAGGCCCCTTCCCCTGGGTGCAGCCAACAACTCTAGAACATAAACCGAATCGAGATCTGGGCCAATCGATCGCCTACCTTCCGGGTGACATCACCGAAAGAAGCCAGTCCATAGGTGGTTACCGGCAGTACCCAGAACTGGTTCTTGAAGACATTGAAAACATCGAGAATCAACTGGAGGTTGTAATCTCTGGCGCCTGCCGGGATACGGAAGTTTTTCTGTAAGGAAATATCGAGGTTATAGGTAGGATACCAGGTGAAAGCATTGCGAGGAAGCAATTTCTGATCATAGTAACTCATATCTCTCTCATAGGCTGGCGGATTGGGAGTGCCGAAATAGCTGGGATCGAGAGTCGGACGACCGGCTTCCCATTTAATCGCCTCGTTGTAATTGTCGCTGCCCAGCCACAGGGGACGATCCATTCCCCATTGACCATCCAGGTTGTAGTCAAAGGCCGGCCCGGAAGCAGCCGCCACATTGAAGCGCCGTCCAGAAGTGAAATGGAAAGAACCGGCGATCTGCCAACCACCAATAACATTCTTTAAGAACCAGCTCTCTGAATTCTGGAACCAGGGAATTTCATAGACAAAACCACCCACAACTCGATGGCGATGGTCGTAGGCCGCATAGCCATAGTCATAATCCCAGTTCTCTACTGAAGTAGCCACCACAATACCCTGGTAAATGGACGACAGATCCTTGGCCACCCCATAGGTGTAAGCTGTATACCAGGACCAACCGTTGGAGAAACGCTTGTTGAGAATGATCTGGAGTCCGTGATAGTTCGACCAGAAGCTGTTTGTCCNGAAGTTGCCATCTCGAATGTTGATGTAAGGATTGATAGCGTCGTATTTCCCGTCAGCTCCATCGCCAGTAAACCGGTTGATTCTCATGATCCCACCAATCCGGCGACCGGCTGAACCAGTATAGTCTACCTCAATACTGAAATTAGGCACAATTTCCCGCTGGATACCAATCATCCAGTTATGAGCCATTTGAGGTTTAAGATTGGGATCCATCCAGCGAAGCGATACTCGAACGGAACGAGCCGCCTGAATAGGTACCTGAGCGGGCATAGTTGCCAGGAACGGATAGCTTCCTCCCCAGGGTGCGCCGAGGAATGAGTTGAAGGCAAAATCGGGATAATTGAAGCGGTCATTTTCATAGGAGCGGTTCATCTGGCGGTCATAGGAAATACCATAGCCAGCTCGAAGAGATGTCTTGCCGTCACCAGTCAGATCATAAGCNAAACTCAATTTGGGAGCGAAATTACCGTAGTAATTATTCCACAGTCCCTTGCCCATTAACTGACGGCCGTCGAAAATGGTGTACCTGATACCTTCCTCATTCCAAATACCTTCAATCAACTGGTTATTCAAAAATCCCTGTTCAGTTCCAAAGGCCGGCTGATTAATTCCTACACCGGAATATTCTTCGGGGACGGAATAGAATTCCCACCGCAAACCAAAGGAGAAGGTCAACCGTTCAGTTATCCGCCAATCGTCCTGGGCGAATAGAGCCGCTTCATAACCACGCCATTTCCGGGCAGTCAGGCCGAAGCCGGTTCGCCACTCACCTTGAGGATCGCCGGGCAAGTAGGGATTTTCCTTATTATCCGGAGGATCTGCCCCAAGAATCAGATACGCAGGAGGACTATTACTCAGGAAGGCCAAACCATCAGTAAAAATGTAATAGCCATTAACAAAGGCATCAAATGACGAGGAAACTGTCCAATACCGGAATTCGCCGCCGAATTTCAAATTGTGATCTTTAACTTGAATATTGAGCACGTCAACCAGCTGAAAGGTGTTATTCACCTGGGTCATGGGATAACCCGGATCTCCAAAACCCATCAGCTCATCGTTAAAATCAAAATAAGTGATACTCTCATCCTGAACTCTCCATTCCCAATCATCTCGATGATAACCCAGACGCACCTCGTTATAGACAGTCGGACCGAAAATATGGAGCCAGGTCAAACCACCGGTATGGAATTTGTTCGGCCTTTCCAGTTGTTTACCCGGAACCCAGTAATAGCTCAGGCCATCTTTAAACTCCCGGAAATTGAACATCCAGCGAAAGGCAATTCTATCTTTTTCACTGAATATATGGTCAATCTTAATACCGGCCATATAACTTTTGAAAGTATCTGAGTAAGAAAGAGCTGCTCGGCCATAATCAGGCACACCATCATTGTTTTTATCGACAAAATCGTAAGTTGGAACGGGATAAGCTGAGCCATACTTGTCGAAAAACGTCTTGGCGGGACCGGTGGCGGTAGCAATAGCTTCCGGGGTTAAAAAGTAACGGGAGGTCACCTGGCTGATATCCTGACTGATGCCTTCAAAGGTGAAGAAGAAAAAGGTCTTGTCCCTGACAATTGGTCCCCCGAGAGTAGCTCCGTATTGATATCTCTTGTAAGGTTCCCGCTCTCCAGTCAACCAATCAGCTGAACGGAAAAAGGCACTGTCGCCCCGATAGAAAGCCCAGGCACTGCCATGAAATTCATTGGTCCCGGATTTCATCACCACATTGAGGATACCTCCCATATTCCGACCATACTCCGCATTGAAATTGTTGGTAATTAACCGAAATTCCTGAATTGACTCCGGCGGCAAGAGCGTTGTCTGCATGGTGTTATCGGTAATATCATTGTTGTTCAAACCGTCTATCATGTAGTTGTTCGACTCGCCCCGCATGCCATTGACGGCAAAACCAGATCCCCCAATAGTGGGAGCATCGGGTTGCGTCCCGGGAGCGTACTGCATCAGATAGAGATAATTCCGGTTCTGCTGGGGATAACTCAACAATTCTTTTTCGGTCATCACGGTGGAAACTTCGGATCGGGTCGTCTCGACCATGGGAGTTTCACCAATGACGGTTACCTCTTCCTCAATCGTGCCGATCTCCATTTGAATGTCAACTGTGGTCACCGCCCCGGCAAATAATTCTAGCCCCTTTCTGACAGTCGTCTTGAATCCAGGTAATTTAGCTGTTATTTCATAAAGACCACGGGGAAGTCGTTCCAGTCGATACATCCCTTTCTGGTTGGTAATCGTACTCTGAGTCAACCCTCTTTCAATATTCCGTGCTGTTACTTCAACTCCCGGAAGAGGCTCTCCTTCGTTATCAGTTACTCGACCAACGAAAGTGCCAACTTCTCCCACCTGAGCAAAACTAAGCATTGAGCTGACCAGTAAAAGCAATGAAATAAAAGAAAGAATTTTAAATTTCAATTATCCTCCTCCTTCTTTTCTTAGATACCCATTCCCCTTGGAACAGAGCTTAGCCATAAACCGTTTTCCCTCGGAAAAACTTATCATGGAGCTCTGTTCCAAACCTTCACCTATAAATTTTGCCTTTCTTCTATTGCCCCTCCTTTTTTGATTTAATGAAAAAAAAGAATGGATTATGGCCTTAATAGAGAAATAGAAACGTAAAATATCTTGGGACGTCCTTCCTCTCCTCGCTTATTTCCTTATATATATAAAGATATTTATTTTAGAAAATCAACTTTTTTTTTATTTTTTTTTAAAATTTTTTTATTTTTTTTT
>MTOP01000101.1 GCA_002010725.1 Candidatus Aminicenantes bacterium JdFR-80
TTTTTTTTGTCATTCAAAAACTTTTCCAAACCGGCCTAATATTGACTTTTTTCCTCAGCGGTCCTGCCTGAAAAACAAAGTTCGTCTCAGCATTTTCTTTCTCCCTATTTACACCTTCTTCTGAAGGTGATATATGAAAAGGCGATGAGGAAACAAAACTTTAACTACGGTCAACAAAGGGCATTATGGATTTTAAGGGCAATTATTCTGGGCATGGGTTTTAGCCTGCTTCTCTCTGCCTGTCACTTAGCTAAGTCTGACCGCTGGCTCGGCCGGCTCGAAACAAACCCGGAAAAGCTCCGTCAACGATTGGTTCTTGAAACCAAAGTCGAGGCGAAAACCGGCGCCAGAATCTCCCAGGGAACCTTTGCCGTCTATGAAAATCGGAACGCCCAGACCGGCAAAATGATTCATCTCCAGGTAGTAGTTCTCCATGCTCTTTCTCCTAATCCCCGACCTGACCCCATNTTTTTCCTGGCGGGCGGGCCAGGCGTTGATGNNACCGAGAGCGCCTCGGAGTTCCGCCGGTCGCCTTTCCGTCGGGAGCGGGATATTGTCCTCGTCAGTCAGCGAGGCACCGGTGGAGACAATCGCCTGGATTGTCCGGAAGCAGCCAACGACGAGGACCTCCAGAGCTACCTCGGCCCTTTTTTCTCGGAGGATGTTTATCGTGACTGTCTGAAAAGATTGCAGGCCAAATATGACCTTCGCTGGTATTCCACCTTTGCCGCCGCCGACGACCTTTTTGAAGTCAGGCTGGCTTTAGGTTATGACCAAATCAATCTTATCGGCGGCTCTTATGGAACCCGGATGGCCCTGATCTACATGAAGCAACATCCAGAAACAGTTCGCACAGCTATTCTAAATGGCGTAGCTCCCATCGCCTTTCGAAATCCTCTCTATCATTCCCCGGCCGCCGCCCAGGCTCTGGAACTTATCCTGGATGAGTGTGTTCGGGTTCCTGAATGCCAACAGGCTTTTCCTCGTTTGAGAGAAGAATTCACCACCATTCTTCGCCGGCTGGAGAAAGAACCTGTAGAGGTAGAAATCACTCACCCAGTAACCAAAGAGAAAGTTAAAGTCTCCCTGGATAAAGCTGCTTTTGCCGAAGCCCTGCGGACAATCATGTACTCTAACCTGACCAACCGCCAAGTCCCGTATCTCATTCACCAGGCATACCTGGGCAATTTTCAGCCGTTTGCCGAGCGGGGGCTGGCGAGTAATCGGCGCATTCGGAAGTTAATCGCCCTGGGAATGCTGTTGTGCGTCACCTGTGCCGAAGATGTCGCCCGTATCGAGCCCCCCGAAATTCCGGAAGTCATCGGTGATTCATTCCTGGGTGATGACCGGGTTAGACAACAAATGGCCGTCTGCCAATTTTGGCCCAAATCCATCCTGCCTGATGATTTTGACCAGCCTGTGGCTGTTGATGTACCGACTCTCATTATTTCCGGCTACTTTGACCCGGTAACTCCACCCCGCTGGGGTGAAGAAGCCGCCCGCCACCTTCCGCAGAGTCTTCATCTTATCGTTCCCGGCGCCCATGTTCCGGGAGGAAAATGTCTGGAAAATATTCAACAACAATTTCTAGCTACCGGCACAGTAGTCAATCTTGATACTAGTTGCGCTGAACAATTGCCGCTGACGATTAAATTTTATCTACCCGAAGCTAAAGAAAAAAATGGGCCCACAAAATAAAAAGATGCATTCCGTCCTAACTTTTCATTAAAAATATGAAACTAAAAAATCTTTCCTCTGGTCAGTCGGGTCAAAAATTAAAATCTTATCTTCTAACTGGGATTATTTTCACCGCTATAACTCTAGGTGTCGNTCTCCTTTTCGCAACCACCTCTCAACCTGAGCAGGAAGAAATTGCCCGTCTCAATTACCTTATCCAGAAAGAGGGACTCAGCTGGCAGGCTGGAGAGACCACCCTCACCCGGCTCCCCCTGGCTGAAAGGAAAAACTGGCTAGGTGGACTAACACCTCTTTATGAGCAACCTTCCCGGGTGGCTCCGGTTAAAACCCGCCGCGCTTTGCCAAACCATTGGGACTGGCGGAATATCGAGGGCAAGAATTATCTCACCTCGGTCAAAAGCCAGGGAGGGTGCGGCAGTTGCTGGGCTTTTGCTGCCCTGGGAGTGGTCGAAGCCATCTATAACATTGAGTACAACCGCTTCACTCTAGTCCGAGAAAACAATTCGTCTTTAACTACTCGACCAACTTTAAACAAAAAAAGTGATTCCCCTCCTCCCTTCCCTGACTCAACTGCAGGGTTCATTATCCAAGCCCTCAACTACCCCGATCTCTCCGAGCAAGAACTGATCTCCTGTTCGCCTGCGGGTAATTGCAACGGAGGCCAAGCCTGGAAGGCTCTTGATTATATCCTCAACTTCGGGATAGGTCCGGAACATTGTTTTTTTTATCAGGCCAGTGACACTGCCTGCAACCTCTGCTCTCATCACTCTCAGACTCTAACCCACATCAAGGGCTGGGGATGGGTAACCCAAGCCACCGTCGATGAAGCCCGGATCAAGGCCGCTCTTTTAGACGGCCCTCTGGTCCTCTACCTGGCTGTTTATTCTGACTTTTACGCCTATCGCAGCGGCGTCTATGAACCAACTTCTTCCGCCACCTACGAAGGGGGCCATCTTGTCGTCCTGGTNGGTTATGATGATAGCCAGAATTGCTGGATTGCTAAAAACTCATGGGGACGGGGTTGGGGAGAAGAGGGGTATTTCAAGATCCGCCGGGGTGCCTGCAAAACAGGGAAATGGGTTCTGAGTGCCTGGGGGGCCAGCCGGGATAATGAACCCCCGGTTCTATTTCCTTTGGAGCCTGTGGCCATTAAAGAAGGCGAGACCCTCACTATTCAACTAAAAGCCTATGATCCGGATGGAGATGAATTGTTTTTTGGGATTGAAGAGTCTCCCCCTGGAGCCAACTTTAATGGCCGGGAAGGGCTTTTAACCTGGAAAACCAATCATACCCATGCAGGCCTTTATCATCCTCGCTTTTTTGTAACTGACGGCCTGGAAACAAGATACACCCAATTGACCATCAGGGTTATCAATGTCAAAATTACGAAAGGAAAATATTAATGAAATTGGAGACATATTTTAAGCCCCGAAAAACACTCAGATCAACCATTATAATCTTGGTAACTCTCTTTCTTCTGGCTCCTTCAGTCCAAGGAAGAGGACGACTTTATCTCTTTGGAGCTGGCAATTTTTATCTTCGTTCCGGGAGCGAAGCTGATTATATTGAAGGTACCAATGATTTTCCGATTACGGCTGCCCACCAAAACTTTGGCCTAGGGTTCGGTATAATTTACGACCCAGGCCTAATTTATTTCGGTTTCGAAAGTCAGTATACTTTGGCCGGCCGAGCCACCCTCCATGACCCCAGTGACAACGATCGGGTGACTATTGACACTTATCCTCATGCAGAAGCCCGACTCATCCTTGGTTGTAACCTGGTCAATACACCATCCTGGCGCCTTTTCCTCCAAGGGGGAGTGGGCCTTAGCCAAATACTCAACGCCGAAACCCGGATCTACACCTCTGAGCTTGGCTTTGAAACCAGAGTAGAACCTCCGGAGAAGAAAAGAACCGTGACCACAATGGGCGGCGGTCTGGGGCTGGAATACTATTTCTCAGGTCATTTCGGAGCTTATCTGGCCGGTCTGGTTCAATATTTCGACCTGGATAAACCAGAGACCTCTTTTCAGGGGTTATTTGGTCTGACTTTTAAGTTCTAATTTCCCCTTTGCCTTGGCTAGATAACCATATTCCTTTCAGACCAGATCGCCAATCTAAAGATTTTACATCTTTTATAACTAAAAACGGTGAAAGTTATCCGCATCCCTATATTTCTGTGAGTGAAGACGATATTTATTATCACTTTTAATAAGAGGACACGGATAACTATCACCAGCTCCGATCTTCCCCGAAGGAATGAAAATCCACTACTAATAAAATCTTGGCCAAGCATTTAATTTTTATTAAAATCGGTCCAAGGAGGATGAGCAATGAATAAACTCACCTCATTTCAGCTTCTTCAGAAATTAATACCCCCAGCTGGCGTATTTATTGTCACTACTTTCCTGGTAATCACAACTCTAGTCTTTTCTGGTCCTTACCTGGCCGGTGCCTCTCTCCTGCTCTCATCCAAGCCACCTTTCCTGCCGGAGAACTCACCGTCAAAAACCAGTCAATCTCAATCTTCATCTGACCAGGAAAAGCTCTCCCTTGACCGCATCTTTGCCTCTTCTGAGTTTAACACCCACCCTCTCCCCCCCATCCACTGGGTCCCGGAATTATCCGGATATCTAACCCTGGAACCTTCCGCTTCGCTGCCAGACGGTCAGGATATAATTCTCTACACTTTGCCTCAGAAAAAAAGACAAGTCCTCATCGAGGCCTCAGCTCTGGTACCTTTTGGAGAAGAAAAACCAATATCCATTGAAGACTTCACCTTTTCCCGCGACAGAACCAAGCTGCTGATCTACACCAACAGCCGACGTGTTTGGCGCCGGAACACTCGGGGTGACTACTGGGTCCTCGATCTAAACTCAGGGCTTCTCCAGAAAGTAGGAGCCCACGCCCAGCCCTCTTCCTTGATGTTCGCCAAATTATCTCCCCGGGGTGACCAAGTTGCCTATGTTTATAAGAACAATATCTGGGTAGAAGACCTGAAAACCCATCAACCCCGCCAGCTCACCCGGGATGGTTCTAAAACCATCATTAACGGCACCTCGGACTGGGTTTATGAAGAGGAATTTGGGCTCAGAGACGCTTTTCGCTGGAGTCCTGATGGGCAGTACATAGCTTTCTGGCAATTTAATACGCAGGATGTCCCTCGGTTTACGCTGATTAATTTCACCGATTCCCTTTACCCTCAGCTTATTCAGTTTCCCTATCCCAAGGTGGGACAAACTAATTCCGCCTGCCGTCTGGGCGTGGTCAAAGTCTCCGGCGGACCGGTGACCTGGATTAAAGCCCCCGGAGACCCCCGAAATAACTACATTGCTCGGCTGACCTGGGTGGAACATCCCCCAGAAATAATCTTTCAACAATTAAACCGTCCCCAGAATACTCTGCGGATAATAAAGGCCGATATTCAAACCGGAGATGTGCAGATCATCCATACCGAAACAGACGAGACCTGGGTGGAGGTGGTCGACGAAATATTCTGGCTAAAAAATGGCCAGTATTTCACCTGGATTTCCGAAAAAGACGGCTGGCGCCATGTTTATTTAATTTCCCGCGAGGGAAAAAGAGAGCCCAAATTATTAACACTGGGCAATTATGATGTGATTAAACTCCTGCAGGTCGATGAAAAAAGAGGCTGGCTCTACTTCATCGCTTCGCCACACAATCCGACCCAAAGATATCTCTACCGGAGTCGCCTTAAATCCTCGGGCCGTCCCCAGCGTCTCACCCCGACCAGTTTCTCCGGGACCAACACCTACCGTCTTTCCCCGGACTGCCGCTGGGCCATTCATACTTACTCTAATTTTGATACTCCACCCCTGACTGAAATTATTGAGTTACCCAGTCACCGCCCGCTGGCTCAGCTCGAGGACCATGCAGAGTTAAAGAAAAAACTGGCCCGTTTCAAACGCCGGCCAACTGAATTTTTCCGGATAGATATAGGCGAAGGAGTACAGCTTGATGGCTGGTGCATCTATCCTCCCGACTTTGATCCCTCCCTTAAATATCCCCTTCTGGTTCATGTATACGGAGAACCTGCNGGCGTAACAGTCGTTGACCAATGGCGAGGCAAACGCTATCTCTGGCATCTCTATCTAGCTCAACAGGGCTATTTCGTCATCAGTATCGACAACCGGGGGACCCCAGCCCCCCGAGGAAGAGAATGGCGCAAACGTATCTATGGCCAAATCGGAATTCTCGCCTCTCAGGATCAGGCTGCAGCTCTGCGCCGCTTTCTTCAGGAACGACCTTACATCGATCCCGAAAGAATTGGTGTTTGGGGCTGGAGTGGCGGGGGTTCAATGACTCTCAACCTGCTGTTCCGTTATCCTAAGCTCTATAAGGTTGGCCTGTCGGTGGCTCCAGTAAGCAACCAGCTTCTCTACGACTCCATTTATCAGGAAAGATATATGGGACCCCTGGAGAAAAATCGAGAAAATTACCTTAAGGGCTCCCCCATCACCTATGCTCACCAGTTGGAGGGAGACTTGCTCCTGGTTCACGGCACCGGTGATGATAATGTCCATTTCCAAAGCACGGCTGCTTTGATTAATGAACTAATCAAACATAATAAATTATTCTGGCTGATGATTTATCCCAATCGGACCCATAGTATATCCGAAGGAAAAAACACCACCCGCCATCTCTACCGGACCCTGACCGATTTTCTCCTGAAACACCTTCCCCCAGGAGGGCGTTAAAACTGTCGGCCATTGAAAATAACCATGTCGAAAATAATGGTTGATCACCCGGCGATAAAAATTAACCGCAAAAAAATTGATGGACTAAAAGTCATCCTCTCCGTTACCTTCCTTTTCCTGAGTATCCTTTTTTTCTCTACCTGCAAGTCAAAAAACGACACTCCTCCCTCCCCATCTTCTTATCATCTTCCCCCTTTACCCCGGAATAAACCCCTCCGCCTGGTTGCTTTTGGTGATTCCACCACAGCTCCTCGCCGCGGGGTGAAAAAAGTATATCTGCAGCGACTACAAGAGAAACTCCAGGCAGCGGGAATTATTACTGAAATTTTTAACGCCGGTGTTCCCGGCGACACCACCGAAGACGCCCGACTACGACTAAGACCTGACGTTCTGGCTCACCAGCCCCATTTAGTCATAATTCAGTTCGGCCTCAATGATGCAGCCATTGACTTCAGACGGGGGAGAACCTCTCCTTGGGTGAGTCTGGACCGCTATAAAGAAAATCTCCGTTATTTCATTGAAACTCTCCTCAATCGCCAGATTTATGTTCTTCTCATGACTCCTAACCCCATGCGCTGGACACATCATCTGAAAAGAATATTTAATCAAGCCCCTTATAACCGTCGCTTTCCCCGGGGGATCAATGTCCTCCTGCGTAATTATGCCTGGGCAGTACGCAATCTCAGCCGCGAATTCTCCCTACCGCTAGTCGACGTCTTCCGCCTTTTGGAAACAAGAGAAATCAACGGCGAGGGCGAGGTCAATTCTCTTCTCTCAGACGGTATTCACCCCAATGATTTAGGGCACGAATTAATCGCCACCTGGCTGTCTGCCAAGATAAAAGAAATAATCTTTTCTCCCCAGAAAAAGCCTTCCCGCCATCTTCCTCCTTCAAGTCAACCGCCTGGTTTTCAAATACCGATTATTGACCTCTCTCGCCACGGGAAAATTCAGGTAGTTGTGGACAAAGAGAATGGTCAGTACCTGGGACATCCCACCACTGTTCTCCTCGAGGATGGCCGCACAATTATCGTGGTTTACCCCAAGGGCCATGGGCGAGGAGCTGTTGTCATGAAGAAAAGCTCTGATGGCGGCCGAACCTGGAGCCCCCGCCTGCCCGTGCCTTCTAGCTGGGCAACCTCCCGAGAAGTTCCGACCATTTTCCGCACAATTGACTCCACGGGAAAAAAAAGACTCATTCTCTTTTCCGGTTTATATCCCATCCGGATGTCAATTTCCGAAGATGACGGGCTGACCTGGTCGGAACTTAAACCCATCGGTCCGTTCGGTGGTATTGTCGCCATGGCCAGCTGTATTCCCCTGCGGACCGGCCCGGGTCACTACCTGGCTATGTTTCATGACGACGGCCGGTTTATTCAAGGCAATGGTCAACCAAAAGGGCAGTTTACGCTCTACCAGTGTTTCTCCGAGGACGGCGGTTTAACCTGGTCGGCCCCCCAGCCGGTTTATTCATCGTCTATCTTTCATCTCTGTGAAGCCGGTCTGATTCGCTCGCCGGACGGCCGCCAGATAGCCGCCCTGCTGCGCGAGAACTCCCGCCGCTATAACTCCCTGATTATACTTTCCAATAATGAGGGAAAAACCTGGTCAGCGCCCCGGGAACTTCCCGGCTCCCTCACTGGCGACCGCCACACCGGTAAATATCTGCCTGACGGACGACTCTTTATTTCTTTCCGGGATATTAGTCCCGACAGAGGCAGCCCCACTGAAGGCGACTGGGTAGCCTGGGTGGGTAATTATGATGACCTGGTTAATGGTCGGGAAGGGCAATATCGCCTCAGATTAATGGATAATCACCACGCCTGGGATTGCGGCTATCCCGGGGTGGAGATATTGCCCAACGGCACAATCGTGGCGGTCTCTTATGGCCATTGGCAAGAAGAAGAGCCACCTTACATTGTGGCTGTTCGGTTTAAACTCCGATTAGCCGATCGAATCTATAAACGACTGACAGAAAAAAACAATTAGAATTAAGTTTGCCTCTTGAGTAGTTTTTCTTACTTTTCCTCAACCCATAGTTCCTCTCAACATTCTATTTTTTACCTCAAACCAATCCACCCAGGGGTAACTCTCATCCATCTCCCCCAATTTTCTTTTTTTAAGAAAAACGACCACGCCTTTTTTGGACACGGATAACTTTCACCATCTTTTGGGATGAATTTCTCCTTGAGTCAAGCAGCGGGTAAAGTTTTAGTCCGTACCCGCCAGGATGGTATTTATCCAGATATTTTTCTTTAAAAAATTTAAACTGCAGGCCTTCGGGAAAAACCATCAGGGAATCCAGTAAACGACGAACCTGGCTGGAGTCAGGCTGATAAATCCGTAACGGTGGGCGCTCAGAAACATCTTCCGGTTCCAGCTCAAGAGGGGNAATTTTTTCCGNGGTTGGCGGGGGAGGAATTAAAGTAACCTGAAAATCCTTAAGATCCAGAAACCGGTCTCCTTCNAGGGCTGTCTCNGGGGAGAGAGAAGCATCCTCTTCTCTAGGCTCTTCCTGCTCGTCCAGAGCAGGGAATCCTTCGGTAATATAGAAAAGTCCGGCTCCACAGGCCAGCAACTGTTCATAGGGGCATTGTCGGAAGAAATATTCTTCAGGAATGGCCACTTGACCTTCGGGTGTCCGGACAAGCACCCGGTCACGATAAATGGTGACATCGTCGTGATCCAACTCTCCNCGGGACTTAAATTCCCGAAGTTGATCCTTCTTTTCTTTGGGCAGAAAGAAAAGTTTTAACTCGTCCGGGGCAAAAGGGGGAAGGGAGGGGATGACCACATCACCGGAATCAAAATTGAAAGAAGGTTGCTTCTCCCAGAATTTCCAAAGTTCCTGGGGTGAGAAAGGAAGGCCATCCTCGACCATAAGGAGGCAAGAAGGCCTACCTCTTGACAAATATTCTGGCCTTAATTAATAATATTTTGCCTATAATAATTATCATAATTATATAATAANGCAGGTGATTGTTCTCAGGAGAAACAGACTGAGCTTTGGAGTCCTTCTTTCCATTAAAAAGGCCCCGAGGTGAAAGTTTGACAAATCTCCTCTCCCTCCCTCATTCCCCTCATCACAATCACCCCCTTAGTTCCCGAGGGCACCTCACCGGGGTGCCCTCTTTTTTATCTCTCTCCGCCAAATCCAACTCAATTTGGCGATCTCATCCTCTCTCTNGAACCTGGCTCTTAAGAGAAGCCTCCTTATTTCATTCCCATCTTGAAGGAGAAGTTTGACCCTCATATCCTTTTTCATGATATAATGCCTAGGAACTCTCACCGGAGGAAATTCATGATTTTCGAAGCCAATGAAAAATTCAAGTACCCTCTCCCCCGAACTTTAAGTGATTTTATTTACAACCATCTCAAAGACCTCATTATCAACAACAAACTTAAAGCCAACCAGCGCCTAAATGAAATCGAATTAGCCAAGTATTTCAACGTCAGCCGAACTCCGATAAGAGAAGCTATCCTCAAACTGGAAGCCAAGGGNTTTGTCACTATTGATTCTCGCCGTCATGTTAAAGTTAAAGAAGCTTCAGAGGAAGAACTACGGGAAATTCTTCAGGTTCTAGGTGCTCTGGATAGACTGGTGATGGAGCTAGCTGTTGAGGCTCTCACTCCCAGGCAAATAGCTAAATTGGAAAAATTGGCTGAAAAAATGTTGAAAAAATCCNGGATCGAAACCATTGAAAAATATTTTGAGTTGAACGAAGAATTTCACAACGAGATAACCAAAACGGTCCCCAATAAATTTCTTCAGGAAATGGTTCAACACGTCAATGAAAAACTCCAGCGATACACCTACGCTCGAATTCACGCCTTTAAAAAACCAGGCGCTCTTAAAGAATCACTCATGGAACATCAAGACATCATTGAAGCGCTAAAAAAGAAAGACAAAAAGAAACTGGTAGAACTTATTTACAACCATCGGGTCGCTCCCCTCTCGGTTCCTTCTTATTCTGAAGGATTGCGTGAGTATTTTGCCACCAATGAGAAGGAAACAAACGCTGCTAAAGAATAGTCTTCACTCTGACTTTAGTCGCCTGCTGGTAATTCCTCCTTCCTTTCTATTCTTATAAATGAAAAAGGAACATCACCTAAATAAACAGAATATTAGCCGGGGAGGCAAAAATGGCCAAAAAACATAACATATCCACATCGAAGAAAAACACTGGAAAAACAAGGAATTTAAACCGCCGGGAATTTTTTAAATTGAGCGCTTTATCCACCGGATTAATCGCTTCTCTGCCACTTGGTCTTTCTTCGAAAGCAGCAGCTCCTCTGAGCATTTCTCCTCTGCGCTCATCAACATATGACCCCTGGATAGAATTAAACTTAGACGCCCTTAACTGGAACCTTAAAAAAATCAGAGAATTAACTAAGGTCCAGGTAATGGCCGTGATTAAGGCCAACGCTTATGGTCATGGGCTGGTAGATGTAGCCCAGGCCTTGGAGAGAAAGCGGATTTCATTTCTAATGGTTGGAAAACTCCAGGAAGCTTTCGAGTTAAGGGAAAACGGCATAACCTCCCCTATATTCAATTTTGGACCTTTCAGCGCTCAAGAGGCCAAAGATATTATTCGCTACCAGATCCAGCAGAGCGTTTTCACGGAGGAAGTGGAAGCCCTGGATGAGGCGGCTCGCCAGAGCTACCAAAAAGCTCTAGTCCACATTCATATCGATACTGGCATGGGTCGGGCGGGGGTCGATTATCGCCACGCCTTGCCTTATCTAGAAAAAGTAGCCACTTTGAAAGGTATTACCATCGCAGGCGTTTCAACCACTTTGACCGAAGACCCAGAATTCGACCGTCTCCAACTCCAGCGTTTCCAGACTGTCTGCCGTCAGGCCGAAGAGAAGGGCCTCTCCCTCGGCCTAAAACATGTCGCCTCCAGTAGTGGTCTGTTAACCCTGCCCGAAGCCTACCTGGATATGGTCAGACCCGGAATAATGCTCTACGGTTATTATCCTTCCGACAAAACACAGGCCGAAGATAAACTCCACCTCCGGCCTGTTCTNTCCCTCAAATGCCGGGTATACGCGGTTAAAACATTTCAACCGGGAGACTCAATTTCCTATCATCGGGCCTATAAAGTNACCGCCAAAGAAAAAATCGCTCTTCTGCCCATCGGTTATTCCGATGGCTATCCGCTGGTTAGTCCTGAAAAAAGCCTTGTTCTCATCAAGGGGAAAAAATTCCCGATAATTACCTCCCCTACAGCCAATCACCTGGAAGTCAGATTGGGCCACAACACAGAAGTAAAACCCGGAGATGAAGTTGTCCTTATTGGACGCCAGAAAGAAGAAAACATTTCTGCCTTCGATCTCAGCCAGTGGGCGAAGATTTCAGTTTACAAGGTGCTCATCAACCTCAACCCTCGGCTTCCTCGCCGGATCTAACAGGAAGTCAATAATTTCCAGTTTAAGCTGACCAATAATCTCGGCCACTGATTGGGCCATTTCCTGAAATAAATTCTCGTCAAGACGACTTCGACCAAATTTTAAATGAGTGGCATCCGTCACCAATTCACCGCTTTTGGTATCAACAACCAGCCATTTCGGGTCAAGATTAACCCAGCGACCCACATAAACCTCAGGCCACATGTGGTAGGCAAAAAGTCCGCCGGAAGACATTATCCCCACCGCTGCCCGCGCCGGAATCCCAACAGCCCGACAAAGGGCCACCATTAAGACAGTATGTTCCGAACAATCCCCCTGACGGTTTTTTATTACTTCCCTGGCCGTAGCAAAACCGACATCATAATTGGGGGTCATCGACTGATTGACCCACCAAGCAATCTTTTTGGCGGCTCGCCATGAATTACGCTCCTGNCCGATAATCTTGTAAGCCTCCTGCTGAATTTCTTCATCGTCTGACTGACAAAAAGCAGTTGGCTGGAGATATTCCTGAACAGATTCATCGGTTATAGGGAGAGACAAGGCTCGTCGTTCTTCAAAAACAAGGGAATTAGTCTGAACAACAATGAAATCTTCCCCCACTTTTACTAGCTGCTGCGTCCCGTCGTCAAAAGGAAAAGCCAGTAATTTCTCCACCGCCACTCCACTTAAACGAAATCTAACCCGAGTCACCTGATGAGGATCAGCCAGAACGATATTAGCCCGGATGAGAGAAGAATAAGCCAATTCAAATCCTGTTGACACGGGTTCGAGGGCGCTCTCCTTGCTCTGGCGCAGAGAAGTCATGGTTAAAAAAGCTGATTGATTAATTGATTTCCAGATTCTTCCCTCTTCATCCAGCCAATCATCCACTGTCACCGGAACGATTGTCGGGATTTTTGTCCGGGTATGCCAGAGAGTCTTCTTCTGCCCGAGGATAAGCACCTCCTCCCAACCCAGGACTTCAAAGTGACTTGTTTTGAGACTATAAGATAAGGGATCAATAATTAGAAAATCCTGACTGAAACCAGGTTGAATCTTTCCCTCCGCCAGAAGTTTTTTCACGGGAATTTCTGCATAAAATTCCTTCTCCCAGGGGATCTCTTTAATCTTTTGGCCACCCAGATAAAAAATTATTTTCTTCGGCTCAACCACGGCCTCCAGCTGAATTTTATCTCCGGCCATGGTGGTCTCGACCAATAAACGCTCGAGTCGGCCCTCTTTATTATAAAAAGTGGACTGCCTGGTCTCGATATCAAGAGGAGTTCCCCCTAAACGGGAGACCTTGATGACTGACTCAGAAAAATGTTCTTCATATTCCCGACCCCTCAGAGAAACAAGGCGCCGATAGCTGTGGGCATAGCCAACTTTCTGATTTCTGATATAAATACCCATCCAGCTCTCCTCTTGAATCGCTGTTGGTTTCTCTCTCGTCTCTTTTAGGCCGAGATAAACCGGGCTGATTCCGGTTGGAAGGCAGAAAATCGTTTCCACGGAAAGACCTGCAGTCGGGGTGATTAAACCTACCGGCCTGCTTTCTGAGGCCGCCTCAGAGAAAATTCCCGAGAGAACTAAAAGAATAAATAATCCCAGGAAACAAAAAGAGGGTAGATGTGAGCAAAACTTTTTCCGAAAGAAAAATTTGCTTTGCCCGCCCCCCCTTTTTCCTTTTTCTTTGCTTCTGAAAAAGCTCCTGGTCTTACCTCTTTTTTTAATAATCATCCAGATTTTCATCTTCCCTCATCCTTCTTTTGCCCCGCCAACTTTTCTCCCCAGGGAGTTTCATCCTTCTCAGCCTCGGGAATTTTTTCTTTCCGCCGCAACCTTTACCGCAGAAGTTAAAAAATAAATCCCTTCCTCTTTCTTCAGGACAATCCCCACCCTCGCCATGACGAGGCCAATATTTACTAATTGTAATCAATTCTCATTGGGCAAGCAAACTATATAATATTATTTTCTCTACTAAAATTCCCGGCTCACCTGGCTTCNGAGCCAAGATAATAATAAAGTCATCAGGAGAGTGGGTTCGGTTAACAAAGGTGGATATCCCTTCTAAGTCTGAANACAAACTCTTCAGGCCTTCAACTAACTTTTTTCTCCTAGCTCTGGGCCAAAAGGGGATAGAACTTGATTTAGGGCGTGAAATAAAAATATCATTTTCTTTT
>MTOP01000065.1 GCA_002010725.1 Candidatus Aminicenantes bacterium JdFR-80
TGAAGGAATGAAGGAAGACTATGAGCGGTAAGATTGAACGGTGGGCTCTTTTGACCGATTTATATGAATTAACGATGGCGGCCTGCTTTTTTGAAAACCGGATGTTTCAGCCCGCTACTTTCAGCCTGTTTATCCGCAATTATCCCCCGGGTCGCAATTTTTTCGTCTCTGCTGGCTTAGCTGATGCCCTTACTTACCTGGAAAATCTTCAGTTCAGCCGGGAGGATGTGGCTTTTCTGGCTAAAACGGATTTATTTAAATCTGATTTCCTGGATTATTTAAAAGAGTTTCGCTTTACCGGGGAAGTCTGGGCTATTCCCGAAGGGCGGTTGTTTTTTGCCGAAGAGCCTATCCTGGAAGTTCGCGCTCCTCTTATTGAGGCCCAACTGGTGGAGACATATTTGATCAATACTCTCAACCTTCAAGTGATGATTGCCTCCAAAGCTGCTCGCTGCGTGGCCGCAGCTCGGGGACGGCCCCTGATTGATTTTTCCTTGCGGCGTACTCAAGGAAGAGATGCGGGATTAAAGGTGGCCCGAGCCAGTTATATTGCTGGTTTTATAGGCACAAGCAATGTTCTGGCCGGTAAAATATACCATATCCCAGTTTATGGGACGATGGCCCATTCTTTTGTAGTGAGTTTTTCCAGTGAGATGGCCGCCTTTCGAGCCTTTGCCCGCACTTTCCCCAAGAACACAATTCTATTGGTGGATACCTATGATTCGCTGGTCGGAGTAAAGAAAGCTGTTGAAGTAGGCCGGGAGATGGAGAAAAAGGGAGCCCGGTTGAAAGGNATCAGGCTTGATAGTGGAGATATTACCCGGTTGAGCCAGGCAGCCCGGCAGATTCTGGATGGAGCGGGTTTCAAGGAAACGATGATTTTCGCCTCGGGAGCTTTTGATGAATATAAAATCCAGCAGGTTCTGGCTAAAGGAGCTCAAGTTGACTCTTTTGGTGTGGGGACTAAAATGGGAGTTTCAGCTGATGCCCCTTATATGGATATGGCTTATAAGCTTGTCCAGTATAACGGCCAGCCGGTGTTGAAACTCAGCCCGGGCAAGATGACCCTGGCCGGGGAAAAGCAGGTCTTTCGTTTCTATAATGAAAGGGGACAGATGGAGAAGGACATTCTTGGTCTTCGGCCGGAGAAACATGAAGGAGGCCAGCCGCTTCTGGAAAAATTTATGAACAAGGGGAAGATAATTCAATCTTTGCCTTCTCTGCCCGAAATAAGAGAAAGATTCTTGGATGAGTTTGCCAGATTGGCGAGTCAATATAAAGAAATTTCTTCCCATCCCCCTCGTTTTCCGGTAGAGTACTCCCGTGCCCTGCAACAGCTGCAGCAGGAAACAATTCGCCAGGTAAGAGAAAAAGAGTTGGGGGAAAGTTAAATGGAGAAATTCAAGTTTCTGCCCCATACTGCTGACGCTAAATTTCAGGCATTTGGACGGACGTTGGAGGAAGCTTTTGCTCATGCGGCCCTGGCGGTATGTCATTTAATGTGGGAGCCCCAAAAAATAAAGCCGGTCNAGGAGATATTGGTTGAAGTGTCTGGCCGAGACCTCAAGCAGCTACTGGTCAGTTTCCTGGAAGAGATCCTCTATCAATTCGAGACCCGGGAGTTTCTGCTGAGTCGAGTGGAGGATGTCCGGATTGAAGAGAGAGCTGAACCGCCAGGATATTGGTTGCTGGCCAGGTTTAAAGGGAATAGAATGAGAAAAGGGGATGAAATTTTTGGTGACGTAAAAGCTATTACTTATAATGAGATGGAAATAACACAAGGGCCTGATGGAGTCTTCATCCAGGTGGTTGTTGATATCTGATTTTTATCAAATTTAGAAAAAGGAGATTGGGTGAAATGGAAATAAAGAAAATAAATGAATTTATCTGGGAAATTCCTCCCCGGGGGAAGATGAATGTGCCAGCCCGGGTCTATGCCTCAGCTGCGTTGCTGGAGAGTGTCCGCCGCGATAGAACCCTGGAACAGGCTCAAAATGTGGCCACTCTGCCGGGAATTCTTAAAGCTGCTTATGTTATGCCTGATGCCCATCAGGGCTACGGATTTCCCATTGGTGGAGTAGCTGCTTTTGATGAAAAAGAAGGCATTATTTCTCCGGGAGGTGTGGGTTATGATATCAATTGCGGGGTCAGGTTATTGAAGACTGAATACAAGGTGGCTGAGATAAAGCCCTATATTCAGAAATTGATGAACGAAATTTTCCGGGAAGTCCCCGCTGGAGTGGGTAAAGGTCGGAAAACCCGGTTGAGTATGGCTGTGCTTGAAGAAGTGTTGCTCCAGGGAGCTGAATGGGCGGTAGCTAATGGCTTCGGCACCAAAGATGACCTGCAGCGCACTGAAGAATATGGCCGGATGAAGGAGGCCGACCCAGCTTGTGTTTCCCGCAGAGCCAAGGATCGAGGGTTGCCTCAGTTAGGCACCCTGGGAGCGGGAAACCATTTTCTGGAAGTCCAGCAGGTGGAAGAGATTTTTAATCCGAGTGTGGCTCGTCGTTTTGGTCTCCATTCGATCGGCCAAATAACGGTCATGATCCATTGTGGCAGTCGGGGACTGGGACATCAGGTGGCTTCGGATTATATCCGGCTGATGGAGGATACTTTTGGCACCAATCATCTGGCTGATCGGGAATTAGTCTACGCTCCTCTTCAGAGTCCAGTGGGACGAAGGTATTACCAGGCGATGTGCGCCGCCGTCAANTATGCCTTTGCCAACCGGCAGATGATTGCTCACTGGGTGCGGGAGGTTTTTAAGCGCGTGCTCGGTAGCAGCCAAGGAGTGGACATGATTTATGATGTTTGCCATAATGTGGCCAAGTTTGAAGTACACCTGATTGATCATCAGCCGAAGCGCGTTTGTGTCCATCGTAAGGGAGCCACGCGGAGTTTTGGCCCGGGTCGTGAGGAGATTCCCGCCTGTTATCGCCAGGTCGGCCAGCCGGTGATTATCCCTGGTTCGATGGGCACATCATCTTATTTGCTGGTTGGTACCAAAGAGGCCGAGGAATTGAGTTTCAGTTCGACCGCCCATGGAGCCGGCCGATTGATGTCCCGGCATGAAGCCTTACGCCGCTTTCGGGGCGAGACTATAAAAAGGGATCTAGAGGAGAGAGGCATTACTCTGAAATCGACCAGCTGGAAGGGGGTAGCCGAGGAAGCTTCGGGTGCTTATAAAAATGTGGANGAAGTTGTCCGGGCCTCTGATGCGGTGGGCCTAGGCCGCCTGGTGGCCAAGCTTTCTCCGCTGGGAGTGATGAAGGGCTGATTAAGCAAATCAAAATGATTATTGACAAATAATTATTTCTTGTTTAAAATCTTTCTTATGAGAAGCAAAGAAACAATTCTGGAGAAAATAAGAGAGACGGGCTTTCGTCTAACTCCGCAGAGATTGGCTATTGTTGAGTACTTAATCGATAATCGTCAACATCCTTCAGTCGAGAAAATATATTCCGATCTCAAGCCNAGATTCCCCATGTTGTCTCTGTCCACCGTTTATAACACGGTCAAAGTGCTCAAGGCAATCGGCGAGATTCAGGAGTTGACCATTTCCGATGATCGGGTGTATCTCGAACCCAACCTCCAGCCCCATCATCATTTTCTTTGTCAGGAATGTGGTCGGATTTATGATATCTGGCCCCAGGATGAGCTGCTACTTCCCAGGGTCAATGGCCATGAAGTGCGTCAGGTCCAGGTTTACTATTATGGTATTTGTGCCGCCTGCCAGAAGAAATCCAGCACAGCTTCCTAGTATGTCCCTGGAGCGATATAAAAATTAAGGATTAAGTTGACTTTTCTTCCCTAGGTTTATTATTTTTAAGCTGCCATGAAAATTATACTGGCTGGTTACAATCTGGATAGCGATGTCATTGAGTCTTTGAAAAAATCATCCCCGTCCCGGGAGGACATCACTCCGGAAACACTTTCCGCTTCCTACGCCCGGATTTCCCGGGATCCTCGCCCCATTGACGAGTTGCGGCAGGTAGCACGTCAAGAAGTGGAGCGGGCCAGGNGGTCTAACCGGACCATTATTTTTAAAATGGGGCACCATTCGGTGGCCGAACACGCTGTTTTTAATTTTGACATCATTGGAGTTAGTCGCCTGGCTATCGAGGAGATAGAGAAGTTCCGCTTATGTTCTTATACTGAGAAATCCCAGCGCTATATTACTTTGCAGGGCGATTATGTTCTGCCTGAAGAAGTTAAACAGGCCGGGATGGTCGATCTTTTTCGGAAGACAATTAAAGCTCAGAACAATCTTTACCGGAAGCTTTATCAAAAGTTGCGGGCTTATGTTTTTGAGCAATATCCTGAATTAGCGGCTAATCCGAAAAAGCATTCTCTCCTGGAGGGCAGGGCCAAAGAGGATGCCCGGTATATTGTCAGTTTAGCCACGCAAGGGCAGCTGGGAATGACCCTCAATGCCCGGAATCTGGAGTTGCTTNTCCGCCGGTTTGCCTCCAAGAAATTAACCGAAGTCAGGGAAGTCGGTCGCCAGATGTATGAACTGGCTCATCGGGTAGCCCCGTCAATCATTCTTTTTACCGAGGCTAATGATTATGATGCCTTGACCTATGACCGAATAAAAGAAAAAGTTGCCGCCCTCGTGCCCGACATCACTTCAGCTCCAGAAGAAGAGGTCAGACTGGTTGATGGTACGCCGGAGGGAGATGAGAAACTTCTGGCGGTTTTAATCCATCGATCCAAACCCATCTCCTATGAAGAGGCTCTCCGGCAGGTCCGCCAGCTCCCTCAGATTGCCCGGGAGGAACTGATTAAAACAGCCTGTCAGTATATGGAGTTTTATGATCCGGCGTTGCGGGAATGGGAAGTGGTTGATTTGACCTTTGAATGTGTTGTTTCGGCGACCTGCTTTGCTCAATTGAAAAGGCACCGAATGGCTACTCTTATTACGCAACCTTATGAGCCCTCTTTAGGGGTGACCATTCCTCCGGCTATAGAGGCAGTGGGGGGTCAGGATGATTTTCTGAGGGTAATAGACCAGACCAACAGGGCTTTTGCTAAACTTTCCCAGGAGATGGAATATGGAGCAGAATATATTTTGACCAATGCCCACCGGCGCCGGGTTTTGCTTAAAGTAAATGCCCGGGAACTCTACCATATCTCCCGGCTGCGAGAAGATGCCACTTCTCAATGGGACATCCGGCGACTCGTCAGCCGCATGCGAGAGGAAGCTAGCCGACGTTATCCTCTGACGTTTCTNTTATTGGGAGGGAAGGATAGTTTCCCTGAATTATATCGGCAGATTTACGGCCGTAGCCCTAAATTTTTCCCCCCTTCCACCTGATTTAAACGCCAGCCCTTTTTAGTAGGAAAAATTTTCTTTTCCCCAGACGGAGAACAATTTCCTGTTTTTTCTTTAATTTCAGGGTAAAGTTGATATCGTCAATCCGCCGGCCGTCAAGATAGACCCCGCCCTGGCGGATTAATCTTTTGGCTTCGCCGCGTGAAGGAAGAAGTTTTTGGTCAACCAAAAGATCAATTAGGGGCAGGGAGGGGGCCTCAACGAATATTTCATCCATTTGAGTGGGAGTTTCTTTTTTCCGGAAAATCCGGACAAATTCTTCCTCGGCCTGACGAGCTGNTGCCTCCCCCCAGAAGTCCGCGACAATCAGCCGGGCTAATCGAGCTTTAATATCCCGGGGATTAATTTCACCCCGGCTGATTTGTTGCTTCCACTTAGAAATTTCGCCGAGCGGGACATCAGTCAGGAGTTCGTAGTAACGGAACATCAGCTCATCGGAAATGGACATGATTTTGCCGTAGATTTCCAGAGGGGGTTCGGTAATGCCGATGTAGTTATTCAGGGATTTGCTCATTTTTTCCACACCGTCGAGGCCTTCGAGTAAGGGCATTGTCATGACCACTTGTGGTTCCTGGCCGAACTCCCGTTGAATCTCCCGGCCGACGAGGAGATTAAATTTCTGGTCGGTCCCCCCTAATTCCACATCAGCTTGGAGAGCCACTGAGTCGTAAGCTTGCATCAGGGGGTAGAGGATTTCGTGCACAGAGATGGGCTTCCCTTCCTTTAAGCGCCGGGAAAAATCATCTCGTTCCAGAATGCGGGCCACAGTGTATTTGGCGGTGAGGTTAATAATATCGAAGCTGGATAATTTACCCAGCCACCGGGAATTAAAATCGATAATAGTTTTTTTCTCATCCAGGATTTTAAAAATTTGTTCTTTATAGGTTTCAGCGTTTTTCCTGATTTCTTCCCTGGTCATAGGAGGTCGGGTGACGGAGCGTCCCGAAGGATCGCCGATTAAGCCGGTAAAATCACCGATGAGAAAGATAACTTCATGACCCAGGTCCTGAAAGTGTTTCATTTTCCGGATGAGAACTGTGTGTCCTAAATGAATATCCGGAGCCGTCGGGTCAAATCCGGCTTTAACCCGGAGGGGCTTTTTCTTTTTCAGCGACCGGGCCAGTTTGGCTTTTAATTCATCCTCCTGAATTATTTCCACACAACCTTTTTTCAGATATTCAAATTGTTGATCTACTTCCTTCATCTTTGACCTCTTTTAGCCGTTTTTAGCCAGTTCTTGTGAACTTTTTAAAAATAGCCTTTTTTAACCTTATTTTCAATGAGTTGCCGAAATTAATCTCAATTTAGCTTTTTTGGAGGAATTATTAACCCGGGGGAAGGNAACAAGAAAAGCGAACAGACTTTCCCTCCTCCCTCCCAGAGGGATAGAATAATTATTCTTTCTTCGAAATTTAGTCCAGGATAAAGACCCGTCTTCCTCTTACTTCCAGGCGGCCTTCAAAATAAAGTCTGACTGCCTCAGGATAGATCTTGTGTTCTTCCTGGAGAATTCGAGCACTCAGTGTTTCTTCAGTGTCGTCCTGTTTTACCGGGACAACAGCCTGGAGGATAATGGGGCCCATATCGACTTCGGGCGTGACAAAGTGGACGGTCGCTCCTGAATAACGAACACCCCACTCCAGCGCCTTTTTCTGAACATGCAGACCGGGGAAAGCCGGTAAAAGAGCGGGATGGATATTCATCATTCGGTATTTAAATTCTTCGCAAAATCCCGGTGTCAGGATGCGCATATAACCAGCCAGGCAGATGAGATCTACTTCCCGTTTCTTCACCTCAGCGGCCACTCTTTCGTCATAAGCTTCCCGGGAAGGAAATTCCTTAGGATTCAGATAAAGTGTTCCCAGGCCTCTTTCCTCGGCCAGTTGAAGTCCCCGAGCTTCTTTTTTGTTGGAGAAGACCAGGACGATGTCGGCATTAATTTTTCCGGTGNTTATGGCTTCATAAATAGCCAGGAAATTAGACCCTCGCCCGGAGAGAAAGACTGCAATTCGTCCCCTTTTTTTCGGACTGCGAAAGTATTCNGTCATCTTTCCTCTTCCCTAGAAATTTATTTTTAAACCTATTCTCAGAGAAAAACCGCTTAAATCAATTTGCGCCAGCCGGACTTTCCTGATGTCAGGGGAGGCAGGTTCAGTGGAATTGATTATAAATTTGGCCTCCCAGTAACCTGTGTCCGGTTGACGCTCTTCGAGGAAGTAAAGATTCCCCTGTTGGCCGTTTTTATCCTCACCTGTAAGATTACTTAATTTAGCCCAGTGGTAATTTCCTTCCACAAAGATACTTATATCTCGAAGATGATAGACAAAACCCAGGATTGTTTTAACTAGCTGGCTGGAACCGTGGGCGTTAATTTCTGCTGGATAAGTAAACGTTGAGGCATTTTCAAGTTTTATTCCCTCTCGCTGGGTGAAATTGAGCCAGACTATTCCTCCCCCCCCACCTCCGTAGAATTCCCACCGGGAGGAGAAGGGGAGGTGAAAGAGGGCTTCAAGACAAAAAGGCAGAGTGCCTATTTTAACTTGCTGGATGAAAAGAGATTTCCCCACAGGTCGGTCAATGATTGCCCGTACTTGATCTTCCCCCAGGTGTCCATAAGCATAGCCAGAAGTCAGGCCCAGGGAGAAAAAACGGGAAAGATTAAATTCCAGAGAGGCTGCAAACTCGACCTGCTGTTTTAAATCCTGAAGAACACCTTCCTGCCAGCTCCAGGTTTTGAGTGTATCAGCCTGAATTTTCAGTGATTCCTGCCAGGTGTGGAGAACGTGGTTGACTTCCCTTACTGCGGGCCAGCCCCGCCCGAGAGAGAGTTTAATAGCTACTGAAGAAGCAGCCAGCGAGACAGGCCAAAAGAGAGTGAGTATCAGGAATAAAAGAATAATTTTTTGATGTCCGATCAGCTTACCTGGAAGGGGCATTTTGGCTGATGGTCTCAGGTAGAGACTTGCTTTTTGGATAAACTCTATATTATTCACGTTTTTATCTTGAAAAAGTCAGATAAAGCTGTTTTCCAGAGCTGATAGGCTTCTTTCACTGGTAGATGAATTAAAGTTTTGTCCTCCTGAATAATTTTGATCTCATGACCGGCGACTTCTCCTAATCTGATGAGGGGAACTTGTTTGGCTTCTCCCAGGCGAAGAAAGGCAGCTTCTTTTTCAGGAGAAAGGCTGACGATGAGGCGAGATTGGCCTTCGTTGAAGAGGAAAATATCCGGGCGGTGGTCAGGAGGAAGGAAAATTTTTACTCCTAGAAGTTGATGGCTATGGAAACAACTTTCAGCCAGACTGACAGCCATGCCGCCTTCAGAAACATCATGAGCTGAGTGGAGTAGTCCCTTGTCGATTGCCTCTAGGCAAAATTCTTGAATTTTTTTCTCGGTTTCTAAGTCTAGAGTTGGCGTTGGCCCTTTTTCTTCTCCCAGAATCTCTCGCAGATACAGACTGGCGCCCAAGTCCTCACTTAACGGGCCCAACAGATAAATTAAATCCCCTTGATTTTTGAAGCCGGGATGGATGGCTTTCTGGAGGTCATTGATAAGGCCAACCACTCCCACCACCGGTGTGGGATAAATAGGTTTGCCTTCGGTTTCATTGTAAAAACTGACGTTACCCCCGGTGATGGGCAGATCGAAACTCCGGCAGGCTTCAGCCATCCCTTCAACGACTTCCTTGAATTCCCACATGATTTCTGGCTTTTCCGGATTGCCAAAATTCAGGCAATTGGTCACTCCCAGTGGTCGGGCGCCCACACAGGCCAGGTTTCGGCAGGCTTCGGCCACCGCTATTTTCCCCCCTTCGCGGGGATTGAAATAACAATAGCTTGAATTGCCGTCCAGGGTAATAGCGATTGCTCGAGGTGTTCCCTTAATTCTTAATACTGCCGCATCCGCTCCCGGAAGGAAAACGGTATTTATCTGAACCATGTGATCATATTGACGAAAAACCCACTCTTTATCAGCAATCGTGGGTGAGGCCAGGACTTGCCGAAAGACCTGGTTTAGATCCGCTGGCAGGGAGGGGAGACCGGTCAGGATCTGAGTGCGGCGTTCCTTCGGTTCCTGCCAGGGGCGCTGGTAGACCGGACAGAGATTAACCACTGCTTCCACCGGGACATCAACCACCAATTCTCCTTTAAACCAGACTTTAAGATGACCACCCTCAATTACCCGACCGATAACCACGGCATCGAGGTCCCATTTGGCGAAAATCGCCTGCACCTGGTGAACCTGTTCTTCAGTAGTCACCAGAAGCATGCGCTCCTGAGATTCAGAAAGCATGATTTCATAAGGGGTCATCCCTTCTTCTCGCTGGGGTACAAGGTCAAGGTTAATTTCGATACCCGTGCCCGATTTAGCCGCCATTTCGGTGGTTGAGCAGGTTAAACCGGCTGCCCCCATATCCTGAATTCCGATAATGAGTCCTTTTTCCATGGCTTCCAGACAGGCTTCCAGAAGGAGTTTTTCTTTGAAGGGGTCGCCAACCTGAACATTGGGTCGCTTTTTTTCCAGGTTTTCATCAAATTCAGCCGAGGCCATGGTGGCTCCGTGGATTCCGTCCCGGCCGGTTTTGGCGCCCACATAGAGAACCGGATTGCCAGGCTGGCCGGCTCGAGCATAGAAAATCTTATCCCGGTGGGTTAATCCCAGACAGAAAACATTAACCAGAGGATTAAGGGAGTAGCAGGGATGAAAATATACTTCTCCGCCGACAGTCGGCACACCGATTGAATTGCCGTAACCGGAAATGCCGGAAACCACCCCCTCCATGATGACCCGATTGCCGGCCTGGTCCAGAGGACCAAAACGCAGAGAGTCAAGCAGAGCTATAGGCCGGGCGCCCATAGTAAAGATATCCCGGAGAATGCCTCCCACTCCAGTAGCCGCTCCCTGGTAGGGTTCGATGAAAGAGGGATGATTATGAGATTCGATTTTGAAAACCGCGGCCAGGTCATCGCCTAAGTCGACCACTCCGGCGTTCTCTCCAGGTCCCTGGATAACGTGGGGACCAGTAGTGGGCAGTTTTTTTAAATGAATCTTGGAACTTTTGTAACTGCAATGTTCGGACCACATCAGAGAAAATATTCCCAGTTCGGTCAGGTTGGGTTCCCGCCCAATAAGTTCCACGATCCGTTGATATTCTTCTTCGGTCAAATTGTGTTCTTCGAGAATTTTTTTGTCGATCACCAGCAGCTCCTTCGTTGGGTTGAAGTCATGATAACCAGGAAATAATTGATTGAAAGATTATCTGACCATCCTCACTCCCGAGCACTGCTTCTGAAGCTCTTTCTGGATGAGGCATCATGCCCAGGACGTTCCCCTGTTTATTGATCAGACCAGCGATGTTTTCCAGGGAACCATTGACATTGGCTTCGGGAGTGACGTTGCCAGCGGGCGTTGAGTATTGCAGAACTATCTGGTTATTCTTTTTTATTTCCTCCATCGTCTCTGGAGGCGCATAAAAATTACCATCATAGTGAGCAATGGGAATGCGAAGAACCTGACCTTCCCGGCCCTGGTTGGTAAAAGGAGTCCGAGCATTGCTTATTTTCAGATGAACGAACTGACAGAGAAATTTTAAATTTTTATTGCGAAGCATGGCTCCCGGCAGGAGGCCCAGTTCCAGGAGAACCTGAAAACCATTGCAAATGCCGAGTACCAATCCGCCCCGGGCGGCAAATTCTCTAACTTCCTGCATTAAAGGAGAAAAGCGGGCGATGGCTCCGGAGCGGAGATAGTCTCCATAGGAAAAACCCCCAGGCAGGACCACACAGTCTATCCCCTGCAGGCTGTGGTCTTTATGCCAAAGAAAAACCGTTTCCTGATTGAAAACTTCTTTAAGGACCCAGTATGTATCGTAGTCGCAGTTGGATCCAGGGAAAATAACTACTCCAAATTTCATTTTAATTTCCCTTAACTTATTGATTTTTTTGCTGAATAAATCCTCCTGGTGACAAACTGTTCCCTGCCTTTGGTCCGCTTAATCAAGAATTTCCCATTCGAATTTTTCAATGATAGGGTTGGCCAGGACCTTATCGGCCATTTCCGGAATTTTCACTTTGAGTTGCTCCCGGGGGAGGTCGTCCACTTCAATTTCAAAGACTTTGCCTTGACGAACATCCTTAACGAAATTATATCCCAGGGAGTGAAGGGCATTTTTGACGGTTTGTCCCTGCGGGTCAAGGACACTTTCCTTAAAAGACACCAGAACTCTAACTTTCATCGCTTAATACTCTTTCATATATATAATCTATCTGAGAGAGAAAAGGCTCCAGGGTGAAACAATTTTTTATCTCTTCAGGAGAGAGAACGGCCGTGACCTCATCATCGGCCAGGAGAAGGGGCAGGAGGTCATGATGCTCTTCCCAGGCCTTAAGACTATTGCGCTGGACCAGTTGATAGGCTTTTTCCCGGGAAAGGCCTTTGTCGGTCAAGACCAGAAGAACTCTCTGGGAGAAGATAAGGCCCCGGGTTAACTCCAGATTCTTTTTCATTTTTTCCGGGTACACATGCCAGTTCTGGATGATGTTTATAGTTTCAGCCAGGAGGAAGTCAACCAGAATAAATGTGTCGGGGAAGATCACTCTTTCCACCGAGGAATGAGAAATATCCCGTTCATGCCAGAGAGGGATATTTTCCAGAGCTGCCTGAAGGTTGGAGCGGGCCAATCGGGCCAGCCCTGAGATTCTTTCGGTCCGCACAGGATTTCGTTTGTGGGGCATAGCGGATGAGCCCTTTTGCCCCCGGGTGAAGGGTTCTTCAACTTCCAAAACTTCTGTTTTCTGGAGATGCCGAATTTCGGTGGCGAATTTATCCAGGGAACTGGCCGCAATGGCTAGGGTGGCCAGGACTTCGGCATGGCGGTCACGCTGGAGAATTTGAGTTGAGACAGGAGCCGGTTTCAGGCCTAATTTTCGGAGGGCGATTTCTTCCACCCGAGGATCTAGATGACCGAAGGTGCCGACAGCTCCGGCGATTCGGCCGTAACTGATTGTCTCCCGGGCCTGTTTTATTCGCAGGATGTTTCTCTTGGTCTCTTCATACCAAACAAGGAGCTTAAAGCCGAAGGTGATAGGTTCGGCATGAACGCCGTGGGTTCGACCAATCATGACGGTTTTTTTGTGCTTGAGGGCCTGCTCCCGAAGAACACCTTTTAGAGCCTCAAATTGAACCAGGATTTCCTCGAGAGATTCTTTAATAAGTAAAGAAAAGGCGGTATCAACCACATCATAAGAAGTCAGACCGAGATGAACATAGCGGGAAAGGGGCCCGATGTATTCGGCAACTGAGGTTAAAAAGGCGATTAAGTCATGTTTAACGGTTTTTTCAATCTCTTCAATGCGCTCGACTGAAAAATTGGCTTTTTCTTTGATTTCGGCCAGAGCCTCACCTGGGATTCGGCCCAGTTCATGCCAGGCTTCGCAAACGGCTATCTCCACTTCCAGCCATTTCCGATAGCGGTTTTCATCGGTCCAGATAGACCCCATTCGGGGACGAGTGTAACGCCTGATCATTAACCAGCCTTTTCCATTATCAAAGTGACTAAAATCATATCAACTGCCTCAGAGGATGTCAATTAATTCCCGCAGGTGGTGAACCTCCGGGCGGACCGGCAAGTCGGGCAGGGGGTGAGCTCTTTTTATGGGCGGTGAACTATCTCCGTTTTTCGAAAGGCCGTTACAAAAATAAGCAAGCTTACCAGAAGAAAAAAGAGTTCGCTCCAAGGGATTATTTTTTAATTGTTTTAGGCTTGACAAAAAGAAAATATTTGCTATAGTAATTTTCGCTAAATACTTTTTTTTTATTGGTGCGGAGTTGGCCGCGATAAAGGAGTCTATGACTCCAGGTGTTTAATCCCGAACAATTTAACAAACAAGGTTTTGAAATTATATTAAAAATGTATGCCAGCGTAGCTCAGTTGGTAGAGCAGCTGATTTGTAATCAGCGGGTCGGGGGTTCGAATCCTCTCGCTGGCTTTAGTGGTTTAAAGAAATACAATTATTTAATATTAGATGGGCAGGTACCAAAGTGGCCAAATGGGGCGGGCTGTAAACCCGCTGGGGCAACCCTTCGGAGGTTCGAATCCTTCCCTGCCCATTGAGCGGGAATAGCTCAGTTGGTAGAGCAACGGCCTTCCAAGCCGTTGGTCGCGGGTTCGAGTCCCGTTTCCCGCTCCAGGAATAAAGAGTAGGTAGTGCCCACGTAGCTCAGTTGGTAGAGCACGTCCTTGGTAAGGACGGGGTCACCAGTTCAAGTCTGGTCGTGGGCTTTGAATATTATGTTTGGAAACGAAAAGAGGAGGTAAGTTAAATGGCGAAGAAGAAGTTTGAGCGGACGAAGCCGCACTTAAACATAGGGACGATAGGGCATGTTGATCATGGGAAGACGACG
>MTOP01000016.1 GCA_002010725.1 Candidatus Aminicenantes bacterium JdFR-80
TGGTTGCATCATCCTGGCTCAGCCCTTTTTCTTCTCTAAAGAGGAGTGGATTAATGTTCCGCAAGATTGGAGCCCTTCTATTCAGCAAGGCAAGCATTATCGAATTGATCAAGAACCGGGGAAGTCACTCTGGAGAGAGATTCAATTAAGACTAGCTTCGCGGGAATATATCCGGGAGCGGGAAAATGAGTGGGAGATCACTAGGGTAGGCGAGAAAGGCATTACTGAAGGGCCTCGCTATGGAGAAGGCATCCTAATAAAGCCCCGCCTCGGGCAGGGAACATTTCGGGTGCTTGTCACCGATGCTTATCAGAGGGCCTGTGCAATCACTTTTGAGCACTCCTTGCCGGCTCTAGAAGCAGCTCATATTAAGCCTTTTTCTTTAGGTGGAACCCATGAGGTAAGAAACGGTCTTCTGCTTCGCAGTGATTTACACCGCCTGTTTGATAAAGGCTATTTAACTATTACTCCTGATTACTACATAGAAGTAAGCCGCCGCTTGAGAGACGATTTTGAAAATGGCCATACCTATTATCCATTTCACGGCAGGAGACTCCACCATTTACCAGCCAACCCTGCCGATCATCCAGACAAAAACCTCCTCCTCTGGCATAATGAGGAGGTGTATAAGGGGTAGGAAATCAAATTATTAATAAAGGGGGGGATAAATGGATCCTTTTAATTTATTAGGTTATTTGATATTGGGAGGCTTTCTTGGAATGGTGGGTCAAGGGATAAGAGTTTTTGTTGGTATAAAGAAAGTTCATGATAAGCAGGAAGTAAAAGATGGCAGTAAAAAATTGTCTGATTTATTAGATGGAAAGAGGCTAGGATTAAGTTTGATGTACGCTTTTATAATAGGGACGATAGCTGGAGTACTCGGAGTAGTTAATTATCTGGGAAAAGAGTTATCTACCGAGCATATTTTTGCTCTTATTGGAGCTGGATACGCTGGAACAGATTTTATTGAAGGAGTATTTTATAGGAAGATATAATATAAACATAGAATAAAAATGAAGTTTCCGAAATGTATTAAGACCCTTTCAGTAAAGAAAATCTTTAAGAAATATTTCTATTAAGGAGTTGTCTAATTATTTTTCCCCTAAATAAGAAAGTTTAAATTAATTCAGGATAGAGCATTATGGACAATAAAATGAGAACAGATCTTACTTTCATCACCAATGAACCTAATCAAACTCTTCTTGATAGATTTAATGTTTTAATAAAAGACACACGTTTATTTGATATATTAGTGGGCTATTTTTATACAAGTGGCTTTTATTCTTTATATAAATCACTTGAGTCTACAGAGAAGATAAGGATTTTAATTGGTGTAAGTACCAATAAAGAAGTCCTAGATTTAATTAATGAAGCTCAATCACAGCTTGCCCTTCAGTTTTCTCATGCTGAAGTCAAAAAAGAATTTTGTGAATCCATTGCACAAGAAATGGAAAAATCGCATGACAGCGCTTTAGTTGAAGAAGGTATCCTAAAATTTATTGAGTGGCTCAGAACTGGAAAATTAGAAATTAGAGCTTATCCCTCTCAAAATATTCATGCAAAACTTTATATTATGACTTTTAGAGAAGGTGATAGAGATGTTGGCCGGGTTATTACTGGCTCAAGTAACTTTACCCAAGCAGGCTTAATCGACAATCTTGAGTTCAATGTAGAATTAAAAAATGTAACTGATTATGAATTCGCTTTAGAGAAATTTAATGAGTTATGGCAAGATGCAGTCGATGTCAAAGATAAATACATTGAGACAATTAACACCAGAACGTGGTTAAATCAAAATATTTCACCTTACGAGCTATATTTGAAGTTTTTATATGAGTATTTCAAAGATGAATTAAGCCTTACGGATGAAGTTTTTGTTAGATATTTCCCCGAGGATTTTAAACGATATGAATACCAAGAGCAAGCAGTGTTAAATGCCAAGAAAATATTAGAAGAATATGGCGGAGTTTTCATTTCAGACGTTGTGGGCCTCGGAAAAACATATATTTCGGCTATGCTTGCCGGACAGCTCGATGGGCGAACTCTTGTCCTTGCTCCTCCTGCATTATTAAATGAAAATAATCCAGGTTCATGGAAAAATGTATTTTCAGATTTTCATATACCTGCCGATTATGAGTCAGTGGGCAAATTAGATGCAATTTTGAAGCGTGGGGTGGAAAAATATTCGAATATAATAATAGATGAAGCCCATCGTTTTAGAACAGAAACGACAGTTGGTTATGAAAAACTTGCACAGATTTGCCGTGGAAAAAGAGTCATTTTAGTTACTGCCACGCCTTATAATAATTCTCCTAAAGATATTCTGAATCAAATTAAGCTTTTCCAGAATCCGAGAAAGAGCACTATTCCAAACCTAATGGATCTGGAAGGGTTTTTTAATCGTCTGGAAAGAAGACTAAAGAAGATAAATAAACAAAAAGAATATAAAAAATATCTTGAGACAGTAAAAGAAAATGCCAAAGAGATAAGAGAAAAAGTCCTTAAATATATTATGGTGCGGCGTACCCGAAATGAGATTGTGCAGTATTTCTCTCAAGATTTGAAAAAACAAAAGTTGAAATTTCCAGAAGTTAAAAATCCAATTCCTTTTTATTATGAATTAAATGAAGAAGAAGATAGGATCTTTAATGAAACAGTCCAATTAATTACCCAAGAATTCAAGTACGCTCGTTATACTCCTTTACTATATTACAAAAAAGAAATAACCCAACCTCAGATTATTTCCCAGAGAAATATGGGGAAATTCATGAAAATTCTGCTGGTTAAAAGGCTGGAAAGTTCTTTTTATGCTTTCAGGAATTCAATTGAGAGATTTATTAGGTCCTATGAGATGTTTCTTAAAGAATTCGATAAAGGGAAGGTGTATGTAAGTAAAAAATACATTAATAAGATTTTTGAGCTTCTGGAAAATGATGATGACAAGGCAATTCATCAGTTAGTAGATGAAGAAAAGGCCCAAGAATATGATAGCAAAGATTTTTTAGATGATTTCAGGAAAGATTTACAGAAAGATTTAGAAATACTAAAAAGAATAAAGTCTCTCTGGGAAAGAGTAAAAAGAGACCCTAAACTAGATAAATTATTGAAAGAACTATCTGAGAATAAAATCCTAAAGGATAGAAAAATTATTATCTTTACTGAATCCAAAGAAACAGCTCAATATCTGACAAATAATATTGGAGACAAAGTTTTGTGTTTTCATGGCAACTCAGGGGAGGCCGTCAAAGATGCTGTAATTGAAAACTTTGATGCCCGAGCCAGAAGAAAAAAAGATGATTATATGATTCTTGTTTCAACAGAAGTCCTTTCTGAAGGAGTAAATTTACATCGTTCGAATATAGTCATCAATTATGATATTCCTTGGAATCCAACCCGGCTGATGCAAAGAGTAGGCAGAGTCAATCGAATAGACACTGAATATGATGAAATATATACATTTAATTTTTTCCCCACTGTTCAATCAGAAGATGAAATTAAACTAAGGAAAATAGCGGAAGCTAAAATAAATGCTTTCTTAACACTTCTAGGTGGTGATGCAGCTATATTAACCGAAGGTGAGCCAGTGTCTTCTCATGAATTATTTAATCGGTTAATTTCTCGAGAGACAATATTGGGTGAAGATGAAGTTGAAGAGAGTGAATTGAAGTATTTAAGTGTAATAAAAGAGATAAGAGATAAGGACCCAGATATGTTTGAGAAAATAAAGCGCTTACCAAAGAAAGCGCGTTCTGCTAAGAGAGAGTCTGATTATAGTGATAATCTTTTAACTTTTTTCCGCCTGGGAAAAATCCAAAAATTCTTTATAACTAGAAAAGACCGAGAATCGCAGGAAATTGATTTTCTTACAGCGGCCAAGATTTTTGAATGCTCTCCTAACGAAAGGAAGATACCATTGCCAAACAATTATTTTGAATTATTAGAAAATAATAAGAAGGCTTTTATTGAAGCGACAACCGAAGAGGAGTTAATAACCGGTTATCGAAGAGGGAGAGATAGTGGAGCGAAAATTCTAAAAATTTTAAAAGCTACTATAAAAAATTCTAAAAAGTTAACGGATGATCAGGAGGATTATTTAAGAAAATTGATAATTAGACTTGAAGAAGGAGCTATTCCTAAACAAACTACAAAAAAAGCACTAAAAGCGTTAAATGATTTAAAATCAGATCTGGTCAATCCTTTGAAGGTATTAGCTGTGCTCCAACATAACATTCCTCAAAAATTATTAGAAAGTCATTATGTGGAATTTTCCCAGAGGTTTTCAGGACGAAGAGAGGTGATTTTATCATTGTATTTAAAAGGAGAAAACAATGAATAGAGAACAGGCAAAATCCCTCATCAGAACTGTATTTGAAAACAAATTTGATAAAGACACTTTTGTAGTCTTCATTAAGAATCTTTTGAATGAGATAGAAGAAAAAAGGTTCGTTTATCAGGGCAATTATATTCCCGATGTTTTTAAACCTTATATCACTTCTCTTGAACGAATTGGAAAATATTCAGATGGCAAGAATGAAATAGATATATTGATTGTTAAACTCAAAAGGAAGTCTTCCCTGGAAAGGGCAAGAACAAGGCAACGGAATTTTATAGCCTGGTATCTTAAGGGAAGTAGAGGCGGGAAATTAAAAGATGCAGCTCTGGTAGCTTTTGTGTCGCCTGATGAAGAAAACTGGCGATTTTCTCTAGTAAAGATGGATTATCGATATGAAAAGACCCCTTCAGGAAACGTAAAAATAAAAGAGGAATTTACACCCGCCCGGCGTTGGTCTTTTCTTGTGGGAGAAAATGAAAAGAGCCATACAGCTCAGTCCAGGCTTGTGCCAATTCTTGAGGACGATGCACATAGACCTACACTGGCCCAACTTGAGGAGGCATTTAACATTGAGCCTGTGACAAAAGAATTTTTTAATAAATATCGTGATCTCCTTATTCGAACAGTTGATGCACTAGATAATATAGTTGAAAGAGATCAGATAGTTAGAAAAGATTTTGAATCGAAAAATATCAATACTGTTGACTTTGCCAAAAAACTCCTGGGGCAAATTGTATTTTTATATTTTTTGCAGAAAAAAGGGTGGTTTGGGGTTGAAAGAGATGCAGCATGGGGCACTGGTGCAAAAGCTTTTCTGCGAAAGCTATTTAATAAAGAATTCGGAGATTATAACAACTTCTTTAATGATATTTTAGAACCATTATTTTATGAAGCACTTGCTCGAGAACGGGACGATGATTTTTACAGCAGATTCAACTGCAAAATACCATTTTTAAATGGAGGGCTTTTTGAGCCAATAGGACATTATGATTGGGTTCATACAGATATTCTTCTTCCAAATGATCTTTTTTCCAATAATCACCGAACTCATGAAGGAGATATTGGTGATGGCATATTGGATGTATTTGATCGTTTTAATTTCACAGTTAAAGAGGATGAACCGCTTGAAAAAGAGGTCGCCATTGACCCGGAACTTCTTGGTAAATTATATGAAAAATTTAATGCCCTAAGACCTGATAATTTTTATGAATATAAAAAAGCTCTGGCAAGTGGCAAGAGGAGTTTAGAGAAGCAATTTAATAAAAAGTTTGGTGTTTATTACACTCCTAGAGAAATTGTTCATTATATGTGCCAACAAAGTTTAATTTATTACCTATTTTCCGAGCTGGAAGGGAAAGTAAGCAAGGAAGATATTGAAATATTAATCAAACATGGAGAACAGCTTACTGAAAATGAAATAATAGCCCAGATTAAAGAACAGAAAATTAAAGAAGGTAAACAGAAAACCTCTGATTGTAAACCTAAACTTCCTGAAAGTATAAGAAAAAATGCAAAGATTATCGACGATAAATTAAGAGATATCAAGATTTGTGATCCTGCAATTGGCAGTGGTGCATTTCCTGTTGGGATGATGCATGAGATTGTTAAGACAAGGAATGTATTATCTACATTTATAAACGAACCTGGGAGAAGCGCCTACAATTTTAAGCGAGAATGTATAGAGAACTCTCTCTATGGAGTGGATATTGATGCAGGAGCCTGTGAGGTTGCCAAGCTCCGCCTTTGGCTCTCTCTTATAGTAGATGAAGAAGACATAAGAGAAATTAAACCCCTGCCTAATCTAGATTATAAGATTGTTTGTGGGAACTCCCTTTTAGGGGTAGAAAAAGATTTGTTTAATAACGAATTGTTTAATCAACTTGAGAAGTTGAAATTGCTTTATTTCAATGAAACTAATCCCAGAAAGAAGCAGGAATATAAAAACAAGATTGAAGAACTTATAAGTAAGATTACCAAGGGGCGCAAAGAATTTGATTTTGAGGTTTACTTCAGCGAGGTTTTTCATGAAAAAGGTGGCTTTGATGTGGTGATTGCAAATCCACCGTATGTGAGACAGGAAAAAATAAAAAAGCAGAAAGAGTTACTACGGAAAGCAGGTTATGAGGTATATAACTCAACTTCAGACCTTTATACATATTTTTATGAAAAAAGCCATCAAATTCTGAAAGAAGAGGGTGTTTCCTGTTTTATATCAAGCAACAAATGGATGAGGGCGAAATATGGAGAAAAATTGAGGAGATTTTTCAAAGAAAAAACAGAAGTTATAAACTTGATTGATTTTGGGGGTTACCCGGTTTTTGAAGCCACAGTAGATACAAGCATAATGTTATTTAAGAAACAAGAGCCATTGAAAGAGCATCAAGTTAATTTTGTAAATGTTAAAAGCAATATAGAAAATAATAAAGATTTAATTAATCATATCCAAGGAAGCCAAAGAAGAATTTTACAGAAAAATCTTGATGATAGATGCTGGACACTTGCTGATGAGAAGATAATAAAACTAAAAAATAAAATTGAAAAAATTGGAAAACCTTTGAAAGAGTGGAATGTTAAAATTTATTTTGGAATTAAAACCGGCTTCAATGATGCTTTTATTATTACAACAGAAAAACGGAATGAGATAATTTCAAATTGCAAAACAAGAGAAGAAAGAGAAAGAACAGAAAAAATAATAAAACCAATTTTAAGAGGTAGGGATATTGGTAAATATTACTATAAATGGGCCGGATGGTGGATTATTAAAATTGAATCTGGGTGGACTAATCAAAATCGGTTAAAAGAAAGCCCAGAGGAATTTTTTAAAAGAATCTATCCCAGTGTATACAATTATTTTATTTCATTTAAGGACAAAATAAGTAAAGGAAAAGGATTAATTAACAGAGATGATCAAGGAGATTTTTGGTGGGAATTGAGGGATTGTGATTATTACCAAGAATTTGAGAAGGAAAAGATTATTTATCCAGACATATCTCCCCGATTGTCTTTCGCTTATGACAACAAATATTTTCTTAATAATACTTGCTACTTTATAAACTCAGGAAGTAAATACCTACTTGGTGTTCTGAATTCTAAATTGATAGAATTCTATTACAAGCAAATTTCTTCTCAACTCGGGAAAAATGTTATTCGAAGTTTTACTATTTTTATAGAAAAGATTCCAATTCCTTTTATATCAGGTAAGAATAAATATATAAAAAGTGAAGTTGAAAACCTAGTTAACAGAATTCTTTCCTTAACTCAGTATGAAGACAAATTAAATAGCCATTATAGTGAAAACTTTATACATGAAAAAACACTAATTAAGGAATATGAAAGAAAAATAGATAATTTCATTTATGAATTGTATGAATTGACTGATGAAGAAATAAAAATTGTGGAGGAAGAAACCTCAAATTGAAATATAAATTTGGTAATAATAATTATAGTAAAGGAAAAGATAGTGAAATTTTGTTATCTTGATGAAAGTGGTATGAGCGGTGAACCTATTCTTGTAATGGCCGGAGTAATTGTAGATGCCACAAGGATGCATATTACTAAGAACGCGTGGAAAAGTTTATTAAAAGTTCTTTCAAATGCAACAGGAAGAAATATTTCAGAATTTCACTCCAGAAAGTTTTATAAAGGAAATGGGCAATGGCGGACAATTAATGGTAGAACTCGAGCTCACATAATTGAAGCTATTCTAGAGTGGATTGATAAACGTAGACATAAGATTACATTTAGTGCTGTTAAGAAGGATAATTTTAATGCTTTTTATAAAAGCGATGAAAAATTGAAAGATCTTGGATCACTTTGGTGTACAGTTGCAGTTCATACAATTCTTTCTATTCAAAAAGCTCATATGCATTTACAAAAAAACAAAGGTCATACAGTTCTTGTATTTGATAGACAAGACCGCGAACAAAATCGTCTTACTAAATTTATTCTGAATCCACCAGTGTGGACAAGAAGCTATTATGGAGATTTAGGTAGAAGGGCTCCTTTTAATCAAATTGTGGATGTTCCATATTTTACAGACTCAAGTTGGGCTGTACTTATCCAGGTTGCCGATTTAATCGCGTATATATTAAGAACATATGCAGAAATTCGAGAGGGTTTATCTAGAGAGAGATATCCTAATGAAGCTAGAAGAATGGAAAAATGGGTTAGAAGTATTTTAAATAATACTTTGCCAAGGTCTTCTAGATATCCTTCTAAAAACCGTTTTGAAGCTGCACAACTTTTTTGGGATTTAGCTCCAGAAAGCCTAAGGATGTGAATGTTGAAAATGAATGGATTATATTTTTTTTAAAAGTAAAGATGTGTATTTAGGGATTATCCGTTAAAGTGACGTAAGAGTATTGCTCATGATAATAATTCCTAGTATTTTTTTTATGTTGAAGGTGCATTGTAACATCATGTTACATATTCCATGAAACAAAGAAGTTATGTGGGATAAAATTGTCATAAGTAATATTTTCAGGTTTTCAGCGAGAGTTAGTAAATCTTATATAATGAAGATAGAGACAAGTTAGTCGAAATTTAGGAGAGGAAAGGAAATAAATGGCCGAAGGAGATAGGTACCTAGCGGGATTAAATAAGTATCCAGCCCCAAATAGTTGGGCTAAATATGCATTATCCCTAGGTATAGGACCTGTGTGGCTTGTAGACGACCTCTCTCTTTCCAGAAGCATCAGAAGACATAAAGAAATATTTATTAATATTAGAGGAAATTTCTGGAAAAACTATAAAAAGCTTTTTGGGGTTGAAACATATGAAGAAAGCATTGTTTTAAAATTTCTTCATGAAGTCGGTCATATTATAAAAGGGCACAAGGGAAATCCAGAGCTAAAGATAAGTTCTACGGGTATTCAAGAGGAATTTGAAAAAAAGGTACAACAAACTCCATTAGAAAATATTTTAAATGACCCTTGGGAAATGGAGGCTTGGGATTATGCCCTTGATATAAGAAAAAATCAGCCGGAAATATTTTTTATTTTATTGGCCAATTATAAAAAGTGGTATCAAAATTACCCAAATGCTGTTGATTGGTCATAATAATATCAAAAACTTTGCATAAATCTAAAAAAACCCTAAGTCAAGAAAAAATTCCTCATTTGATAAATGGGTTCTCTTTCATCTTTTGGAATAGGGGATTGACTTTAGACCTATTTAAAAGATAATAAAAAATCAATATGTATTATAGATTTATAATTAATCAAACGACTCTTCTTAGATTATAATTATGTTGGATAACGTTTCTCCCATTCTTTAATTTAATAGAGGATCAATCGTAATCTCCTTTTGAAGTAACAAAAGCTATTCGAAAAGAGGAGTTACTAACAATGGTCTCAAAATTATTAAGGAGTTTTAAAAAGGAGTCTAGTAGGATAGATTTTTCAAGATTGTTATTTTTAGCCAGGCTGGAATGCTTGGCCCATAAATTGATGAAGATTGAAGTTGGGGCCAAAGTGGGAACTAGAAAGAGCAAGCATACAAAGATGAGACCGACGTATTTTGCAGGAACTAGGGTAGAGCGGCTGGACACGAGATTAGTCACTATCTATCTTTTTATTCCGAAGTTGGTGAAAGGAGTGGATATTCCTTTTTTCATTTCGCATAGGCAGAGAAAACATTCGTTCAGGCACAGTTAGTGTGAGAAGTTTGCGATGGCCATTTTGCGAACTTTTATTTCATGACCTTTACGAGTTTATAGAAAGTTTTTTCGCTTTGGAATAGAAATAGTTACTTGGATAAAATTTTTATTGAGGCTTATACTTTTTCCCCTAATTCTGCCTAGGCCAGTTTGGAAGAAAGTAGAAATAATTACTCAATTAAATTTTTATTGAAGTAATCATATTTCAATGGTAAAATTTTTTCAAAAGGCAATAAGGGGGAAGAATAGGTGGCGTCAGTAAAAAACATAACCTCATGTAAGCACAAAAAATGTTAGGCAGGAAAAAAACTCGATTAGATTATTACAGGATGTATAACCTGAGCGATAAAGCAAAAATTGTTAGTCGTCTATTAGGATGTGTTTTTGAACAGCTTGCATATCTTCCCAAAAAATACTGGATATCCGAGCAGTTCGGCTATGAACGAGTATATGAAATGGCAGATTAAAAAGGAGGTTGGAAGATGCATGTCCTGCTAGATGAAATTAAAAAAACCATTGTTTTTCTCGGTAAGACTACCGAGGAAGGAAAGATTCAGTTTTATGCCACTGGATTCTTAGTTAATATCCAGAAAATCTTTCATTTAGCCACCGCAAAACACGTTGTTGTAAATACAAGAACTGGCAAGTTTATTGATAATGGGATGCTGGCTTTCTTCAATTTGAAAAATGGAAGAATCGGTTCACGTTCTATAGATCAGATAAAGAAGGATTTGGGAGTAAATTGGATATTCCATGAAAATAAAGACGTTGATATTGCCGTGATACCCTTTGGATTAGATCCTCAAAAGGATGACGTGAAAACAATTCCTGACAACATGTTCCTAGCTGCAGACAGGTTATTTGAGGTTTATGAGGTTTTCTTTTTGTGCTATCAACCTGGTATTCAGCCTCGAAAAAAAATATCTCCTGTTATAAGAAGTGGAACTATAAGCTTAATTAATGACGACAAGACGTTTTATATAGATGCTTCAGCTTTTCCAGGAAACAGTGGTAGTCCAGTATTTCTCAAACCTTCTCCCATAAGATTTGATGAAGGAAGTATCTCTATAGGTGTAGACCCATTAGGCGGTAAATTTATAGGGATTATTGGTAAATACCTTCCTTATCAAGAAGTTGCTATAAGCACTCAAACTGGTCGTCCGCGTGTTATATTTGAGGAAAATACAGGACTTTCCAAAGTTTGGTCAGTTACTTTTATAAGAGAGATTGTGGAATCTGATACATTCAAGCAACAACTTGATAAAGTGGTCAAGAAATGAGAGCCACCACTTCATATAACACTGCATATACGCTTAGGCTCTTTCAGAGCCTTTGCCTTCGGGACATAGCTCCCTTCAATCGCTACATCGTATATGCTAGGAGGAGGGTATGTGCCATTAGTTTTAATCTCATTAGAAACGACAGGAGGTTATGAATGTTTAATAAACTTCAAGAACCTAAGGAAAATGACAATATAGATTGTCACCTGCAACAAATAGGAATGGGTACCCTCATCTGTCGAGCAGCACGACAAACTGGAGATGAAACTACAAATGAGGTTAGTCCGACTATTTGTTTTAATTGCTCCGCTGGAAAGATTTTCAGAGAAGTTGGTTGCGATGCAGTCCTTCCAAAGATTCGGATTTATCCATACAAAGGAGGTGTATCTTTCAATGTAGAAACTCTCTTTTGTAAGATTCGTAGAAGAGAGACTACCTTGGATTTTTGTGGCAAATGCGGTCTGGCTACGGCTGAAACAACGCAAAAAATCATCTCTAATGCCAGAGGGTTGTTCAAAGCTCACGGTTTTTATTCAGCTTACAAAGATATCGAGAAAGCTCGAGAGGCAATCCGAGACGGCAATTTCGAAAATGCGGTTACACGGAGTATTTCATGCCTTGAGAGCGTTATGCGTATTTGTCATGAAAAGTTAGGGAATCCCTTACCAAGTAAGAAACAGGTTTCTGACTTGTGGAAGTCCACACGAAAGCTCCTTCTTTTAGATGAACTTGATCCTTCAGGAGCAACGTTAAACCTTATGAATGCCTTGTCAGGTGTCGTATCTCATTTGGGGGGATTAAGAAACACGTTGGGAGATGTTCATGGGAAAGGCATATTTCCGCCTGATGTTTCGGAGAATATAGCAGAGCTTGCTATAAACGTTGCTTCAACCCTCTCTACAGCAGTTATCCGACGCTTTAATCAAATAAAGGAGAACCTTCCAAATGAGCGAAGTTAAGATGAACCTTTCATTTCCTCTAGACGATGATGGATTCTTTAGAAGAAAGTGCCCTTTCTGTCATAAAGAATTTAAGATCCTGTTGGAAAAAGATGAATTAGCCAATATTGTTCAGAAAGAAATAGATTCCTTCATGATCAAACAAGAAGAAGGAGTGGATTTAGATGATAGCGCTTGTTCGGAAACAGAATTTACCTGCCCCTATTGTGGACAGCGAGCTCCTGGCGACAATTGGTGGACACAAGAACAACTTGCTTACATTGGAATAGTCATTAAAAATATTATGGCCAAAATGATCAATGTAGATCTCATTCGTCCATTTAAAGAAACTTTTGGAAAACCTACTCTTGGCGTGGTTTCTATGCGATTTAAAGGTAAGGCATTGGAACAACAAGAACCATGGATATCTCCTGAAGTCAATGATATGGAAGTGTTTGACCTACCATGCTGTCAACGTAAGGCAAAAATAGAGGATAATTGGATGAATGTAGTATATTGTTTCTTTTGCGGTTTTCCCTATAAGGTGGTGTAAAGCTTTCTGTGTAAACCTCATTTTTCCATCAAACATATTTAGCCAGCCGGTCCTCAAAAAAAATCATTGACTATGAGTATCTCACACCCCAGTCCTTATGTTTCATATTTCTTTAGCTGAAAACTATCTCCACAGCCAGATAAACAAGCTTCATCTAGGCCTATTCGTTAGGAAAACTTGCTTTGTTTTTGGTCACTATTTTTGATCTGCCGATGCCAGCTTTCAATCGGATTTGTCGTATACATCAGCTTGCTTATGTAGGGAGGATACTTGAAAAATATGGCAATCTTTTTCCCCTAGAAAAAGACAAAATAGATTCCGAATATAATTTACCCCCCCACTAACACCTGTGTAAAATCACTCTTCAGAACTTTTGTCTTTTATTTTCAGCACCTAAGAATTTCAGATATTCTATTAACAAAGCTTTCTGCAATATCTATTGCTGCTTCTGTCGCTTCTTTAGTGGAAATAAGGCCTGCGGTATCATAAACGGCCTTATGTCTTTTACGCCTCATCAGCTCCATAAATTCAAAAGTAGTTTCAAACTCCTTTCCTGATGTTATCTGAGCAAACTGGATAGAGGTGGCATGTTGTCCTCACCACTAGCTAGCTCGGTATCCTTTAGAAAACATAAACGCCCTGGCGGCCTGAAGCATGGCATTATAATCAATGTTGGAGGCCCAATCAGAATTATCGTTGAGTATCTTCTTGGCAGTTTTTATATCTCGCCAGGCCAAATTCAGACAATCATTAATCTGCTTTCTTGAAAACTTCCCTTTTTTTATCCGATTTTCTTTAATAAAATCGGAATAGTTCGTCATTCTTGTTACCAATGAGGATTATGCGGGGTTCATGAAAAACCGTAAAAATAAAGTTGTCTCTCTTTTTAAGACGAGCCTTTATCT
>MTOP01000002.1 GCA_002010725.1 Candidatus Aminicenantes bacterium JdFR-80
CCCTTTTTTAAAAATATATTGAGTGATGAGAAAAATCGTATCTATATTTTTAGAATGACACCAATTTTAATTAAATCAAAAAGGGAAGAAATCGATATCTTTAATTCACAGGGAATCTATCTTTATAAACTTTATTGTCCCTACACTCCCTTAGTTATAAAAAATGGTTATATATATACATTGGTGAGAAATCTAGAAGGTCTTCGGGAAATAAAAAGACTAAAGATTAAAGGTTATGAACATTTTAAGAACTAGGGTTTTCTAAAGAAAAACTGGGGACTTATTAGCAATATTTCCCATTCTTGGTATTCTCGAGAAAAATTTAAAAACCGTCGACACTAAAAACCGGCGGCCCAATACCAATTTATCCTCGTTTGATGTTCTCCAGCACGACCTTGCCTCGGACTTGATCATGTCGCGGGGTGTTAATGGTAACATAAAAATGTACCGATTATGGTCAGATAAAAATGTACCTTTCTGGACAGAACTAATTCTCAGATAGAGGGCTTGGCATGTCAGAGTGGAAGAGAGAGAATACCTCCTTCAGATCGAGGGAGGTGCGATCCATGTATGGTGAGATGGAATGGCTAAAAGTGAAAAGCTTGGCCCGGCAAGGTTATGGGTTCAAGCCGATTGGCCGGAAACTAGGCCTTGATTGGCGGACAGTTAAGAAACTGTTCTACATGCCGGAGACGCCGCAGCCAAACCTAGGGAGAAGGCCTCTATTTTAGATAATTTCAAGCCTATAATTGATGGTAGGTTAGGCTTAAATCCTCAGATGTTGGCTGTAGACATTGAGCGCAAGCTGCGGTCTCTAGGGTATGAAGGAAGTTATTCAACAGTCAAACGGTATGTTCGCTTCCGGAAGGAAGAGATATTTCGGGAGGCTACAGTTCGTTTTGAGACACTACCTGGTCAACAGGCTCAGGTTGATTTTGCTGTGGCCAGGCCCCATTATGTTGATGGGAGTGAAGATAAGGTTGTGCTTTACTTTTTTCTTTTGGGTTTTTCACGTTGGAAGGAGGCTGATATAAGTGAGAACCAGCGGAGGAAGTCACTGATGTACCTCGTTGCTAAAGAGGTTCTTGTTGATAACTTAGCGCCAGTTGTAAATGGTAAGCAGAAATCCCATGGGGATGGTAAGCAGAAATCCCATGGGGATGGTAAACAGAATTCCCATTTAGCGAGAACTCCTGTAAGGTTAAAAAAAACTTTACAGGAGAGGAAATGATAAAAGAGCAATAGAACCGTTGAGGTCTATGTCGCCGGAGATAAACTTTTTGTCTTTGATCTCTACACAGGGGAAGAGATCTTGTCCTACGAGCTTTCCCCCATTCCTGGGAAAATAATCTCCAAAAGAGAATACAGGAGGGAGAACGAGAAGACAGCCCGGGAGCTTAAAATGTTTGTTTCCAGGATGTTTAACAGAGAGAGCTGGAAGAGATTTACATCTCAAAATTTCAAGCACTTTTCAAGATATGTCAGAGACCAGTGCTTGGAAGCAAAAAGATATTTTGCCAGCAAAGAGATTGATCTTGAGATTTTAGAGCGAGCTCTTCAATATTGCTTGGAAAACGACACCCTGAGTTTTTCCAACCTCAATGATACCTATATTTATTTCCAGCGTGAAGCCGAGAGAGCAAATGGTGGTGGTCAGGAAGTAAAAACTCTGGGCCAGCGCTATCAGGGTCATCACCAACCTTTAGATGTTAGTAAAAGGAGTTTATCCCTCTACGAAGAGTTCCTCACTCAGGGAGAAAAGAGACATGAAAGCCTATGAACAGACCCTGAACTTCTTAAAGACCTTGAATCTAAAAGGTATAGCTACCAGCCTTGATGAAATGATAAATGAGGCGGAAATAAAGAAAACTTCCTATATCAGCTTCCTCAATACAATCTTCACCACAGAGATATCTTACAGGGTGAAGCGCCGGGTAGAGAGGCACATGGTTGGGGCTCATTTTCCGGTTATAAAAAGAATCGATGATTTTGAGTTTGGCCTGGTTAAAGGCCTTGGCCAATCCGAGGCAGTGAACCTGCTTGATTGCCGTTGGATAGATAATCGGGAAAATCTCTTGTTTTTCGGTCCTCCCGGCATTGGCAAAACTCACCTCGCCATAGGCTTTGGTGTAGCTGCGGTTGAGAAAGGTTATAAAGTCTGTTTTGAGAGAATAACCAACCTGGTCAAACTTCTAAAAACAGCTGAAATCCAAAAAACCTCCGAATACAGAATTAGAAGAATAATGAAATCGAACCTGGTCATTATTGACGAGATTGGCTATACCCCGATAGAGAAACGGGAAGCTAACCTGTTTTTCAGCCTGATAAGCGAGATGTATGAGAAATTATCAATAGTGATAACTTCCAATAAAAGCTTTGATGCCTGGGCTGAGATGATGGGGGACAGCATCATGACCACGGCGCTGCTGGACCGGTTATTACATCATGCCAGGATTTTTAACCTGGATGGTGAGTCCTATAGAATTAAAAATCAAAGAAAGGAGGTCTGATCATTTCCACCTCGCTTAAAAATAGGATTTCTATTTACCGAAGAGGTGGGAAATGTCCTTACTACTCTCATGGGAAATGTCCTTACCGGAATGGTGGGAAATGTCCTTGACATTTACACTAGAATAAATCATAAGGGCTTCTGCTCAAAATAGAATTGATCCCGTTGTTTCGTACCGCTGGATAGAACTGAAAACCTTGAAAAAAACTTTTATCAACACGATCGGTTAAAAAGTAACATATTTATACACAGAAAGTTTTCGATTTTTATATTTTATAATTACCGGAAGATATGGAAAAAAGATTTTGTTCCTAACAAGTTCTTTCCTTAATAAAAATATATCATCAAATGTTGCATTATTAGCCCAGCTTTTCCATTCTTCAATCCAGTTATGTATTGTTGTGAAGAGGCGTGATATATTACGCACGGATCGGCATATAGTTTTACGCACTTGGTTAACTAGTTTAGTTTGGATCGAGATAAGATTATTGTCTAGAGGGTTTATTACGGGCTTGATTTATTACGCCAGGATTTGGGAGCTTAATAATGAGCTTTTAAAAACAAATTGGATATGGCATCCTCCCCTCTTTAAAGATATCACTCAAACAAGAGGAGGTAGAGATGCCATCAGCAAGGCTATCGCCTGCTTGGGATGATTTTATCATGAACATGAAGAAAGTCCAATACAGCCAAAGAGAGATTGCCCGCAAGCTAGGAGTAAGTGAGGGGACCATCCGCTACCGGATAAAGCGAAAGCAGTTGGGAAAAGAGGATAGACGCAAGTGTAAACCTTCGGCTCTTGATGATTTTCGGGCAGTTATTGGGCAATGGATAACTGATTACAAGGACAGCCAGCGACGGCCGACCCTGAAGACTCTCTATAGCTGGTTGTGTCGGGACCATGGATGTAAAAGCTCCTATAATGCCTTTAGGCGTTATGTGCGCAAGCATTTTCCGGAATTTCACCAGAAAAGAGCTTGGGTCAGGATAGAGGCCCCACCAGGTTGTCTTCTTTTTGTGGATTGGAAAGAGGATGTTCTGGTTCAGATATGGGAACCTGGTCATTGGGTTAAAGTGCAAGCGTTGTGTTTTACCTTGGGATTCAGTCGGAAAATGGTTGTTTGTCTCAGCGAGAAGAAAGATCTGGCGGCTTTTATCCATTCTCACCAGAGAGCCTTTCGTGAGTTTGGTGGGCTGCCGGAGGTGATTCGGACGGACTGTTTGAAATCGGCGATAGTTAAGTGGCGAAGTAGGCATTCGGTGGTTAACGAGAGCTATAGGAGATATTTATCTGAGCTGGGGATAAGAGTTTTTCCGGCTTGGCCTAGAAAACTTCAGGATAAGGGAAAAATGGAGAAGCGGATAAGAGATCTTTTCTGTCGGATGGATTTTAAGCATCGTGTTTTTCGGGATATGAGTGATCTGCAAGAAAACCTGGACCAAGAACTTCAGGAGATGGAGAGAGAATGGCGATGTGGAGCCACAGGTCTTTCGGTAGAGGAGAGCTTCTTTTACGAGAAGGAATATCTACGAGAGATGCCGATTGATTTTCCCTCTTTTCCTCTTAGAGAGAAGCGGAGCACAGGCAGAGGAGATGGGCTAGTTTATTTTGATGGCAAATATTACCAGCTTGATGGGGAATACCGTTTAAGGAGAGTGTTATGTATAAATACCGGGGAAAGAGTGACAATCTATCATCAGGGGCAAGTCATTGGACAATTTCCCTTATATTCCCGGAACCAAGGGCATGGTGATGCTCTCTGAGCAGGCGATTGCCAAAAGTAGTAATTACCTCAGAGATACAGTCCGTCAATGGGCTTTGGAGGTGGCCAAGAGATAAGTTCAAATCTACAAGAAATCATCCAAAGAAGAAACCCATGAGTATCCAACAAATCCAGCAAAAGATGACCAGGCTGGGGCTGACTCATATCCTACCTTTTCTGAGTGCGCTTCTGGAGGAAGCGACAAAAAAGAGGAGCTGTGCGCTGGAGTTTTTTGAAAAACTTCTAAATCTTGAAGTAGAAACCTGAGAAGACAGTGGGATTGCTGCTTATTTGAAGATCTCGGGCTTTCCCCAGGGAATGCATCTAGATAACTTTGATTTTCCTTTTCAGCCCTCAGTTGAGAGGACCAAGATAGAGCATTTAGCCATCTGTAAGTTTATCCGTCGTCATGAAAATGTTCTCAGCTTCGGTCCTCCAGAGTTGATTAAGATTCATCTAGATGCCTCCCTAGGAGTAAGAGCCATAGAACTGGGTTTTAGTGTTAGTTGCTACACGGTTGAAGAACTGTTGTTGCAGCTAAAAAGAAGAGCCGATCGTCCCGTCTCTAAACAACGTGGCCGGGCTTATGTTAAAAACGCCCTGGTGGTGGTTGATGAACTCGGCTACCAAGTGCTTGATCGCCATGAAACTCATCTGTTCTTCCAATTTATTTCTGCTCGCTATATGAAAGGCTCAACGATCATTACCACCAATCGCTCGGTGAAAGAGTGGGTCCAGATCTTCGCTGCCGATGAAATGGCCACCACCGCTATTTTGGACAGGCTCTTCCACAAAGCTCATATTTTCAATATAGATGGCCAAAGTTATCGGCTGAAAGATTTTAATGAGATGATTCAGGCAACAAAAAAGGAGAATATCTAAAAAATGACGCTTAATCTTGCTCCCCTAAGGTGCGTAAAACTATACGCCGATTTACTGCGTAAAACTATACGCCTCTTGACAATTTCCCGAATTTTCGACAATAACCAGGTATGGATCTGAAAAAAACATAGCTGCCCATCGTTCTATTTCACCTGGGCCCTGACCTATTCGCGTCAAATTTTCTACTTTACTTGATGAGATTATTTTTATTCCATCTCTAAAAAACATCATCACCAAATTTCCATTATTATCTATAAAAGCATCCCAAATATAACCAGTAACAGTTTCATCAAGGAAATTCCATCTTTCTATCATTATAAAATCTTCGTGAAAAGACTGAGAATAACCAAGAGAACATATGAAAAGATTAAATAATATTATTGGAAAAAAAAGTTTATTCAATTGGTCAATCGGCATTTTAAGAGTTCTACCTCATTATTTCTTATCGGTGAATACTCCCCCCAAGTATCTGCTGAAATATAAATATTTTGAGCCAACTCCTGATAACACATAGTTCTCTAAATAATACGGTCCTTTTTCTTTGGTTAGATTAAGATCTAATAATATTAAAAGAGTTTCTGCATTTCCCTTCCCATCATCGTATATTATACGTAATAAAAGATGTTTTCGGTAATAATACATTTTATCAATTATATATCCTGAAGATAAAACCTTTTCAAAAAAATTCCTTGGATAGCTTGAACTTCTTTTTGCTTTTAATTCATCTTTCCTGTTGTATTTAAATTTTTTCCACCAACTTTCTCCAATTGTCTTTTTTTGAGTAACTCTCCTTTAAGATTAAATTTCTAAATCAAATTTATAGGTTGAAAACAAAAATAAATATATTGATTAATAAGAATAATTTTTCCACTTAAGATTGAGTCATTAGGAAAATAGTCCCATCCCTCTTTCTTTTTAAAAAAAGCGTCAATCCATTTTCCTTTTATGGAATAAATAGATATAGTTCTATCTTCTTTTGGAGATGCTGTCTCACTTCTCCATCTTTGAGCAGTTACAATAGTATTATTTTCAATGGAGAAATCGTAAATAAACGGGGAATTTCTTTCCCCTTCTAAAAAAATTCTTTTTTGGAAAATAAAATTTTTATTGAAAATATTTAGCTTATTTGGAAAATCAAGTATGTAATACAATTTATTTGCTTTCTCTAAATCAGAAATCACATAAAATTCACCGGGTCCTTCCCCAGTTTTTCCAACCTTACAGATTGACTTTCCATCATTTGAGTAAATTTGTAAATATGAACCTCGCCAAACAATGATTTTATCTTCATATCCTTCCATCACCAATAATGGAGTATTCATGAAGCGCTCATAGAAAACACCTTCAGCAGGAGGAACGATGATTTTAATTGAATCTACTAATTCAATCTTTTTATTTATAGCAGATATATTTATAGGGAAAAAATTGAACGAAACATAAAAAATCAAAACAATAAAAACCTTCTCCCTAGCATTCATCTTTTTCTTCATTAAGTAATCCGATTTTATAATGTTCAAGGAATATTGTTTTTTAATTTAGCAAATCAAATATTAACTATACAAAAACAATCATAAATCAATTCATTTTTACACCAACATGTCCAATCTTGTCCATCTAAAGAAAAAATTCCTTTTTTCTATTTTCATCGAACATATAAGCAAATTAGGTGCCAATTTTATAAAAATCATCTAATTTGTTGAAATTAAATATATTATAGAGAGTAAAAGATGAAGAAACTTTTTCTCGCGGCGCTCACTCAGCTCGTGGATTAATTCCGCCACCAATGTTTTTCCCACTCCCGTCTCTCCTGTAATCAAAACTGGATAGTCAAACATGGCTGCTATATTCACCTTTTCCCTCAGGTCTCTTATAGCCGCACTCTGGCCAACTAGCCTTGATAAAATTTCATTTGTTTTGGCTGAAGGTGGACTCATTGTAAAAAAATCTCCTTTATACGGGTTGTATAAAAAGGTATTCTTTCCCTGGCCCCTTTCATTTTTGGTTATTTAGATGAATAGTAAATTAAGGAAGGAAGGAAGGAAGGAAGGAAGGAAGAAAGAAAGAAAGAAAGAAAGAAAAATGGTCTTATCTCTTATCCCATAGAAAAGATCTTTATCATTCCCTCTGCAAGGATTATACACCAACTCCCTCATCCGCTGCTTTAGTCGTATTATAAACTAAAAAATTGATAATTTTCAAAATTAATTAGTTCATTATGTGCTTCAAGAATTAAAAGGGAAATTTTCCAGTTATTGATTTATGAATAAAAATCTGGCCTTTTTTCCTCCTCCAACCTCCCCCTCTCCACTCTTATCACCCGGTCAATCCCCTGAAAGCCTTTCATCTGATGAGAGATGATTAAACAGGTCTTCTCCTTGAAGTTGCTCTCTATCAGCTCCCCGATTCGCCGGGCTGATTCCTTGTCCAAATGAGTAGTAGTCTCGTCAAAGATCAATATGTGGGCTTTTCTCAGAAGTGCCTGAGCAATGGCAATCTTCTGCTTCTCGCCCCCGGAAAGTTTCTTGCCTGTCTCTCCAACCATGGTCTCGTAACCTTCTTCCAGTTTGCTGATAAACTCATCGGCCCCAGAAAGCCGCGCCGCCTCCTTTACTTCCTTTGCTGAGGCCTCAGGCTGGCTGTAGTGAATATTATTCCAAAAGCTTTAATCGGCTATGAATCTCATGCCAAATATAGGCTTTGATCATGTTTTTCCCTCCCGATTTATCGATCGGGAGTAAGTATAATGTCTTCTTTTATCTCATTTAATCCCCCTTCCAGGGGGGTCATTTTTCAATGCTGATAAAGGGTCATTTTTACATGCTTGTTGACATTTCGTTTAACGACTTTGTCAGGTTATTAAGGCCTTCGACTTTAGCAAGTAGAGATGGGGAAGAGAGCGTAAACCTAGATGTCTTGCTACATCCAGGATAGTCATCAGGCTACATAAATCCATCACGTATCTCTCTAAGGCGTGCGTGTAATGCTTCTTTCTGTCCACTGCCTTTAAATCTTCATATAGCCTCCGCCCACACTCCTCACATTCAAAACGCCTCACCTTGATCACCGCGTAGACCAGCTTGCGCCCTATCGGCAACGTCTTTATCGTTCTCAAGCGAGAACCTTTCTAGCTAACTCGATATGAACCACAATGAGCACACCTCCGCTTCGCTTTAACAATCCATAAATAAATTGCCCTTTCCCTTTGTTCCGCCTTTAAATGATGGTAGGCGTAGAGACCTAAAGCATGGTAAAATATTTGCAGGGATATCGGGTAAGCCCTCCTTTCGTTTGATTTTTTTAACTAGGAACTTACTACGATGTCCCCTTTTTTTTTTCAATTCTGGGTACTCATTTTTGCGATGAACCTAAATTTTAAGATATATAAGTTCAAATAAACTACCTATGAATAGACTTTCAATTTTTTTAAATTCAATATTTTATAGAAAATACAGGCAATTTTCAAAAATATTGTCTACCTATAGGTAGACTTTACAAGTATTGTTCGATTGCCAATTTCAAAGTTAAAATGATATTTCATTATATATCAATAAGTTAAATTATTTACCTAAATTTGGCACAAAATTTGCTTAAATTATAGTGGAATCAAAATGAAAGGAGGTGAAGAGGATGATAGAAAAAGTTATCCTTGGGGAAAGCAGGGAAACGCTACGTGAAAAATCTTGGTGCATTTGTGGATGTACGTGTGGAACAGTGAAAGATAGTGAAGATCCATCTCGCGGTGCTACAGAATGGGATTATGCAGAACAACCTTAGAAATTCATTATTGAAAAGAAGAAGACTGAGAGGGCTGAGAGGAGGAGAAAAAAATCTACGTGGTAGGATCGAAAAAAATTTATACGAGCAGGGGAAACGATTCCCCTGCTCAAACTTGTAAGTATAACTAGAAATGGCAAAAAAGAAAAAGCCATTTATAAAAAAGATTAAAACCAAAAAAAATTATTATATTTACGACGTAAGTACAAATAATATTTTAAGAGTTGATAAAATAGTTTGGGAATTAATAGATTTTGTCCATGAATTTTCTCGAGATGAAATTTTGAACAGATGGAAAGGTAAGTATGAAATAAATAATATAAAAAAAGCACTGAATAATATTTATATTTATATTGAAAAAGAAAACCTATTTTCAACACATCTACCGAGAGAAATAAAATTTTCATTTTCGGAAGATGAAATAATTAGAATGCTTAATACATCACTAAAACAACTTACATTAGAAACAACTCAACAATGTAATTTAAGGTGTTTTTATTGCGTATATTCAGGAAAGTTTCCTTTAGAAAGGAGTCATACCTCCAAATTTATGGATTTAAAAATTGCTAAACACGCAATTGATTATTATTTAGCTCATTCCCAAGAAAACGACCGACCAACAATTACTTTTTATGGAGGTGAACCTCTTTTAAACTTCCCTCTGATAGAAGAATGTGTAAAGTATGCTCAGAAAAATTCTAAAAAAAAGATTTATTTTGGTATTACTACAAATGGGACATTACTAAATGAAAAAATGATCAAATTTTTAATTGATAATGATATTGGACTAACAATTAGTTTGGATGGTCCCAAAGAAATTCATGATAGATATAGAAGAACCATTTTTGGGAATGGAACGTTTGATTTAATATTGTCTAATATAGAAAAAATAAGAAATATATCCTCAGAATATTTTTCTTCTCATGGGGGTTTCAATTCCGTAATATCTCCTCCTTTTAACTTAAAAAAATTAAAAAAATTTTTTGACTCACTTGCAGAGAGCTATCCACACTCTTATTTAAAAATTAGCTTCGTCAAAAGAGAGGAGAGTGTCTTATTTAAACATAAATTTAAAAGTAATGATCTACATAATCAACTGCAAAAGTTAAAATTAGCGTTCAAATCAAACTTAATTAAGGAAGAACCTAATAAGTCTCCTTTCTTAAGGGCTCTCTTTGAGAGCGATATACTAAAAATTTATAAGAGAGGAATATTTGATACACTGAGGGATTTTTATCCTCCAAATGGAATTTGTATTCCTGGTCTTAGGAAATTGTTTGTGAATGTATATGGAAACTTCTATATATGCGAACGTTTAGATAATTTTCATGCGATAGGTAATATATCAAAAGGGCTCGATTATGAAAAAATTCTTAATTTAATAAATAATTACTCTTCTTTATGCAAGGAAGTCTGTCTTGATTGTTGGCTAATAAGACTATGTGACTTATGTTTTGTATCCGTAATTTCTGGAAAGAAATTCAGTATGGAAAAGAAACGAAAAAAGTGTGAATATCAAAAGAAAAGATTTGAAAATACAATAAAATTTTGTCTTGAACTGTTGGAAGAAAATCCAGAAGCCTTGGATTATTTGAAAAACTCAATTATAATTTAGAAGGTTAAAATTAAGAGAAGAAAATTCAATAGAATTAAAGGGGGATTTAAGGCCTAAGTGAGTGGCGAAAGAGATGATATTTTAACAATGTTAAAAAAGTAGCTCACGGAGATTTAATATTATTTGAAAATGGGAATAATCATTCTCACAATAAGTTATTAGAAAAAAATGTCTAGAAATTGTAAGAGATTAATTATTAAGCTTTAGCAATTTTAAGAGACGTTAAAGCATGATAGGAGGTACAGAATGAATAATATTAAAAAATATTTTTCTTTATTTTGCATCTTATTTTTTTTGCCATTAGTTTATCCACAGGAGAAAATCAAACTTGAGCAGGACTTCTCAATTGGGGAAAATTCGGGTGATGAGAACTATGTTTTTGGAAGGATTTCGGATATAGCAATAAGTCCTAAAGGTGAGCTATTCGTTCTCGATACCGCTAAATGGGTAATCTCAAAATTTTCAAGAGATGGCAAGTTTCTTCTAGCGATAGGAAAAAGAGGTCAAGGACCCGGAGAGATTGGAACATACCCTGTAGCTATTAATACTGATAATGATGGGAATCTCATTGTAGCTGAATTTAGAAAAATAAGCATTTTTAATAACGAAGGGAAATTTTTAGGCTCTTTTAAATTGGATTTCCAATGTGGAGATTTTTTCATTGACGATGCAAACAGGATTATCCTTATGGGATTAAAGGACGGAAAAATTTTCCATATATATAATAGACGGGGTGTAGAGATTTTCTCTTTTAGAAAGCCTGTAGAAATTCCCCAAAAGTATTTAAAATATAAGCGGCTTCCCAACATGAGCCTGCCTTTTAAAGTATATTTTACTAAAAACAAGAGATTAATTTATATGAATCCATACAAATATGAATTAACTATTGCAGACAAAGTAAATCAGATTGTAAAAAAAATAGAGCATAAATCAGAATTTTATAAACCAGCTAAGGTAATAGAATCCAGAAGAGGTAAAAGCTTAAGCGTTAATCTTATAACTATGAATTATTCTATATTTGAGTATAAAAATCTTATGTTTGTATGCCTTTTTGGGGAGAACGAATCTCAGATTGACATATTTAAGAATGACAAATATTTTGACAGTGTAAAGATAAAATCTTTTCCTAAAGCGATGGACAATGAGGGTAGGTTATACGCAATAGATGAATCAGACTTTCCTAAAATTATCAGATTTAATCTAATCCTACATTGAAGAAATTAATTATTTACTTAAACCAAAAAACACAGCCCCGGATGGTGCTTTTCACCATGTCCGCCGTTTCCATGATGAGGCCCTCCAGGAAATCTTCACCCACGAGATCTTCTCCATGATGCTGCCTAAAAAGCTCATCGGCCTTCCATCCTCTGTCCTTCCTGTGGAGGCAGGATGAGGATCATCTCTTTCATCGAAGACCATTAGGTGACCGAGAGGATTATCCGTCATCTCGAGCTGACCTTTGAAGCCAAGCGCCCACAGCCCGCCTTATCTGTCAATGGTCATTGAATTTTTGCCCATTTTGGTCATTTAAAAATGATCCCCTAATTAAAATTAATTTTTTCATGATAATTGACTCTCTCTTTCTTTTACCAGGCCGGCCTTGACCTTCTCCTTGAGCCGATAAGAATTACCCTTGATGTTAATAGTTGTGGAATGATGGAGAAGACGATCAAGAATAGCTGTGGCAATAACTAGGTCACCAAAGATTTCATTCCATGGGGAGAAACTGCGGTTAGAAGTGAGGATCATAGCTCCTTTCTCATAACGGCGAGAGACGAGCTGGAAGAAAAGATAGAAGTTGATCGAGAAAATCACTGTAGGAGAGGTTCTCTTTGGAGGCTTCCTCCAACAATGACTCCAGGTGCTCATAAGTCTTATAGAGCTTAAGGTGCTTGAGGTTTTCCTGGATACGGAAAAGCTGGGTGCTCATGGAGTGCCTCCTTTCTTATGACCATTAATTTTTTTGGAGGTAATTTGACCACCCATCAACCCCATGTGTCAAGTCAAGTAAATCCTCAAACAAATTAGCAAAGTGTATCTCCACCAGAACACAGTAGCCCAAGCTTCGATGGGGCCTATCGTGGTTAATAAAACCGGAAGTAATTATCAATGACCCATCTTTAGTCCTGACCCCGTCTTATAATCTTTTATTTAGATGTCCTCATACTTGAGGTACACTATAGGCGCTCTATGAATATGTTGTCAAGAATCCGTTCACGGTCATTCATACTGATTCGTACTCCAACTCTTTCTAATGGAGATGTCAATGAACGAGCGGTAAATTATACACTTTGATCAGTATTGAAGATCTTAGGTGGGCCGAGCTGAAGCGCATGCTCTAAAGCCTTAAGACAGAATTAGCTGTCTTCGGTCATGCAAAAATTACCCTCTATGGTCATTGAAAATTTACCCCCTAGTATGAAAAAATTAATAAGGGGGGTCATTTTTCAGTGCCTATTGACAGTTTAGGAAGGCATCCACTTGTTGGGAAAGTCCTTTATTGAACTCTGAGACCTGGGAGGCCGAGACCGACTCTATACCTAAAGACTTGGCTAATCTCTCAATCTTGTGGGTGGATACTCCATTTATAAAGGCCTCCTGGACTAGGGCTATAAGGGCAGCCTCTGATCGCTTCCTCTGAGTGATGAAAAAAGGGACATACCCTCCCTGCCTGACTTTCGGAATGAAAAGATACAAACTCCCCAGCCTGGTATCCATCCGCCTCTCTTTGGAATGCTTACCTTTCTTGCTCCTACTTTGGCTTCTGCCTCTATCTGCCTCATCTGGTGAGCTATCCATTCCAGCATGGCCAAGATAGGATCCTCTTCACTTATAAATCCCATTAGAACTTTCCTGAAAACTTCCTAATAATGGTTGCGAGCCATCGTAAGTCAATCCCCCTTTCGAATGTTTTGTTTCTTTTCGAAAAGAGTCGACGATGGCTCATGCCTATAAAAATAAAAATTGCGAACAAAATTGTCCACTAGCTCTATCTTTATAAACTTTATTGTCCCTACACTCCCTTAGTTATAAAAAATGGTTATATATACATTGGTGAGAAATCTAGAAGGTCTTCGGGAAATAAAAAG
>MTOP01000020.1 GCA_002010725.1 Candidatus Aminicenantes bacterium JdFR-80
GGTTTTATTTTAAGTTCAGATAAAGTTTTCTGAAATTCTTCCATGAAGACCCCTCGGCCTTCGACAAAAACTATATCGTCAGGAAAGCGGCCTTTTTTATGGGGATCTTTCCATCGTCCGACTCGGTTTATCCCACAAGTTGGACTGCCTTCCGCCCCGATTACCGCCATAATCCGGTAGTTTTTTCTGGTAAACTGGCTTATCCGATCAGCCAGGGTCCGGGCCAATTGATGATATTTCTCTCTAATCAGGGGGTGATCGTAGTTTTCCTTTTCTCTTATCGTTCATCTTTTCCTCCAGTTAAGATGATTAAATTTTAGGGCTCCTTTCTTTTTTTAACCAGGAAGGAAGTTATAATAATAAATCTTGGAGAACTTTTAATGAAGAGAAACAGTCAGAAAACTTAATATTAAAATTAATCACTGAAAGTCAGGAAAACAAGAAATTAGAGTTTATTCTTCTTAATGGATTGGTAGAGTGGACTTAGTTGGTTCCAACTTGACTATCAGCTATATTTGATCTAACCTATCAAATAGAGTCTGGTTATTTAGAGTCTGCCCTCTTTTTTCCGGACCATCAAGAAAAAATTGGGATAAGTATTATGATTCGTCTCAAAAAGAAGTTATTTTCCGGCCTGAGAATCGGTAATTTTAAAGCTAAACTGCCGATCATTCAGGGCGGAATGAGCGTGGGTATCTCCCTTTCAGGGCTTGCTTCAGCGGTAGCCAACGAGGGAGGTATCGGAGTTATTGGCGGGGCCGCTATTGGCATGTTGGAGGATGACTTCAATAAGAATTTCCGGGAAGCCAATACCCGGGCTCTGGTCAAGGAAATAAAGAAAGCCCGCGAGAAGAGCAATGGTCTTATCGGAGTTAATCTGATGGTAGCTCTTTCCGATTACGAAGATTTACTTGAAGTAGCAGTTAAAAATGGAGTAGATGTTCTTTTCCTTGGCGCGGGCCTGCCGCTTCGCTTTCCAGAAAGTATTCAACCGGGGAAGATTAAAACCGCCTTAGCGCCAATTATTTCCTCCGCCCGGGCAGCCAAAATAATTCTGGAATCCTGGGCGCGGAAATTTCGCAAATTACCCGATGCTTTGGTGGTAGAAGGCCCGAAAGCCGGCGGCCATCTCGGTTTCAAAAAAGAACAGATTGACCATCCGGATTTCCAGCTGGAGAAAATTCTTCCTGCAGTAATCGAAACCATTGAGCCTTACCAACGCGAATTTCAGGTGAAAATCCCGGTCATCGCTGCCGGAGGGATATATTCTGGGGCCGATGTTCATCGCTTTCTGGCTCTGGGGGCAGATGGCGTTCAAATGGCTACTCGCTTTGTCACCACTCATGAATGCGATGCATCGGAAAAGTTTAAAGAAGCTTATCTGCGGGCGCGACGGGAAGATCTGGTTATAATTAACAGCCCGGTGGGCTTACCAGGTCGCGCTATCAATAACAGCTTTCTGGAGGATGTCAGCCGGGGCGTCAGGAAGCCGTTTAAATGTAGTTGGAAATGTCTTAAAACATGTCAGTTAAAAAAGGCGCCTTATTGTATTGCCAGCGCCTTGACCAATGCCAAAAAAGGCAATCTCCTGGAGGGCTTCTCTTTTGCCGGGGTCAATGCCTACCTCAGCGAGAAAATTTCTTCGGTGCGGGAAGTAATTGCCAGCCTGATTGAAGAATATGATCGATCGCTGGTAGAGAACCAGCTGGCCTTCAGACCAGTTTAATTTTCCTCTCTTTCTTTATGTTTCTAATCGTTCGGAAGAAATTACCTTTCGGAGAGGGCTAAGCCCGGAGAAGAATAGTTTTGGTCAATTCTTAGAAAATTGTGAATTTATCTCTCGTTATCTACAGGTAATCATTTTTAGAGCTAACCTAAATTACATGAAAAACTTCTGCCAGAAAGACAAAAAGGTTGATTAAAAATACAAAATGAATCATAATATGATTCAGAATGAATCATAAAATGAATCATGGGAGGTTTTATGAAATCAATTACCATCCATGGCCTGGATGAAGAAGTCGCGAAATTAATAAAAAAACGAGCCAAGAGAGAAAAGACAAGCGTTAATAGATTAGTGAAATCTTTACTAGCTAAAGCCCTTGGCCTGGATAAAAACGTTCAAGATAACAGGAAAGAATTTCTTGATCTTTTTGATATCTGGACGGAAATCGAAGAAAAGAGTTTTTACGAAGCCATTAAGGACCTGGAACAAATTTCTCCTGAGGATTGGACGTGAAAAAAGTTCTTCTGGATACCAGTGCTTTTGTCAGCTATTTAAGAGGTGATGGACGAGTTCTAGATTGGCTGGCCAAGGCCGAGTGTGTTTATATGTCGGTCTTTGTTTTAGGAGAATTGTATGCTGGATTTAAAGCTGGAACTAAGGAGAAGGAAAACAGGCAAATAATTGAAAGATTCTTGATGAAGACAACAGTTTCTGTGCTCGAAGCCTCTCGCGAGACAGCTGAAGTTTTTGCTCTAATTAAAAACAGTTTGAAAAAACAAGGTTCTCCTCTCCCCATTAATGATATTTGGATTGCAGCCCATGCTCTTGAAACAGGCTCTGTTCTTCTGACTTATGACCGTCATTTTACAATTATTTCAGGGCTGCGGCTCTGGGATGAGATTTAACTTTATTTAGCCTTAGAGTAGCTTTGCCATGTTCTCAATGCTTCGGGGAATCGGGATTAGATTTCATCTTGTTGAATCTTAGGTATTATCTTTTAGAATTCTTTCCAACGTTTCTAAAACCCGATCAGCATCTTCTTTGGTGATAACGAGCGGCGGTTTAATTTTCAGGACATTGTTGAAAGGGCCTTCGGTGCTGAAAAGAATGCCTTCTTCTTTGAGAGCCTCTACAACCGTGGTCGCTAGTTCTGGAGCAGGCTCCAGAGTTGCCGGATCTTTAATTAATTCTACGCCGAGAAAGAGGCCTGAGCCCCGCACATCGCCGATAACCGGATATTTCTGCTGCAGTTCCCGAAAACCTTGCTGGAGTCGCTCTCCCAGGCGGCGAGCATGGGCCTGGAGTTGTTCTTCTTCGATGACCTCGAGCACCGCCAGGCCGATAGCACAGGAGACANGGTTGCCCCCGAAGGTATTAAAGTATTCCATACCGTTGGCAAAGGCCGCGGCGATTTCAGAGGTGGTGGCTACTGCTGCCAGGGGATGACCATTGCCGATAGGCTTGCCCATGGTGACAATGTCGGGCACTACTTGCTGTTGTTCAAAGCCCCAGAAGTGGGTGCCGAGACGGCCGAAGCCGATTTGAACTTCATCGGCAATACAAACCCCGCCGGCTTTTCTGACCGCTTGATACACTGTTTTTAAGTAACCCTCGGGGAGAGGCACTTGGCCTCCGCAACCAAGCACTGTTTCAGCTATAAAGCCGGCCAGACCTTTTCCTTCAGCTTCCAGGCGGGCGATTAACTCAATAACTTCCTGGGCGTATTTCTGAGCGGCTTCGGGGTCGGAGGAGCGATAAGGACCGCGGTAAGTATCGGGCATCGTGACTGTGTGTGTCCAGACTCCTNGACCTTGACCTCCCGGACCCTTAAATTTATAGGGGCTTAAATCGATGAGAGCTGAAGTGTTCCCGTGGTAGGCGTGATCGATGACGATCATTTCCCGCCGGCCGGTATAGGTATAGGCTAACCTCAGAGCCAGCTCATTGGCTTCACTTCCCGAATTGACCAGGAAGATAACCTTTAATGATTCCGGGAGAGTGGCTAAGAGTCGTTGAGCATAGGCGACCAGATAATCATGGAGAAAACGAGTGTTGGTGTTGAGGAGAGCGCTTTGCCGNTGGCNCGCCCTAACTACTCGCGGATGGCAATGGCCGACATGGGCGACGTTATTAATACAGTCGAGATAGGTTTTTCCTTCTTCATCATAGAGATACTGGAGAGCACCGCGAACAATTTTAAGCGGCCTTCGGTAGTGGAGGCTGAGGGATCGACTGAGGTGTTTTTGTCTTAAATTAATAATTAACTCTGAAGGAAGCCCCCGGGGAGCNGGCTTGAGACCAAGTGCTGCCCGGAAACGGTCTTCAACTTGAAGGGGATTAATTGTCTGCCATTTTTGCAGAAGTCGCCACACTGCCTTTTCAGATATGGTCACGTAGTTATCTTCTGGCCGAAGATGTTGTTGATAGGCGGACATCATCAAACTTAAACAGAGTCGGCCGGCCAGACAGTAATAGAGAAGCCGGATTTCCTTTTCCGAGAGAGGGAGAACAGAGTTATATCCTTTAAGCAGAGGAAGAGCCGCCTCCAGGGGATCCTCGGCTGAACTTATGGTGTAAGCCAAGGCGACCGCCGGCTCAAAAAGAAGATAACTTTCCACCATGTCGCCAAAGTCAATTAGGCCGGCGATTTTCCANTGGCCANCCGGACTCTTGGTCACCAGGATGTTGTAATCATTAGCATCATTGTAAATGAGGCTTCGCCGAAGGTGGGCAAATTCAGGGACCACTTCTGTCTCGAATTGAAGGAGGAAGTACTCAACCAATCGTTTCCTGGGGGAAGAAGAGATGTAAGCAGTGAGTTCTTGCCAATCAAGAAGGTTTTTCAAATCCCAGTGCCAATAACGCCGGGCGTGGGGAAGAGTAAGGTCTGCTAGGGCTCGGTCGAGTGAGCCGAGAACGTGACCTAAATCCTCAAGTAAATCGGGCTTATCTTCAAGGTTTATCTCGGCCAGAAATTCTCCTTTTAACCAGGTGAAAAGACGGGCTAGGTGGCAGTGCCCCCGATGGTCTTTGATCTCAGTAATTTCGGCTCCCTTCAGATTTGGGATAATCTTGGGTAGCTGAAAATCAAAGTTTTGTAGGTTTAAGTAGGCGAGAACTTTATTTTGAGCTTCAAGAGAGAAGCGATCTTCCACAGGGTTGGCGATTTTAAAGAGAAATTCACGGCCGTCGCCGGTCGTCACATGAAAATTTTGTCCGATATCTCCAGGCAATAGTTCAATCTGTCCGGATAAATCAAATTCTTGTTTTAAAATTTTTTCTACTTCATCCGGGGAAAGGGACGGTGGTGGAGAGATGGTTGNCCGCATTTCCTTCTCCTTGCGGGGGCAAAAATTGACCTTTATTTGTTAGTCTTGTTACCTAGATAATTATATTATGTTCCAGTGCCTTTGAGAAGGAGAAATGAAAGCGAATCAAAATCAATTCCCTGGTGAAATATTGGCCGGAAATGGAATTTATCATTTATTTTGCAGGCAAAATCAAACTTATGTTCACTCGGCTAAGGTGAGATTGAAGGGATGAATGTTTGAATGAGGAGAACCGATCGCAATAATTACCACCAATTACTAGAATATTTTTTGCAACTTCCTTATAATTTTGGAGACCAGGGTCATTCACTTNTTCTTTCGGGGGTTCTTTGGGGCATAGAGAAGAGTTGACCTGGGTCTCTTCTAATAAAGTGGCCGACGGAATTCTTACTAGAAAACAAAATCTTATTTAGAGAGGAAGAAATAATGGGTGAGAAAACGATCACTTCAACCTGGCTAGGCGGGATGGCTTTTGGCACCGATTTGGATGGACATCAAATTATAATTGATGCTGCCCCGGAGTTTGGTGGAGCTGATCGCGGTCCCCGACCAAAACCATTAATGCTCGTAGCCTTGGCTGGCTGTACTGGCATAGATGTGGTCTCCATTTTACAAAAGATGAGAATTGCTGTTGAAGGGTTCAAAATAATTGTTAAAGGCTATTTGACAGATGAACATCCAAAAGAGTTTGTCAAGATTCACCTCATTTATGAGTTTAAAGGAAAAGGTTTGCCTCAGGAGAAACTCCGGAGAGCAGTGGAACTTTCTCAGGAGAGATATTGCGGCGTAAGTGCAACTTATAAAAAAGCATTAGAACTAACTTGGGAGATAAAGATAAAAGAAGATTGAGGGATAAAAGAAGATTGAGGTGGACAAGTTTTTTGCCTTTGGTTATTTGAGAAAAGCTCGACCAAAGAAAACAAAAACACCTACTTTCCTCTCCGTGTTTATGATTTAGCTGGCCCGTNGTNTGAGTTTATNTATTAGGGNTTGGGGTTAAAACAGACAGATTAAACCACTAAGAGGGNATTAGTCCCCTTATTGCTGGGGTAACGGTAGAGGCGAGGGTTGGGGATTAGCTTCCACGATGACATCCTCAATGATTAACACTAATGAATTATCTGCTTGAATATATTTTTCGTTAATGGCGATGCCTTTGACCGTAAGATCTGAGGTTTTGATATGACGAAGAATAGTTTGCAATTGGTTTTCCGTGAGTTGAAGAGTTACTTTGGCTCCCCCACCGGCTTTGACCTCTCTGATTTGGTCATCAGTTAATTTAATTGTCAGTTTGGTCGTCCCTTTGGAGCTTAAAGAGAAAAGCGACAGACTGAGAAAGAGGCCACAGGCCAAGATGATACTTACGGCGAATAGTGTCTTTTTACTCATTATCTATCCCTCCTCCTTAAATGAGTAAAAAAACAATTTATCCTTTGGTTGAATTGCTTAGATTATATAAAGAAGAAAGGGGGCTTTTCAAGATGGGAAAGATAAGAGAAAAACCTGATTTTTCTCCTTGGACCTACCTTTGCGTTTTGGGATGGTATAAAAAATTAACCTTGAATTGAGCCAATTTATCTCCCCAGGGTTGTAGCTGGCTGTTAAAGCAGATTGATTTTTTTCTAAATAAGGGTCAAAGGCTTTTTAATTCGGGTCTGATATTTTCTAAGAGGATTTCCTCTCTTGTCCCAACTCCAAGTTTTTTTGTAGTTTCCAAACGCAAATTTTTAGTGCCNAAAATTTTTTCTGAATGACCTTCAAAGGAGTGGACCAGCCTAATTAATTTAATAGGGGTAAATTGGTTCAATCAGGGAGCGAAGAAGAGACAAAATAGCGCAGAAATCAAAGACGAAAACTATGAGCTTAGGGTAAGCATAGTCAAAGGAATGGCGAATAATGGTTTTTCTTGTGAAATTGGGGAAGCTTTTTATAGAATANGGCTGATTTTATGAATAACTGGAAAGGGGCGATTGAGATGAGTAAATTCGCCAAGAAAAGAATAATAATTCTGGTGCTCCTTCTCCCTCTGGTGGCTTTAATTTTTAGTTGGGGGAGCAACCGGTATTATCACGGGGGGATTTCTGAAGGAAACAATTCTCCTCCTATCTCCTATGTGGCTCGAAGCTTGTCTTCGATTGGCAGATCATCACAGCCGCAACAAGAGAAACCACCTTACCTCAATCCCGAGCTTTCCTGGGAAGTGCGCGTAGCTGATCTTCTCTCCCGGATGACACTTGAAGAGAAAGTTTCCCAGATGATCCATGATGCTCCGGCCATTGAGCGCTTGGGAATTCCCAAATATAACTGGTGGAATGAATGTTTACATGGAGTGGCCCGGGCTGGTTTGGCCACTGTCTTTCCCCAGGCTATCGGCCTGGCAGCCACTTGGGATACCGAGCTTCTTTATCAAGTGGCCACGGCCATTTCTGATGAAGCCCGCGCCAAACATCATCAATTTGTCCGTCGGGGGAAGAGGAATATGTATCAGGGGCTGACTTTCTGGTCGCCGAATATCAATATTTTCCGTGATCCCCGCTGGGGCCGGGGCATGGAAACTTACGGTGAGGATCCCTATCTGNCTGGTCGGCTCGGGGTGGCTTTTGTCCGGGGACTCCAAGGTAATCATCCCCGCTATTTGAAGACTATCGCAACGCCGAAACATTACGCTGTCCACAGTGGACCGGAGCCTGACCGGCATACTTTCAATGCCCAGGTGGATGAGCGGGACCTCCGAGAGACCTATCTCCCTCATTTTGAGGCCTGTGTCAAGGAAGGCGGTGCCTTTTCCATTATGTGTGCTTACAATCGCTTCCGGGAGAAAGCTTGCTGCGGGAGTCCTTTTCTTCTGAGCCGGATTCTGCGTCTGGAGTGGGGCTTTGAAGGCTATGTTGTTTCCGACTGTGGGGCCATCTATGACATTTATAACAACCATAAGATTGTTCAAACCGCTCCCGAAGCAGCAGCCCTGGCGGTGAAATCAGGCTGTGACCTTAATTGTGGTCAGACCTACCGCACCCTGGTTAAGGCCGTAGAGAAGGGCTTGTTAAGTGAAGAGGACATTGACCGAGCGGTCAGACGACTTTTCTTGGCCCGTTTTCGGCTGGGAATGTTTGACCCTCCGGAGATGGTGCCATATACCGCTATCCCTTATTCAGTGGTTGATTGTGCTGAGCATCGGGAGCTGGCTCGCGAGGCAGCCCGGAAATCAATTGTTCTCCTGAAAAATGATGGGAATCTGTTGCCCCTTTCCCGCAAGATCGGTTCTCTGGCGGTGGTCGGTCCTAATGCCAATGATGTCGAGGTCTTGCTGGGTAATTACAACGGGACACCGGCAGACCCAATTACACCGTTGGCTGGCATAAAACAAAAAGTCTCCCCCCAAACCAAGGTTATCTATGCTCTGGGTTGTGACTGGGCGGAAGGGCTACCTTATCTGGAAACAATTCCTCCCGAATATTTCTTTTGTCAATGGCAGGGAAAAAGAGTTCAAGGTTTGGTGGGAGAGTATTTTGACAATCGGCGATTGACTGGCCAACCACTCTTTANCCGTCTGGATTCCGGCCTGGAGTTTAACTGGTGGGATGGAGCGCCCGATGAGCGTCTGGACGATGATAATTTCGGTGTCCGCTGGACCGGCGAGTTGGTCCCGCCTCGNAGCGGCGAATACTACCTCGGCGGAGAAGGTTTTAATGGTTTTAGAATTTATCTGGATGGTGAGTTAATTGCTGAGTTTAACGGTTCCCATCATCCCCGCAAGACCTATCGGAAAATCTTTCTGGAAGGCCAGCGTTCTTATCCATTGAAGGTGGAATTTTTTGAACGCTCCGGGGATGCTCATATGCGGCTGCTCTGGAAAGTTCCTGGTCGCGACCTGCTGGGTGAAGCCCTGGAGGCGGCTCGCCAGGCGGAGGCCGTGGTGCTTTTCATGGGGCTTTCTCCCCNGTTGGAAGGCGAAGAAATGAAGGTCGATATCGAAGGGTTTAAAGGAGGTGACCGTCTTACCCTAGGTTTACCGCTCATCCAGCAGCAGTTGATTAAAGCGGTGGCCGCCCTGAAAAAGCCAACCGTGTTGGTGCTGCTTAATGGCAGTGCCCTAGCGGTCAATTGGTCAGCGGCTCATCTCCCGGCCATTATTGAAGCTTGGTACCCTGGGCAAGCCGCCGGCGAGGCTATTGCCGATGTTCTTTTCGGTGATTATAATCCGGCGGGAAGATTGCCGGTGACTTTCTATAAGTCAGTTAATCAGCTGCCTCCCTTCACCGATTACCGGATGGAGAATCGAACTTACCGCTATTTTCGGGGAGAACCTCTATTTCCTTTCGGTTACGGACTAAGTTATACCCGTTTTCATTATTCTGAGCTGCAGGTTCCAAAGAAAGTCCGGGCCGGAGAGGCGGTTAAAGTTTCGGTTGTCGTCTCCAATGTGGGTCCACGGGCGGGGGAAGAAGTTGTTCAGTTATACCTCAGTGACCTGGAAGCTAGTGTACCGGTACCCATCCGCTCCCTGAAAGGATTTAAGCGGATTTCTCTTCAGCCGGGTGAAAAGAAACAGGTCTTTTTCGAACTGAAGGCCGAGGATTTTGCTGTCTGGGATAAAAATTTTGAGCGTGTTATTGAGCCGGGCTTTTTTGAAATCAGTGTCGGCNGAAAGCAGCCGGGCTTCAAAGGGTTGGCTAATGCTGAGACAACCGAAGTAGTCACCGCCCGTTTGGAGGTCGTCGCCCGCGGAGAAAAGGAGAAGCAGAATTAGTCCATTAATTATTTGCCTCGTTTGGGCGAAGAGATCAAGTGAATAATGGCTCGTCTTATTTTTTTTAGGCCTGGAATAAGCTCTGGAATGAGCTGAAGATGTTTTTTAGGGGCGATTTTTAGCCCCAAAAATCGCGTTTAAAGCAATTTGTATGGGGTTGAAATTAAATTAATTTGCTGAAAATAAAATAAATCCTGGGCCCCGACCCTGGGATGACGGGATGAGCAGAGGCCGGGATGAAGCATTTTAAAATATGAGAAATTTTGTGGATAAGTATTATCCGGCCGCTAAATATAGGATTAATAAATTTGTAATGTTGCCCGAAGGTTAAATAAAAATTTTTCGGATTATTTAAAATTAAGAGCTAAATTAAATTATATTGAAGGAATTATTTTTTACTCCTCTCCCCACTCCCTCACCAAATCAGCCTCGGCGGCAATATAGCCNAAGGAGGCCCAGATTCCCCGGTCAATAATTTCCTGATAAATCTGGTAGGCTTTTTCATGTTGTCCATTATATAAATACCAGTTGCCTAATCCGTAGGCCAGAGCATCATTCATAATGTCGGAAAAATTTTCTCCCGCCAGCTCCTCAATATTTAAAAGTCCNTTGTAAAAGAGACAGAGACGATAATAAGCCTGNTTTTCNATGATGTNCATCTCCGGATGAATCGGCTCCAGGACAGCGGCTGCTTCTTCCGCCNGTCCCAGGCGGCGTAACGTCATATAGAGCCAATGNGTGGTGGCGACCAGCATATCGTCATTNGTGGAAGCCTTAATCCCCTGTTGGTATGCCCGGAGAGCATTTCTCAGGTCGTTCTTTAAATAATAAGCTAGCCCGAGATGATACCAGATATTGGTATGGAGAGTGCTCACTGGAATATTGCGGGCGTTGGGCAAGCCGTCTGGTTCGATCTGGTCGACTGTGCCTTCAATCAAGCNGGCTGCTTTCTCCAGGTCCTTGATGGCTCGGTCAAATTCCCGGATGGAGATATAGCGGTGGCCCCGGTGACGATAAAAGCGGGCGTCTTCAGGGNAAAGCCGGATTCCCTCGGTATAGATCAAAATTGCTCTCCGATAATCTCCGGCGTAAGCTTTCCGTCGACCATACCAGATGATGTTGTCGGCGTTTTTCGGATCGGCCTGGTAGTCGGCCTCGGCTTGACGCAGTTTAGCCAGGGTTTCTTCACTTGGCGGAGTTGGATAAAGTGGTTCTCCCCGCAGGGAGACAGCCTGGGCCCCTTCCGGCACCTCTGGCAGAGGACTATTTTCAAGTTGAGACTTAGTACAGGCGAAGAGAGCTAATATCATTAACCCGGATATTAAGACTTTTTTAAACACCAAGTTATACTCCTTTCTCTTTTAGGTTCTTCTATTATATAACAAAAAGGAGATTATTCGGGCTATTTAAGACCCTATAGCAAGGGGGTGAACAAAATAAGAGATCAGGCATTTTTTTTCTCCCTTGGTTATTTCAACATATAAAATCTTATAGTGTCTGAGGCTCTTTTATAACAAATGCCAGATGGGGAGATCATGTCCGTCTTTTTCTCTAAATGTCAAATGTGGAGACCTGCCCCCTTTCTATTTATAACCAAAGAGCATGCTGTAGATAATTAACATAATCAAGATGATGCCTATAGTCAGGAAGGTATAGCCAAAGATTCTCACCAGCAGAAAGCGGCGACGAGGAATTTCAGTAAAGACCACATCTTTTTTCAAGCGACCAGATTCTTTAAGATAGCGATATTCCTCGGGCCGGTCTTCTTTGTATTCTTCTAAAGGAACCACCCCGGTAAAAATCACTGGATCCAGAGGGAAAGATTCGGGTCGAAGATGAGTGTTAAAGAAGTGGACGGTAAAAATAAAGCCCACGGCCAGCAAGGCTTCGTCGCTGTGAATGATCATAGCCACATTTATCAACCAACCAGGCAAGATTTTGGTGAACAATTCAGGGAACCAGAGAATGAGACCCGACAGCCCAATGACGCCTACTCCCCAGAAGACAGCCATGTAATCAAATTTCTCCCAGTAGGTCCAGCGGCCGTAGGCCGGTCGCGGTCCAAGGCCGAGAAACCATTTGATCGACCCGATGAAGTCTTTGATGTCTTTGCGGTTGAACCACAGGGATCTTTCACCAAAGAGCATCTTTCGCCAGGGGGTCTTTGATTTTCTTTTCAATTTAATCAGGCTGATTAAATGGGCAAAGAAATAACCAAAGGTCACCNCGGCTCCAATCCGGTGGATTAAAGCGGCGTTTTCCACTCCACCGAGAATCTTAGCCAGGGTCTGTGCCCAGGGCATATTAGCGAATTTGAGCATCATTCCCGTCAGGGCCAGCATCATGAAACTGATGATCACAAAAAGGTGGGTAAGTCGTTGGCCGGGAGTGAAGCGCTGGATGTAATATCTCTTCTTAAGGATTGCTTTTTTCTTCTTTTCTCTTAATTGACGGAAAGACCGGGGTAACCAAAGGAGAGTGTGTAACCCAAAGAAGGCAAAGACACCGATAAGCAGCGAAGTCATCGCCCAGAATGTAAAGTAGAGTACTGGATATTTTCTGCGATCGTGATGGGTAGCGTGGGTCAGGTAGCCGGTGAAGCGACGGTTAGCATCGGGGTGGCATTTCTGACAGGTGGCCACCACCCGGTTATAACCAACGCGGGAGTCGGGATCATCAACTTTCTTGATATCATGGGCGCCATGACAGTCGGAACATTTAGCCGCTTTGAGATAACCGAGAGCGTAAGCTTTGCCATGGATAGTTTCCAAGTAAGTTTTAGAAAGCTCCAGGTGGCAGGAGCCGCATTGGTCGGTGACTTCCTGCATGAACTGGTCCTGGGTGTGTTCTTTGATGGTATGAGCGGAATGACAGTCTTCACAATTGGGCAGTTTTTCTTCTCCCCNGGCTTGAACCACATTGTGGATGCTGGCAGCATATTCTTTGTAGATACCCCGGTGACATGAGCCGCAGGTAGCCGGTAGATTGCGGAAGAACACAGTGGAGCGCTCATTTTCACGGTCGAGGATAAAATGAGCTGTGTGGCAATCGGTACAGACAGCTGTAGGTAAAAGCCCTTTCTTGATTAACCCCTGACCATGGACACTGCTGGAATAGTCAACCAGCACATCTCCTCCGGGGGTGGGTATGACTTTCTCCTGAGCGAGGCGGCCGTGACAATCGCCGCAGAGATGCGGGATATTGGCTCGGAAGGTTTCATCCTGCTCGTCAAGATGGGAGAGAACATCATGACGTCCATGACAATCGGTGCAGTAAGGAGCATCAGGATTCTTCTCCATGTAGGCCTGCCCGTGGTCACTCTCGAAGTAATTCTCAGCAATCTGGGCGTGGCAGTTGGAACAGTCAACCCGACCGGCTGTTTCACACGGCCGTTTCCTCTTGGGGTCGATATCGGAGTGGCACTTGACACAGGGAATGTCCCGGTGGACGGTTTCCTGCAAATCTTCTTTTTTCACTGTCAGGGAGATTTCCTGGCCGTTGACTTTTTTGACTAAACCCGGTTTCTGGTGACAGACGAGGCATTCCCGGTCGGAGGTTCGTTGAACCAGGCTGACCTGGCGGATCTTATGCGGTTGGTGACAATCAGTGCAGGCCGGAATAGCCCCAGGCTTCTTTTCCCATAACTCACCGCGGATTATTTTGACGTGGACTTCTTCAATCCGGGCGTGGCACTTGGTGCAGGTCCGGGCGACATTTAGAATAGAAACAGTCGAGCGGGAATTGGTGTGAGGCAGGATGAGATGATTGCCATGACAGTCGTTGCAGGT
>MTOP01000024.1 GCA_002010725.1 Candidatus Aminicenantes bacterium JdFR-80
TTTTTTTTCCTTATGAGTTTATTACCCGAGAAGGTAGGCCAGATTAGCCTATTCATCAATGACTGGTTCAATTTTTCCCCTAGCGGAGGTGAAGAGAGTAGTTACGCCTGGTCCATGGCCGGCCACATAACTACGACTGTGAGCAATGACTCCGATGGCGGCCTGTTTAATCAGCTCCTGCTGGTTATACTGGAGAGGCTTGAGTTTGGCTGAACTGGGAGAGATGGGGGTTGTCCAGAGAGTGTTGGAATAGATAANGCTGAAAGTCAACATCAGGAAAAGAAATCCATTCGCTAACCTGCGATTATTCATCTTTTTCCCTCCTCGATTATATTTGAAATCTGAAGATAATAATACTGGTTGATGAGATAAAATAAGTGATTGAGGGGATGAGGAGAATACTCCGCCATTTTTTCGACTTATAAGAATAATAGTTATTGAAATTGATGACAAGGAATTATTGTGGAGGGGAAATTAAAATAATTTAGGGCGGGAAAGGAGCCCTTCTTTCAATGATCGTGATAGAGGAATGACCTCGGTTACAGCGAAAACAGCCTGGGCTTCTTCTCTTTTCACTAACCAAAGGAATCAACTGCTGGGGTCAACTTTGGTTGAGCCTTATCAAGCCCAGATCGCTATTCCGGTTGTTCCTGGTGGGATTTGCCTTTCCTTCTGGTGGACAAGCAGCTATGACGATTTACTTAATTGGAACTTTTTTCCGGGTTCTGGTTGTTTTAGTCTCTTTTTTCTCCAGAGCGGCTATTCGGGCGTCGATCAGGGAGCGAAGAGCCCGCAGGAATTCTATCTTGGCTTTTATGAGATGACCTCTGGTGTCTTCGGGAAGGAAAAGAGAGAAGAGTTCTTCTGGTATGGTTATCCTGATTTCCTTGGATCGTGTTTCGTTCATACCCTCTCCTCCCGTAAATTAATTTTTTTATTATTTTATCACTATTTTGGTTGGGGATTAAATTTAATCCGGAGTTTGTTTTTTTCAAAGCGGGCTTCTTCTATATTAAAGTGGGAGAGGAAATGGGGAAGAATGATATTTCTTTTGAACTGTCCAGCCCGGATAGTCAGCTCTTCACCGTTCTGAGACAGGTCGAGTTTATCTTTCTCAACAAAAGGCAATTCCAGGGTCATTTCGAATCCGGAGTCAATTTTATTAATAGTTATTGGGGAGCGGGCGTAGAAGATTTCAGTCGGATCTTTCCCCTGATAAAGTTTATTTCCCAGCTCTTCAAGTAAGTCAATGCCGATAATCTCCTGGTCAAAGAGTTCTACCTTTAAAAGGGGCAGCGGCGAGAAGCATTCTTCAATAAGCTTGATGTTTTCTTCCTGTTTGATTTTCCAGAAATGAAAGTAGGTGTCCTTCACCGCGGGAGGCAACATCCGGTTGACCAGGATGGTATCGACGTTGTAGCCGAATAAATGGAAGAAAGTAAAAGCCCGCTGAGCTTCTTTAATAACCATTTTTTCGGGATTGACCACCAGGCGGATGGATGTTTTTTGCAAATCGGCCAGAATATTTTTCATCTCAGCCAGCTGGAGAGTTAGATTCTTGATGGCCTCAAAGAGGCTATCTTCTGGAAAAGGAAAAGGGAGCAGTCGATTAGCCACCGGTCGAACTGCCTTGGCGGCTGTCCGCTGGATTGGGAAGATATGCTTGAGATACCACTGGGTTATTTCGGGAGCGCTCAATAATCTTAAAGTGTCTCCGGTGGGCGCACAGTCAACGATAATTACATCAAATTCAGCGGTTTGGTCATATGTGCGGATTTCCATTAAACTGAAGAGTTCTTCCATGCCTGGGAAAATGCTGAGTTCTTCAGCTTCGATAATATCGATTCCCTGAGAGGTGAAGAANGCCTTTAAGTATTGCTGAATTTCTCCCCATTTTTTTTCCAGTTGTTCCAGAGCATCTACTTCCTGAGCAAATAAATTGGGAAGAATCTCCCGGGGCTGATTGCTTAAGGAAACATTGAAAATATCCCCCAGGCTATGGGCGGCATCCGTAGAGATAATGAGGGTCTTTTTCCCTTGGCGGGCGGCCAGGAGAGCCGTAGCTGCCGAAAGAGTTGTCTTCCCCACACCGCCTTTTCCGGTGAAGAGAATTATTCGCATGGCCTGCCTTACTGAAAAATTTGGTGACTGCTAAATATAAGGGAAGATTAAATTGTATCATGATGAGAAAATCTGTCAATTGGCCCCCATTTCTCCCCAGGAGAGTTTCCTGATAGCCCGGGATGAGTTCAAGGATTTAAAGGTGGAGGAATTTTTTAATCCGGTCGAGATTTTCTCTGGCGGCCATTTCACCGGTTGTAATGATTGAAGATGTCCGAGAAAAATCCAGCGAGTCGTAAGGCACGTCAATACGTAAGATATAATCAGCTTCTTGAATTTTTCCCAGGGAGAGATGGTGGCTCATAGTTTCCATCAATCGCTGGAGAAGCTGAAAAATGTTGGTGATGTTTTCCCGGGATAATTTTTGCAAGGGGCGATGGATATCTACCAGGAGGGTCTTGGTGGCTCCCAGCTGGCGGGCGGCTTGAATCGGGGCATTATTTAAAATTCCTCCATCCACCAGAAGATGGCCATTCCAGCTGACCGGTTCAAAAATGAAAGGCAGGGACATGGAGGCACGGATGGCCTTTGCCAGTTTGCCCTGAGTGAAAATGATCTCTTGTCCCCCGAGAAGATCGACAGCGTTACAGGCAAAAGGGAGTGGTAATTCTTCAATATTAATCTCACCCACAATTTTTTCAAAAACCATTTCGATTTTATCCGGCTGATTTAGTCCCATTTTTTTCATGAGCCGGGTTTTATAAGTATCTATTAGTAGAAAATCGAGCAGAGTTCTCGGCCGGGTTCGTATCATTCGGGAAAAAGGCAGCGGCAGGAGGTAGTCGGGAAAAGAAAATTGATTGGCTATTTTTTTGAGTTCCGCCGGGGTTAAACCGTAGGCATACAATCCTCCCACAATGGCTCCCATTGATGTCCCGACAATTAAATCAGGAATAAGATTATTCTGAGTAAAGACGTCGAGAACACCAATATGGGCTAAACCTCGGGCTCCGCCACCCATGAGAATAAGGCCCCATTTTGGTTTTTTTCTTCTCAACCACATTACTTTACTCCGGAGGATAGTTGCAATTCAGGAAAGGCAGATTATCATTCAATGATTTTTCCCGGAGGATTTACGAGTAGGAGTATCAGGACGATAAGGAACCGGGATATATTGAACTGAAGGCCTTTTTAATCCAGGTTGAGGATAGAGACTCATCAATTGTTCGACTTCCGGAGGCATCTCATTGGAGACCGGCAAACCCAGTTTTTTGGCTTCAGCGAAGGTNATGGGATAATCATGGGTCCAGCGTCCTTCAGTTAAAATAGTAGCCAGTTCAGCGGCCTTTTTTTTGTCCATTTTGTCTTCAATTAAGTGGTAGACAAAGTCCCTCACTTGTCTGATAGCCTTTTCGGAGATATCAGCCAAGATTAAGGTCCGATCGTCGATCTTATTGANATCTTTTTTGGCTAGAACCTTCAGCACGGAAGCTGCTGGATATTCGCCGAGCTGGGGATCAACCGGCCCCAAAACAGAATTTTCGCTCATGACAATTTCATCAGCGGCTAAAGCAATCATNGTTCCACCAGACATGGCATAATGCGGGACGAAAACCGTTACCTTGGCCGGATGATTTTTCAAGGCAAGGGCTATTTGTTCAGCCGCCAGGACCAACCCCCCAGGGGTATGGAGAATGAGGTCAATAGGGACTTCTTTGTCTGTCATTTTAATAGCCCGGATGACNTCCTCGGAATCGTGAATATCAATGTATTTCATCAGGGGGAAACCAAGGATACTCATTGTTTCCTGGCGATGGATTAAACTGATTACCCGACTTTTCCTTTTTTCCTCCAGATGACGGAAAGCGCGCAGGCGGCGGTTCTCCAGTGACCATTTTTGAATAAGAGGGGTAAGCATTGAGAAAATAATAAACAGCCAGAAAATATCTGAAAAATTGAAAACCATTATTTCCTCCTTTTATTGGTGTTTTATCTCCTTTCTCCTCGTAGAGAGATTTGTTTCTCTCAGGATAAATATCATAGCATAAAAGGAATGTCTCTCTAATATGCCAAGAAAACTAATTTATTCTAGCTATGTACTTAGAGCCGGAATGAGACCTACTCTCTGAAGACTTGACCCCCGTGATCAAATTGTTATTTGGTCCTCAGCCAAGAGCTCTTTCCAACCCGTAGAAAGAAACAGGCCGCTGTTGCCAGCCAGATTGATGATCAGACTTTTCTCCTCTTGGTTATTATTCTGGCTAGACCTGGCTGCTTTCTTCCTCTACGGCCGAGCTGCCCTGGCGGATTACTGGGAAAACAGGGTGATACCCAGGGCCTTGGCTCTATCAGTCAAATTCCCTGTTCATTTTCTCCGATTTCAACTTGCCATTTCGGCTATAATTTTATTTTTGATTTTTTTAAGACGACGGGAGAGGCTTGAGGAAGATAACCGGGGAATTAATCTAACTTTCCTCTTGAGGTTATACAAAAAATAGAAAATTCTAATTAACGCTAATCAAGAGATGCAGTATGGTGAAAAAANTATCTTCATCAGGGCTGTCGGGGGAATTTATATTGTTGATGAGAGGAGGGCAAGGAGAGGAATCCTCCAGGATAGGTTTTTCTTAAGATTGGAACGCCTTGGATGGCCCTCCTCTCTTTCTTCTACAAGAAGTTTTACACGGAAAGAGTAAGAGAGCAATCGCCTTTTAAGGTAGAATAAAGGATGAAATTTATTTTCTTTCTCTCACCCATAAGGAGGAGAAGAGGGGAGGAGGATCTCAATTGNGAAAATCAGTTCTCACGATTTCGAGAGGGAGGCTTTTTTTGAAGAATTTTGAAGAGGCCAATGGTTAAGAGGGGAATGATGAAAAGAAAAAGAAAGGCCCAGCTAGCCGCACCATAACCTTTGGCGATTAAATCAATCAGCCCAAAGGTGGAAAAGCCNAGGGCGATGAGCAAAAAGAAAGCTGCCAGAAGAGGACGGAAACTGCGTGGGAGAGNGCGTCCCTTTTCCTTTAGAGTGGATTGGAGGCGTTCGTTGACCGAATGAATTAAACCAGTGCCTGTTTCAATAAGGGTTCCGAAGAGCATGACCTGAAAGAGGATGAGAAGAGAGGGTAGATGAAGTTTTTCCAGAGCATAGACCACAGGAATTTCTTCCGGGAGAATCCCCGGGTAAAAACCGGTAACAGAAAGAAAGAAAAGTACTCCAGGTAAAATNCCGATCACTCCCGCCAGAATCCCGGCACTTAAGGCCTGACGACGGGTTTCAATATGGGTCAAACAAAAAAGAACAGCCGCTACGTTGGCCAAGTTATAAAGGGCATATTTAAAACCATTGATCAACCAGGAAGATTTGATAATTCCTTCAGCCAGGTGGTCTTTAATCTGGGGGCCGAAGTGGGTGAAGCAGAGGATAAAAAAAGCGATATAAATTCCGTAAAGGACAAATGACCAGAAGGATAGAAAGCGTTCAATCCAGCGACTCCCTTCAAAGGTAAGCAGACCAACCGCGGCTAACATCAAACCGACTCCCCAGATGTAAGGCAGGTGAAAATTATCTCTGAGGAGGATACCCGCGGCTGAGCCAATGACTGCCAGCACAATAAACAGATAGATGATGTAAACAATCTCAAAAAGGTACCAAAATCGACCCAAAAGTTGATGGAAAAAACTTCGATAGTCGTAAGCTTTGAACAGGCGGGCCAGCTCAAAGGAGAGAGCCAGGATGACCGACCACATCAGGGTGGTTAAGAGCATCCCTAGCAGACCGCCCAAAGGCCCGGAGTTAAGGAAGTATTCGACTAACTCTCGACCCGTGCCGTAGCCGCCAGCAATAATCACTGATTGGAAAACAAATCCAGGAAGAAGATATTTTTGAAAAAAACTGCTCTTCACTGGGTTCTTTCTCCTGTAAAAAGAGTCAAACCGAGAGAATTATGAAAGGTTGAGGAGTTAAAGTCAATCGGCGAGATGGACTGACTTGAATTTTTTATCCGTCAAATGAAGGGGAGTTGACCAGAGAAGTTAAAAAAAATGGCAGCGCTACCGGGATTCGAACCCGGGTTTGATGGCTGAGAACCACCTGTCCTAGTCCCCTAGACGATAGCGCCACCAGGAGATGAGAAACACTAACAAATCTCTCCAGATTTGTCAATTCTCCAGAGGAAATATACCTCACCTTGAGAATAGGTGTGGTCTCTTATATTTGGGCTCACAATAGTGACCGACTTTCTTATGTTAGGACCAGGAATAGGCTCACGTCTGCAGACAACCTATTTGAGCTGTCATTCTCCGGGTCTAGATATTTTCACTTCTTACCGTTATTACTCCAGCTAGAGAGAATTGACGAATTAATTTAGTTTTCAGATAGCTGGATTAGAAGAAGTTTTAGAAGGAATAGGAGAACCGGACCACAGCTCCTCTGCCCGGGGCATCGACGCCTTTCTCATCCGCTGAAAAACGATAGACTGTGTCGGTGAGGTTTTGACCAATAATAATTAAGTTACAGTGACTATTAAGTTTCCAGCCGAAAACTAGATCGACTAAAGTAAAACCGTTAATTTCTATTTCCAGAGGGCCGGGGTCGTCCTTGGCCGCGCTCCAGGTTATCCGTGGTTCGATCCAGAATCTTCCTGGTGTGTACCGGACACCTCCTACCAGACGGTCTGGGGGAATGTAATTTAACGGAGCATTGGTTTCTTTTTCCCGGCCAACCAGATGGTGGAAAGTGAGGAGCAGCTCGATGTCTTTTATTCCCCAGAAAGCCAGTTCTCCTTCGATGCCGGAAATGAGGCCTTCAGCTAAATTCCGGTAAAAGTAGTCTTCACCTTCTCCGGGATATTTCTGGATCATATCCATGATTCGATTGTGAAAACCGTAAACTGAAATAAAGAAATCTGGATGGAGATAACGCAGTCCGGCTTCCATATTCAGGCTTTTTTCTGGCTGAAGGTCGGGATTGCCGAAAACCGTTCCTCGACCCGTCAAGCCGGTATAAAACAATTCACTGATAGTGGGGAAGCGGAAGGAGCGTCCAATGTTGGCTAGGAAGGAAAGACGGGGAGTAATCTGAATAGTTGAGCCTAAGTAAGCGGAGAAGGATTCATCCTGGCGGGAAGTTTTCTGACCTCCAGCAATAAAATTAGAGGTCTGGATCAAATCCACTCTAGCACCGAGGTTCAGACTGAAATGGGAGTTGAACTGAATTTTGTCATCAATATAAAAACCCAGATTGTCCCGTGATCCCTTTTCCAGCGAGGTGGTTTCAGTGAAGGAAATTATTTGACCGGCCGAGTCAAATTTCCAGGTTTGTTGACTGTCTCTTAAACCACGTCGGCCAAAATAATCCAGGCCAAAGCTGAGTTGATGGTGGTCTAAGACATTTTTGCCCGCTCTTATTTTGAAACCGAAACTTGTGCCCTCAACTTTGGCTAGGGCTCGCTTGGCAACGGAGAGGTCATTTCTCAGGTTTTCTTTCTTGGTTTCCAATTCGGAAGGGAAGAGATAAAAGCCCACACTTAACTGGTCCAGAGAAAGGATGTTTTTTCTGGTGTAACCAAAGTTGATTATCGTATTCCGTTCTTTGGGGTACCACCGTGGCTTAAGATGAGCTGAGGGACTGGGTTTACCTATGTCTTTTCCCCAGTAATCCAGGAGGGTTAAAAACCACTCAGAATTTTTGGTCTGTTGCTTTAATTTAATCAGGAAATCCCAGTCTGAATAACGGGATTGTTCGACAAGGCCGTTAGGCGAGGAATAATCGTCGGCTTTTTTTCCGTTGGCTGCCAGCAGGAGACCCACTCCTCCTAGATTACCGGATAGACTAAAAGAGGCTGTTTTTTCTTTTCGACTGGTGTTATACCCGGCTAAAAGAGTTCCATTCCATGTTTGGACATCTGGGGGATTCTTGGTAATGACATTAATAATGCCGCCAATAGCACCGGAGCCATAATAGACCGAATAAGGGCCTCGATTGATTTCAATACGGTCGATATTGTTGAGACTGATGAATGAGGCGCTGGCACCAATCCGTCGCTCGGAGACGATCCGGGCTCCATCAATTAGAAGTAACACACGGTGTTCGGCGACTCCCCGGATAGAGGGAACCATCGAGTAGCCCCCTTTGCCCACCATGGCCACACCTGGACTTCTTTCAACGGATTCGGCGAGATTGGCGGTGCCCAGTTCGCTGAGGACTGTCTGAGGAATAATGGTCCGGTGAGAAGGAAGGCTGACATCGATTACTGAATCCGCTTTGGCCACCACAGTGACTTCTTCCCGCAGGGTTAGCAATTTGGGTGTTTTGGCTTTTAGTCCGAATTCAACCCACCGCCCCTCTCCTGCTTTTATATCCAGGGTTAATAAACCGGGCATAAAATGGGGGTGGGAGAAAATAATTTTGTATTTTCCGGGAGCAAGATTCTCGAGAACAAAAATGCCCTGTTCATCACTCCGGACTTTTAGATTCAGTTCTTTAATTTCGACCAGNGCTCCGGCTATGGGTTGGCCGTAGAGATCGAGGACACGTCCCTTAATGGTGGCTGAATTCCCGGGAAAGAGAAAAGATGGGATTAGTAATGTAAAGATAAATAAGAGAGCAAGGAAAGAAAAGAAGGAGCGTTTAAAACGAAATTGCGACATNGTTTATCTCCCGAAGAAAGAGAAAGTTTATTGAATGAGAGGAAACATTAATTTGAAGCACTTGTCTGATTGTTTTGGTCATTGACTTGCTGAAATATTATATATCAACCCCCTGATGGATTCAAATAGAAAGAAAAAAGGAAAAGAGCAGAGGAGAGATTTACTTAAGGAAGATAATGACGTTTTTTACTGGAAATTCCTTTCCAGAGTTAAAGGGGAAATCAATGAGCAAATAAGAGTTCTCCCAAGTGGCTCCTTCCACTTTTTTTATTTTCTGGGAGTTAACCAGTTTTAAGCGATATTTTTGCCCTGANCGTCCCTGAAGCACTAAGATTATTTTCCGCGTGGTTCGCTCCAGACTTATTATTTTTAACCCCTGATTTCTGCACCCCAATGAACTCTCAGGAAAAGGCGGGATAATTTCCAGCGTTGGTTCAAAGTTGATCTGGATTAAGTGAGTCTGTTTGGTTATTTGAAACTTGCCCTCCGGCCAGATGNTCTGGTTCTCTTCATGTATCTGAAAGGACATTTCTTGCTCATCCACAGTCATCCGGGTGATTTTGGTCCCCCGGGGGAAACAGGGAGAAACNNTCAACGTGAATCCCTTNCCTTTTTCCTGGTGGACCACAATGCTCAAAGAGTCTCTCTCTCGATGGACCCGGAAGTTAAAGGAAGTCTCTCCTACCAGGAATTTTTCTATATTAATGTCTGACCAGTCAGCTGGAAATTGAGGGTGGAATGATATTTTCTTCTCGAGTCGAGAGCCGGAAAGCCCCAGTAATCCCCGAATGAGGGGGAAAAGAACTGCCTGTGAGGAAAATCCTTGTAATGGAACAGCTTCTTGTGGCCAGATGTGGAAAGTACCTGAATAGACTTCGGTAATGGCTCCCAGAGCATGCTCAAAAGTTAAGTCGGCTGTGGTTTTTAATAAATTAGTGGCCTGGAGACTGAAATGGTTCTGATAGAGGGCGGCCGTCAGCCAGCCATTAAGGAAAGGCCAAACAGCCCCGTAGTTATAATTCAAAGGACCATANAGAGAGCTTCGGCTGGACAGGCTACGAACTCCCCANTCGGTAAGCATATCAGCCTGGAGGAGCCTTTTTAAAGAGGCGGCCCGCTGTTTAGNTGTTCCCCAGCGCCACATAATTCCCAGAGTGTTCCAGGGAGATATTTCTTTAACCCGGTGNCCTTCGCTATTAAAAGCGTAGGCAAAAAACTTCTCTTGATCGTCCCAGAAGCGATGAACATAAGTTTCAGTCGCTTTGGCCAGAAGGGTCTGAGCCTGGTCGGCCCAGCTCTTTTCCCCGAGAGAAGCAGCCATTTTTTCCATGGCGGCCAGCGCCCGGAGCCAGATGGCCGCCAGGTAAATATCAGTTTGAATATTGGTCAATGCTCCATATTCCAGCGCTCCCAAACCAGCTTGGCGATTATCCATCAGGCCGTCATTATTTTTATCGGTCTCCAGGCAAAAACGGAAAGCTTTAACCACAGCCGGCCAGCATTGTTGGAGAAAAGCCAGGTCTCCACTTTGTTCAACGTAATTTTCCAGGGCGACTAGAAAATAGGGTGTGGTGTCAGCATGGATGTAACCATAGGGATAATCCCGCCACCAATTAAGGTANGCAGCAGCCTGAGATAGCTCGTGAGCCATCTTGCCGTCCTGGCGTTGCCATTTAAGAGTAAAGGCCAGGGCTTTTTTAACCAGGGGAAAAGCGCCAGCAGCTGTTAGTCCCAGGGAATTAATAAAGGTGTCGCCACCAAAGAACCAGCCGAATCCAGGACGGCCTGAGGTGCCTGACGGTCCGAGACCGGCTACCAGTCCTTGGCCCAGATCCGGGTTATCCACCCACAATTTAGCCAGAGATAGTTTTGCCCAGATAAAAGCCTGATTGAGCCTCTGCTCGGGGCAGGCAAAGGAGAGGGTGCTTTCCAGAAAAGAACGCCAGTACTTGACCGTCTCTAAATAATAAGCTTCGATTTTGGGGGCGGCGGTTTTAAAGATNGTTTCATAGGTTTTCCTCTCCCCCTTGCCGCCGGTAATAATAATTGGCCAGTAATCTCTAGAGGCTGATTCTTCAGGGGATATCTCGATGATAAATTCATTGGGCGAGTCCGATAGCATATGGGCAGGAGTATAGGAAATGCCTTTAGCGGCGGGAGAGCCGATGAACGCATGGTTTTTTCCAGTTGGTTCGGAAATAACATAGGCATGAAGATTTCGATCCCAGTAAGAATATTGCCCACCCAAACCAGCCGGCCACATTGGTTGGAGAACGGGAATAAAAGAGCAGACAATCTTCAAAGGAACCGTAGTGTTGACTTTCAGCAGAATGAATCCAGCCGGGAGATAAGGCGGGGAGAAATAGATGGCTTCTACAGTGAAACTCTGGTAAATAAAACGAAGAGTGACTGTTTCCGGGGCTACTGAAATGGTGTCCACCAGGTCTTCCCCTTGGAGAGGCCGGGTGGCTTCCCGAACAAAGAAGGAGAATTTGAATTCGCGGCAGAGCTTAAGAGGGTAAGACCAGGCTTCAAAAGAGCCACCTTCTTCACCNATAAAGGCGAATCTCTGCCCTGTCTGAACAAAAGGGGTTCCTGCTTGAGCNCGACGGGTTAATTGGGTAGAAAAGGATTGCAGAGGAAAAAAAGGAATGGTTTGACGGTTAGGCAGGGATTCAGCCNGGGTGACAGGGGCTGGGAGAGAAATGATGATAAAGAAGAGGAAAAGGAATAGATTCCTCCAATTGAGCGAATATTTCAATCTTAAATCAGAAATGCTGAGAGATAATCTGGCCATTTTTTTATTCCTTCTAAAATTTTCCTGNCGATGTGAGATATAACAGATTCTGACTTCCAGGTAAAGTCTATCTCTCCGATTGCCAAGAAGAGTATTAATTTTCTAAAAAATGGGGAGAGACTCTGCCAGATGAATGACCATATCATAAAATCCTGGTGAAAACGAAGTAAGAAATTAAATAAGCCCCCCTCGAAGATCCTAAATCTTGTCTTGAAAATAATATTCTCAAATATTTATTTAATATACCCCAAAGCGCGCATTCTTTCTTCAAGCTCTTTTCTGTCACTTTTTTGATGCTTTATCATTTTTTTCATTTCTTCAATGTAAAGCTTATTTATTTCCCTAATAAAGCGTCTGACAATTTTTGGATGATATTGGGCTATATTTTGTTTTTCTTCCGGGTCTTTGTCGATGTTATAAAGCTCAATTTTCGCAATTGGCGGTGGAGCAGGCTGGAAGTGTTCAGGAGGAAGATCAAAATTATTATTTATAATAAGTTTGAAGGGTCTCTGATATACAGCGATNCGTGAAGGAAGTTCTGGGGGATAGTTAATTGCCTCTAAATCAGATATAGAAATCCTGTCTTCTTTTTTCCCTTCGAGTAAGGGAAGAAGGCTTTTTCCATCTAGTGCATCATCATCGTAATCAAGACCGATTACATCGAGTACAGTTGGCATTATATCCGTTAATCGTCCAGCCTCAGTAACCCGTAGATTTTTATAGTTCATGTTGGGAAATTTGATAATTAAAGGAACACGGATGAGTTCATTATATAGAGAATGGCCATGAAGCCATGCCTTTCTTTCAAAGAATTCTTCTCCGTGGTCAGAAGTAACAATTATCATTGTATTTTCATATATTTTTAATGATTTTAATAAGTTAACTAAAGGTTTTATAAGTTTTTCATCTGTAAAGCGAATTTCACCGTCGTACAAGGCAATGATATTTTCTCTCTGTTCAGGGGTAAGAGCTTTGAATTCGTTAGGATGCTCTGGGTCAAATAGAAGTTTTTGCATATTTGCCTTTTTCCAAGGCATTTTTTTGCCTTCAAAAAACATGGAATTAAAAGGTTCAGGTGAAAAATATGGCTCATGAGTTTGATAAGTATGGAGAAAAGCGAAAAACTTTCTATTTTTATTTTTCTTTAACCATTGAGAGAAATCGGTAAACAGTAATCGGGCGGATGCTTTCAATTTGTGTGAATTTTTATATTCAATATATGACTCAAATCCTTTAGCAAATCCAAATCGAGCGCTGACCAGACCACCACCAGTAATAGCTATTGTTTTATAACCATTTTTCCGAAGTAAGTCAGCCAAAGTGATTAACGTTGTTTCTATATAAGGATTCTTTTTTGATACCAGGTGATGACGATTATCTAATCCAGTCAGGAGAGATACATGAGCTGGCAGGGTCCATGAAGTAGTCGAGAATACAGAGGCAAACAGTACAGCTTCAGAACATAACTTTTCCAGATTGGGGGTGGTTTTCTTTGAGTAACCATAGCAACTAAGATGATCGGCTCTTAAAGTATCGAGTGATATTAGAATGACATTTGGAGATGAGTTATTTGAAGAAAGATGGCGAGATGTGTATAAAGTTGGATTTTCCCAGTATGAAAAAAGCAAGCCTGGGTTAATTGCCTCTTTATCTGGGGATAAGAAAGACATCCTGGAAGTAATAAATTTCAACCTTACTCTTTTTCCTCCATAAGAGGTAAGGTTTATTATTTTTCGATTGATATAAAGAGGAGGTTCCTGGGGATTTATTGTTAGTTTGTCTTCAAAAAG
>MTOP01000105.1 GCA_002010725.1 Candidatus Aminicenantes bacterium JdFR-80
AGGTAAAGACAATGCTTGCAACTTAAGGGTAACCACCAAGATCAAGATAAAAAATAAAACCTTTCGCATTTTTACCTCCTTTTTCAGTGGCTTTTATAACTNAATTTGAACCAACCGGGACCAAATAGATTGNTAGTTTGATAGATTTTGAGATGGGGAATCGCTTTAATTATAATTTTATGAAAAAGTTNAACTTTGCTCATTTGACAGACCAAAATACGCCGAAAATGTTTTTCCGCCAGATAAGATCGCCATGTCTAAATCCGATTTTTTTCAACCAATCCAGCCACATATGGGGAGTCGCCGGGAAATCCAATCTATGATTTTTCTCGTACCAATCATTAATTTCTTCCGGAGAAGTACCCTTCTTATACACATCTTTCTCCCAATCGCTCCAAATTAACGAGACGAGATTTTGACATTCACTGTGAAGCATTACTGAAAAAATAAAAACTCCGTTATTTTTTAAAGATCGAAAAACATTCTTAAGAACGGACTTCTTCAGCTTGGCCGTTTCTGGATAGTGGAGAGCGAGATTGGAGACNGTATAGTCATAAATTTCAAGGCGAGAAAATTTGATCATATCGGCCTTCAGGATTTCATAATTTCCGGAATAAAAGGCGAGTCGTCTTCGACAAATCACCAGCATTTCCTCGACAATATCAATCGCAGTCAAGCAGCGGCATTTCCTTTCCTGGATCAATTTTTCAGAAAGATTGCCAGTGCCACATCCCAGCTCCAGAATTCGATGATTAGAATTAAGGGAGGGAAGACAGGAAATAATACAGTCNAGCATTTCATCATAGTAAGGGACNAATTTCCTGATTCGTTTTTCATAATCACTACAACTGGCAAAATTATCATGTAATGAAAATGTCACTTGTTCCCTTCCCCTTTTTCTTTCCTTTTGATTTCGAACTCACAGGCATAAGAAGGCCAAAGCGTCATAATTTTTAATCGTTTCCCCTTTCTCTCAATCTCTAGCTGCACATACTGGTCTTCCGATATCCCCTCTAAAAGTCTTCGAATCGAACCCACGGAATTTATCTCCTGGCCATCAATTTTAAGAAGAATATCTCCGGCCCGAAGTCCAGCGGAATAGGCAGGACTCTCCCTATCTACAAGCAGCACTTGCACCGGCCCCTTGGGCGGACCGAAGTTGAGCACTCCAAAATAAAGGCGACGTCCTTTTTTTCTTGTCAAAATAAAGCCGGATTCGCTCAAAATGTTCTTAAACAGGGAGACGAATTTTCGCCCACAGAGCATCTGGTACTCAGAAAAACCTTTCTCTCCTAAAACATCTAGAAGAACTACCTCCAAGTCGTCTCTGGTAAATGGTAGACCGCTTTCCCGGTAATCATTTCTTTCCAGAAGAACTCTCATCACCTCATCGAAGCTTTTCTTTCCGCCAGATCTGGTTTTCATCCTGAGATCGAGGACAAAGGCCAAACAACACCCCTTGCTGTAGATAAGCTCAAAAGCCTCTCGATCCGTGTAATACTTCTCCGAAATTCGATAGATATCTTCATCCCTATAGGAATTGTGGTAAGCACTTTCAAATTCCTCAGCGATGAAATCAAGAAACTGCTGTTCTGAGACCAGCCCTGAATTAAAAATATTCTTATATTGATAAAACCGNGTAACTCCCTCAGAGAACCAGATGAGAGAATAGTCATTTTGAGCCCGACTTAACGGCGGTCCTTCGGTTCCGTTCCAAAGGTGAAAGATTTCATGAAAAATATGGGTTTTCTTGTCTATCCAGTCTGAACCATTGAANCGCCGACTATAATTGAGACAGGAAGACCAACCAAGGAAGTTTCCACTTCCCTGACCGGGGCGGTCGAAGATAAAGTGAATAAGAAAAAAGAACCGGGAAAATGGGAAAAACCCAAAAAGACGACAACCCGACTCCAGAGCCTTGGTGATGACTGTATTAAATTCCTCATCCGGGACCTGACTGGATCCGAGGAAAGCCGTCTCGACAAGCATATCTTGAACCTTGAAAGAATAAGTTCTATAAGGCCCTAGACCNATCAGGCCTGTGCTGAGACTATCCAGACTAGGCGGAAGGACAGTAATCACTTTATCATCTATTCCCCAACTGGTAGCGGCTTTCCATCCACGAGGAAGGAGGAACTTGATTTTTATTCCCTGAATCTCGATTTCATTTTCTTCTAAGTAACTCTGGGCCGGAAAAATTAAAGCCGATGCCGAGGGAAAATAAAGATGGTGTTCATCGCGGTAAGGGAGACGGACAAGGTTGAAATTTGAATAAGCGAATTGAGAATTGATCTCATAATCCACCTCAATTTCTGAATATCCCCCCAGGGGAATATTCCATAAAAATTCGCTGATTTTNTCGATGGAAGTAATTTCTTTCCCTCTGGAAAAAATTACNATCCTGGGTATAAGCTCTTCAAGTCGTTTAACCCGGCCGTAATTACCGGTCATTCTGAGTTGAATAAATTCTGTTTTAATTCCGGATATCCTGGCCCTTATTTTAAAATATTTGGCATTCTTTCCCTCTACCGAAACTGTATATTCAATCTCCAGGCTGTTTGAATTTTTCAACCCGAGAAGTTCTGTCCCCATTACATAAAAGCCCACGGCGATGAATAATATAAAGAACAAACACAGACATTTTTTGTCAGACATATCTTTATCTCCGATATCCTGTGGTTTTCCAAAGAAATGATAAAACCGCTGCTGAAAGCACGCTGTTTTTGAAGGAAATACCTGATTTTTTTTGCTTTAATTTTTCCTGCAGAAAATTTATGTTTCGATCAATCTCGCTCTTACTACAAATCCTGCCGTGACCGGGAACTATGTTTTGAATATCGAGTTTCTTTATCCGATTGAGGTGAAATATCCATTTTCTCCAATCCTCGGTTCCGCCAAACCGAGTGGTGGGGGCCGTCCCTTCATAAATTGCATCTCCGGCGAAAAGAGTTTTAGAGGCAGGATGGTAGACGCAAATTTCATCAACAACATGCCCAGGAGTACAAAGAAGGCATANCTCATCTCCGTCGATAGTCAAAACCGTATCCATTTCGATTGTCTGGTCCGGAATGTACAAAATGACATTTCCGAATATTTCATCCGCTTTTTTCGAATCCCAGCCCATTTGCTTGGTAAGAAATTGCTTATAAAATCCGTTATCAGCCTGAAGTTCTTTTTTTACTCCAATATGGGCAATGATTTTAGCCCCCTTTTTTTTGAATACCTTCATCCCAAAGACATGGTCTGAATGATGGTGAGTAAGAATCAGATAGATTTTCTCGTTTCCTTTCATTCGTCTTCGGGCAGTTTCCCAGAGGAATTCTGCCGAAGCGATGGTTTGACCGGAATCGATGAAGATAACGCTTCCAGAAGTAAAGATTATGCCGGCATTGGTGGTAAACCCTTTTGCTATACCTGTATGGTAAAGACCGGTGACCGCATAAACATTCTCATTTAATTTGTGTACTTTCGGATATCCCAAGGCGGGATGATTCCCCCCCTGTCCCCTCCCCTGAATCGAAAAAGAGAAATGCGGACCGAAAGTTATTAAACAAAGTAAGCAGATAATCCATATTCTTTCTCTCATGCTTTCCCCTGGAAACATCCTTTTATTCCCAATTAATCTCTACCAGCATTATAATTAATATATTAAGAATAACTAATTCCCCTACTTATATCTTGGAAGGAGTCTGGATTCTTCATAATAAGCCTCAATTCCGATTTCCTTCATACGGGTGTTCATTTGAATCCACCTCATTTCCAGATCCGGATCAAAGTTTGTCTTGCGGCAAGGAAACTCGTCGCATTGATAACAGAAATCAACCTTCTTTTTTTTATAGCATTTTATGACTCCACAATCCGGATATTTACATGTGCCATTTCGACAGCCCAGGCAATCTCCCTGGCTGAAAAAGTGAAGAAGTTTCTTGAACGAAGAATAATTCTTAAAAACAGGCAGAAATTCGGCAAATCTTTCCGCATATCTGTCGAAATCCCCGAGTAACTCCTGAAGTCTTTCGCTGAGAATTCTGATTTCTCCCTCAGCAAAGGCAAAGCACTTACAACAATTTAAACCGCAAGGGGCCAGCGTCTGTAAAATTTCTTGTTTTGTTGCTTTTTTACTTTTTTTTGGCATCTTTTTCTCCTCTGACAGAATATGTATTCTTTCCTATTAGCATCATTTGAATTCCTTGAGTGATAAAATTACCTCATTTTCGTCATCGGAATCGTCTCTATTTATCTTTCAGCTCATATTTTTTACCTTCATGGCAAGTATGACCAAATTTTTCCCGTATCAAATTGTAATCCAGTACTTAACAAGCCAGGAAAGAAAGGAAAATAGTGGTTGTTTTTCTTGGAGGAGACTATTACTGATACCGCGGGAACAAGGACTATTCTTTATTCAACACGGTAAGAATGAGGTGGGAAGGATATTTTTCATTGTGGAATACTTTTTGTCGGACTTTCCTGAAAAAACTGGCCTCCAGCGGGCTTTCGCCTGTATTAGGATTACGCGTATACTTGGGAAAATTACTGCTGGATACTTCCAATCGCAAACGATGCCCTCTTTTCAAAAGAATAGCAGTTGCTCCCAGATCTATGGTGATTTTATAAATCCGCCCCGGTTCAACTGGCTCAAACTTCCGACGAGAATTTCGATAACCAAGCCTTAAAATTCCATCTTCGATGATCCGGGCATAGCCATCTTTTCGAACCTCGACAAGCTTGGCCGTGAAATCCGTGTCTTTCCCTTGCGTCGACACAAAAAGAACGACTTTTATCGGGCCGATTATTTCCACATCCTGGGGAAAGGGTTCAGAAGTATATACCAAGACATCCTTTCTCTCTTCTATGGAGCGCTGATCCATTATACCCAGGTTATTCCTGAAAAAATGAAAATTCACACCGCCCCTTGTGGGAACAGGATCCATTGGATCAAAAATATAACTGTCAAAGTCCAACCCTCCCTTTTGCTGAATGAGGGAGAGAACACCGTCTCCGTTGATAGATCTGGCTCCCCTTCTACTGGATAAATACCAGTACTGACGGTGTGTCGAAGGCAAAGGAAAACAAGAAGCTTCGCGCCAATCATTCTTTCCCATAACGAAGATCTTGGCTGGCGATTCCTCAACAATTGGTGAATCATTGCCTTTCAACCAGTAATCGAACCATTGAAGGGACATTTGGAGAATGGATTGTTTGTCTATCCTCGCTGCCGGCCCAAAATCTTCCTCCCCGACAACCGTCTTCCCGGTCCATTGCTGATCATGATGCCACGGCCCAATAATAATCTTTTGAAACGGAGGCTTTTCCTTCCCCGAAGAAGCTTGCTGTATCATCTGATAAACCGACAAACTGCTTCGATACATCATATCGTTCCAACCAATGATGTGGAATATAGGAATATTAATTTCTCTGAATTTACTAGATATGGAAATTTCCTCCTTCAATAATCCGCTAAGTTTAGGATTCGTCAACATGTTCCATACGTCTGAAGTTCGGTTGATTGAAGAAAAAGCTTCTTTGAGAGGGGCATAAAAGAAAAGCTTCCTTATGTCAATATTCGCTAGAGAATTCCGGCTTTTACCCTCGGAAAAAAGAGCCCAGGGAAGAGTCGCCATAAGATGGAGAGTCCCCCCGGGATAAAGGAATTGATCCATGTCTCCAGCTCCAGCGATATTGACCATAGTCTTTAACAAAGGATGCTTTATCGCTCCCAAGTAAAAGCCTGAATAACTGGAATATGAAGATCCCCAATAGCCGATCCGTTGATTGCACCACGGCTGATTTCCTATCCAATCCAGAGTCTCTTTGGCATCTTTTCCTTCATTAATTATAGGCAGAAAGTTTCCCCCAGAGGCGAACTTTCCTCTACAGTCTTGAACTACAACCGCGTAGCCTCTCTGAGAAAAGTAGGCTCCTACCGATGCCCCAAGTTTATTTTTATCATAAGGCGTCCGCAAAAAAATCACGGGAAATGTTCTCCCCTTTTTCGGCAAATATATATCACAGGCAAGCCTCACTCCATCACTCATTTCAACCATAACATCTTTATTTTTCAGATAGGTAAGATGTTCATCCGGGAATATTCCTGAAAGCACTAGTAAAAACAAAAAGAATATCATGAAGCATTGCTTCTTCGAAAAAAACAGATTCATCTCTTTCCTCCTTATGTGAAAAATTTTTTAATTAACAAATTCGTCCGCTAGCAGATCAATATCGTCAATTTTTTCATGACATTTTCAGAAATATTCCAGCCTGTGGCGTTTCCACTCAGCGAAATTTTTCCTTCTCAACATAATATTCCTTCTTTTGACCTCAGAATTGGGATAATTTTGCTGAAGTCGAAGACTTTCACAACGGTTAAACAATCAATTCAAACTCCTCACCGATGAAAATAATTAAAACGAACGAGCCTTGCTTTAGGTTCCCTTGTTTTCTTATTTCGAAAAAATCCATCTCCCTATTCACTTCTTAACAATTGCTGATTTTCCCTTGTAGTGAAGCTCTTTTTTAAACTTAAGGAAGCGGTGTTTTAAAGAGATGTCTTTATCTCTCTAGCAATTGGCAAAAAATAAAATCATTACCTTATTTAACCATGTATAAAGTTGTAAAAAGAAATGAATAAAAAAATGTATTCTCCTCTGCAATAAAGAATATTGGTCCTAAATGATTATGTGAGACGACAAAACCAAAAAAGATGATTAGTTTCCAGTGAACTAACTTATTTGCTCTTTTTTGAGGATTTAAACGAAGTTAAGATTATGATACCACTTCAAATGATAGATAAAAAGAGGAAACACTAACATGAGAAAGAAATGTATTACCTGGACAATGTTATTTACTTTTATCTTATTTTTTCTTAGGGGAACAGTTTTTTGCCAAAACGGCGAAATAATTGAAAAAGAAGAGATTGTTTTCACCCCTGAAACCTATGCAAATATCCTCCGTTTAGGAAAGATTTTGCCCAAATTACGAAAATTCCTAATAAATACTCCCCGCAGAGCAAAACAGGTGAAAGTTTATCGTATTACTTATATGAGCGAGGGAATTAAAGTCAAGGGATTTTTAATCGAACCCAGACAAGAAAGAGTGTATCCCTGTTTAATCGTTAACAGGGGAGGGAATCGGGACTTTGGAGCCTGGACAGAAGAGGAAGTTTGGTTTTTACTCTCAGAAATTGCGAACTGGGGTTATATAGTCGTCGCNAGTCAATATCGGGGCTGTGGCGGAGGAGAAGGAATGGATGAATTCGGCGGTAAAGATGTAAATGATATTCTCTCTTTAATCCCTCTTCTTGAAACTCACCCAAAAGCAGATGCGAATAGAATAGGTATTATGGGATTAAGTCGAGGTGGAATGATGACCTATCTGGCTCTTTCGAAAACAGCTCATTTCAAAGCCGCTGCTGTCATTGGAGGCATCACCAATCTCATCAAATGGGAAATGGCCCGTCCTGACATTTCGAGGGTGTTCAAAGAGCTAATCGGAGGCAACTCGAAAACTTCACTCGAAAAACTAAAAAAACGCTCAGCGGTTTTTTGGCCGAACAAACTGGCCAAAAATACTCCTATTTTAATTATTCATGGAACAGAAGACGAGAAAGTTCCACCTGAACAAGCTCTTGAAATGGCTGAAGCTCTACTTCATGTGTCACATCCATTCCGACTCATCATGCTTGAAAATGGAGACCATAACTTAAGCACCTTCTGGCCGGAATGGCTGAATATTGTTCACAATTGGTTCGATAAATATGTAAAATAAATAATAAATTAAAGTTTAATTGTGGAGAAGTCTCTGATGAGAAAAAGAATAATTTGTTTCTTCTTTTTGCTTCCACTACATTGGTTCTTATTCTGTAATAATCAGGAAAAGACCGATATAGTCAACTTAGACTTCACCATGGCTGAAAAAACAATCGAGTGGCTTGAATTTATTAAAAAAGAAGCAGACTTTGAATCAATTAAAGATTATTTTATGAAAAACATTGCTCCCACCAAAGGATGTCAAGCAATAATTCATCATTGGTCAAGGTTCAGAAAATGGAACAACGAGGAATTTTTCAAGTTCATAATGGAGTCTCTCGAAAGACTCCCTGCCGATAAAAAAACTAAAAATAAGAGTTACCCAACCTTGCTTGAAAGAAGAAAAAAACTTTGGCAACAGGCATTATCCGATCCGGAAAAGATAAGAAAAGACATAAATGACTTAAAGAAAGCCAATCTCCAAGAAAAAGCGATTAAAATAGCCAAAAAATATCTTCCAGATGACGCCGTTCTCACCAGTGATTTTTATTTTGTCCTCTTTGGAGGTTCACCGGCTTTCTCTACTGGCAAAGAGAATGGTCTTGATGTACTTCAGCTCTTTAGAACTCCTGATGGAAATCTTTATCTTGAACACATAATAATAACCCTTGCTCACGAACTGCATCATTCGGGATTTTATTATTGTCTTAATAAACACAATCCAAAAATTAAAAATGACCCAAATGTTATGCTGCTTGGAACTTTAGCTGCCGAAGGAATGCCGACTTATTTTATTAATAGGACACAAAACAACCTTGATATGCTACGGAGAATTGAGAACACTTTCATTAAAATGCTCGTTAAGGATTGGGATACCCACCTTTCCAATTTAAATGAACTGTTTAAACAAGCAGAAAGAGATATGTTACTTAATCTCGAAGGTAAATTATCTATTAAAGATATTCATCAGAAATGGCTTAATGGAGTCCAGGGGAAAGCTTATATTTTAGGTTCCTACATGTTCTCTGTTATTGACGAATATTTAGGAGTTAACCAGGCAAAAAAGATAGTCTATAACCCGATTGATTTGATTTCTATATATAACAAGGCGGCTGAAATTGGTAATAAAAAAGGAGGCAGCTATTTCGTTTTTAGTGAAAAATTAGTCGAAAAACTTTCTGCTTATTATTCATTCAACTCTATCTCATCAGAATAATTAAGCTAAGCTGCCCGAAATCTATTCCTAAGGTTTTAAAGAGACCCTCATGGATGGTCCTTAAGCTTATTTTCTTTCTTTTTGAAAAACCTTCCATTATTTATCCCATGAAATCTTGCACCTCATAATATACTTACTAGCTCTCTTCCAGTTCAGCAAAAACTCAGAAAAAAGGGGGAACTAGTAACTGTCTTTATTAAAAAATCTTACAGAAAATGTGTAAATTTATAATTCAGTACATTATTTTGATAAGAGTTAACAATGCTATTTTACGGAATAAAGAATCTAATAATAAAAAAGGACGAAATAAATTATAAAAAAACATATCCTCTCCGCGGACAAAAAGAAATTTCTGCTCCTGGCAATAAAAAACATCATTATTAAAAGGAGATAACGCTTTATGTGCGAACAAAAAAGAAAAAAAATCCCAATCTTTCTTTTCGCCAATCGGGCCAGGGCTCAGATTGAACAACAAAAGGAATACCCATGAATCAAATAAAATTTCTGNCAGGTGAGATATACAAGAAATTCAAATCAGAAAGAATAGCGGGAAGAATTATCTCTATTCACCACTTGTTGCAACTAAAAGAAGAAATCGAAACCAACCGCCGGGGANATCTTCTGGATGAAATNTTTTTTCAAGAATGCCTTTCCTTCTTCGATTTCTCTCCACCCACTTCTCTTGCCGAGGCCAAGTCAATCATCATTATCTCCATTGCCCAGCCGAAAATACTGGTTTCTTTTCACTGGAAAAAAAGGCAATATACATTAACCATTCCTCCCACCTATCTTCATGAACCAGATGATAAAATAAAAAACATGCTTGAAGAAACTCTTATTCCCGCTGGTTATCAAATAACCCGGACCTTTCTTCCCTTGAAAAGCCTCGCCGTCCGCAGCGGCTTGGCTGAATACGGCAAAAACAACATCACCTATGTCAGTGGAATGGGCAGTTTTCATCGATTGGTAGGATTTTTCTCAGATCTTCCTTGTTTAGATGATAGCTGGCAGGAGCCGAAAATAATGGCCCTCTGCCATGATTGCNGGGCCTGCTTCAAAAGTTGCCCTTCCGGGGCTATCCCAAAAGATAGATTTCTTATTAAAGCTGAACTCTGCCTGACTTTTCATAACGAGAGAGAGGGGTCCTTCCCGGAATGGATCAAACCCGAGTGGCACCACTGCCTGGTGGGGTGTCTTCATTGTCAATCAGTTTGTTGGGCCAATAAACATGTTTTTAACTGGGAAGAAACAAGAGAGCATTTCTCGGAAAAAGAAACCTCCATGATTCTCAATGGCCTAGGAGAGGACNAACTACCAACCTCCACACTGGACAAACTTGAAAAACTCAGCTTGACCGAATACTTGAAGCTGCTTCCCCGCAACCTGGAAGCTGTTTTAAGAAATCAAAAGAAAGCTGGATAAAAGCATTTATCTCTTTNATGCCAAAGGACCGAGTAAGTGTTGCTATTTTGACGAACATGGAAAATTCACCCGTTCCGACAGTATTATCATACATGATTTATGATTTACTTTTAGGTCTTGAGAAAACAGATTGGAATTCCTTCTACAAGAAATCTTTTCCGCGACAGAGAAAAAAACAACAATCCCCTCAAAAAACTAAAAGAAATATAAAAAATGACTCATCTGTTTCCTGTTATGTAGGAAAATATTTTAATCCTGCCTATGGAACTTTATATATATCAGAATATGAAACCCATTTTCTCAAAATTACTCATAACAACTTAACATCAGTCCTTCAATACATTGGCAAAGATACATTTGAGTCAATTAATCAACAATTCAACCTTGGCCTAAATCCCATAAAATTCAGGTCTAACAGAAACAGCAAAGGAGAAATTGAATCTGTCTCGGCTCCATTTGAACCAAAAGTAAAAGACATAGTCTTCATCAAAATAAGTTGAAGTCATAATGAGAGACATGTTTTTAGAAAGACACCAAAATCATGGCTTGAATTGAGTTTCAAAAGTAATGACTATTTTTTTGAATAATTCAGGAAAATTAAATCAAGAGAATAATTGTGTTCCCCTATACCACTATTAAATAAAGGAGGATTGATCATGTTATCAACAAAAAAAGCTTCCTNTTTTCACCAGTTTCTTCTCGTAATAATGATTATCTTCCAGGCTGCCTTATCAAGCTGTTCCCAAGTTGAAAAAAATGAAGAAATTCCCATGGATGAATCAAGTCTAAAACAAGAGGCCTGGANGACAGTCCACCAGCTTAACCGGCTCTGGACGGCGGAAGGAAAAGTGGAGGAGCTTAATAATTATTTTCATAGGGATATGGTGGTCATCTCCCCGGCTGCCCGAGAACGTTTGGTGGGCAGAGATATCTGTGTCGCTGCCTGGAAAAGATTCGTTGATAAAGTGAATATTATTAATTTCGAAGAATTAGACCCGGATATTCGAATATTCGGGGAGGGAAAAGTTGCTGTAGTGACTTACTACTACAATATTACTTACAAAACAAACGGTCGAATTGCGACCAGCAAAGGACGGGATATGTTCATTCTGGTAAAAGAAAACGGAAGATGGTGGGCAGTGGCCGATCAATTCTCCCCCTTCCCGGAAATAACTCAAGAGTAACAACATTACATGAATAAAATAACCAGGATTTTAAAAGAAAAGGCCTACGCTTCAGGAATTGATCTTATTGGCATTACCTCAGCCAAACCATTTGAAGTATCAGGGACAAAGAAGAAAACTATTGACCCTAAGGAATTACTAAAAGGAGCAGCTTCAGTAGTGGTAGCCGGGTTCTGTTTTTATTATCAACTCAAAGACGAAAATTGCTATCAGAAAGAGCCACGAGGAATTTTTTCCTATGGGAGCAGATCTTTCAATCCCTTACGCAGGCATTGCCAGAAAATCATTCAAGAAATCCTGAAAAAGGAAGGCTATCAATGTGTTTCATCCATGAAGATTCCTGCCAAAATGGCTGCTGTTCGGGCAGGATTAGGGAGATATGGAAAAAATTCTGTCGTCCTGACTGAAAAGTTAGGCTCCTGGGTAATGTTCGAATGCCTGATTACAGATGCGCCTTTAGAAACCGCGGATAACCCCATAAAACTACCGGTCTGCGATAACTGTAATATTTGCCTTAAGGACTGCCCCACGCAAGCGATTAACGAAGATTACTCCATAGAACGGAAGAGATGTATTACAAACTGGCTCTGGGGAACTTACGTGCCCAGGGAGTTAAGAGAAAAACAGGGCATTAGACTTTTTGGTTGCGGCGAGTGCCTNAAAATGTGCCCGGCCAACAACCGGGTGAAGCCACGCGAAAACTTCCCTGTAGTTCTAGAAAACTACAGTGACAACCCTCAACTTATACCACTTGCCGCTGGAAATAAAGAATATTACAGAAATGTTGTCCCNTCTTTCCCCCGTTGGGCTGGAATTGAAGCAATCCGAGGAAATGCCATAATCGCCCTGGGTAATACCGGTGATCCAAAGGCAATCAGCGTGTTAAAGGAAACATTACAATACCCCAAGCCCCAAATAAGAGCATACTCGGCCTGGGCTTTGGGAAAGATTGGTGGGAAGAAAGCTAAAACAATACTTGAAAAGGCATTATCAGGAGAAAAAAGCTCAAAAGTAATATNTGAAATAAAGCTGGCTCTCTATGAGTGTAGTGCCCAATTTTAAATAGAGGGAGAAATAAAAGCCATTTCTCTGGAGGAATTCTGAGTACTATATTGGATATCAGGTAATACAAATTTTATTAAAGAAAGGACACAATANTGGCAAACCGACAAAAATGCCTCCCGATAAAATATTAGACTTCCTCACTTTCTATTCGATTCAAACAACCAACCAAAACTATTTGTGAATGTGACCTACAAGTTGCTTTATGTTACAATTTTTTATATCGTAATATTTAATCAAATAAAATCGTTAAAATAAAATTGATGTTAATTGAAACAATAACAAAGGGAGGATCAGATAATTATCTTAAATTCACCCCCCATTTCACCATTAAAGGTGATGTACTAAATAGTATCAAATTTATAAATTCATAAAATAACAAAATAATAATTCCAAAGAATGGGAAT
>MTOP01000066.1 GCA_002010725.1 Candidatus Aminicenantes bacterium JdFR-80
TACCTCTGCCGCTGGTTTGAAAACCCGGCGGGTGAGGCTGGCTGCCAAGGATGCCTGCCGCTTCTGTCCCTTTACTGACCTTTGCGGTCGGTAATCCGCCGNAGATTTTTATCCACCTCAAAACTCCAGAGAGGAGAGGAGNGGGCCATGGGGAGGAAGAATACTTATCTCTCGTAGCTGGGCTTTATCTTTAATAGAGTGGATAAACCCTTTTTCCTCGATTGTCCATAAAGACTTGATGGTCCCTTTTGTCTATCAGGAAAGGAATAAAGCCCTGTGAAATNTAGCTGCTAATTTGTGATTGACACCCAGGGCGGATTGCGATAATTTAGCCAGGAAAAACAAAGAGAAAATATCTTCAGGGAGAAATGGCCGATGAGAATTAAAAAGAAGTTCTGGCCTGTATTTTTAGTTGGCCTTATATTTGTTTTATCTTTTAACCTTTTGGCCGCCGAAGTTACCTTTCGGCATCGCCAGATAAAGGATTTTGATGAATTTGTCCTGGCTAATCAGAAAATTTCGCTCTCCATTACCTTTCGCCACAAGAAACTCATTAATGAGTATTTAAAAGCCCGCAGTGAATGGCTGGCCTCTTTTAATGCTCAAGAAGTTGCTGTGGAGACAGACGGCGATTTTGGCCTGGACCTGATGTGGACTGGCTGGCGGGCTCCCCACAAAGTGAATAATGCGGCTAATCCGGTGGTTCTAACCCGGGAAGATTTTACCCTCGGTGATTTTCGGGTTAAAAGATCGCTCACCGGGGCAGTGGATCTGATATTCCTGTTCAAAATGGACCGGAGTTCTCTGGAGGTGAAGTTAGTCTATCGTCTCCAACCGGATGATTTCTTCGCCCGGCGCCGGTTGGAGGTCCGCGACCCGAAAGCAAGAGGCCATTTTCTGCGCTGGTTCTGGCCGCGGTTGAGTCAGATTAAGGGAGAAATTAAATTACTGAAGGCCGGCGGCTTTGGTCAACCCGTGGCTTTTTTAATCGATCAGGGAGGAGCTTTTTTTGGTCTGGAGTATCCCACAGCGGAAAATCATCTTCTCCGCCTGGGGAACCAACAGGCAGAGTTGAGGTGTGGCCAAGAAATAGGTGTGCGGATTGGGTCGGAGTGGATAGCCAGTGAATGGGTGGTGGCCGCTTTGACGCCCACCCCGATAGTCAAGCAATGNTTCTGGAGTTATCTTGAGACAATCAAAGTGGCCCCGGCCCGGCCTTATCTTCTTTATAACAGCTGGTATGATTTGCGAGCGCCGGTGATGGTTAAAGACCAAGCCCGGGCACTGACCGAAGCCAATGTTTTAAAGACGGTGGCCTCTTTTCGCCAGCGTTTGGTCAAAGAGCGGGGCTTGAACCTGGATGCCTTTGTCCTGGATGACGGTTGGGACGTCTACCGCAGCGACTGGCAACTCAACAAGGAGCAGTTTCCCAATGGCCTGCAACCCATCTCTCAGGCCCTGGGGGCCATGGGCACCCAGTTGGGCATCTGGTTTGGTCCCATCGGTGGTTATTCTCATCGCGATTGGCGCCTTAATTGGATGAAGGACCACGGGTATGAGACCGTGGGCAATCAGCTGTGTGTGGCCGGCCGGAAGTATCATGCTCTCCTCAAGAAGAGAGTGACTGATTTTGTCCGAGAGTATCAGGTGGGGTACTACAAATGGGACGGCATTCAGTTTTCCTGTAGTGAGCCTGACCACGGCCATCTGCCGGGCCTTTATTCCCGGCGGGCGGTGATGGAGGCGGTGATTGATCTCTGCCGGGCGGTTCGGCAAGAGAATCCCGAAATTTTCCTGAATATCACCTCAGGCACCTGGTTGAGTCCCTGGTGGTTGAAATACGCCAACACCATCTGGATGCAGGGCTCCGATTACGGTTATGCCAATGTGCCTTCCATCAGTCGGCGGGACCGGGCCATGACTTATCGCGATGATGTGCTCTACGAAGATTTGCAGAAGCAGGATTTCTGGTTTCCCATCGCCCATTTGATGACCCACGGCATAATCAAGGGCCATTTGAATCAACTCGGGGGACCGAATGAGTCGCTGGAGGAGTTCACCGATAACGCCCTTTTATATTTCGCCCGGGGCATTTCCATGTGGGAGCTTTATATTTCGCCTGATTTTCTCTCGGATGACCAGTGGGACGTCCTGGCGGCAGCCATCCGTTGGGCTAAAGACCGGTTTGCCATCCTGCAAAAAACAGAGATGGTCGGCGGTGACCCGGGGGAGAGGGAGCCCTATGCCTACGTCCATTTCCAGGGAGAGCGGGGCATTATCGCCGCCCGAAATCCTTTTATTGAGCCCCGCGTCCTAAGAATTCGGCTGGAGCCCTCTCTGGGCATCAGCCCTACAGCAACTCAACTGGTAGTGGAAAGGAAATATCCGGCCGGCTGGGTTTACCCCCGGTTGGTGAAAACCGGCTCAGATCTTTTTCTGCCGCTGGCCGGCTACGAGACGGCTCTTTATGAAATTTACCCGGTGGAAGAGGCGGATAAACCTCTAATTGCGGGGCGCCTTTTCGAGTGGCGGCCTACCTCGGCCGGAGAAGGCGAGTTGCTCTGTTATCCCGGCCGGNAAGAGGCTTATATTCTTAATCCCGATTTAGTGACAAATGTGGAAATTAAAGGGGAAGCGTTGGCTCCCCAGAATATCAAATTGCCCCCGGTGGTTGAACCGGTGAAAGTCGAGGCCACTCCTCTTAACCTAGAGACCGGGGTGCTTAATTTTACTTTAACGGTCAAATCTCCGGTGAAAAAAGGTAAGCTGGCCCTGCTGCTGGAACCCACAGAGACTTTCGAGGGCCAACCTCTGCCGGCGGTTGAACTTAAAGTTAATGGACAAGTGGTCTCGCCTGAGCAGGAGAGCCAGAAGGGACGGTGGCTCTGGGTGAAAATCCCCCTTTCGCCCGGTGTCCACGAAATTCAGTTGCAGTTTTCTGCGGCCCACTCCGGTAGTGACTCAAACTGGCAGGGGAATTTCTCCGCCTGGTTTCTCGCCGAGGAAGCGCCTCACCCCTCCCGGTTGCTTTGTCGTCTAAAAGAGAAAACTACGGCCGACCGACCCCAACCGCCGCGGGTTTGGCCGGCTGGTGTTTTTCATTTCAATTACAAATTAGGTGAATGTAAGATAGTTATTCAGTAGGGAATAAAGTTGGTTGAGGAGAGTTTTAACCTCAGTTTTGCCGGTCGTCTTTGGCGCCGGGGGAGTTTCCAGCCTGGAACGATTCATGTAGTTGGTGGACGTCTGAGCGAGGGGCGCCGAGGCCGGCTGCTGGAGGTGCCGTTTATTATTCCGCCCCTGGCTGACCCGCATCTCCATGGAGGCTGGGGACTGAGCTTTCAAAAGGGAGAGTTTGCCGCCCTCGAGAAGCGGTTGAAAAGAATCGGAGTCTTTCTGGCCATTCCTACTTTATATAACGACCGCCTGGACCATGTCCGGGAAGTGGCCCAGGCCTTCTCCGCATATCGCGCCCAGGTGAAAGACTCGATTTTCCCTTATTTACGCATCGAAGGTCCCTTCATCAGCCCGGCCAAAAAGGGAGCTCAGGATAAAGATTTTATTCTACCGGCCGAGCCGAGCCTGGTCGATGAGTTCCTAAATATCCCCGAAATAAAAATGTTTACCTTTGCCCCCGAAATTCCCGGCAGTTCAGAGTTGGTAGCCAAAGCGCTGGCCCANGGAAAGATTCCCTCTATCGGCCATAGTCAGGCGGTTTATGACGATTTTGTCCGCGTTTATCGGCTGGGAGTGCGCCACATTACCCACTATCCCAATGCCCTGAGCAATCTCCATCACCGGGAAATAGGCCTGGTGGGGGCCGGGCTGCTCTATGACGATCTGCAGCTGGAAATCATCGGTGATGGTATTCATACCAGTTATGAGTTTCTGGAGCTTCTCCGGAGAGTTAAAGGAGATGGGTTTGCTCTGACTTCGGATTTGATTCCGCCGGCCATNGCGGNAGATAAAGATGAATTTCAGTCTCAATATATCATTGAGGGTGGGAAAATCACCACGACGGCCGGCATTCTGGCCGGTGGTGCTACTCCTGTTCCCGAGCAGGTGGTTAGGTTGCGACAGCGAGGNTGGTCGCCCGAGTCATTGGTGAGAATGGCCTGTGAAAACACGCGGCGTTTTTTCGGCCGGCCTCTTTATAGCCTCGAAGAAGGAGCTGAGGCCACTTTTCTTCTTTGCGGGGAGAGGCTGGAAGTGCTGGCTGTTTTCGAGAGAGGAGTCTGTCTCTGGCGGNCTGAGGAGTGGGAAGCNTTATTTTAAAATGGANTCGAGATATCATCTTATTAATTATTTCCCACCAATAATTAGACTGAGGAAGCCATTACTCAAGGGGAGTGGCCAGAAAGGTAGTGGGCCTGCTGAGNTTTCAGTTAAGTTATCTACGGAGGTGCGGGATTCAAGGTGAAGGGAGNTTTTACTCAACAATTTTTACCCAGGAAGAGTTANTCNACAGCGCGAAGGTTGGGCAGATTAGTTTTAATTTGGGCTAAAAACGAGTCTTATCCGATGAAGAGGAAAAAATTGAGAATTGAGGAAAGAGTAAGTGAGATGGCTTTAGAGGCATTCAGACTTGGAGAGGAGAAAGGCCCTTTTTTATTTAGGGAAACTATCAGTGCCTGAGAATCGGGAAGGTGAGTAACCCTATTCCTTGGTTAAAATTAAGAGAGATATGTTCCGACATTTGTTTGATTCGTTTAAGGATGCTCTCTCTTGGAAGAAAATGTTACAATAAGTATAGTTGATGGAAAAAATGATGGCTCCTCGCTTAAGAATTAACATTTCGGGCATCAGGGGAGAGGTGCCTGAGGCTCTGAATGTCGAGGTGGCTTCCCGCTTGGCCGCGGCGTACGCCACCTATCTGGAAAAGGGGGAAATTCTGGTCTGTCGGGATACCCGGGAGACAGGGTTGATGCTCCAGATGGCCATTTGCGCCTCAATACAAGCGGCTGGATTGACGGTTGTCGATTACGGTCAGTTACCCACCCCTTATCTCCAGTTTGAACTTCATCGCCGCCCCCGAGCCGGTGGGATAGTGGTTTCAGCCGGGCACAATCCTCTGCCCTGGAATGCCATCCTTCTTCTGAATGAGCGGGGNCGCTATCTGGAGAGCAATGAGGGAGCCGAGGTTTTTAATATTTATGAGGCTAATCAATTTCAGCTGGTGAGCTGGGATAGAATAGGCCAGCGGCGGAGAGAGGAATTTGATTTCGGAGGATATCTGCAAGCCTTGGGGCGGGAAGTCAATCTGGCGGAGATTCGCCGGGCNGGCTTCAAAGTCGTCTTGGATGCTTGCAACGGGGCTGCTTCTCCTTATCTCGAGAGTTTTTGTGAGTTTTTTGGCTGTGAGTGTGTCCCCTTAAATAATGACNCGGACAAACCTTTTCCCCATCCCCCCGAACCCGGGCCGGTGGTCAGTGCTCAGGTGGAAGCGGTNGTCAAAGCCACTGGCTCTGATCTGGGGGTGCTTTTCAATTCCGATGCCAGTCGAGCCTCTTTTGTTGATGAACAAGGACAAGGCCTAAGTGAGGAAATGACCTTTCCGCTTTGCCTTCTCAGCCGACAGGGAAAGACAGAGGAAGCGGTTACCACGGTAGTCACCTCCCGCTGGGCTGATTGGGCGGCGAAAGAAGCCGGCTTGCGGCTTTTACGGACTCGAGTGGGTCAGTCGGCCGTCATCCAGATGATGGCCGCCACCGGCGTTTTATTGGGTGGGGAGGGGAGCGGCAGCGTGGTCTGGCAGCCCTTTTCTCCCGGCTACGACGGTTTTTTGGCTGTGGCTTTTCTGCTGGATTTAATGAGTCGGACCGGCGAGAAGCTCTCTCATCTCAAGAGTAAATTTCCACCTCTTATCTTTAAGAAACTCAAAATCGATGTAGCGCCGGAAAAGATGTATCGGCTGATGGATCGATTGGAGAAGGAATTTGCCGCCGCCAATCCCGATTTGACCGACGGCCTGACCATTGTCGAGCCCAAAATCTGGTTTAATGTCCGGCCTTCTACGACGGAGTTTATTCTCCGTGTGTTTGTGGAAGGCGAGCAAGAGAGGGAAGTAGAGGAGACAGCCGCCAGGCTCGAGGAGATCCTGAGACAATGAGAATCACTGATTTGAAGATCAGCATTTCGGGTATCCGGGGCATTGTCGGCTCCGGGTTGACGCCCCAGTTATTAATTAAATTCGCCGAGGCCTTCGCCACCTTTATTGGTGGCGGCCGGGTGGCGGTGGCTTCCGATACCCGACCGACAGCTGAAATGGTCAAAGCGGCTGTTTTTTCTGGCCTGCTCTCTTGCGGCGCCTCACCAATTGATCTGGGGATTTTACCTATNCCTTCGCTGCAAGTTTATACCCGGGAGGGGGGTTTGGAAGGTGCCTTGGCGGTGACGGCTTCCCACAATCCCGTGGAATGGAATGCCCTTAAATTAATCCGGGAAGGCGGCCATTTCCTTTATCCTCTGGAAGCGGAGGAACTTCTGGATCTTTATTATCAAGGACGCTTTGAAAGGGTTGCTCATCCNGGGCATCTGGAGAAAGATGAAGGGGCTTTTGAGGTGCATCTTCGGAAAATCCTGGCCTTCGCCGATTGTGAGTTGTTACGTTCCCGGCCGCTGCGGGTGGTGGTTGACCCTTGTGCCGGGGCAGCGGCGCCCTATATCCGCCGCTTCTTGCAGGAGTTGGGGCAGGAGGTTGAGGTTATACATGAAGATTTTGGTCAGGAGTTTCCTCGTAATCCTGAACCTGTGGCGGCTAATCTAGGCGCCCTCTCAGAGGCTGTCCGGCGCTGGGGAGCGGATTTGGGCCTGGCCCAGGATGCTGATGCCGATCGCCTGGCCGCCGTCGATGAAACCGGCACCCCCATTGGTGAAGAATATACTCTNGCTTTAGCCATTGAATATTATCTAAAGAGAAAACGCCGTTCGCCGGTGGTGGTCAATCTTTCCACCTCCCGGGTGATTGAAGATATTACCCGCCAAGCTGGTGTTCCTTTGTGGCGGACTAAGGTTGGTGAAATTAACGTGGCTCAGGAAATGGTGAAGCGGCAGGCCTGGATCGGGGGAGAGGGCAACGGCGGAGTCATGGTGGCTGATNTTCATCGCTGTCGGGACAGTTTCACCGGGGCGGTTCTTCTCCTGGAGTATCTGGCTTTTACCGGTGAGAGATTGTCNACTTTGAAAAACAGGCTGCCCGCTTATGTCATGCTCAAGGATAAAGTGCCCACCACCATTAAAGAGAGCCGGGTCATTCTCCGTCNGGTGGAGCAGGCTTTTCCCGGAGGGCGATTGGATTTAACCGATGGAGTCAGGATGGAATTTGCTGATTTCTGGTTCCATGTGCGCCCCTCCAATACCGAGCCGGTCCTGCGCCTGTTGGTGGAAGCCAGAGAGGCCGGGCTGGCTGAGGAAGTTTTAACCAGGATTAAGGAGATTCTCTAAATGGAAGTGATTATCTTTGAGTCACCGGAGAAAGTGCTCGACGAGACGGCCGCCAGGATTATTGATCTTATTCAGAAAAAGAGACAGGCGGTACTTGGCTTGGCCACCGGGCGGACCATGGAGGGAGTCTATCAGCGCTTGGTGGAGGCCTATCGGGCAGGGAAGGTGGATTTTTCCGAAGTAACTACGTTTAACCTGGATGAGTATCTGGGCCTGGATCCCACTGACCCCCGCTCATTTAGAGCCTATATGGAGCGACATCTCTTTGCTCAAGTTAATCTTAATCCTGAGCGAACTTTTATTCCCCGTTCTCGGCCAGAGGATGTGGCGGCCGAGTGCCGGCGCTATGAAGCCTTGATTAAAGAAAAAGGGGGGATTGATTTACAGTTGTTGGGTATTGGCCGGGACGGACATATTGGTTTTAATGAACCCTCTTCTTCCTTGGCGGCCCGGACGAGAATTAAAACACTGACCGATGAGACACTCCTGGATAATTTCGGCACTCTGGAGGCGCCCCGCTTTGCCATCACCCTGGGTATCGGGACAATTTTGGAGGCNCGGGAAATTATTCTGCTGGCTTTTGGTGAAAAAAAGGCCGAGGCCATCGCCCGGATGGTTGAAGGGCCGGTGAGTGCTTCNTGTCCGGCCTCAGCTCTCCAGCTTCATCCCGTGGTTCGAGTAATTATTGATGAAGCCGCCGCCAGTCGGCTCCAGCGAAAGGACTACTATCTCTGGGTCTGGCGCCACAAAAAGCAGGCCGAGGAACTCTCCTTTACTCTGGCCACTCCTCAGCCAGAAGATAAGCCAGAAGACTCATAGCTAGCGCCCCCAGTTCCAGCTCCCTTGGATTGACCGAGTCGATGGTGTCCAGGGCTGAGTGGTGGACATCAAAGTAACGTTGACAGTCAGGTATAAGACCAGCCAGGATGGTGCCTTGAGCGTTAAGGGGAGCAATATCGACGCCGCCACCTCCTTTCTGAAAGCCGATGAGACCCATTTTTTGAAAAAGCGGCTCCCACGATTTGACCAGGTCCCAGAGAGCCGGAGTGGCCCGCAGGCCGATATAGAGAGGCCGGAAACCTCCCCGGTCTGATTCCAAAGCCAGGAGATGTTTTTCCTGCCGGCGATTGGGATGGCGGACATAATCGCGGCCGCCGCTGCCGCCAAATTCCTCGTTCATAAAGAGGACCGCCCGGATGGTCCGCTTGGGGCGCAAGCCGAGGGATTTGATGAGCCGCAGAGCTTCCACGGCTTGTACACAGCCGGCGCCATCGTCGTGGGCCCCCTGAGCCAAATCCCAGCTGTCCAGGTGTCCGCCGAGAAGAATGATTTCATTGGGCTTAGTGGTGCCGGTTATTTGGCCGATGACATTATATGAGGTGGTGGGGGAGAGATTGCGGCAGTTGGTCCAGAGGTAAACACGCAGCTGTGGGTCTGATTTTAAAGCCTGACTGAGAAAGTCAGCGCTCCTGGTGCTGAGGCAAAGTCCAGGAATGCGAGGAACATTTTCTTGGTAACGCATCATGCCGGTGTGGGGAAAATCATCATTGGCGGTGGTCGGGGAGCGAACCAGAGCGGCCACTGCGCCCACCCGGGCCGCCGCACTGGCTCCTAAGGAACGGAAGCGAGCTACTTGGCCGTAAGCGCGGAAGGTATCCAGGAGAGTGGGGTCCATGGGTTGATTAAAGAAAACGATTTTTCCCCGGGCCTCGGCGGCTTTGTTTTTTAACTCTTCAAAGGAGTGAACTTCGAGAACTTTGGCTGAGATTCCTTGAGGCGGGGTGCCGACTGAGCCGCCGAGAGCTGTCACCGCCAGAGGATGAGTGCCGAGGGCTGAGGAAACGAGGAAACATTTCTCTTGGTCACCTCTTCTCCAGCGGTTGACCTCTACTTCTTCCAGGTGGACGTTTTCCAGGCCCAGGTCAATCATCGTCTGGCGCATGAATTCCACGGCTGCGGCAGCTTGAGGGGAGGCGGTTAAGCGCGGACCGAGGGCAGTCAATTTCTTCAGGAGGGCGAAGGCATAATTCTCCCGGAGCCCTTTGGCCATAAATTGTTGAACCAGCTTTTCGCGGGAGTTTACTGGTGAAGATTGAATCGCCTTGTTCTGGGTCAGGGGAGAGGCCGCTAGAAGAGAAGCGGCTAAGCCTAGAGTGAGGGTCAGACAGAAAAGCAGCCGGCCGCTCAGTTGATGGAGATTTTTTCGTCGGAGCTGACCGGCTGTCTGTTTTATGTCCTGTCCTATCATAAATTTGTTGATGCCTGAGGTATGATTGATTTTAGATTGATTCATGGCCCTACCTCGTTTTAATTAAATTATTACTTTAATCCATCTCCACCCCAAAGCCAAGTAAATTTTGGGGTCAAGTCTTCACATTTCACAATTGTGACCAGAATAAGTGAATTTTATCGTTTTAAAGAAGTTTTTGATTGATAAAAAATTTTTTATGAGACTAAGATATAAAAAAAGGAGCGGTAAATACCTCTATTGTTAAATAGTTAGATTAAAGGTTCTGTGTAGATTGGGGTCGGACCCCAGCAATTTATTTGTTATCTACAAGATAACCCCCAAAATCGTCCTGAAAATTGCCCTTAGAAGGCGATTTTTGGGGCCAAAAATCGAGTTTAAGAAAATTGCCTCTTTTCTCCATAACACATTTTTTGGTTGAAGCTGGGGAGGGAAGTAGATAAAAATAAAAAAGGGCCTTGGCCAAGAGGATAAGCCCCAGAGCAGATAAGGTGGAGAAAAAATAGGGGAGAACAGGGTGGCGCGTTCTCCGGGGAACGTAACTCATTATTTAAAAGGGGTAAAGAAATGATTATTTCCCGAAAGCAAACATTTTTGATTTTTAGTGGATTTGTCCTGATAATCCTGATGATTTTTCCAGGAGAAGCAGATCAGTGCTTCAGGCCTCTTGGGAAGGCCCCGACCTGGCCTTCTTCTTTCCCTTTATGTCAGTTGACTTCCACTACCTCTATCATTCCCCCCACCTCCCAGATCGTCTCAACTGTTCCTATCCCCACCGCTGCCGCCGCCTCAACCACTACCAATTTCCCCGCCGCCAAGCCATCTTCTTCAAGGACCATTTCGCTGGCCAGAGCGACCTTTTCCCAGCCCCCCGCCCTTGCCAGAACTAATCCATTAGACCCCTCACCCGAAGAGACTTTCTTCCGCCTTGATTTGGCGGGAGAATGGGAGTTTCGCCAAGTCGGCCAGAAGAAGTGGCGGCCGGCCCGGGNGCCGGGTTGCGTTCATCTTGATCTGCAAAGGCAGGGCTTAATTCCTGATCCTTTTTACCGGGACAACGAACTCAAAGTTCAATGGGTGGAAGAGAAGGATTGGGAGTACCGGCGGGAATTTCATCTTGCTTCTCTCCCTTCTCCTGAAAATAAAGTGGAATTAGTCTTTGAAGGACTGGATACCCTGGCCACTATTTTTCTCAATGGCACCCGAGTAGGGCAGACAGCCAATATGTTCCGCCTTTATCGGTTCGACGTTACCTCCCTCCTCCGAAAGGGGCCGAACAGCCTNCGAATCGTCTTTACTTCACCTGTTAAAAGGGAACAGGAGCTGGCCGCCCGTAAGAATTATCGTCTTCCCGGCAACGCCCCCCATATTCGAAAGGCTCCCTACCATTTCGGCTGGGATTGGGGGCCGCGATTGGTTACCTCGGGCATCTGGCGGCCGGTTTACCTGGAGAGCTGGCGGGCCGGCCGGCTGGAAAGTTTTAATTATCACCTCAAATCTTTCACCTCCAAGAAAGCCCGGCTTGAAATTGAGGTGGAGGTGAGAGGTCAGCAGTCTTTTCAGGGCCGGCTGGAGGTTACCTTAAGCGGAGAAACAGTTATCAAGAAGGAAATTCCAGTGGCCATCCACGCAGGACTCAATTGCCTGAGCCTCCCTCTTGAGGTTAGCGAGCCGCGGCTCTGGTGGCCCAACGGTCTGGGGGAGCCTTATCTTTATCGATTGGAATTGGCCCTTTATAAGGGTGAGAAGTGTCTTCATCGCCTCGACCGCCGGATAGGCCTGCGAACGCTCCGTGTCGTCCGTCAACCTGACCAGTGGGGCAGAAGCTTCTATTTTGAAGTCAATGGGCGCCCTCTGTTTGCCAAAGGTGGCAACTGGATTCCGGCTGACTCTTTTCCTCCCCGGGTTACTCCCCAGAAATACCGCCGGTTGCTGACAGCCTGCACTGCAGCCAACATGAACATGATCAGGGTCTGGGGCGGCGGTATTTATGAGGCCGATGTTTTCTACGATTTATGTGATGAGCTGGGTTTGCTTGTCTGGCAGGATTTTATGTTCGCTTGCGCTCTTTATCCTGGAGACGATGAATTTTTAGCCAATGTCCGCCAGGAAGTTGAGGACCAGGTCAGGCGCCTCCGCTACCATCCCTGTCTGGCTCTCTGGTGCGGCAATAATGAATGTGAGGAGGGCTGGTTCCATTGGGGTTGGCAGAAAAATCTGCCGGCTTCGGTCTGGGATGATTACGAAAAACTTTTCCACGAGTTGATTCCTGGCGTTATAGAGCAACTTGACCCGGGACGAACCTACTGGCCGAGTTCACCTCACTCCGAGGAGGTGGGCCAACCTCGGGCGGCCGCCTCCGGAGATATGCACTATTGGGGGATCTGGCACGGCCGGGAGCCTTTTACCAACTACCAGAAGTTAACCCATCGTTTTTTCAGTGAATTCGGTTTCCAGTCTTTCCCTTGCTGGTCCACGATTAAATCTTTTGCCCGGCCTGAAGACTGGAATATAGCCTCACCAGTAATGGAACAGCATCAGAAACATCCCATTGGGAATAAATTAATCGTGAGTTATCTGTTGGACCATTTTCGGCTGCCGTCTAAATTTAATGACCTTGTCTGGCTGTCCCAGGTTCTCCAAGCGGAAGGGATGAAAATGGCGGTGGAACACTTCCGCAGTCAGCGNCCCCGGACNATGGGTGCCCTCTANTGGCAGTTAAATGACTGCTGGCCGGTGGTTTCCTGGTCGGGCCTAGATTATTACGGCCGCTGGAAGGCTCTTCATTATTTCGCCCGCCGCTTCTACGCGCCCCTCCTCCTGGCCTTGATCAGGAGAGGAGATGACCTGGTGGCTTACGGAATTTCAGACCAGCGCCACCCTTTTTCCGGAGAACTGCAGCTGCGGCTCCTCTCTTATCAGGGGGAAACTCTCTGGCAAACAACTCTGACGGTCACAGTACCTCCGGATAAAAGTGTGGAATTATGGCGTCGCTCTCTTGACGACGTGCTCAGCCGCCATCAACCGAATGAGGTTTATCTGGTGGGTCGCCTTCTTCGGCGAAGCGAAGAGCGAAGCCCGAAAANAGCTAAAATTGGTAATAATAACTCTCTTTTTCCAGGACTTTTCCGCCCGGGTGAAATCAGCCGTCAGCTCTATCATTTTTCACCTCTTAAGCGGGTTGATTTGCCTC
>MTOP01000107.1 GCA_002010725.1 Candidatus Aminicenantes bacterium JdFR-80
CTCATGGTGTCTGACACCCGTGGTGCAAGGATAACTTGATGGTAAACAATAATTTGACCCGGCCAAGGCGGAAATAAAAGAAATAACCCCCAGGAAATAAACGAGATAATCAGAAATAATATGAAAAATAATATTTTAAAAGGAAGAATTGCGGATGTAGTGGGCCCCGCGGCTCACAGGATTATTCAGGGCAGCAGTCGTGATTAACATGGCCACCTGAATGCCGTGTTTCAGTCCCACTATTTTCGGATCCATTTCAGCTTCCCGGTAGAATTTCTGGATGCGGTGGGCGAGATAACTTAAGTCAGCCTGGGCCCGTTCCAGTCTTTTTTTGGTCCGGATGATGCCGGCGTAATTCCACATCGTCGAGCGGATAGTCAGCCAATCCTGATGGATAAGAGCTGGGTCGATTTTTTCCTGTTCCCGGGGATAGTACCATTCGTGAATCTGGGAGGAGTTGTACCTCCTCTCTACTTTAAAATGCCGGCAGATATAGCGGGCTGATCTGGTCCCCCACACTAGCCCCTCGAGGAGAGAAGTTGAGGCCAGACGGTTAGCTCCATGAACACCTGTACAGGAGACCTCACCCACAGCAAAGAGATTTTTGAGAGTTGTTTTCCCCCAGCCGTCAACCAGCACACCTCCACAACAGTAATGAGCGGCTGGGACGACAGGAATGGGCTCCCGGGTAATATCAATACCATACTGGAGGCAGGTTTTATAGATCGTCGGGAACCTTTTAGGAATGTCGACCTCAGCGTAGGAGGCCAGNTCGAGGAAAACATAATTGGAATTGGTATTAATCATCTCCTCGTAAATGGCTCTCGTCACTTCATCCCGTGGAGCCAGTTCGCCTTTTTTCGAATATTTATGCATAAACAACCGGCCGTCTTTNGTTTTTAACCGGGCTCCTTCCCCGCGCAGCGTCTCCGAGATGAGAAAACCGTCGACATCTCGATGAAAAAGAGAAGTNGGGTGGAACTGGATGTATTCCATGTTGACGATCCGCGCCCCGGCCCGGTAGGCCATGGCATAACCGTCGCCGATGGCTCCTTCGGGGTTGGAAGTATAAAGAAAGACTCGACCGCAACCTCCAGATGCCAGGATGGTGTAAGGAGCCAGGACCATTTTTACTTTTTTGGTTTTGTTATCCAGGATGTATGCGCCGATGCATTCAGGTTCCTGGTAATGAGAAATCGGGTCTTTGGAATGGTGAGGGATGGTCAGCAGGTCAACCGCTGTATGCCCGGTTAAAAATTTAACCTGAGGGAATCGGCGAAGTTCCTGGAGAAATCGTTCCTCGATAGTTCGGCCAGTGGCGTCTTTAACATGGAGGATTCGCCGCCGCGAATGTCCGGCTTCCTGCGCATAATCCAGTTCATCCGGCTTNCTGCGGCTGAAGGGGACCCGCAGTTCATCTATTAAAATTTCATCGACTAATTTTTTCCCTTCATCCACCAGAATTTTAACCGCCTCGGGATTATTGATGCCATCACCGGTTTCGATGATGTCCTTCTTGAGGAGTTCCGGGTCATCATCATGACCAAGAGAGACAATGCCCCCTTGAGCATAGAATGTATTTGATTCTTCCGGTTGGTGATGCTTGGTTACCAGAAGAACTTCCCGTCCATTTTTGGCCGCCTCCAGAGCAGCAGCAGCCCCAGCAATCCCACAACCAATAATTAGAATTTCAGTTTCAATTATTTCATCCATGTTTTATTTCCCCTTTCTTCTCTTCCTCTGGCCGGGAAAATTATATAAATTCCAGACTGATATCCAGGGCTTCGACCGAATGAGTCAGGCGACCGACTGAGATGTAATCCACCCCCAGGGCGGCAATCTCACGGGCCTTATCCAGCGTGACATTGCCGGAAGCTTCCAGAACAACCCGGCCTTTGAGCACGGCCACCACTTTTTTCATTTCTTCCAGGGACATGTTATCGAGCATTACCCAGTCAGCGCCGGCCTNGAAAGCTTCTTCGGCTTCTTTCAGGGAAGTGACTTCGACTTCTATTTTAACTCGATTACCGACCCGCTCTCTTATTTTTTNGACAGCCTCAGTGATGCTGCCCACCAGGCGAAGATGGTTATCTTTAATTAGAACCATATCCGAGAGAGAAAAACGATGGTTCTGACCACCCCCCATGCGAACCGCATATTTTTCGAGACTTCTTAACCCCGGGGTGGTTTTTCTGGTGTCGAGGACCCGGGTGGAAGTTCCAGCCAGTGCCTGGACGAAATGGCGGGTGAAGGTGGCAATTCCTGAGAGACGCTGGAGAAAATTAAGGGCTGTTCTTTCGGCCTTGAGCAGGGCTTGGGAGGGNCCAGCCACCTCTGCCAGGCGGTCCNCAGGATGGATTTTGGTCCCATCGGAAATGAGGGGAGTGAAATTAACGGACGCATCTACAAGTTTAAACACCCGTTCAGCCACCCGCAGGCCGGCCAGAACACCTCTCTCCTTGGCAATAAAAACAGCCCGGCTGGTTGATTCAGGAGGAATGAGGTTGTCGGTAGTAATGTCCCCCTGGGGCATATCTTCGGCCAGGGCCAGTTTAATAAGTTTGTCAATTTCAGCGAAATTCATGGTTTACTTCTCGATTATAATGCTATCCCCGGCCAGGGTCAAATAAAAGGGGTCCGGTCTTCANATTTAACATTTATAATGAAAAAAAAAGTGTCAGACACCGTCTTGGTCAGACCCTCCATTGAGCATAACCTGGAAGTGACATTTGAATTTGCGCAGGAGGACTATTTATGTTTTTGGGAGGAGAAAGGCGTAAAAAGCGATTTTTAGGCCCAAAAATCGCGTCTAAGGGGGATTTTTTGGCCGGTACTAGCACCTAACTTATAGATAATAAAGGAAATGNCNAGGTCCGACCCCAATATAAATATAATAGATACCGCAGGCCGAGATGGGCGAACATGCGCCGCCAGAAAAGAAAGATGCAAGGGGAATGCGTTTGACATTTAGTATTAGAGGAATAAAATAACTTGTTTTATAATATTTAAAGCATTTTTTTATATAATTGATAAGATTGGTGAGAGATTAATTTTATTTTTAATTAAATTTCAGGATTAAAGAAAAGTTAAAGAAAAGTAACGAGGGCGAAAATGGGTAAAAACGACTGGATCAAAGAGACCTTGAATCTGCCGCGTACTGATTTTCCAATGAAGGCAAGATTGCCTCAACGGGAGCCGGAGATACTGAAACACTGGGAGGAGATAGACATTTACCACAAAATATTAACCCGGCGGCAGGAGGCTCCCACTTTTGTTCTTCATGATGGCCCTCCCTATGCCAACGGTCATATTCATCTTGGCACCGCCATGAACAAGATTCTCAAGGATTTCATTATTAAATCCCGAACCATGCTCGGATATAAAGCTCCTTATCTTCCCGGGTGGGATTGTCACGGCTTGCCTATCGAAATTAAAGTGGATCAACTTCTGGGAGAAAAGAAAAAGAACCTCTCCCAGATTGAAATAAGAGAAGAATGCCGTAAGTATGCGCAAAAATTCGTCAGCATCCAGCGCCAGGAGTTCCAGCGGCTGGGTGTGTTTGGTGAATGGGATAAACCCTACTTAACCATGAATCCCGAGTACGAAGCTGACATCATCCGCTCTCTGGCAGCCTTTTTCGCCCAGGGAAGTGTTTATAAAGGGAAAAAGCCTGTGTACTGGTGTATTCATTGCCGGACTGCTTTAGCTGAGGCTGAAATTGAATACCACGATCACTCTTCACCTTCGGTCTACGTTAAATTTCCTCTTATCTCTGACCTGGCGGCCCGTTTTCCCCAGCTGCAAGGAAAAGATGTCTTTATCCTAATCTGGACAACCACCCCNTGGACGCTGCCGGCCAACCTGGCCATCGCCTTTCATCCCGACTATGAATACTCTGCTTTCGAAGTTAACGGAGAAACCTATATTGCCGCCAAACGGCTGGTGCCGGTGCTGATGGAAGAGATGGGCTGGAGTAAGGTCGACCANCTGGTCACTTTCCCCGGTCGGGAGATGGAAGGGCTCAAGGCCCGGCACCCCTTTATTGAGCGGGAATCCCTGCTCGTTTTGGCCGATTACGTTACTCTGGATCAGGGAACAGGCTGTGTGCACACCGCCCCGGGTCACGGCCACGAAGACTACACCACCGGCCTGAAATACAAACTGGATATTTATACTCCAGTTGACGCTGATGGTCGCTTTACTTCTTCTGTAGAACGTTATGCCGGGTTGAATGTCTTCGAAGCCAATCAGATTATNACCGATGATATGAAAAAAGATGGAGTCTTGCTGAAAGCGGAGACAATCACTCATTCCTATCCTCATTGCTGGCGCTGTAAGAATCCGGTTATCTTTCGGGCGACCGCCCAGTGGTTTATTTCCCTGGACGCCGGCAACCTCCGCCAGAAGGCTCTGGCCGAGATTAAAAAGATCAACTGGATTCCCGGCTGGGGAGAGGAGAGGATCGCCAAAATGATTGCTGCCCGGCCGGATTGGTGTATTTCCCGGCANCGGACCTGGGGAGTGCCCATCCCGGCTTTTTACTGCAAGAAATGCGGGACNATCCTGGCCGATGAAAAAATTGCCCTCCATGTCGCGGAGCAATTCAGCCGGGAAGGTTCGAATGCCTGGTTTTTGAAAAAACCAAAAGAACTGGCTCCACCCGGATTAACCTGTCCACAGTGCGGTGAGAGTTCGTTCGAGAAAGAGAATAATATCCTTGATGTCTGGTTTGAATCAGGCGCCAGTCATTCTGTCCTGGGGAAGCGGGATGACCTTCCCTGGCCGGCTGATGTTTACATTGAAGGCCATGACCAGTACCGGGGATGGTTCAACAGTTCTTTAATTGTCGGCGTGGCGGCCAAAGGCGCTTCTCCCTATCGGACGTGCATCACCCATGGATTTGTCCTTGATGAACAGGGAAGAGCTATGTCCAAGTCGCTGGGNAANTATATCGAACCCTCCGAAATAATCAACAAACATGGAGCGGAGATCCTGCGGCTCTGGGCGGCGATGCTTAATTATAAAGAGGATGCCCGCTTCGGGCCGGAGACACTGGAGCGCCTGATTGAAGCCTATCGGAAAATCCGAAATACCTGGCGATTTATGCTGGGGAATCTTTATGATTATCAACCCGAGGCTGATGAGGATAATATTCCACTCAGCGAACTGCAACCCCTGGATAAATGGATTCTCGAGCGCCTGGCCCAGGTGGGTGAACGAGCCCGACGGGCCTACGAGGATTTTGAATACCATGTGATTTTTCATGGGCTGTTTAATTTCTTCACCAGTGACCTGAGTGCTTTTTACTTGGATGTGTCCAAAGATAGACTTTATTGCTCCGGTCCAAAAGACAGACGGCGGAAATCAGCTCAGACCGCTATGTTTCATCTTCTGCGGGCCACGCTTTTGCTGATGGCTCCGATTCTGCCTTTCACCGCCGAAGAAGCCTGGCAGGCTATGCCCTCGTACGCCGGTAAGAGCGAATCGGTTCACCTAGAGCTTTTCCCCGAGTTTCAAGACTATCACCTGCCGGCAGAAGAAGTCGCCCAATGGGAGAAACTTCTGNCTACCCGGGAAGAAGTCTTAAAAGCTCTGGAGCGGGCGCGGGAAGAGAAGTTTATCGGCAATTCTCTGGAAGCCAGGATTATTTTAAAAGTGCCCTCAGAAGAATTGTCTTTTTATCAGCAGCATCAGGAGAAGCTGCCCGAACTGTTTATCACCTCGGCGGTAGAGGTTGTGGCCGCCGCCGGTCAGGAGCTCGAGGTTGAAGTTACNCGGGCTGAAGGAGCCAAGTGCCAGCGCTGCTGGAATATTAAACCTACTGTGGGCCAGGCGGATGATTATCCTGAGTTCTGCGCCCGCTGTGTCGAAGTAGTGCGTCGTCTGCCTGCGGTTCAAAAGCAGGAATCAGAGGAAAAGGAAAAGTAGTTGGCCGGAGGTGAAAAAGCAATCAATCAGCCAGGAGATTAGAGAACAAAAATGAGGAAACAAGATTTACCCTATTATTTTTTAGTCATTGTTCTGTTTCTGGTAGATCAGCTGACAAAATTCTGGATCCAGCAAAAAATCCCTCTTTATGGTCATTTGGAGGTTATTCCTGGTTTTTTCAATTTAACTCACATTCATAATCGAGGAGCAATTTTCGGGTTTTTTGCTCACACCAGTAACCCCGTGGTTCAGATTGGTCTGGCCGTAGCTTCATTCCTGGCCCTGGGTTTTGTCATTTTCTATTTTATCCGGACGCCCGCCAGTGAGAGAATATTGAGAATATCCCTTTCCCTGATCCTGGCCGGAGCTCTGGGGAATCTAACCGATCGCCTGTTGCGGGGTTATGTGGTTGATTTTTTGGATTTTTATGTGGGGCGCTGGCATTGGCCCAATTTCAACCTGGCTGATTCCTGTATAACCGTGGGCGCCATCATTCTTATTTTTACATTTTTTATCAGTGAAAAGGAGCCTGCTTAATGTATCCGGTACTCATCCGTCTTGGTCCTATAACCGTCCATACCTATGGTTTTATGCTCGCCNTGGGGGTGGTCCTGGGGCTGTGGTTTGTCGCNCGCCAGGCGAGAAGAGANCAGCTGCCGGGCGGCCGTCTGGTGGATATGGCTTTTTACACCATTATTGTGGCCTTACTGGGAGCCAAGCTGGTCCTCTTTCTAGGCAATGTTTCTTATTACTGGCGATATCCTTCNGAGCTCCTGACCCTGGCNCGCTCNGGTGGNGTCTTCCAGGGAGGGTTGTTTTTTGGCCTGATTTTTGCCATCTGGTTCNTGCATCGTCACCGCCTGCCGACCTGGAAGGTGGCTGATATCGCCGGTCCAGCGATTGCTCTGGGTCACGGATTTGGTCGGCTGGGCTGTTTTAGCGCCGGATGTTGTTATGGCCGGGCCTGTGATGTTCCCTGGGGAGTGATGTTTGGCAGTGAGTATGCCCATAGTATAACGGGAGTGCCGCTTCATCAAGTCATCCATCCCACCCAGCTATATGAATCAATCTTGAATTTCACCAATTTTTTCCTGCTTTACCTTGTTCTCCGGAAAAAGAGATTTGACGGCCAGGTTTTTTCCCTTTATATCATCAACTACTCCATCATTCGCTTTTTTGTGGAGTTTTATCGGGGAGACCATCCGGAAAGTGCCTATCTTATCCATGGAGCTTCGCCTTACTTAAGTCTGAATTATTTTCAGGTTTTCTGCCTGGTNGGCCTGGCCTTTGGCCTGGTGCTTTATTTTATCCGCAAAAGAANAACCACCTGATTGTTTCAGGTCGGACTTTATTGTTTGTTTTATTATCGAGTAGTTAAACCCATTATTCACTCCAAGAAATGCCCTTAAACTCAAGGGTCTCATGATGTCTGACACCCGTGTTAGTACCAGGAGAGTGGTTATTGGCATGAGATTTTATCCCTCGATAGAGGGAAAACCTCAAAAACTAATAAGGCATAGAGCTNNGGGTACATCTTACCCTTGTTTCTCTGGAGGAAATGGAGAATTGTAGAATTGTGGAGAATAATGATTTATCAAAGCTTCATTGACTGAGCTAAAGAAAAGAAGTAACTTTTACTTAACCTGATTATTAAGGGAGAAAACAGGAAAAGTGGCGAAACAGGTCTACCTGGTAGATGCTGAAAAGGGTGAAATAGGCCAGCGGCTGGATTTATTTCTCCAGGAAAAAATAAAAGAAAAAGGACTGAGCCGCTCCCGAATTGCTTCTTTTATCAAGGAGGGACATGTTCTGGTCAATGGTCAACCCCGCAAGCCGGGCTATCGCCTGCGGGCAGGGGAGAGGGTTGAGGTGGACTTAGCTCAGCTTGAACCCGTGGAATCACCACCTCTGAAGCCCCAGTCGATGGAGTTGAAGATCTATTATCAGGATGANTGCCTCCTAGTGGTGGAGAAACCCGCCGGCCTGATGGTNCATCCGGCACCTCGCTCCCGCGAGCCGACTCTTATCGAGGGCTTGATTGCCTCTTTTCCGGAACTGCAAAATGTTGGCCCGCCTGAACGGCCGGGCATCGTCCACCGNCTCGANAAAGAAACTTCGGGCCTCCTGGTGGTGGCTCGCTCCCTGCAGGCGTATCGTTATCTTCAGCGACAGTTTAAGGAACGACGGGTGGATAAGATTTATCTCGGGCTGGTCTGGGGTAAAATAAAGGAGCGGGAGGGAAAGATAAACTGGCCTATCGGTCGTTATCTGGGGGGTGGCCTCCGGGTGTCGATTAAAGCCCGCAAACCTCGCGACGCCCTGACCTTTTACGAAGTAATGGAAAGTTTAGCCACTCCTTGGGGCGTTTTGACCCTNCTGGCGATTAAACCGATAACCGGACGGACCCACCAGATTCGGGTTCACCTGGCTTCAGCCGGGCATCCGGTGGTGGGCGATCCCTATTACGGCCGGAAAGAAAAAGCCGGCTGTCCCCGCTTATTCCTCCATGCTCACCAGCTGGCGCTGACCCATCCTGCAGATAATCGCCGGTTGGAATTTACTTCTCCTCTCCCTGCTGATCTAAGTGATTACCTGGAAAGTCTTCGTCAGTGGTGACTATTTTTTCTCTTGAGTTATCAGCCTTAGTTAGTGTATGATATCTGACTCTCTTAATCTCAGTTAAGAGGCTTTTTCCATTTGCCAAGTTGCTTATAATTCATATAATATAAACGTAGTAGATAATATAAAATTTATATTAAAACCATAAATCAAAAACTCAAGCGGAGGAAGTAAATGAAAGATTATCCCGCCGANAAAATCCGCAATATAGCGCTCACCGGACATGGTTCTTCGGGCAAGACTTCTCTGACCGCGGCTTTTCTTTTCCAGGCAGGGGTGACCACCCGGCTGACCAAAGTGGACAAGGGCAATACAGTGACCGACTTTGACCCGGATGAAATTGCCCGGAAAATCTCAATTCAATCAGCGGTTTGTCACTTCACCTGGAAGGACCATAGAATCAACCTCGTNGATTGTCCGGGTTACACCAATTTTCTCTGGGACACCCGGGCCAGCTTAAGAGCCGTAGATGCCGGGGTGGTCCTGGTCTGTGCAGTAGCCGGAGTGGAAGTGGGCACGGAAAAAGTCTGGGCCATGATGGATGAATTTAGCTTACCGCGCGTGATCGTGATTAATAAGATTGAACGGGAAAATGCTGATTTCAGCCGGACTATGGAAGCCATTCATCAATTTTTTGGCCGCAAGGCGGTTCCTGTGCAACTGCCGATCGGCCAGGAAAAGGATTTCTCTGGAGTGGTCGACCTTATCCGGAAAAAGGCCTTTTTCTTTGAAAAGGATGAATCAGGCAAGATGAAAGAGGGCGATATCCCGGCGGAGATNGCNGACGAGGTGGAGAAGAAGTACGAAGAGTTGACGGAAATGGTGGCTGAATCGGATGAAGAATTAATGGAAAAATACTTTGACCAGGGAGAACTTTCCCAGGAAGATTTAACCAGGGGGCTCCGCCAGAGTATTCTGGCCGGAGAAATTGTCCCTGTTTTTGTTGCTTCAGCGCTCCTCAANATGGGGATTCAGCCTCTGCTCGANGGTCTCGTTGATTTACTCCCATCTCCCTTGGAACGGGAATCCATCCCCACAGCCGACGGTGAGCTGAAACCAGCTGTGGATGGCCCTTTTGCCGCTTTTGTTTTTAAGACAATGTCTGACCCCTATACGGGNCGGATTTCAGTGATGCGGATCTTCTCTGGAGAAGTTAAGGGTGATGAGACCGTTTATAATTCCACCAGGGAAGTCGATGAAAAACTGAGTGGTCTTTTCTACCTCCAGGGTAAGGAGCAGGTGGCGACCTCTAAGNCGGTAGTCGGTGATATTGTGGCCACCGCCAAACTGAAGGCGACTTTAACCGGTGATACTTTATGCGCCAAGGGCGCCAATATTAAATTCCCGCCGATTAAGTTTCCCGAGCCATCGATTTCCTTCGCCATTGAGCCGAAGAGCCGGGCTGATGAGGACCGGATTTCCCAGGCGATTCATCGAGTCACCGAAGAAGACCCTACCATCCGGATTGAACGTGACCCCGAGACCAACGAGCTGATCATTTCGGGTAACGGCCAGCTTCATGTGGAGATTGTCACCGAACGGCTGAAGAAAAGATACAATGTTAATGTTGACCTGAAGCCGCCCAAGATTCCTTATAAAGAAACCATTAAAGGCAAATCCGATGTCCAGGGCAAATATAAGAAACAGACCGGCGGCCGGGGTCAATATGGGGATGTCAAAATAAAGATGGAGCCTTTGCCGCGGGGCAAGGATTTCGAATTTGAAGATAAAATCTTTGGTGGGGCTATTCCCAAGAATTATATTCCTTCCATTGAAAAAGGTATCCAGGAAGCCCGGAAAAAGGGCGTCCTGGCCGGCTATCCGGTGGTNGACTTNAAAGTGACTCTTTATGACGGTTCCTACCATGAAGTTGACTCTTCGGATATTGCCTTCAAGATAGCCGCCTCGATGGCCTTCAAGAAGGGGATGAAGGAGGCCAGGCCGACCATTCTTGAGCCGATCATGAATGTTGAAGTTTACACCCCGGAAGCCAACATGGGAGATGTTATGGGCGCCCTCAACAGCCGGCGGGGTAAAGTCCTGGGTATGGAACAAAAAGGCAACATGCAGGTTATTCGCGCCCAGGTGCCCATGGCGGAGATGCTTGATTTTGAGCCGACTTTAACCTCGATTACCGGCGGTCGGGGCTCTTTCCTTATGGAGTTCAGCCATTACGAGGAAGTTCCCCAGCAAATTCAGACGAAGATTATTGAAGAAGCTATCCGCGAAGGACGGATTAAACCTGAAGAAGAGGAAAAGTAGGGCCAGTTCATCGTACTTTTGAATGCCTTGGGGATTAAAGAAATCANGTGATATTTATAATATAAAAAAAAAGTGTCAGACACCCTAGTGCAATTGATTATATTATGGTTGCCGAGGTCCTTCCCCCGAAGATAAAGCAGTCCCTTCCTGGAAAGAAACCTGCAGCNNGAGAGAACCCNGGTAAAAGATTGTTTGACTTTGCNGGCTCGATGAACGAAGAAAAAAATTTAATTCTCGGGTTTTCTCCGGGGATAAGCGAGAGAGAGAAAAAGCCCTTTCACCTTTTTTGCCGCCGGAACCAGGTTTGTCAGAAGATAATTTTTTNTGTAGAAAATCACCTAAAAGCTTGATGGCCTGGAAGACCGAGACGCCGTAATTCTGGGGATTGTTTTTTTCCTGGTAAGGCCCGAAGGGTCGGAAGACTCCATCCCGAGGGGGTAAATCGCGGTTGATATTCTCTTTTAGATCCTGAATTATCTGACTCTGAGCCAGGAGTTTATTCTTCCAGTAGAGGAGAATGCGAAACTGGCGACTGGTCACCTGGGGTGGTTGCTGAGCATATTGGGTGGTCGCTGCTTCCAGCGTTTGCCTGAGCTCAATTTGGTGGCGGATAAGTAGATCTTCTTTTTTGAGTTCCAGGAGGAAGCTAAGTCTTCTTTCTTGGGGNGAAAATGCGGGTAAAGGGATGGTCACNAGGTTGGTGCCTGCGTTTAACCGGCCGCCGGTGACCGGAATTCCTCCCTGCATGATTTTGTAATAAGCCGTGGCTTTGACGTTGACCACCAGAGTCAGCGAAGTGGGCCATTTCTCCAAGGGAGATTTTGGTGGTTTAAGAAAGGCCAGNTCGAAGAGCTGAGGATAATTTTTTTCCCAGTAATTTAAGTAATCAATTAATTTTTGGGACCAGGGAGAGGGGAGAAAAGCAGAATCCCAAAAGGACGATGGATATTTTTCCAGGTGGAGACTTAACCANTGATACTCGCTGGTTTTGAGGCCGAGCTGATGGTAGAGAAAAGCCAGGCAGGCCGAAGCGGCTGGTTTTTCCGCGGAGGGCAACTTGGACCAGATGCTCTCCAGGTAAGCGGCAGCCTGCTGGACATCAGGCGATTGAGCCAGGAGTTGGGCCACTTTTTTCCGCCAGGCAAG
>MTOP01000014.1 GCA_002010725.1 Candidatus Aminicenantes bacterium JdFR-80
GATGATGATGATGATGATGATGATGATTGAAGATAAGATTTGTGATGAAATGTCTTGAAAGGTGGGAAGAGCAGATAATGTAGAGGGCGATGAGTTGGTTTATATGAACAGCCTAGGATTAAATAAGATGGGCCCTTGACTAAATTAAGAATCTATATGCCTATCTTCATAAACCAAAGTCTCCTCAAAAGGAAGTCTACTCAATTAAGAACTACAACCGGCTTGCTGGCAGGCTGTCACAGGAGTGACGCCCCTCACTTAATATAGCCGAAGGAAGATCTCCCTTTATCCATCCAACAAACAAACAAACAAACAAACAAACTAACTAACTAACTAACTAACTAACTATCTATCTATCTATCTATCTATCTATCTATCTATCTCGAGGATAACGAGGAAAGGCATTGCTCGGTCTTACTTCCCAGTCGGTTTCCAGCTGAGCTTCACTTCCCTTGAGGATAACTTTGTATCTCCCTGGAGAAATAAATTGATCATAGTGAATAAAATAGGGTAATTTACTGGCCACTCGTTTAACCACCAGATTCCAGCGGAACTGATTAAATCCGGGAGCTGTCTGATACTCCCGAGACCAGACGAGCTGTCCCTTCTCGTTCCTGATTTCAAGGACCACCTTCTCTGCCTTATCCCAGAGAAAAGTGAAAGCTACTTTTTCCAGAGTCTTATAAATAGGTTCTCGGTGGGTATCGCCGAATCTGGGCAGCCTTCCCGGAGGAAGTGGAAATATCTTTTTCCCTCTCAGGACCGCTTTTCCAGCCATTTCCCGAACAGCCANCTGAATCGGGCGGAGGTCGAGCTTATATATTCCCCGACCGTGGGTGGCGGCTACCAGATCCATCTCCCTCTCCTGAATCACTAGGTCAGAGATACAGGCATCCGGCATGGCTTTCCCTAAATAGGACCAACTCCGGCCGCGATCAAGGGANATATAAACTCCACGATACATACCCGCATAAAGAATATTTTCGTTGGTGGGGTCTTCCAGGATAACATAAGCCACCTGATTGGGAAGATTACTGCGCAGCGACCGCCAGGTTCGACCATAATCTTCCGAGACAAAAAGATATGCCTGAAAATCATCATCATTAATCCCTGTGGCCACGACATACACCCGAGACTCTTTAAACNGGGAAGGACAGATACTCCGTAAATAACGCGGGGGCCAGCTGGCTGAGCACTCCTCCCAGGTGTCACCCCCATTCTTGGTCACCCATAAAGCTCCCCGATCTGTACCTGCATAAATCAAGCCTGGCCTTAAAGGTGACTCAGCCAGAGCGCTGATGGCTGTGGAAACCCTCTCTGGGAGACGTGATTGGGACAAATCCGGGCTGATCACCCGCCATTTATCCCCCCGGTTAAGACTCTGGAAGACGTAATTACCTCCCAGATAAAGAGTCAAATGATTATGGGGCGAAATAATGTAAGGAGCCACAAAGACAAAACGCAATACGCCTTTCTTACGGGCCGGTAAACGAGGTCGAATAGAGACGGAGTGACCGGTTTGCCTATCCTTGCGTCGCACTCCTCCATGNTGACTGGAAAAATAGACTGTGTTTGGGTCTTCCGGATCGACTACGGTGAAACAGCCATCCCCGCCCGCCCAGGCGTCAAGCCAGAGATATTGCCACCCGTCAGGAAATCGGGGCTTCCACTCCCGGGCTGGACCAAAAACTGCGGCATCGTCTTGAGTTCCTCCATAGACATGATAGGGCTGTTGATTATCTACCGAAATATCATAAAATTCGCCAGCCGGGATGTTGTTGATATGGAGCCAGGATTGTCCTTTATTCCAGCTGACGTACAACCCGCCATCATTACCCAAAAGAAGATGCCGCGGATTCCGCCAATCAATCCATAGCTCACAATGATCCAGATGCAGGCATTCGGCTGGATTGGGAAAAAGATGAAAGACGTGGCCGCTGAGTAAAGAAAAAGTTCGGCCACCATCCCGGCTATGGGCCACCCGAACACCCAGGGCGAATATTTCATCATCATTTTGAGGATTGACGTAAATATCAGCGAAATACCAGCCAATTCCGGGGAAAATATAAAGGTCATCCTGGTGGGTCCGCCGCCAGGTCTGGCCGCCGTCATCACTGCGGTAAACTTCAGCCGCTAAATTTTTAGGTCGATTGAGATTGTCGACCAGAGCATAAACTTTGTCCGGATTACTCCAGGAGACCGCCAACCCGATGCGCCCAGTGCGGGGGCCTTCCGGTAGTCCGCCGTGAAGACGGACCCAGGTCTTCCCCCCGTCTGAGCTTTTATAAACCCCGCTCCGAGGTCCAGCGATGCCGGGATAATTTTCCCACACCGAGGTATAGATTATCTCGGGGTTGGAGGGGGCAATAACCACGTCATTGGCTCCGGTATGCTCATCGACATAAAGAACATGTTCCCAGGTTCGGCCGCCATCNACNGTNCGGTAAAGACCGCGATGGGGATTGGGCGTCCAGAAATGGCCCAGCACAGCCACAAAAGCAACATCCGGATTGTGGGGATGGACAGCGATTTCCCCAATATGATAGGAATCCGGCAATCCCAGATACTGCCACTTTTCTCCTCCATCCACTGAGCGGAAAACCCCCATCCCCGGCATGGTGAAATTACGGGCTTTTTTCAGACTCTCACCGCTTCCCAGCCAGATAATATCGGGGTTGGAAGGAGCCAAGGCGATATCTCCGATACCCAGCACTGGTTGGTCTTCAAAAATTGGTTTCCAGGTCAGGCCATTATCAGTGGTTTTCCACAGATTACCCGAGCCGAAAGCCACATAGATTGTGCCTGGCCGGTCGGGGTGAGCTTGGACAGCCTCCACCCGGGCTGAATTCATCACCGGTCCCAGCAGAACCCACTCCAGGCGAAAAGGAGTCGTCTGTTTCAAACTCCGGTGGGTCAACCAGGAACGATAAAGTGGATTATCAAGAGCTTCCTGACCCGCTCCGAGCCCAGCTTTCATCAACCAAAAAAATAAACCCAGACTCAGAAGCATGATAATAAAAAGATTAGTCCTGTTTATTCTGCTCATGGCCACCTCTTCATCCTTAATCCAAGCTCAAAATCATTTCAATTATTTTAACCCAGTCCGGCTGGTTTCTTAAAGAAATAATATTCGCCATNGAAAAAGCCATCTGGGCTCTGAAATCCTGACCGAGGATGATAATTTAATGATTGTCATTGCAGTCCAAAAATGACAGAATTAAAGGTAATAAATTTATATTCAGAGGTAAAAAATGGCTATTATTCTTGATGGTTCTAATTTAACCATTGACAAGCTTGTCCGCATCGCCCGTTTCAATGAAAAGGTCGAGTTAGCCCCCGAGGCTCTGGAACGGATCAAGCAATGCCGGGCCATGTTAGAGGAAAAAATCAAAGCCCGGGAAATAATGTACGGGGTGAATACCGGTATCGGCGAATTTTCAGAAGTTGTTCTCTCTGACGAACAAATAGAACAATTCCAACGTTATCTTATTTATAATCATGCCGCCGGCATCGGCGAGCCGGTACCCATCGAGCAGGTGCGGGCGGCCATGGCCAGCCGCATTAATGTCCATGCCCGAGGCAAATCCGGCTGTCGTCCCGAGATCACTCTGACTCTGGTCGAAATGCTTAATAAAGGAGTAACCCCGGTTGTCTGCCGCAAAGGTTCTGTCGGCGCTTGCGGTGATCTAGCCCCCATGTCCCAGATNGCTCTCCTTCTCCTCGGAGAAGGAGAAGCCTTCTACCAGGGTGAAAGACTCCCGGGAAAAGTGGCCATGGAACGGGCGGGCATCCCTATTCCCGGTCTCAAAGCCAGAGATGGGCTGGCGGCGATCAACGGCTCCAATTTGATTACCGGGATGAGCGCTCTCCAGCTCTATGATATAGAACGCTGGCTCCGCCAGGCCCAGATTGCCTGCGCCATGTCGTTGGAAGCCCTGCTGGCCAATATGAAACCCTATGATGTCCGCCTCCATGAAGCCCGTGGTTTTCCTGGAGCTGTCCGCTGTGCGCGAAACCTGCAAAAATGCTTGGCCGGAAGCGATCTCCTCACCGGGAAATTTAAAGTCCGGGTCCAGGATGCTTACTCCATGCGTTCCTCTCCTCAGGTCATCGGCGCCGCTCTGGATGCCCTCAGTTGGGCCTGGAAACAGGTGGAAATCGAACTAAACGCCGTGGCTGACAACCCGATCTTCTTCCCGGAACACAAGCTCACCCTCACCGGCGCCAATTTCCAGGGGACACCTATCTCCTTACCTATGGACATGGTCGGAGCAGCTGTGACCATGGTCTGTGTGCTTTCCGAACGCCGCTTAAACCGGCTGACCAATCCGGCCCTCAGCGCCGGTCTGCCTCCCTTTTTGATCAAAGGAGCAGGCATGTTCTCAGGGATGATGCTCAGCCAATACACCGCCGATATGTTGATCGTTGAACAACGGATCCTCTCCATGCCGGCTTCCATCCAGTCCATTCCGGCAGCGGCTGACCAGGAAGATTTCGTCTCGATGGGCATGAACACCGCTCTTAAAAATCAGCAGATTCTGGATAATGCTTACGGTGTGCTGGGAATTGAGTTTATGGGCGCTGCCCAGGCACTTGACTTCCGCGATTTCACCCATGGGCAAGGAGTGACCACCGCCCATCAAGTTATCCGTCGACACGTGGCTTTTCTCGACGAAGACCGGCCCCTCCATCGGGATCATAATACCATGAAAAAACTGGTCCAATCCGGCGAAATTCTGAAGGCCGTTGAGGAAGTCGTCGGCCCCTTGGATGGTCAGGAGTAATCTTCTCCACGACCTAAAAAAATACATCAGCTTCATTCATCAACTTTTACGAGCAAAATGATTGCTGAAACCAATGACGCTTATTATCCACCTGAAATAATTATTTTGGATGGAGCAAAAGATTTTATTGACGGAGGTCCTGCCCGAGGTGAAAGGGTCCAAGCTGAAGTTGTAATTGCCGGTTATGACCNTATCGCTGTTGATGCTATCGGGCTGGCCATGCTAAAACTACTCGGGTCCAACAAAAAGATTATGGAGACTAAAATTTTTGACCATGAGCAAATTCAACGAGCCGCTGAACTAGGGCTTGGTGTCAAATCTTTGCGGGAGATTAAATTAGTCGGACCTGATCGAAGCAGCCGCGAACTAATCCGCCAATTAGAAAANATCCTGGCCCAAGAANTCTAACCTTATTCTTTCCCTTAAGCTTTATCTCCAACCCCGGCTTTTCGGAAAAGAGAATGGACAAAATGTCGTCCCCATAAAAAGGCAATCAAAGACCCGAGGATATTTCCGATAACAACACCCCACCAGACTCCCACCAGATTTTTCATCACCAGGACAGCCAAGAAATAGGCTATCGGCGCCGCTAGAATAATTGTCCGGATAATGGTCACAGTTAATGAATAAAGGCCTTTGCCTGTGCCCTGAAACATAGCTGAAGAAAGCATGCCCAGGGAGGTGGTCGGATAATAAAGGCACATGGTTTGCAGAAAGACAACCAAATCAGAACGAATTCTCAACCCTTCGGGGGTTAAAGTAAAAAGAGCGGCAATATAAGGGGCCAGAAAAAAGGTTAATCCGGCTATAATCACTTCCACTAAAACGCCGATTTTAATAGCGTAAAGATAAGCTTCATTAAGTTTCCGGTAGTCCCGGCCGCCGTAAGCAGCCCCCGTGACGGCCGTCACTCCCATGGCCATGCCGATTAAGGGTAAAATGGCAAACATAGTCACCCGCCAGCCTGTAGTCAAGACGGCTACTCCATCTGTACCGCCTACTTTGACAACAATAAGATTAAAGAGAAAAACAGCCAAGGCCATGGATAATTGCTGAATCGATGTGGGCAGACCTACCCGAAGAATGTCATAAACTACCCTTTTTTTAAACCGAAAAGCTCGTAATCTTATCTGAACATAAGAGTCCTTTTTGAGAATCAACCAGTTAAAAAGAAACCAAGCTGAGACCAAAAGAGATAAAGCTGTCGCCCAGGCTGCACCCGCGACTCCCAATTTAAGGGCAAAAATAAAGATGGGATCGAGAACAATATTAAGGCCGGCTCCCAACATCATGGCGTACATGGCCCGCTTCACATCGCCCTCTCCTCTTAAAAGAGCACTGGCGATATTGGCAAAAAAGATAACCAGGGTGAAAGCAAACAAGATCCGAGCATAATGAGTGGCGGTAGGTGTAATCGCCCCCGCTCCCATAAAGCTGAAAATATGAGGAATCAACCAAAAAAATGGAATCATGATTAGGACTGTTAAAATAAACATCATAACGATGGTGTGGCTGGCAACGCTGTCAGCGCCGGCCTTATCCCGGGCTCCTATCCTTCGAGAAACCGCGGCACTACCCCCAACTCCAAGTCCTGTGGCCAGAGCCATCAACATGAAGAAAAAAGGGAAAAAGAAGCCCACCGCCGAAAGGGCATCCGGTCCCAACCCCGAAACCCAGAAAGCATCCACAAAGTTATAAAGTGTCTGCACCGACATGGCCACAATCATCGGTCCGGATAATTTAATAATCGCCTGGCGGGGCTTCCCCAGAAGCGTCTGCACTCCTGGAGTCGGACGAAGAATTCCTTCGGGGAGGCTTACGTCTTTCTCTTCCATGATGAATCACATCTCTTTTCCAAAATTATTATTTCTCTCTCTGGGTTGATATTTCTTCAAAAGTAATGAGCTATTATAAAACTTTTATGGTCCAATTTAAAATTATTTGCATAATCCATAAGTCTCACTTTTCCGGCCATCAGGTCCTAACTAATTCAACATAGACAGTTGCCCACCCTTAACCGATGAAAATTTNGAGCCTGTCAGAATGACGACTAACGAAAGGCGCTTAAATATGAACTTGGATAATAAAGCTTGGCTGTCTCTTTTTGTTTACCAAAAAGAGACCCAAGCTCCCGACCTGACGAGTATTAGATGTTTTTGGCAACAGAGAATGAATAGTCATTCTGACCAGTGTTTAGAGACATTAGGCCTGATATTATTCGGCATGCGCTGGGCTGGTGCCCGTAACAGATAAAAATTATAGGCCTGCTAGGATAATGACCAAACGGATAGCGAGCCTAACTGTTAATTTGGATGAAGGAGTTTTGCTGTCTCTTTTCACTGACTGAAAAGAGACCAAAACTCGAGACCCATCACTGTTTATTGCTACTCACATCAGAGAGTCTGTCATCATTCTGGCTAATACTTAGAAGCATAAGGCTGGCTATTTGCTAACTAAATCGGGAAGAAGTTCTTTTAAGAAAAGCCTGGGCCTCCGATAAATTAGTTCCTCACCAGACTCAAAATCTCCACATACTCTGTGTGAATAAAAAATCTCCCTCCTGAGGGAATTCTGAGGCCATCGGAAGGCCAATTATATAATTATATAGTAACTATAGATTTTATATTTTAAATATTCTATGATAAGGGCGTGGGTGGGGAAATAAGCCTTCGGCAGGGTTCTTCAGTGGTTATCATCGGAGGAGGGCCGGCTGGATCTCTCTTTGCCCATTTTCTCCTTAAATATGCCCGCCAACAGCATCTTTCCCTGAAAGTCACAATCTTTGACCATAAAGATTTTCTTAAAAAAGGTCCTCCCGGATGCAACCTCTGCGCCGGAATTATCGCGGAAAGTCTTAATGAGAAACTGAAAAAAGAAGGTATTTATCTTCCTGAGAAGCGGATTATCAACCGGTTGGACGGATATTGTTTACATCTTAAAAAAAAGGCTCCTCCCCTTCATCTTACCTGTGCCGAGAACCAGATTAACTGCATAGCCACGGTTTACCGGGGCTGTGGGCCTCGTTTCTCTCGCTTCCCTGAAGTAATCAGTTTCGATGATTTCCTCTTGACCTGGGCTCAGGACATGGGAGCGGATTGGCAAGCAACTTCAGTAACCGGACTGACACTTCCTCAATATTCTCATCACCCCATTCTGGTCCATTATGGCTCCGCTTCTTCACCCAGGACTATGGAAGCTGACCTGGTGGTCGGCGCTTTTGGGGTTAATAGTTCACTTTTAAATCGACTTAAACAACTCAATTTCGGCTATCGCCCACCTCGCACCCTAGTCACCTGTCAGGCGGAATTCAAACTAGGGAAAAGAGCCATTAATAAACTGCTAGGCAACTTCATTCATGTTTATATGCTCCACACCCGTCCTTTTAAATATGCAACTTTTATTCCCAAAGGAGATTATCTGGCTCTGACTCTAATCGGCCGACACAATCTGGAGGCTAACGACCTGGAACTCTTTCTGCAAACCGAAGAAATTGAGCCAGAACTTCTTGCCTGGATAAAAACGCCCAACTGCCGCTGCTTCCCCCGAATAACCATCTCTTCAGCTCGCCATCCCTATTACCACCGTCTGGTTATTATTGGTGATGCCAGTTTCTCGCGCCAGTACAAAAATGGTCTGGAATCAGCCCTGGTAACCGCCCAACTGGCGGCCTGGACAGCTGTTTTTAAAGGAATAAGCCAGGCGGATTGGCGAGAGAATTATCATCGTCTAGCCAGAAAAATAATTGGCCGCGATAATCTGTATGGTCGGTGGCTGTTTCATCTCAACAATCTAGTCTGCTCGGTTCCAATATTAACTGATATTCATTTCGATCTCGCCTCGGGTCGTCCTAGAAAAAACTCTATCCAAACTCATCGTCTGCGGTCAATTCTCTGGAATATGTTCACCGGAAACATTCCCTATCGTCAAATTTTCAAAAATTTATTAGATTTAAAACTTCAATTTTTCATCATGAAGGAAAGTTTCAAATATCTCTGGCGACGGCTTATTAAAATAACGATTAATCGTCAATCACATAACCAACCACCTGAATGAGGAGAAACACTGATGAAAGTTCCAACCGCTTCTTCTCTGGGGCCCCTTAATAATAGATCCGTAGTTGTTATTATTGGCGGTGGGCCGGCTGGCACTACCTGTGCGATTGCCCTTAAGAAGCTGGCCCAGGCTCGAGGAATTACTCCCCGGATTGTCCTTTATGAAGGAAAAATATTCGAAAAAAAGAGTTATTATAATCAATGCCTGGGGGTACTCTCTCCACCTCTGGACAAAATAATGGCCGATGACCTGGGACTTCCCTTCCCATATCATCTCATCCAACGGCAAATAGATGGCTATGTCATCCATACTGATATGAGTGAACTTCTCCTGGCCGGTGAACACCAACCTTCCTATGCCTGCCGGCGAGTTGAATTCGATGATTATCTTTTTCAGCAGGTCAAAGAATTGGGGATTGAAACTTACCAGGCCCGGGTCACTGAAATTGAAATTTCCTCCGAACGGGTGATGGTTTTCAGCGAAGTTAATAATATCCGGGCAGATGTTGTAGTGGGGGCTTTCGGCCTGGATGATGGGTTGGCCCGGATATTCGAGTGGCGAACCCCATACCGCCAACCTCACTTCCTCTATTCAGTGGTGACCAAAATTCATCCCGGTGAGGAGGCCATGAAGAAATTCGGTAATTATATTCATGCCTTCCTGCTCTCAGCGGCCAAGGGAGTTGAGTTTGGTGCAATTACTCCCAAAGGAAACCACCTGAGCTTGAACATCGCCGGGAAAAAAATAGAAGCGGAGTCAATGGAAAATTTCCTTGATCTTCCTCAGGTGAGAAAAACACTGCCGTCGACCGCTCTGGCTCTGATTCCTGAATTGTATTATTTCAAGGGAAAATTTCCCACCTCTCCCGGCCGGGGCATCATCGGGGACCGGTATGTGATGATTGGCGATGCCGCCGGCTTGAATCGTCCTTTTAAAGGCAAAGGCATAAACTCAGCCCTGATTACGGGAATAAACGCCGCCCGGGTAATGGTGGAACATGGAATTTCCCGAAAAGCATTCACTAAATACCTGGAATACTGCCAGGAATTGCGGGCTGATATTCCTTACGGAATTATTTTCCGCGAACTGGTTCTTCTGGGCCTTAAACTAAAACTCCTGGATAAAATTATCGCCAGCGCCAAACACAACCCTCGCCTGAAACAAGCCTTTTTTGATATTGTTTCCGGCCAAAATACTTACCGCAATATCTGGAAACAGACAAAAAGCTTCCGCTTGCTTTACCAACTAGGAATAAATTTATTACATATTAAATAAACAGGTTAATTACAATTTTGATCTCCTTGGTAGCTTATTTAACTTCTGACTCTTAATTCAATTTATTTTTTAAAAAGCAGCGTTAAGTAATTTATTCTTAGGATTGAAAGCCATTTACAAATCTTAGCCTCTTTCATCAGAACAATTTCCATTATATACATCGATGGCCAGCAAGACTCGCCAAACGTGCGCCAAACGTGGGGTCGGGCCGCAGCATCTTCTTTATTTTCAACTAATTAACCCTCTTTCACTGCCCAAAAAAGGCCCTTAAAGGCGATTTTTGGCTCCAAAAATCGCCTTTAAGACTTACCTTCTAAATTTATAAAATATTTCTATTTTTAATAAACCATTATTCATCTTCATTCATATACCATATTTCACACCGAAAATTTTTTGCCTTTTCCCCGTCTCTTCCATTTGCAAAAATCATCAAACACAAAGGGGAAAACCGATGCTAAAGAAAATTTTCAGAAAAGAAATAAAACTACTAAATCCATTGGAGATTTATTTTAATCCCTGAGGTCCAACCCCTTATATTTAACCAATAAAATAAAAGTACAGAACCACCAATTTGGCGAAAATATAGGCAAATCAAAAAAAACCAAATATAATAATTCCTTTTGAAATTTGATTTTATAAACTTGAAGGAACCCGACAACCAAAGAAAGGAGCTAAAAATGAAATTTTTTCCTNGCTTCAAACTAAATAAAACAATCTGGCTGTTCATCATCTCTTCTTTACTGGCTTCAAACTTTATCGCCTGTCTTCCCTCAGAAAACGCCTCTCCCACCGTAACCACTCTTCCCCGCCCCCAAGAAGTTACCTTCGGTCAGCCTCCTGAATACAAAGAAGTTTTCTCGGCCGCGGGCAACGACTACGTCGATCCGGCCTTTTATGCCCGGGAAAAAGAAATTACCCTGACCGAACTTCCGCCGNCCATCGCGGCTCAAGTTCAAAGGCTCTTGCCCCATCNCCAGAAAATAATCTTCCGCAAACGGACCCAGAAAAAGAAAGAATACTGGTCATTTAAACTTTTCATCAACGAAGATGATTATCTCGGCTTTGACTATCAACCCAACGGGGAACTGATTAGGATTATCTCTTCCATAAATGAAAAAAGAGAGACCCCTGGCACAGTTTTTTATAAGGGAAATCTCCAACCAATTCCTCTCTCTACTCTTCCCCAATCNGTAAAACAAAAAATCCACCATCTCAATCTCTTCGGCCACCCCCAGGCAGCCTGGCGGGCCGTCGGCAGACATGGCCGGCGCTACCTGGTGTCTTTCGCCTCTCCTCGCGGGGAAACAGTGCTCTCCTTNGGAGAAAATGGCTTTGTGTTTTCCGGTGGTTCCCGCTCGGCTATGCTCAAACCAGCCCTGCCTTATAAAAAGGACACCCTGGCCGAAATTGAACAAAACCTGGCTCCCTACAAAAACAAATATAATTTAAATCGGGTTTTAAAGGTTTTAAAGACTCGGGCCGGACAACCTTCTCCTTCTCTTCCCTCCGCCTTTCGTTTTATCGTTTTCGGTGATTCTCGGAGCAATCTTAAAGTTTTTCAGTATATTCTCCAAAGNATCAATCGCTGGCAACCGGCCNTGGCCGTCAATACCGGCGATTTAACCTATAACGGCTACGCCCGTGAAATGAATAATTATCTTCTGGCCACCCTGGATAAATTCGCTCGCTTTCCTCTTATC
>MTOP01000055.1 GCA_002010725.1 Candidatus Aminicenantes bacterium JdFR-80
AAGGCATTGATTAATTCTTCAGTAATGCCATCACAAAAATATTCTTGATCTCTCTGAGGACTGATATCCGCAAAGGGAAGAACAGCAATGGAGTTTTTCCAGTGAGAAGTAGCCAGCGGTTCTTTTACTTCATGGGGTTCTCCCTTCTGGACAATTCGGACATCGATAAAGACCGTAGCTGCACCTATGAGAACCACAGCCAGGCCTACCAGCCAATTACTTTTCACCAATCGCCACAGGAGAGTCATTACTAAAGCAGCAATCAGAGTGACAAAAGTAATATCCAGCGACCATTCAGGGAAATGATAATGATCAATCAAAATCCAGTGGACAAACTCCAAGATCAACCAGCCGACACCAATAAATCCCCCGAGGATTTCAATGATCTTTTTCTCTTTTATCTCAATTAAGAGAGCTTTAAAAAACGGTTTTCCTTCAGAGAAAGCAGAGGGTTTTTCCCTCCCCCTTGATTTCTTCCTTTTCATCCCTATTTTAGCTTGCTTATATCAAATTGATTTTGTGAAGTCAAACTCTCTCCTTCCCCATTAGTTTTAAGTAATTTGCCTAAAGTAATCGTTTAGCTTTAAACAACAGAAGGTGATTAATAATTATTAAAATGAGTCTTCAAAGATTTTTTACCGGCAAAATCGTGAATTTAACTTAAAGAGAAACCAAGCTTTCAATCGGAAGAGCTCTCAGGTTGAGGAATTCTTACCGGTTCTCCTTACTTCTTCAAAGAAACTTCTCGGCCTCTTTTAAAAACACTTTGTTGAAGTAATTTTGTTGGAAAAACAGCCAATAAGAGACTTCCTTCTTAATTTCAATTTGAAAAAAATATTCTTGTTGAGAATCAATAAGAAAAGGATAATATAAGCAATCTAATTGAAAGGAGGAGAAGTGACCAAACATAATTTATTAAAATTAATATTTATTTCTCTGTTGGTTTTTTCCTTAAGCTTGGTCTCATTGGCCCAAAATAATTTCCAATCAACTAAAGAGTTGAAACCCGCTCTCAAGAACTTCAGGAAATTTTATATTTCTTCCTTAAAAGCCCACGGAATTATCGGCAGCACTTTTATGCTTATTCATGACAACCAGGTGGTGGCGAAAGAATTTTATGGCTTGGCCAATATTGAGCAGAATCGTCCGGTCGATGAAAACACCATCTACCACTGGGCCTCCATCACCAAGACATTCACCGGCATTGCCATTATGCAATTACGGGACCGCGGCTTGCTCAAACTGGATGACCCCATAATAAAATACATTCCGGAATTGAAAGTTGTCCATAATCCTCATGGTGAGATGAGCGAGATCACCCTCCGCCACTTAATGACCCATTCAGCCGGATTCCGCAATCCCACCTGGCCCTGGAAAAACAAACCCTGGCATCCTCATGAACCTTTATACTGGGAACAGTTAGTGGCTATGTTTCCCTACACGGAAATCTTATTTAAGCCGGGTAGCAAATGGAGTTATTCCAACCTGGGCATCATCTTTCTGGGACGGGTAATCGAGCTTCTGACGACAGATGATTGGGAAGTCTATATTCATAAAAACATTTTTATGCCCCTGGGTATGCACCGGAGTTACTTTGATACCACTCCATATCACCTGATGAAATATAAATGCCAGAGCTATTTCCTCAAAAATGGCCAGCTGACTCCCGCCCACCCAGATATTAATACCGGGATTACTGTTTCTAACGGCGGACTTAAGGCTCCTTTTGGTGATATGGTCAAATACATTAATTTCTTGATGGGTGATCCTGACCACCAGGAACTATATGACCAGGTTCTGAAACGTTCTACCCTGGAAGAAATGTTTCAGCCCCAGATTGAAATTAAAGGAATGGACGTTGAGTTTCGGGGTCAACACCGGCGGGACTACATGGGTTTAACTTTTTTTGTTGAAGATAATTTTAATCTCCATTTCATCGGCCATAGTGGAGGTCAGAACGCTTTTGTCACCCATTTCTATCTTAACCCTGAGCTAAGAACAGCTTATATCATCGCTTTCAACACCTTGGCCTCCGGTAAAAAACAAAACACTCGTAAGCTGGACCGCCAGATTAAAGACTATCTTTTTAATCATATCTTTCCTCTGTTTAAGTAAAGTTCGAGGAACTCGGAAGAAACTGGAAGAAAAACTAGTGGTATTTTTTCGGCTAAACCACCAAAATATTTAATCGCTAATGAATCCAGCCTAATTCACTAAATTCGGGAAAACTCCTGTAGACTATCCCCCAGTAGGCAAAAAGAATCGCTGCTATTAAATAGGCCACGGCAAAGAAAAGATGGAAAGGATTATTCAATCCCTCTTTTTTGCCTTTTATATAAAGAATAAAAGACAAACAACTGCCAAAGATTGCTCCGGGAAAAGTCATCAGCACTGTTTGTCCCTCAATCCCATTGACCGTAAAAGTAAAGCCAAAAAAGGCTGCCCCCAGGAAGATTAAGAGCAAATTGGAGGAAGAAAGAGAAACGTAAGGTATTTTGATGGCTATAAAGATTAAGCTTAAAGAGATAAGCAAGACTCCTGCATCCCACATAAAATGACTGATCACTTCATCATAAAGATAGGTGGCTCGAAAAATCTCCGTTTGCGACAAACTCCTCACCCCCCCTCAGGCGCTATATTAATATTAAAAAATTAACAAGAGCCCCTTTCTCGACAAAGAATTCTCTTTCTCCAAAAGCTCCCTTTATCGTCTTCCCTTTTAGTTGTTTTTTTTTCGCTTTATTTTAAGAGTATAACTGGCCTTAAGAGTGGTTGTACTCTCCGGCGATTGAGGCGGAACAAATTGATATGTACCGCCTCCAGTAATGGTCGATGATTTAATATTTCCCCTGGCGCTTTCGGCTGTTTCTTTAAAAGCTCCCCAGTGAAGCAAGGGGAAATATTCCCAGTCAGGCACCCACGGTTCTGTGGTTGTCCAGCTCCTATCAGGACATATATGTTCACACTCCGTTGAACCTTGCCAGTAAATAATGGCCGCTGCCGGACTCAGGACAACACTTTTTACCCGACCACTTTTCTTTTCATAGGTAATACTCAAATCTCTAGGAGCATCTTCTTTCTTCCAACGAACAACTGAGCCCGAACCCTGGCATCTGGTGACACATCCCCCCTTACTTCCAGGAGAAGGATGACTTTCTGTGTCAATCTGAGCTGTCCCAGTAACACTTGTAATCCCCCAGGAAAGAACATCATAGTGAGCGCTTATTTCCTCGTCATCAACATAGGTTTCCTGAAGTTTTAGCTGAGCGCGGGCCACAGCTCTTATTTCAGCCCGATTGTTCCTAGAGCCATATTCATCCTGATGTTTATCCCGACGATCAATCTCTATGGTCCAATCAAGGGTGGCATCGGCTTGCAAACATCCTTTGGCGTCAACATTTATCCTTAGACTTGTCCTCACCGGATTATTCTTATCTGAAGAAGCGACGACCAGGGCTATTTCATCAAATTTTTCTTCCTCCTTATTTACGCAAAATGATCTTTTCTCCCGACCTGTCCAGTCTTCTTCTTGGGCCTCTCCCTCCGGATCAATAATCACCTGCACAGTTATCCAGTTAAAAGCTTTAATTCCTCTTAAGTCGAATTCAATATGGGGAGTAATTTTGGCGTCACATCTATTCTGGATGAGAAAATAGGTGGCTGAAAGAGGGGGTAGATTAAACTCAATTTCATAATTGGTTTTATCTGACTTTAAAACGACTTCCTTCGCCCAATGGTGGACAAAAAGCTGTAAAGGACCGCCTGCATCGGGATAGAGAGCCTCGGTCGGCCCGATATCCAAACATTTATAAGCAAAATCCTTAAGCAATTCCTTCCAATCCTGAACCACATTTTCAACAGCGCTTAAAGACTGTAAGCTGGCACAGGCTTGCCAGACATCCCCGATCAGCCCCTCTTCATAAAATTTATCTAAGTACAAAGGAAAAAGGTATATTCCGTAAGGATGAAAGCCTTCATCACTGTTGATCGTTTCTAAACGATTCTCTTCAAAAAAGAAAGCATCCGGAATAAACTGCTGTTCATCGTTATGATTTTGATCGATAAAATCTTCCGCCCAGGTGGCTGTGCCCTCTACCCACCACTCATCCTCAAACTGGTCAAAGGCAAACTGAAACGAATGAAAAAGCTCATGAGCCAGAGTAGCCAGCAACTTCCCTCCTCTTAGAGTTCGGTTAATTAGTATATAAGAGGGCGAGACCGGAGTATCCTGATAAGAAACACATTGACCATTATCTCCCAAACGGACCAGATAAAAGTCAAGGTACCCATCGCCCCCATTATCCCTTTCCCCGCTATCAGAGGGAGGCTCCTGTCCCATTAAAGATTGAAATCGAGAATACATATTCTCTGAATCAAGATATCGGCGGGCCTCCTCGGCAACTTTTTTATCATCTTTTTTATACCAGATTTTAAGCGGAGCGGATTTACATACCAGAGGCTCTCCCCATATTTTTCTCCCCCTGCTCTGGGCGGATAATTGGGGAAATAAACTAAAACCAGCAGGAGAAGCAGTCTCGCTGTTTTGAAGCCGAGAGAATACGCTCTCCGGATGTGTGGGAGGAACCAAATACGACCTCAGTCTTTGAATCGTTTGGGGCTTCAGCCTAGCTTTAATCTGTTTAAACTTGGCCATCACCCTTGTCCCACAAACCAAAGGCGTTTGGCTTCGATAACGCTCTGGCAGGCGGGAAGGTTCAAATAGGGCTTGCAGCCGAAATAACCAGGCCTGGTCAAAATCTATCCTGGCTTCAGCTTCATCCCTGTTGATTAATTCCAGGGAGGAAGGACCATAAACCCGAAATTTAACCTGTTTTTTAAGCTTAAAAGAAGCTATGGTCAAAGTTAAATCATAAACCTGGCCAATTTGGAACAACGATTCATGTTTAAGGATAACCACCCGGCCTCCCCTGGCCCATTCTGTTTTCCAGCCTTCAACCTCAGGATAAATATCAAAGGAAAAATCAGCCTTTTCCACCGGTTGGGAAAGATACACATAGATAGATTGATCAGCCCGGCGAACAAAGCCGCCATCTTGGGGAACCGTAGTTATTTTTAATTCTCTGGCTCTTTTATCCTTTGGACCAGCTTTAACTTCAATTATCTCAGAAACAGCCGGCTGTTTTTCTTTCTCTTTTTCTAAGCCACTTGCCTTTTCTGATTCCTTTCTACACCCAAAAAAAATAATAAATATTGAAATTGTCAACAGCAGAACAAAATATCTTCTTCTCCTCAATAAAAATCTGAAACTATTCTCCCTCATTTCCCTTGCTCCTTTTCTTTTTTGCCCTGGTCTTTGTTTTAAAAAATCATAAATTTTTTGTATTTAATAAATTTCCCTAACTAATATCCCTCTTTTTCAATTTTTTCCCCGCGGTAAATTCCAGATCATCCGGTACCGTTTGATAAACTGATAGCCATCTTCATTCTCTTCAATGGTGTAGAGCTTATTCTTTTTAATCACCAGGGGCCGAGCTTTAAGAACTATTCGGGTAATAAACTTCCCTTCCTGATCAAAAACATCATGATAATAACCATCTCCATCAGGAGGTCTTTCGTAAGTAGAGACATAGATTAGGTCTTCATCGTCAACTTTAAACCGGATAAATGGCGGAAATTCATCCGGAAAAAACAGCGAGTCACGCAATCTTTCAGGGTATTCCTCTCTGGCTATATCTTTATCTTCCTGGGTGACCGGCACAGGTAGATATTCTTTTTCGATACGTTTTATCAATTTTCCTGAGTCATCATAAATTTTCAGGATATACCCCTCATCGGCATAACCACAGACTACCTGGCCGGTTGAGAGAACATCAAAGCGAATAACGGGAAAATAGACCCTCCTCTTCCCGGTCCGCCTGATCTCCACCGAGGGCAGAGGAGACTCTCCAAAAATGTGCAGAGGCTTCAATTCCTGGTCAAATTTCTGGACCTTATAAACCTGCTGTTCAAAGTCAAGAATGGTCACAAAATAATTATCTCCAGGATCAATGTCCTCCACAAAACCCTGAAAAGTTTGGGGAATGGATTTAATAAATTCCCCTTCCGGGGTGAAGAGGGAAATTTTGGAGATTTGACCGACGATTATTTCTCCTCTGGAGTTAAGACAGATGGTTATGGGCAACTGCAACTCCCCCGGTCCCTGGCCTGGTTTGCCGATTGTCCGCAGATACTCTCCCTTCTGGTCAAACACTTTAACGTGACTGGCTTTAATGTCAAGGGCAAATATTTCCTCCTGGTCATTAACCACCAGGGTCCTCAGTTGCTGAAACATATACTCCGGAGGTCCCTCCATTGAGCCGATACTCAATTCCTCTTCCATGGTCAGCACTTCTGATGAATAATAGGGTTCCACCGGGTTCTTTACCACTGTCACCCCATTTTCCGAATGAATTGACCCGGCCCACTTTGGACCTGCTTCTTTACAGCCAAACTGAAGAAAGCCAATAAAGGACAAGCAACAAAATAAGAAAAACAAAAAAGAGGGGTTGGTTATTTTCTTCATATTTCCTCTCCTTGAAAACCTTATTTCCCCTTTATTATTCCTTGATTTTTGTTATAACCCTTTTTATCTTAATTACCACCTTAGCAGGAGATTTTTCTTCAGTCAATAAAAAGATAAATCCTCGCCTTATATACTCTCTTCAGCTCATCACTTTTGTTTTCGGCCTTAAAGTCTTCCTCCGAAGATTGATCAATAACAACTCTCACCAGACACTTTTCTGGCGAGTAAATTAAAATAACAGGAATTGATTGCCAGCCAGAGCAAAGCTAAATTTACCTCTTGAAAAGAGAAAAAAGTTAAAAGAAAGTTACCGGCTTATACTCAGAATCTTTTAATTTTGACCATGGTTATTCATCATTCTATTGACAATTTATAGATATATTACTTATTTGTCTACTTATTTTAGTAAATTCTTCATCCGGGTGAATAAACCAGCAATAATTGCCAAGCTATATAAATTTTTTCTTCTTAATCCTCAGAGAAAGGCTTTTTATAACTCCAAGAAAAACATTCTTGTTCTTTATCCAATAATCGTGTAATCTTCAGCACCGAGACCGGAGAAAGAGAGATAATTGCTCTTTTTTTTCAAAAAGCATTTAAATTAAACTTAAAAAGGAGATCTCTTATGCACAAAAAAGTAATTAATCTTACCTCTAGAGATATTGTTCCTTCACCAGCTCATTTTTTTAAATTATTTCCCATCGGACTAAAATTACTCCTCTCCTTCTGCTTTTTTCTCCTGGTAATTACAGCTAAGGCTAACTCTTCTCACCAATTAATACAGGTTGCCGGTTTTAATATTGAGATAAAGGGTGAAAGAGGTGATTTTAGCTGGCACTGGGAAACAAAAAAAATAGAAGACAACCTGGAAATCCTGACCCTCACTCTTCATAGCTCCCAACCAGCTGTTCCGCCACCATTCTCTTTAAAATGGTCATTACCCTCTCATAACATAGCTGGCTTCTGGAGTGTTACTGCTGGTTATCGAAAAATTGTCAGCCCCAGCTGGTGGCCCTCCCGGGTTAAAGCTATGTTGGCCCGCAGTGCTCCGATGTTCGCCCTTTTCGGCCACGATAATTCCAATCGTCTCAACGTGGCGGTCTCTGAGGCGCTAAAAACCACTCTTCTTTCCTGCGGGCTCAAAGAAGAGGACGGCCGGATTTACTGTCAGATTGACTTTTTTACCGAAAAGGAACGGTGGCTGAAAAACTATACAGTTGAGATTCGTTTCGATAGGCGGCCTCTTCCCTTTTTCAAGGCTCTGCAGGAAATTCCTCGCTGGTGGGCTTCTCATCCCGGGTACCAACCAGCCTGGACTCCTGACCTAGCCAAATGGCCCATGTATTCCACCTGGTACAGCTATCACCAGAACGTCTCGGCTGAGACTCTGCTGGAAGAGGCTAATCTGGCTCGCCAATTAGGTTTTCGCGCCATTATTGTCGATGACGGCTGGCAGACTCTGGATAGCAGTCGGGGCTATGCTTTCACCGGGGACTGGCGGCCGGAGCGAATTCCCCAAATGAAGGAATTTGTCCAAGCTCTGCACCGGCTGGATATGAAAATCCTTCTCTGGTATGCAGTGCCTTTTATGGGTGAAAAAGCTGAAAATTTTGAACGATTTAAAGGTAAATATCTTCGCTATTGGCAGGGTCAGGGCGCCTATGTTCTTGACCCTCGTTATCCTGAGGTGCGGGCCTATATAATCAATATCTTTAAACAGGCTCTCCAAGAATGGGACCTAGATGGTTTTAAACTCGACTTCATCGCCCGCTTTACCGCCGATGAAAAAACAATACTAGAAGCCAGTGACGGCCGGGATTACGCTTCGGTTAACGAAGCCACAGACCGGTTGATGACCGACCTTATTGATGAACTCAGGAAAATAAAGCCGGACATCATGATTGAATTCCGTCAGCCTTATGTTGGACCCCTCATGAGAAAATACGGGAATATCTTCCGCGTGGGAGATTGCCCCAATGTAGCGGTGAGCAACCGGGTGGGAATTGTTGATCTGCGGTTGCTGGGGGATTCGACCGCTATTCATTCCGATATGATTATGTGGCACTATGATGAACCGGTGGAAGTGGCTGCTCTGCAATTCTTGAACATCATCTTTGGAGTCCCCCAGGTCTCAGTCCGGCTAAAGGAAATCCCCCAGGAACACCTGGAGATGCTTAAATTCTTAACTGATTACTGGATCAGGCACCGATCTATTCTGCTGGAAGGAGAATTTGAACCACTTTTTCCTTTGGCCAATTATCCGCTGATTACCGCTCGTAAAAACGGCCATCAAATTACGGCTGTTTACACCAACGAGGTTATCTCCCTTGGAAATGAGCCACAACTGAATAAACTTGATATTTTCAACGCCAAGCTGACTAACCGGGTGCTCCTTGATATTCAGGAAGACCAGGGAGACTGGGAATATCTTATCAGAGACTGCCGGGGAAATATCCTAGAAAGAAAAACCATTAATTTATCCCGGGGGACCCACGGATTTACAGTGCCCCCCTCGGGGATTATTTCCTTTGGGCGGATAAACGGGATTCCCAAGAACAATTAATTTCTGGTTACCGATTAATACCAAAAACCAACCCGATTGTCAGATCCAAGACCGTAAAAACGGAGTAGAAAAAGGTAAATATCAATAATAATCCGGCCAAGGCCTAAAGATAATAGCTAGGATAATTTTGTCTTGTAAAAAAATGGATTATCTAAGTAAGATATAAAGGTAAATAAGGATAAAAAGGAGAGATATATGACTTTTAACCGAAGAGCCAGGTCAATTCAAATGTTAGTTTTAGGCCTTATAACTTGTTTATTAGTCATCATTAATCTTCCAGCTCAATCCACTAAAAACGCCTATCAACCTTCACCGGAAAACCTAAAAACAAGGGAATGGTTCCAGGATGCCAAATTCGGCCTTTTTGTCCATTGGGGAATATATTCTATCTTGGGGGACGGCGAATGGGTCATGAATAACCAGGGAATTCCGGTTAAAATTTACGAGAAACTGGCCTCTTTTTTCTATCCCATTTACTTTGACCCCGCCGAATGGGTTTCGCTGGTTAAAAAAGCGGGAATGAAGTACATTGTCATCACTTCCCGCCATCATGATGGATTCAGTATGTTTGATACCAAGGCTTCTGATTATAATATTGTCAAAGCTACTCCTTATGGCCGGGATGTGCTGAAGATGCTGGCCGAAGAATGCCGGAAACAGGGAATAAAACTGGGTTTTTATTATTCCCTCCTGGACTGGCATCATCCTGATTATTTTCCCCGGGGAGCCACCGGGCACCGCACCGGCCGCCCGAACCACGGAAATTGGGAGAACTATATTGATTTCATGAAAACCCAGTTACGAGAACTCCTGACCAATTATGGCGAAGTTCTCTCTATCTGGCTCGATGGCTACTGGGATAAACGTCAAGCCAATTGGCATCTGGATGAAATCTATGGCCTGATTCACTCCCTTCAGCCGGGAACTTTGGTGGGTAACAACCACCACCAGACCCCCTTCCCTGGAGAAGATTTTCAAATGTTTGAAAAGGACCTGCCCGGTCACGCCACCAAGGAATTCAATGTCGGCCAGGAAATAAGCACTCTACCCCTGGAGATGTGTGAGACAATCAATCGCTCCTGGGGATTCAATCTTCAGGACCGGCGCTACAAGAGCACCCGCGAATTAATCCATCTCCTGGTCAAAGCCGCCGGCTACAACACCAATCTTCTGCTCAATGTGGGCCCCATGCCTAATGGTCGTATTCAGCCGGAATGTGTAGAGAGATTAGAAGCTATGGGGAAATGGTTGCAAAAATATGGAGAAAGCATTTACGGTACCCGGGGTGGCCCAATCTCTCCCCGCGAATGGGGTGTCACTACCAGAAAAGGTAAAACTGTTTATGTCCACATTCTCAATTATCACGATAAGGCGCTTTTCCTTCCTGGCTTCAATCTACCTCTCCGCCAAGCTTCTCACTTCCCAGCCGGAACAAAAATCCGCTTCAAAAAACTCAAGGAAGGCCTCCTCCTCGATCTCTCCCCAATTAAATTTGATAAGATAGATACCATCATCAAGCTCGACCTTAAATAAACGCTGAATATTAAGGTCCATAAGATGAAATTAATATGTTATTTTTCACCTGAAATCAACTTTACCAGATCAATCGCCTTCCGGCCGTGTCTTTCAGCCACCTCCCTCAACATCTCATCTTCACGGCATTCAATCCCTGCCCGCTTTAAGATGGTCAAAACCTCATCCACCGGTTTCCCCAGATCCTGGGCCACATCTCTAACTTTTTTCCAGCCATAGCCCTGCCCCATTCCTATAGAATTAGGCTGAGTCTCACCAAGGTTTTGGGGAAGGGACTTGCGGGAAAGAGGTTTCAGCAGATTATATATATCATTCGGCGAGAGTCCATTCTCATCAGCAATATCCTTGATAATAGCGGAATAGCCACTGAAACGAATTCCTTTCTCTTTAAATAATTTTGAAGCTTCTCCCTCATTGACGCCGATTTCTTTAAGAAATTTCCTCAGAGAAAGTAGTTCAGCATGGGGAATAAAGGGTCTGGACGAGGTGTCCTCCCAGGAATTCTTAATTTTTTCTCCCCAGTCCATAATCGAACTAAAAGGAGGTACACTTGCCACTGTGGCTACTCCAACAACCAGGGTCAGGGTGAGAGAAAGAGCAAGTTCCTGTCGGGCCCTCAAGCCAGCTTTGATTTTGGTTTTCATATAATTGAGGAGCGGTTTCCAGTTTTTATAAATATGGATAAGAGCAAAAATGAGAAAGATGAGGCCAAAAATGGTATGCACTGCTCCCCAACCATCCTTACTCAATCCCAGCAATTTCCAATTGGTCCAATTAGCCACTCTTCCCGGGGGAACAATATAAAGAACAATCCCGGAGATAGTTTCCAAAATAAATGACCAGAAAATAAC
>MTOP01000015.1 GCA_002010725.1 Candidatus Aminicenantes bacterium JdFR-80
GAAAATCATATTACCGATTAATGGATTAACTGTTCATTCTCTTTAAGCGCCCTCCAGCTTACAGCCACTTTCTTGGAAAGTTTTTCTTTCCTATTGCTCATCTTAAAAATTTCAACCAAACAGTTTTGACATTCTTTCTACAATGTAGGCCACTTCTTTCTCGTTTATAATCAGCGGGGGAGTAAATCTAATAATGTTTTTTTCTACCACAAGACTGACTATTCCCAGGTCAAGGAGTTTCTTAATATAGGGTTCGGCCTCGACTGTTAACTCAACTCCGATTAGCAATCCCTTACCTTTAATTTTCTTAATTGGGGAAATTGGGGAAAGATTAAGCTTGTTTAACTCTTCAAGGAGATATTTGCCCGTTATCTCTGCTTTTTCAGCCAGACTCTCCTCCTCAATCACTTTTAAAGCAGCCAGACCTACTGCAGCTGCCAAGGGATTTCCGGCCAGGGTCGAACCATGATCACCTGGATTAAGGGCCGAAAAAATCTCCCGCGAAGAGAGAACTGCAGATAAAGGGTAAATTCCGCCTCCTAAGGCTTTCCCTAAACAGAGAATATCCGGTTTAGCCTCTTCCCATTGCCAAGCAAACAGCCTCCCCGTTCTGCCCAGACCGGTTTGAATCTCATCCATAATCAACAAAACTCCCTGCTCTTGAGTAACTCTCCGCAACTGATGAAGATATCCTTCGGGGGGAACATTAATGCCGTTGACTGCCTGAATCGGCTCCAGTAGAACAGCCACTGTGTTATTATTAATTGCTCTTTTAACCGCCTCTATATCCCCAAAAGGAACCACCACGAACCCGGGAGTCAAAGGTTCGAATCCCTCTTTAAATTTATCAACGGTTGAACAAGAAACCGTAGTCACCGTCCGCCCATGAAAATTATTTTCCATAACAATTATTTCCGCTTTCCCTCGCCTCACGCCTTTCATCTGGTAACCCCATTTCCGGGCGACCTTGATGGCGGTTTCCATAGCTTCGGCACCTGAATTCATGGGAATCGCCTGTTCCATTTCTGAAATTCGGCAAATTTCCTGGAGAAAAATTGGTACCTCTTCATTAAGATAAGCTCTTGAAGTAAGGGTAATCTTATCCAGCTGTTTTTTAATTACTTCTATTATTTTAGGATGTCTATGACCCTGATTGAGAGTGGAATAACAAGCGAACACATCTAAATATTGCTTTCCTTTTTTATCCCAAAACCAACAACCCTCGGCTTTAGCAAAGACTACTGGGTAAGGCTGGTAAATTGGAGCCGAAAATTCTTGATGTAACTTAAAAAAATCATCATTGACTGTCTCTGTAGCGCTCATAAATTTTCTCCTTTGGTGTTGTTTTCTTTCTTAATTTCATAAATTTTTAAATAAATTAACAATCGTGTGATAAAGATGAAGATGGTAGTTGTTGCCTATAAAATGAAGCAAGAAAAAAGGGTAAAGGCTCCGAGTCTTTTTATAAATTGCACAGACCCAAAGACCTCCACCTGTCTGCATAGCTAATTGACCAAAAGAATAGAGGTAGCTTTTTTGATGTAAATATTGATATCCCCAGAAGTCACTGGGTATGTGCCATAGCCCAAAAAGTAATCCGGCAATTATCCACATATATTTAATTCCAAAAAGTTTTTCTAATTCATTTTGGATAAATCCCCGGAAAATGAGTTCTTCATAAAGGCAAACTCCTATTATCAACATAATAAGAAGACTTATCTTCATTTTACCGGCTGATCTGATATTAAGGAGAGAAGTCCCTAATATAAAAATGAATGGAACTATCAAAACTCCCCAGTTTTTTGGCCGACAAAATCCGAAAGACTTAGGCTTTTCCTTCTCTACAACGATTAAAATAAACAGGACTAATACAATAGGCCATAATGCATCAATAATTCCGGGCCAAGTAAGGAGAAAATCATAATATTTTATTCCCTTTACTGCTAACCTATTAATGTAAGCGACATCTATAAAAATTAGAATGTACACCAAACCTACCCATAACAATTTCCGCTTATTGAACACAGGTCCCTCCATTACCGGATCTTTGGCGAATTTATTGGTCACAAAAGCCAATATCAAGCAGATCCCAGCCATAGAAAATTGAATAATGGATTGCATTCAAAACTCCTTTTTTATAAAAAAATTTGTTTTATCCTTTTTAAATTTCTCCTCTCTTACGCATGATCAAAAAAGTAGTTATGGCCAGACCTTTTGGCAAAAAAAATCCCCATAATAAAACTCCCTAAAAGGGCTGTTATTATATTTCCAATAATCCCCTCACCATTTATTAGCCAAAGATTGCCTTTAAAAAGCCCAAGTGTTCCATCAGCTAATCTGCCTGTCAAAATTCCTCGATATAAATTCCAGAAAATATGCATAATAGTTGGCGCCCAGATTGAGCCGCTTATAACATAAATCCAAGCGTAAATCNCAGCAGCTCCTAGCAATCCGAATAAAGAGGTGAAAATTATGAGTCCTATTTGATAGATGTTTAATTTATTCAGAATAGGGCTGACCCAGAACATGGNAAGATGCCAGAACCACCAAACAATCCCGGAAATAAAAACTCCTTTCACGAGACTCCCGCTATTTTCAGAAACTTTTCTAAAAAGATAACCTCTCCAGGCAAACTCTTCGCCAAGATGATTAAGCCAGCCAATAAAAAAGCTTGGAAGAGACAAAAGGATAATAGGAATAAACATAGCCGGAATACAAATAAGTAAATTTAACCAACTATAGGGTGTTGGCTTATGCGTAATAAGGTGAAGACTATTGTAAGAGAGAAGCCCTAAAGAAAACCCTAAAGCAACAATTATGGCCATCTGAAAAATAGGAAGAAAGATGCTTATTAACCAGTATTTAGCTTGAGGCAACTTCCAGCCTATAGAAGAAAATTTCTCCTTTTTAGAAATAAAGATGAAAATTAAGGTAAGGAGAGCTGGGAAAATCATAACCGCAGTCAGAGGGCTCTGACTCAAATTGAAAAATTTAATGAGGAGAGTAAAAATCCAACTAATAAGAAGAACAAGAATTATGAACCAAATAATTTCTTTGGGTAAAAAATTTTTCTTTTTATCCAATTTTAGCTCATATTTGTTTAATATTTTTTAATTCCTTAAGATTTAATTTTTTGTATTTTCCTTCTTTCTCCCACCACTCCTTCCATCCATTTACTTTCTGTCTTCTTGATTGGTCATCTAAATCAGCCTCCAAAGTGAAATCTTTGCCTGTGATTTTATTCAAAATTAAAATCACATTTTTTTCTGGTTCTGCTTCTTTAATAACTCCTGTAAGAGTAAAGAAAAACATAATATTCTTGTCCATTAGAGAGTCGAACAAAAAGGGAATGCCAATCTTTATGTCTTTCTCTGCATTTTCCTCATCGTTTATGGCTAAATAATAAAAACCTCTAACAAAACGATAAACACCAAAGACCGGAAGTCTCTCTATGTTGGGAATTAATTCCTTTGCCTCATTTAAATATCTTGAGAGTATATCAATCGCTTTTTCATATTTTCCCCTTAAATAGCAAGCATAGGATTTGTTAAACCATGCCCAATTCCTAAGGCCAAAGAGAGACTCATCTAAACTTTCCCATAACTTTACTCCTTGCTCTGGAGAATATTGAAAAGCTACCATTTCAGGATCAAGGACTACGTTTATCACCTTGTCTTGGGTGAGGTAGCTGAACTCTTTGTCTTTTTTACCAGAAACTTTGAACCATTTGACTATTCTTTGGTTAATTGTGCTAAGCATCAGAGGGCAAAGAACTCCTATGTCTCCTTCATTTTTTATCCTTACAATTGTTTTATATTTCTCTCCTGCCTTGACAGATTCAAAATGGACGAGTTGATAAATGGGGTAACCTGTGCCCCAACATAAATCTCTAAAAAGGGGAGTTAAGTTTCTGCCTGAAACTTGGTTAAATGTATCAATAAAGGTAGATAAAGTTATATTTCTGTCCTTGAAATTTTCTACAACAGCTCTTAAGCACTGGAAAAACAGTTCATCTTTCAACTCAAATCGAAGGGTATTTAACACTAGAGGTCCTTTTTGATAATTCTTAAACACAATAGACCTGGGATCGTATCCCTCTTGAATTACAAGAGGATATTGTTTATCCACTCTATTTAGGGCTACATAGTAACAAAAAGTCCCTGTCTTAAATCCTCTTAAAGCATTAACAAAGTAGGCTTCGCCTTTAATCTGCTTTAGTGCCCAGGCAGCAGAAAAATTAGCCATCGCTTCTCTTAGAAATTTACTGCCTTCACCATATGAAGTAATTAAGAAACCCCACCATGTATGGGCAATCTCATGAGCAATTGTGAATAAATCCAAAGATTTCAAATAATTTCTATCAATTACCTGTCCCATATATAATCCATGTCCACCCCAAGTTGTATAGCTCGCCACTAATCGATACACAGTACTTCCAGAGTCTCCATATAGGTCAAAATATAACTGAAGTATTTTAAAAATATCTTTGCTTAGAAAGTTTACCGCTTCTTTAATTTCTTGATCTTTGGGAGTATAAATTTCTATTGTAAATTTGCCTTCACTCTTTTTGACCTTCTCATATTGACCTATAAGGACCTGGGGAAAGCCTTTGATTATAGATTTCCACTCTTCTACATTATTTCCATTAAGTTCAGTCTTTTTTATTAACTGGCCATCAACAACAGCCACATATAAGGAGGGATACTCTATCCTCAGTGTCCACTCTGGCTTATAAATATTATTAAATTGGCCAACTTTCTGGGCTGGAATAAAAATCTGGGGTAGCCATCGAAAATCTGAAATTAAATAAAGTTCTTTTGTCTCTCCCTTACCAAGCGGAAAGCTATCTTTTATGCTTTTGCCTTTTATCGTATAAACAAATTCCAAGACTACTTTTTCTCGAGGTTTTAAAGGCTCTCTAAAGAATAATTCGTACAACGAAATATTAGTTGCGGCGTCGAAAGGATTTTTTACAGTTTTAATGGAAAAATTTAATGGATCTTTTCTCCCCTTTCTTAACCAAAATATTTGCTTAACTTCAGCTCTTAAATCTCCAGTATCTATAAGAGTACAAAGCATAATTTGCGTCTTTCCTATTGATATTGAAGAAAAATTTTCAATCTCAGCCAGCACGGCTACCTTAACTAGGTTTCTCTCAAAATCAGGTCGCAAATGAATATTGTAGGCAGTAATAACTAAATCGGTCTCATATTCACTAGAGGATGAAATAACTTCCTGGGAAAGAAAAGTAAAAACCAAAAAGAAGAAAATAAATATAAAAAGCTTTCTTGCCCTCATTTTGTTCCCTCCTCTTTTGCTTTCATCTCACGAGAAAATTTTTCAAATTAATAAACGAATCCAACCCGGATTAAGTTCGCCTAAAAAGATGGATGGAAAATCTAACTTTTCTTTCCCTCGGAACCTGCTAATTAAATCTTGTTTCTTACTTCAAAATTAAATCTGTCCGGTGTAAGCATTTCTAATTTAAGTTGTTGCAAAGTGAAAAACTCAATATGATTTGGTTCTTTCTGCCCGGGCATTTTAATATTTTGAACCACTGTAATCGGGGCTATTAATTCACCTTTTACAATCCTTCCATCCCTTAACGAAAGATAAGTTTTACCCCAAAAATGCTCGAATCCTTTACTCTTTATCTCCACAGTTTTAAAATTGAAATTCATCAAAACTATATTTTCAGAGTTAGAAAACTCAATAACAGCACAAGGGATATTCTTGACTAGACTTACTCCCAATACTTTTGAGTAATTTTTTCCACTAAAATGGTATTTGGAGTTGGTCACTAAAGGAGGATATTCAAATAAAAATTCATAGGGGCCTCGAGTGCTTTTTATCACCGTGCCAATGAGAGCTGAATCGGGAAATTTAAAATATGGGCTGGGTCTTGTAAGTCCATCAAAAGTAATTGTATCCCAAGCCATTATCATAAACCACAGCCCTTCTATCGTCCTCGGCAAGTNAGAAAAATTAAGTTTATAAAGAGCGTCTTCATCCTGAACTGAAATAATAAGTGAAAAATTTTCAGCTTCTTTTAGATATGACAATTTAACAGGTTGGTTTGTGGTCATTGTTTGCCCTACANCAAAGCTCTTCCAAGTAAATTTTTCTCTTATTCTCCCTTCGCTATCATTTTGAATTCGAGTTCGAGTGAAATAAGCAATAGCTTTAAACTCCCCAAATTTCGTTCCATCCATCCTAAAATTTATATTCTGGCGAGCAAGTCGATAGTATAATGTTTCTCCTACTTTATATCTCAACTTCAGGGGAATAGGTTCTTGTAAAAGGATCCCTCTCTCGCTTCCCCAGGCCCCAAAGTCTGAAAGGGCGACTAAAAATAAAGCGATAAGAATCAAAACTAAAATTAAAATTATTTTTTTACTCATTTTTTTCTCCTTTAAGCATCATTTTTTGAGGAATTAACTTAATTGCTGACTGAGGACAGTTATAAGCACAAAGACCGCACCCAAAGCAGTTATCATTACTAAATCTGATCTCTCCATTTTCATAAGTAATGGCTTCAAATATACATTTCTCCCTACAAATCCCGCATTGATCACACAATTCTCGGTCTAGAATGGCTATAAAGCCAGATTTCCCTATAGAAGTGAAAATTCCATATTTTTTTAATCCTTGAACAAACACACAACAGCACTCACAACAATTACATATAAAGCTAGGGTCTTCACTGTTATCAATAGAGTGAACAAGTCCATTTTCTTCGGCGGTATGAAGAACTTCTAACCCTTTACTTATGTCTATTTTCTCTCCTATTCCTCTTTCAATGAAAAATTCTGCCTGCTCTCCAAGGGCTAAACAAACTTTTTTGGGTTTCTCACATCTCTGATGAATTGTCCTGCAGATACAATCGATTAAAGCAANTGTCGATGCATTTTGTAAATAATAAACAGCTTGGTAATAGGGGATTAATTGTCTTTTGTCTTGAATCGTCTTTTCAATTGGAATCACTCTATATACTGGCTCTTTACTTTCTTTCATTCGACGGAGGAATACCTCCATAACACCTTCTTGGAAAGGCACTTTTTCTTTTGGAGAAAATTGTTGAAATTTTGAGCTATGATTTACAAATCTTTTTAGAATCTGATCAAAGGTATTGCTTTGATAATAGCTCTCCCCTTTTTTTACTATCCTGAAAAGATATCCTTTCTTATAAAGAGATTCAATTAAGGTAAGTTTTATTTGGGGGAATCTGCGAATAATATTTGAAATCTTCTTTTCTTTCTCTGCAAGATAATTTAATATAAGTAATTCATCTTCTGTAAAAATCTTATGGATATGGGTTTTCAATTTATCTGAAACATTAAATTTTTTAATAAAAATTACAAGGTTTTTATTTGTCTCCAAAAATTTCTCCTAAAATTGAATCTTTAAAATAAAAGCTTTGCTGTTTCATTTGCACTTAGAATCAATAATGGAAACAAAAGAGTTAAGATAACAATAAAATTTTTTTCTCACTATAAAAACTGTCTTGAACAACATATAAACACCTTTATGGCTTTATTTTTAATAGGAAATTCTTTAAAAACCGGTCATGAAAATGACGCGACAAACGAGAGACTCCTGCTCCATATCTGTATTGTTTAGTAATCAAAATTACTATGATTTTTTTATTTTTAAGATTAAATTGGGCGACCTGATAAATTCCTTTTCCTGTGTAGAAAGCTCTATCTCTTTCGTTTTCCGATTTTTTCAATTTACAAAATCCCCATATTCTGAATATTTCCTTATTGTTAATATAGAAATTCTCAAACCCATGATTTTCTATTCTCTCAACTTCCTTACGCGATCTAATTTCATTTTTGAGGTATCCTAATGTCTTTTGTTCCACTCCCATAAAGGGTTCTATCACCTCGGTTGATTCCAGAGGATACCATTTCAGAGTTACCTTAATATTCTGGTCAGAACACAATGCTAATAAAGAGCCTAATTTTCTTCCTCTTATTCCCTCATATTGAGGAAAAGGAACGTAAAAAGGACTATCAAAGACAAACCAATTTTCTGGGTAATAAAAAGTAAATCCATACTTCTTAGATTCAAATTTTTTTGTTAAATCTGAAAAGCTCTCAACCACAGCTCCTTCATGACACTGAATAGTCTTGGCTGACCACATTTCAGTTTCAAAATCCTCTTTTGGTGTCTTTCTTCGGAGATTAAAATTTGTGTCGGCAATAAATTCTCTTCCGCTCTTTGAACAGTTCCAAACAATAAAGCGAGTGTAAAAACTTTTATTAGTGCCAAAAGCTTCTACCCATACAGCATCATGACCGGCAACTCTCGTTTTCCCTTCCTTTCCTGTAAATTCAAATTTAACCCCCCACATTTTAAGCATTCTCTCTTTTACATAATCAACTGTAATCTCAGGCACTTGAATTGGACCCCAGTGAATAAGATACATCAACCACTTAGTATCTGAAAAAGTTATTTCTCCTTTTTCTTTTGTTCCTTTAATATCTTCTTCTTTCCATTTCCAGCCCAAGTCTTCTAATTGAATTTGTAAACCCGACTTCTCCTTAATAAGGGCAACCAGATCCTCCACCTTTTGGGACTCTTTACTCTGAGTAAACAAAAATGGAATAAGAAATATAAATAAGACTATTAATCCAATGAATATTTTAAAATTAAATTTCACTCTCTTTCTCCTAATCAACTTTCCATCTTTATAGATAAAAATTGAACAGGGGTATACTATGCCTACTTATTTTTTCCTCACTAATTTTGTGTTGGCAAAAACAAGTAATTTATTATTAACGCAGACATCAGCTAACATTATTATTTCTTCCTCGCTTATAAAATAATAATGCAAACTATTCCTCTGGTGTTCAACTTTACCGTTTGAGAATATTTCATCATATTCTTCCAATATGTATATGTGATTGTTTGTAATAAAACCCTCAAAAACATGATTTTCAATTTTATTATTTGTATTCTCATCTTTATCAATTTCACCTAAATAAACTAACCTATTACCTTTCACTTTCATTGTTATATACCCTGTATAACCACTTTGTTCTCCTTTATGAGTAAAAAATTTGTTTTTTTGATGAATAATGCCCTTTTCATCAACACTCATTTCTACTACTATTTTTCCTTGTTGAATAATTCCATTACCTCTATTTATATAGTTCGAGAATTCTCCTTCCCAAGTACCACTAATTTGTAAGAAAGCAATAGCTTTATTAGTTTCCTTAGTTATTGTTATTCCCAGAATTTGTTTCGAAGTCAAAAATGATAAAATGCCACAGGCAAAAATAACCAAGGCTACTGTTACTCCATTCTTCTTCATTAATATTTCCTCCTTTATCCATTCATGAAAATCATTTTTATTATCCATATACTCCTTATTAAGAATCATCCGGGCGTAATTAAAGCAAGCCCATTAGAGAAAGCATCAATAATTGTGCTCACATAAACACTTCTCCTCCTAACCTATTAACATTTCATTTTAATAACCGAACTTATGGTTTCCTCTCCTCTCTCTTTATCATTTTCCCTACGCTTCAGCAGTCCTATCTCTCCTTGCTTAACTCAACCAAAGTATTAGCAGCTTCTTTAATAATCCGCAGGCCAATTTCTCCACTTGAGCCTTTATAAACACGATTTACCGCATCAGGGAAAAATTCCGATAGGCGGTATCCTTCCCGAAATCGAAATGCCTTTCGCAACTCCCCAATTGAACCTNTAATCTTAACTTTTCCTAATCTTTCCATATGAACAAGTTCAGGCTTTATTAAAAGCATAATAGAAGTCACCATCTCAGCCTGCTGTTTCTGGATCATTTGAATTGTTTGAGAATTTAACACTTGAGCCAAAGTGACCAGCACAATATCAACCTCAGGATGCCTCTTGAAATACTCCCCTGCTGCCAGACGAAGAGTATTAAAAACATTCCCTCCCATACAGCAGAAAAAGATTAGTCGTTTAAATCCCTGATTTCTTAAACTTTCACAATAGTACTTAAAAATGGAAATCAAGGTTTGAGTATCGACAATAATATAACCAGGCCAATATGAAAAATCCGAACAATTGCCAAGGGTAATCGGAACTCCTACCAGTCCACCTGCAGAAATGGCCGCCTTCTGACATATNTCCTCAGCACAATATANATGTGCTCCAACTGGGAGATGGGGACCATGGGCTTCAATTTGAGCTACCGGGATAAACACAGGAACACCTTTCTTGGCCATCATTTCAATTTCACGAAAAGTAAGGTTCTTGAACATTACGTTTTGAGATTCAGGTTCTGAGTTCTGAGCTATAGCAAATGACAANAGAATGTTTAAGCTAAAAATCCAAAGACAAATTAAAAAAACCCTTTTCATCTTACTGTTTTTTCTCATTTAATCTCCTTATCTTTATGCTCCCTTTCTAAACACGATACCCAGAATTCCATCATCAACTTTTCCTGACAGATTTTTCTAATACATTAATTTCTGGTATTCGATTCTCTCGGCTACTTCCTCTGCAATCTTATTCCCATAAAATATCTCTAATAATTTCAATCCCAGCTCTAGGGAAGAAGATACCCCCCCGGCCGTAATAACATTTTTATCAATAACGACTTTTTCCGGCACTACTTCACAAAATTCTTCTAGTTTTTTTCTATGAAGATGATGAGTGGTGGCCCTTTTACCTTTTAACACACCTGCCCAAGCTAAAATTAAAGCCCCACTGCAAACAGAAGCAATGAGGTGACTTNTAGAGAATTTTTTTATATCTTCGAGAAAATCTTTATTATTTTTAAGAGCCCTTATCCCTTTGCCTCCCGGGATAATCAATCCATCATAATCGTTTAATCCTTGATAGAGTTGATGAGCTTTCACAATCATCCCATTTGCACACATAATTTCCTGTTGGTTGCTTAGTATTTCCANTTCAATTGGCTCCGTGAGATTCAAAGAATTCTCCTTTCTCATAGCTTCAGCTTTAGCTAATACTTCATAGACTCCAACAAAATCTAATTCTTCTACTCCTGGGAAAACAAAAATTGCAATTTTCATAATTTAAATTACCCTTATTTTTTTCCTATTGGACAAACAGCT
>MTOP01000004.1 GCA_002010725.1 Candidatus Aminicenantes bacterium JdFR-80
TCTTTTCTTTTCTCCCCTTCTTTCCCTTTCTCTCCTCTCCCCTCTTCCCTCTTCCTTTTCGATAATCTGGGAAAAAACCTCTACCCTGCTGCCTCAATCAATCGCCTTCTTTCCATGCGCCACTCTTGTAATTTTTTCTTCAGCTCGCCCAGAGAAAAGCAATTCAAAATATCCTCTTTCCCCAGCCAGGCTCGGCGGGCCACGCCCACGCCAAAGCGCATCATTTTTAAACCGCCCCAGTGATGAGTATCGGTACCAATGGTAATGGTCAGCCCAGCCTCTTTAGCTTTCTTTAAATAAAACTCATTTAAATCCAGCCGGTCATAGTAAGCATTCAACTCCAGGGCTACTCCCAATCGCGCCGCCTCAACCAAAACTTTATCCAAGTCAACTTCATAGCCTTCTCTCTTAGAGATCAACCGACCCGAGGGGTGAGCAATGGTTGCCACCAGGGGATTATGCATGGCTTTAATCATTCTTTCGGTCACGTTCTTCCGAAAACCGGAATGAATGGCCGCCACGACAAAATCCAGTGTCTCCAGCAGTTCATCGGGAAAATCCAGCGAACCATCAGCCAGAATATCAACTTCCGTTCCTTTGAGAAGCTGAAAACCCTTCAGGCTCTGATTAAGCCGGTCAATTTCGGCTATCTGCTTCTCCAGTCTTTCTGGAGAAAGGCCATTGGCGTAGCGCACTGATTGGGAATGATCACAGATGGCCAGATATTCATAGCCCATCTCCCGCGCCTCCTCAACCAGCTCCTCCAAAGTGAGCAGACCATCGCTCCAGCGACTGTGAACATGTAGGTCACCTTTAATATCAGCCAGTTCAACAATTCGAGGTAAGTTATTTCCCAGAGCCAGCTCCACTTCTCCTCTGTCTTCTCTCATTTCTGGAGGAATAAAAGGTAATCCCAGCACCTCATAGACCCCTTCTTCTGTACTCCCGGCAATCTTTTCTTCTCCCCTAAAAACTCCATATTCGGAGATTTTTAATCCCTTCTCCTTAGCTAACGAGCGCAGTTTAATATTATGCGCTTTGGAACCAGTAAAATACTGGAGAGCGGCTCCGTAGGAATCCTCGGTCACAATGCGTAAATCAACCTGCCGTTCACCTGATTCCGCCTCGACTAGAATTGAACCTTTGGTGCTGCCNGCGGCCAGAACACGAGTAACCCNAGGATAACGGGTGAAATATTCAATAATCGCCGCCCCATCATCGCCGGTGGCTAAAATATCGATATCGCCCACTGTTTCCTTCATCCGCCGCAGGGAGCCCGCGGGAGAAATTCGTTTAATTCCCGGATATTGCTTTAAATAATCCATAACAGCTTCCACAATGGTTATGGCTTCGGCAATAGGGATTCTTTCCTGGGCATGCTCGTAAATATCAATTCCTTTCTTGATGTTTTCCACCTTTTTCTCGCCCATCCCGTAAAGTCGGGCTAAAGAACCGTCAGCAATCACCTTCTTCAAATCCTCCAGATTTTTAACTCCCAATTCTTTATAAGCCAGATGAATGGTCTTGCCGCCCAGGTTGGGAATATTCAGCAACTCCAATAGCCCTTCGGGAATTCCCGCCAAAGCCTCCTCCAATTTCTTCATCCGTCCGGTCCGAAGATATTCATCAATCTTCTGGGCTATCCCTTTGCCCACCCCGGGGATTTCATCAAGTTTCTCTTCGGCGGCAATTTCCTCAATAGGCTGAGGTAATTCTTCTATCACGCGGGCTGCTTTCCGGTAGGCCAGCACCCGAAAACCCGACTCTCCTTTAATCTCCAAAGCATCGGCTATTCGATTAAAAATAGCCGCAATTTCTTTATTTTTCATCGCCTTCCCTTCACCCTGCCGTTATCTTTATGCTAATTAAATTAATCCGGCGAGGCAAGTATCGCTTTTTCCACTCCTTCTCGTCTAAATATTTTATATCTTAATTTTTTTCATTAACTCAAACTGAGCGTAAGCCCGGATTTATCTCACCGCCCTCTTGTTCGTCCGATTATAATTTAATATTATTTATTTTAGTCAAGGGGGAAAAATGAGGAGAAAACCATCATTAATCCTTCTGGTTCTACTTGGGCTATCCCAGGGGCAATTACTTCTGGCTCAGCCGGTGATCAAAAATCCATCCACCCCGCAGAGCGGCGAGCGAGCCGGCCGTCAGCTGCAACTGGTCGAACTTCTCTCGATCACCGACGAAGGCCAGCGCCAATTCTTTTTCTCTTTCCCCGGCCGGGTGGCCGTCGCCCCNGATGGCTCTATTTTTAAGACCGATGAGGGCGCCCTTTTTAAATTTTCGCCCGAAGGACGTTTTCTGGGATCACTCCTCTCCCAAGGCCAAGGCCCGGGAGAAATCAGTAAATATATTCACCTTCATTTACAAGGTAACAAAATTTGGGTCTTAGACTATCGCCAGCGGAAACTCCTTATTATCGACTTGGAAGGCACTCTATTAAAAGAAATAAAGTCCCTCCCCTCTATTACTTTTTTCTGTGGGCTCAAGGATAATCAGCCTCTTTTCGCTCTTGAGGAATGGCCTCCCTTAGAGGAAAGAAAATCCCGTCTCCATAAAATTATCAGAAAAATCTGTCTTTTTTCGCTTGAAACTAAAAACCTCCGCGAAATATTCTCCTTTACCTATAAACTTTTCCTCATTGCCGGTGGCGGAGCTATGAGCTGGGATCCGACGACCCTGGAATTATCTCCTGACGGCCGATTGTTATTTATCAACTCCACTCAGGAATATCGCATCTCGGTCGTTAACCTTGACCGCCGGCAGGTTAAACTCATCTTCAACCGTCCTTATCAGCGCGTCAAATATAAACTCTCACCTCTAGAGAAAGAATTCATTAAAAAACATAAAGCTCCTCAGAGAAAATACAAAGACGATATTCAAACAATTATGGCCCTGCCCGACAAACTCTGGGTAAAAACTTCTACAGTGGACAAAAACAAGGGCTGCCTTTACGATGTCTTTGATTTTGAGGGACACTACCTTGACTGTTTTTACCTGCCGTCCGGAATTCATCCCGAGTGGCTGGAGAAAGATATTCTTTACGCCACCAAGACCGATCCTAGCGGCAGTATCTATATAGTTAAATATAAAATTTTAAACTTAAATTAAATTCCTGATTATTCTTTGCGGAGCATCGCAAAAATGGATAGACCGATTTAACATTAAACGAGGCCCTCGTTTAATGAGAAAGCCGTAGAGATCATATTGACAAAAGTGTCAGACAGCAGAAATACCAGATACAGGAAGGTGTTTGGCACTTTATTGAAAATGACCTTTCTATCGGGGCTTATTAAAATTATGGTTCATACCCTTCAGACCACTCGGCACTCATTTCTGAGCTGACTCTCCTTTACTCCAAAGAAACAAATCAGTTCGCTTTGCCAACAAATTGTTTAGTTCAGCCAGATCTCTCAGCGGAAGCTACCTCACCCAGCGCTGGCCTGACAATTATTTTCTCCCGCTTCCCCAATAGTCCATAAAAGAATTGTTAACTTTATTTTTCTTGTCGTTAATATTAATATTTTTTCTTAAAGATTATTATTTTTTCTTATATAATAGAAAATTGATAGCTCATGGATCCTGACAATAATCGGCCGAAACGAATCATCGGTTTAAAGGCCATCGCTGAATACCTCAACACCAGTCCGCGCAACATTTACCGCTGGGAAAAGGAACTGGGTTTTCCCCTCCACCGGGTAGGCGGCAGCAAAGGCCGCAGTGTTTTTGTCGAGGTGGATGAACTTGAAGAATGGCTGAAGAAAACTGATTTATCCCGCCGGGCCAAAGAAAAATCAAAAAAAATATTTTCCCAAATCCGACAGCGCCCGGTGGTAATAGTGATTTTTCTACTTCTGACACTTATTCCCCTCTTTATTTATTTGATTACATCTCACAACTCCACCTCAGCTAATCCGGTGACTTATGAAATTTTCGGCAAGATGGTTAAACTCAAAAATTACCGGGGGGAAACTCTCTGGAGTCTCCAGGCCTGGCATGAACTGATCATCAAAGAAACTTGGGATCTTAACCACAGAATTTCTCTGGCCGATATTGACGGCGACGGCCTGAATGAAGTCATCGCCTCTCCCTATCATCCGGAAAACAACCAATATACTCTAACTCTTTTTGATCACAATGGAAAAGCAATCTGGTCAAAAACCATCAAGGTCAATATCAGCTTCCAGGGACTCCGCTTCATCAAGGATTTCATCCCGATAAGAAATATTTTTTGCCGACGTCAAGACGATTCCTGGGTGATTGTCACTGCCTGGCGTCACAATGTCCGCTTCGTTTCCATAATTATGACCCTCACTCCCAAAGGCCAAATCATCAATGAATTCATCAATCCTGGTCATCTTTCCCGGATTATAGTCTGCGACCTGGATAGTGACGGGGAAAAAGAGATTCTTTTCAGTGGTACCCATAATCTTCTCAATGGAGAGGGAGTCCTGGTTGTTCTTCCTTTGGTCGGCTACTCCGGAATAACTCCACCCAACCGGATTGAACCCGAATATAAATATAGAGCTGATTTTCTGAAAAGATATATCGCCGATAATACTCCCCTGGGCGAGCCCCAAGCCTGTCTTCGCTTCCGCAAGCCGCCCTATTTCAAAAAATTAATCCAAACTTATGCTTTCGCTAATATCGAGTCTTTCAGTGAAAATCGGCTGAGTGTTTACTTTTATCCCTGGAATGAACTTCCTCATGTGACTTCTCTTGGTTTTTTATTTGTTTTTGACTCTAACTTAAAAATTATGGATGTCATTCCTGAATCCTTATTCCTCCACAAATATAATAACCTCAGTCTGAGCAACTCTCACCTACCTACCCTGAATGAATTAACTGAGGCAGCCGCCAAAAATGTGCTTCGTTGGGTCCAGGATCACTGGGAACCTGTCCATCGTATTGTTTCCAAATAAATTTTTTATCTATTTTTTTTAACCCCTGGAGCTTAAGCTAAGCCCAGCTTGTACTTTAAAGAATTTAAAGTATTGCGCATCAACATGGCGATGGTCATCGGACCTACGCCTCCCGGTACAGGGGTTATCCAACCGGCTATTTCTTTGGCCGCTTCGAAATCAACATCGCCCTTGAGGACGGCTATTTTCCGGCCGGTTTTTTTGCTGATTTTCCAGCCGACGCGATTCACTCCCACATCAATGACGCAAGCGCCGGGCTTGATCCACTCCGGTTTAACCAGCCCGGGAACACCCGCGGCCACAATCAGGATATCAGCCCGACGGCAATGAGCNGCTAAGTCTCGGGTCCGGGTATGGGCCACAGTCACTGTAGCATTGGCCTGGGGGTTTTTTTGCATGAGCATGACAGCCACCGGTTTACCGACGATATTCGAACGCCCGACAACCACCACCTCCGCTCCCTCTGTGGAGACGCCTGCCCGGCGGAGCATCTCGACAATTCCGGCCGGGGTACACGGCGGAAATTTGACTTCGCTGCCGCCGATGAGGAGTCGCCCCATATTAACCGGATGAAATCCATCGACATCTTTATCCGGGTCAATAGCGTTGATTACTTTCTTTTCATTAATCTGAGCTGGTAAAGGAAGCTGCACCAGAATTCCATGAATACTCTCATCCTGATTGTATTTCTCTACTAAAGCCAGCAATTCTTCTTCACTGATATCGACCGGCAGATTCTCCTGAATTTCTTTGAATCCCAAGCTGAGAGCGGTTTTTACCTTGGCCGTCACATAAGAGACCGAAGCGGGGTCTTCTCCGACTAAAATAGTTACTAGCCCGGGCACCACTCCGTACTTTTCCTTGATAACTTCTACTTCTTCTTTAATCTCAGCCAGAATTTCTTCTCTGATTTCTTTGCCTTTTATTAATTTTGCACTCAAGGTTGTCTCCTTCTCTCTAATCTCGATTGTTATGCTTGTATTTTTAGCAGCTTAAAAGAGAAAAGACAAGTCAAAAACAAAACAACTCACTCCTCCAACCCGACATACTATTTTCTTCTTGCCATTTGGAAAAGAAGTAAGTAATTTAAGCTTCTTTAACCGCAATAACCGCTGGAGTAGCATTTTTTTAATGTGGTCATCAACCCGGGAAAAAACAGGGATTATCTACGCCCTCCTGGCTTACACCAGCTGGGGAGTGCTGCCTCTTTATTGGAAAGCCCTCCAGGCCATTCCAGCCAGCCAGATTTTGGCCCACCGGATTATCTGGTCCTTTGTCTATCTCGGCCTTTTTTTAGGGTTGAAAAAAGCCGGCCGGGAATGGCAGAGAACTTTCCGCCAACCAACCAGCCGCCGGTCCACCCTTCTCACAGCCATGATTATCGGCAGCAACTGGTTCATTTACATCTGGGCGATTAACTCCGGCCATGTCATTGAAGCCAGCTTCGGCTACTATATTAATCCCCTGATCAGTGTGCTGCTTGGAGTCATTTTTCTGGGGGAACGCCTGCACACCGGCCAGAAAATCGCCTTTGGCTTCGCCCTAACCGGGGTCGTTCTGCTAACCGGTGGTTATGGCCGCTTTCCCTGGATCGCTTTGGCACTGGCTTTGACCTTTGGTTTCTACGGACTACTTCGCAAAATTTCGCCAGTGGGCTCAGTCATCGGCTTGGCTACGGAAACAGGACTCCTAACACCTTTGGCGGTCGGCTTTTTATTAGCCATTCATCTTTCTTCGGAAAAAATTCCAACTTATTCTCCCTTGACTATAACTCTTCTTCTGGGCTCGGGATTGGTCACCGCAGCACCTTTACTCTGGTTCACCAAGGGTGTGCGGCGGGTTCCTTTAAGTACCATCGGCTTCCTGCAATACATCTCGCCTTCTCTCCAGCTTTTCCTGGGAGCGGTTGTTTTTCAAGAATCATTCACCTTACTTCATCTGATAAGTTTCATCCTCATCTGGATAGCTTTAATTATTTTTTCTTTTTCCACCAGGAAGAAAATGGATGTCCGCACCAGTGGCAATTAACCCAGCTAACCTAGGAAAACTTATCTTAACAAGCTCCGGTAGCTCCCAGAAAGAGGGAATAAAATGAAAAAATTAACTTGACCTGCAAAAAAGAATAAACAAAATTTAGATTTATGATATCAATCCTTTAAGGTTGGTGAGTATGTCAAAACTCTCTTTCAAAACCCTGAAGAAACTTGAAGGCCAGGCGATCGGACTTTCTTCCTGGCTGGAAATGACTCAGGAAAGGATAAATATTTTTGCTGAAGCCACAGAGGACCGTCAGTGGATTCACATCGATCCGGCCAAAGCCGCCCGAAGTCCTTTGAAATCAACCGTGGCTCATGGATTTCTCCTCCTCTCCCTTCTCTCTTATTTTCTGTCTCAATGTGAAATTTTCCAGGCCAAATTTCGCTTTGCGGTTAATTATGGACTGAACCGGGTCCGCTTCCTCCATCCCGTCCGTCCAGGCGACCGCATCCGCAATCAAGCCGTGTTAAAATCCATTGAAAAAAAGGGATTACGGAAAGCACTCTTAACTATTGAAAATACAGTTGAAATCGAGGGAAAAGACAAACCCGCGCTGGTGGCTGAACTCCTGGCTCTCCTTTATCTCTAACCCCTCAGCCCCTTTACCGCTCAATTCCAAAAATCATTTATAAATCAATCTGCCAATAACTGCCTTTATACTCAGTTAAATAGGTTGACCAGAATTAGCAAGAGAATCTGATTGATTATCTGGATTAAAGGAGCTGGTGGGTCTTTTTCCTCTCCCAGAAAAAGACCCACCAGCTCCACGCTCATTAGAAGTTAATTGTCTATATTTCAGAAAACCAACCGCCGTCCTCCCCCTATAGGATGAAACTAAAATCAGGCCTGACAAACGGAGCGATTAATTATCTCCAGGATTATTCGGATTCTTTTTTTCCAGTTTCAGAGAAATCAGCTCCTTTATTTCCTCGACAGCCTGGTCGATGGTCGCCTCGACAATAATTTTCCCCTTCTCCCGGGTGGCTAGAGTGGGATCTCCCCAAATACCGGTCGGACTATAATGCCCCTTACCCTGAGGATTGCGGGTGAGTCCTCGGCGTCCGGGACGAGGATCATAGTCCTTGACAGCTTTACTCATATCCACCGTTTCCGGAGCAATATAAAGCATCATTGAAGTCTCCCCTTCATCAGCATGTGTTCCTCCCTCCTGTTTCAAAAGACCTTGCGGTAACTTTTTATCAACCGCCAGAATATCTAGATACTTCAGGATGATCCCGACTTCCGCCAGTTCATCCGCCGCTTTCTTCAAAGGCCTCATAGTGGATACACCGGTGTTGAGCACATAAAATTTCCGGGACCCATATCCAGCCAGGGACCGACAAATATCCACCACTACATTTTTAAAGGTTTCCTCTCTCAGAGAAATAGAGCCGGGATATTCCAGAAAAGCCGGATAATAGCCATACTCGAGAGTAGGCAGAACCACCACCGGCACCCGGGCGGCCACCTTCTCTTTTAAATACTCGGCCATGACATAATCATTCTTTAGCAGCAGATGAGGCCCATGCTCCTTACATCTGGCCCCCAGAGCCACCATGACCACTTCGTATTCGGCCAGCACTTTCTCGGCCTCCAGCCAGGTTAAATTCTCTAGATAAACCGAAGTCTGAGGAGGATTTTTGCCCCAGTCAGGTTGATTCAATATCATGAAAAATACCAGGCAGAAACCCAACCAGCTCAGGTCTTTTTTTCGCCGCATCCCTTCCTCCATCAAAAAATTATAACCGATAATCTGTTTAATCGTATCAAATAAAAGCTTTGGATACTATCTTTAATCTTTCCTGTTTTCCAGACTACAGTAGACCAAATAAAAGCCCCCGCTTCACCAAAATCCGAGGCATTAGTCTAGAAAACTGAAAGTAGAAAAAATTCTACTGAATCTGACCATCCTCTAATCCAGTCCCCTATCTCCTTGGCCGCTGACAATTGATAACTCTCAACTAATATGCTATAAACGCTGGTAATTCAACGAAATGAGTATCAAGGCCGATGCAGTCATCTACCCTTGAGGATAACGCCTCCCGCACTTGGCTCAATCGAGAAATCCTCCGGCTGGCTATCCCTAATATTATCAGTAATATCTCCATCCCCCTTCTGGGGATAGTGGACACGGCCTTGATGGGCCGGCTGGAATCAGAAGTTTATATCGGCGCTGTCGCCTTAGGCAGTATTATTTTTAATTTCATCTATTGGGGATTCGGTTTTCTGCGAATGGGCACTACCGGTTTGACCGCCCAGGCTTTCGGCCGCCAGGATAGAGCAGAATGTTCAGCCATCCTGGGACGGGGCATGCTGCTGGCCTTAAGCCTAGGTGTTTTGCTTATCGCCTTGCAGAAAATCATCGTCTTTATCGGCTTTGGGCTTATTCACGGCGAAGCCCGGGTGGAAGAATTGGCGCAAGGATACTTTCTCATCCGGATCTATGCAGCTCCAGCCACGTTGGCCCTTTATGTTATCCAGGGCTGGTTTCTGGGTATGCAGAATGCCCGCTATCCCATGTGGCTGACGGTTTTAGTTAATATTATCAACATTTTCTTCAACATCTTCTTTGTCTACGCCCTGGAAATGAAAGCTAATGGAGTAGCTTTGGGAACGGTCTGTGCTCAATACCTGGGTGTGGCTCTGGCCGGCTGGTTATTCTGGCGACGTTATCGGAGCTATGGCCATTCTCTTCGTTTCCAGTCCGTTCTCCACCTTCAGGCTTTAAAAAGATTCTTTTCGGTTAACCTCGACATTTTTCTGCGGACAATCTGTCTGGTTTTCACTTTCGCCTTTTTCACGGCCGCCTCAGCCAGTCTAAGCTCCCTTATCTTGGCCGCCAATCAGATTCTCCTTCAGTATATTTCTCTAATGTCCTACGCAGTGGACGGTTTTGCTTTTGCTGCGGAAAGCCTGGTCGGACGTTTTTTCGGCGCCCGTCAACCCCGGCTGCTTCGTCTGGCGGTGCGGTGGCTGTTCATTTGGGGTTGGGGCTGGGGGGCTTTCTTTGCGCTCCTTTATGGGCTTTTCGGCCGTCCTCTTCTTCATCTCTTCACTAATCAGGCAGCCATTATTCAAACCGCCCTTCCTTTTCTCTGGTGGATGATTCTCCTGCCGCTGGCCGGCTCTGTGGCTTACCTCTGGGACGGGGTCTATATCGGGGCCACAGCCACCAAAGCCATGCGCAACTGGATGCTGGTGGCCACTCTGTTGGTTTTCTTACCAACTTATTATCTCTCCGTTGGCCCCCTGGGGAACCATGGTCTCTGGCTAGCCCTTTTCCTTTTTATGGTGGCCCGAGGTCTCTCCCTTGGCCTTCAGGCCAGACAAAGCATTTTTCTCCCCCTGGAAAAACCCCTCTTCACGGTTAATCAAAGGCAGCCTTAAAAAAATTTATTACCCGTAGAAGAAAAAAGTTTGCTTGGCTTACCTTTTACTTAGCAGTGAATTTACGATTATCTGCCTTGCTCCATCCCCGGAGAGGAATCTAGATGTGGCCTGAAACTATTTTTCTTATCCTTTTTTATCTTTTCTGCCCATCTTTTTTCTCTTCCCCCTTCTTTTTCTCTATCTCCTTATTTCGGATTTCCTTATCTCGATCTCGGAAAACCGGAGAACTAATTCTTAATTTAAATAAAATAATAAATCAGAGGATGAAGGGGA
>MTOP01000044.1 GCA_002010725.1 Candidatus Aminicenantes bacterium JdFR-80
AATAAGCTTCTTAACAAACGCGCGGTCAGCGGTGGCTTGGTACGCTGGCCTTTTTTAATCCCTTAAAGGTTTTTCCTTCTCGACCGATAAACAACCAAGGTTTTTTTTGACAAAAATATCAGCTGGCAATACAATTTTTGACTAAAAAGGGCCTGAAATCGCCAGGAAAAATAGACACCTGAGATGGAGTTAAGAGTTTTTCAATCAGATGACTCTAAAAGGCGAGATGAGACCAGGGCAAAAGAACATTTCCAGGCAAACTGAGCTGCCTAAGGCCTTAAATTTTTGAATTGAATAAGTCAGTGGTAAAAGGCACTCCAGCTAGAAAACAGCCTTTGGTCATTCAATTTTTACCAGAGNATCCTATTTTTATCAAAGGATCTATCTTATGATTTGTGCTGCTTTTTTTTCTTAGGAAATGATCATGGCAGGATACTTATGCCAATTTCTAAAATATTTAATGTTATCCACTGAGAGGAAACTGCGATGAAAAGATACCGGTCTTTATCAGTCATAGGTCTTTTGGTGGTGGCCATTCTTTTTGGCCTTTGCCTGCAGCCGGCAGCCTCTCTGGCGGCAGTCAAGGTCTGGGAAGAAAGAATTACTCTCCCGACCTACCTGGTGGGAAAGCCCAGTATTTTTCCCATTTTCTACAGTGGCCGAGCTTATCAGGGAGCTAAAGGAGTTGTCTATCCCTACCCATTTCTGGATAAATTGACCGATCAGAGAGAAGCCAGGACTTACCGGGCAGTTTTCCTGGAAAACGAATATCTTAAGATCTGCATCATGCCGGAACTTGGGGGTAAGATNTTTTCAGCGGTGGATAAAACAAACAATTATGATTTTTTTTATCACCAGCATGTCATTAAACCAGCTCTTATCGGCCTGCTTGGTGCCTGGATATCCGGCGGGGTGGAATGGAATTTTCCTCATCACCATCGGGCCACCTCTTTTATGCCGGTCGACTATCATCTTGAGGAGAATCCTGATGGAAGTAAAACTGTCTGGGTCGGTGAGATTGAACTTCGTCATCNGATGAAATGGATTGTGGGTTTAACCCTTTATCCTCACAAATCTTATCTAGAAGTTACCGTCAGACTATTTAACCGAACTCCTTTTGTTCACTCGTTTTTATTTTGGGCCAACGCAGCNGTTCATACTGGCCCCGACTATCAAGTGATTTTTCCGCCGAGCACCGAGATTGCCACCTATCATGGCAAGAATCAGTTTGCCCACTGGCCAGTATCTCATGAAATTTTTAAAGGGGTTGATTATCGACGCGGGGTGGATATCAGCTGGTGGAAAAATCATCCCGCTCCAACCTCCTTCTTTGCCTGGGATTGCCAGGAAGACTTTTTAGCCGGCTATGATCACGGGAAAGAGGCCGGGGTGGTTCATGTAGCTGATCATCACCTTGTTCCCGGAAAGAAATTCTGGACCTGGGGCACTGGTGAGAAGGGGAAAATGTGGGAGAAGATTTTGACAGAGAAAGATGGTCCTTATCTGGAATTGATGGTCGGCGCTTTCTCCGACAACCAGCCTGATTACAGCTGGTTGCAGCCTTATGAGATAAGGTCCTTTAAACAATACTGGTATCCGATTAGGAAAATAGGAGGAGTNAAAGCGGCTAATAAAAAGATTGCTTTAAATTTTGAAGTGGCAAGTAAAGATGAAATAAAAATAGGCCTCAATTCAACCTCTATCTACCGGGGGGCTGAGATCGTTATCAGGGCCGGCAAAAAAANTCTTGACAAGAGCAAGGTGGATATTTCACCGGCGAAACCCTTAATAAAAAAAATAAATCTTTCTTCTGAAATGGTGGAAAAACACCTCGAAATACAATTGTTTTCTTCTTCAGGAGAAGAATTAATCAGCTACCGTCCTCCCCAGAGAAGAAAAGTCTCTTTGCCCGAGCCGGTTAAACCCCCTCTCCCGCCAGCTAAGATAAAGACAGTTGAGGAATTATACCTGACTGGTTTGCGGTTGGAACAATTTCATCATCCCTCGCTTGAGCCTTATCCTTATTATGAAGAAGGATTAAAAAGAGATCCTCTAAACAGCCAGATAAATACGGCTCTGGGAATTTTATATTTGAAGCGGGGAATGTACCGCCAGGCCGAAACAAAGTTTAGAAGAGCCCTTGAAAGATTAACCACAAATTACACCAGTCCTAAAAATGGGGAACCTTATTATTATCTGGGAGTGGCCTTGAAAGCTCAAGGCAAGTACGAGGCTGCTTTTAAGGCCTTTTACCGAGCCACCTGGAGCCATGCCTGGGCGTCTGCTTCTTATTATTCTCTAGCCGAGATTGCTTGCCTCAACGGGAATTTATTGAAAGCCCTGGATTTCCTTAATCGCTCTTTAGCCTTAAATAAATTGAATACCAAGGCTTTAGTTTTAAAAGCAGTGGTATTAAGGAGACTTGGAAGATTAAAGGGGGCGAGAGAGGCCTCCCTCGCNGCCTTAGAAATCGATCCACTTGACTTCTGGGCAAGAAATGAACTCTTCTTTTTAAATTCCGAAAGTGGAATGGAGATAAAGNTGCCAGAGGGNTGGTTGGCGGCTGAGTCTAAAATGGGGAATATTGTGCAGAATTATCTCGCCATGGCTGTCGACTATGGCCGGAGTGGATTTTGGGAAGATGCGGCTGAAACTCTCTCCCGCTTGATTAAATCCAGAAGGGAGAATGTNACCACGTATCCGCTCCTTTATTATTATCTAGGTTATTTTTTAGAGAAGTCAGGCGACAGCCAGGGAGCTCTTCAATATTATCGGCAGGCAGGTAACCTCTCTCCTTATTACTGTTTTCCCTTCCGGCTGGAGTCTATTGATGTTCTCCGCGCCGCTTTAAAGCGTAACCCCTCTGATGCCCGGGCTCATTATTATCTAGGGAATCTGCTTTTTCCTCTTCAGCCGGAAGAGGCGATTAAGGAGTGGGAAAAAGCCGCGAAAATTGATGAAGCCCTTTTTCTTGTCCANCGCAATCTTGGTCTGGCCTATGCCTGGATAAAGAATGATCTTACGAAAGCCATAAAATGCATGGAAAGGGCTCTTTTTTACAATAAGAGCGAGCCCAGACTTTTTTATGAGCTGGATCTTCTCTACGAGGCAGGAGGAGTATCTCCGCGGAAAAGGCTTGATCTTTTAGAAAAATACCAGAGCATTATTGAACAAAGAGACGATTCCCTTTCGCGAGAAATTTTATTGCTTGTTCAACTAGGCGATTATGATAAGGCGATTAATTTACTGGAATCTCATCATTTTCACGTTTGGGAGGGCGGCGGTCGCATTCATGAGCTCTATGTTGATGCTCATCTGCTTCGAGGTCTGGAATATTTTCAAAAGAAAGAATTTGAGCGGGCGCTCCAGGATTATCAAAAAGCTCTTGAATACCCCGAAAATTTGGAAGTAGGTCGGCCTTACCATGATAGGAGAGCTTTTCAAATTTATTACTTTATCGGTACCGCTTATGAGGCTTTAGGAAANAGCAGACANGCCAGGGAGTTTTTTCAAAGCGCTGTCCAGGAGAAGCAAATTGGCTCTGAAGTCAGCTATTATCAGGGTTTGGCTTATAAAAAGCTGGGGCGAGTGGAAGATGCCAATCAGATGTTTGATGAATTAATTGCTTATAGCCAGCAACTACTTAAAAAAACTNAGGGACTTGATTTTTTTGCCAAATTCGGAGAAAGNCAATCCGAGGCCAAGCGAAGGGCCCAGGCCCACTATCTTCTCGGCCTGGGGTACNTGGGAAAAGGCAGAAAGAGAGAGGCTCAAGCGGAATTTGAGAAAGCTATAAGGTTAAACCCCAATCATTTTAAAGCCAGAAAACAANTTTTGCGTCATNTTCAACGAGATTAACTTGTCTCGCTCCTGGCTGGACGGCAGNCAAGTCAATTTAGAATATCTCTCAAGTTATTTNTATTTAAAGAATACAACTCTAGGGCGGTTCGATTCTTTCTTTAAACATGAAAGACCTTTTCATTAAATTCGCCTGGATATAAAAGTTTTCTGAAACAAAAAAGAAAAGGTCTCTGCCATGCGGGCAACAAAATGTTTGATCCTCTAATAATAAGTGTCCCCAGATGATAATTGTGATTAAATTCTGGTTGATTTTTTTTTCACAGGTTGATATAGAAAAAATGGGTATGAAAGAGGATTTGATATAGATCTCGAGGTTTTTTTAGAGATCTGGTTTTAAAGGCTCGCGAGCAAGGAGGAAGAAGGGAAGGGGATACCTCCCGAGAAAAATCTTACCTTGGCTTTCTTGTTATGCTTACCTTGAACTTATTTGGTCACAAGTGAGCATGAGGAAACCTTTAAAGATTCACTCNTTAGGTTATTCTCCAATTAGATTTTCCCCGCCAACTCTTTTCTCCCGCCTAACTTTACCTCAGCTGTTGTCTTCATTTTGATTTTATTAAGTTTATTGATACATAAAAAAAATAAGATGACTTAAAGGAGGGAGATTGCCTAATGAGTTTTAAGCCTTTGAGGACCCTTATTATTTCAGTTTTAATTGGGGGAATCATGATGGTTTCCCTTGCCAGTTTCAGCCTGGCGCAAAAAGCTCCTAAAGGTACTCTCGCCATCAAGGAAATTTTGGTCAACCCTCAAGAAGTTGTTCAAGGAGAGTCGGTTGAAGTGACGATTAAATGCACATATTCAGCTCCCCAAGGAATAAAATTCGGCCAATGGATATGTTTGATTGGAGTTCTGGTTTATGATAGCGACGGTATACTAGTCGAAGGTGACGAGTACAAATACAAAAGATGGGAAGAATATAAGCGGGGGGTGGTTCCTTACGAGTGTGGAGAGGATGGTGAATCCGGTGTCTTTACTTATTCCTTTAGTCTGGCCACCGAGGGATTAAGCCCGGGCAACTATTCTTATAATTTCAAGATTTATGGTTCTCAAAGAACCACAGGCCTAGGTCAGCCCTATTGGGTTATTTATCATTTTACTGATAAAGGAACGTTTTCATTCACTGTGAAACCCCCTATCTCACCCCCCAGCCAGGAGAAACCATTGACTAAAGCCGAGACTGAAGAGCCGCCAGATATAGCACCCCCACCTCCTCCGGATGAATTTCCCGATCGGCTGGTCATCGCCGATTCCTTTCCCTCAAACGGGGGGAGAGTTAAGCTCGAGTACGGAGAAAAATTCAGAGCGGTAGTTAATTTTAATCTTTCCTCAACCGAAATAGCCACGATAAAAACCCAGGTTATTGCTGATCTGGGAAGTGAAGGGGAACGCATAGTCTGTGAAAGGGCGGTTATGGTCAACAAGGGATATGATAAAACTCTTGAAATTGGACTTCCTTCCAGCTTGCCGCCGACTACAGAGAGAATTGTCATCTCAGCTAGGTTGATTTCCAGTGAGGGAGGAAAAGTGATCGCCTNCGATGAGATNACGGCTTATCCCTGGGTGCCGACTAACGTAGTCTTGATCCCTCNCGACAAACCTGTAGTAGCCAATGGACGAGGGTTCTATGTACTTAAAGTAAAGTTGACCCAGAATGATCAGCCAGTGGAGGGAGCCCGAGTGGAGATCTGGCCTCAACCCTCTCCTCATACTTTTTTGACTGATGGGCTGATTAACCAGAACCAGACGATCGTGGCTTTAACCACAAATGCAGCGGGAGAAGTGGCCTTTAAATTCACGCCTCCCCGATTAATTGGAAAAAAGAGTATTAGAGACATACAGGAAAAAGAATTATTTTACCCAATCTTAGTTAAGACACCTGGTTTGGCCGAGGATAAAGTTTTTAAGGTACAATTGACGCCGCCTCATCCTCGGATCAAATCTGTCCGGGTCTCGGAACTAAGTTCTGGTGACTGGCAGAAANCCTCGTCGATAATCGAAGTGGATGATCCCGACAGTAACCTTTTTACTTACACCATTTGTTTTAATGGGGACATCGGGTGGAAAGGGGGACATCAAAATTTCAAAAAATTGGTGGCTCAAGGTGAGAAAATATTTTATTTTCGTTTAAAACCCAAGAAATTTGGTCTTGACCTTCAGGATTTACCGGATTTAAGCAGAAAACTCTTGAAAGCTAACGCGGAGTTTATCACGAGTACTATTAAACAATATTGGATTAAAAATGACGAGTTACATTCCTTACGTGATCTTGTCTTTGATTTCAAAAAACAAATGGAGGGAGTAGCTAAATCCGCCGAGAAAATTGGGAAAGAATCAGTAGCCGTAAAAGATCGGTCTCAGGCTTATTATTTAACTATCGAAGGCTATAACACTACTGTTGGGGTGGTGGATTACATCAATAGCGTTTTAGATTATCTTCGAAGAAAACCGGTAACCTTCAACCCAGGAGAAGTAGCGGTTAGACTTGTTTATGAGAATGCCAAGGTCTTTTATGAAGTCTTTGAGGCCCATCGTCGTGTAGCTGAAGCTGTTGAAGATGTAGTCTTTTTTCCCATCCTGGTTCAAGTTAAAGATGAAGAGGGCTATTGGGACAGTCAACTTCGTCAAGTTTCAGTGCGCTTCTGGAAGAGATAAGGAGGAGAGAAGGAATGAAAAAGAGAATAAAAAAGGGAACCTCAAGGAAAGTCTGGCTTGNATTGGTCTTTCTAATGGCTGTTTTATCGTTTGCTTTTCCTCAACTCAACCGGCAGGAGAAGGAAGTTGTTAAGACTATCCAGTCTTATTATCAGGCCTGTCAAGAAGAAAATCTGGAAGCTTACTTAAACCTCATGTATTTAAAAGACAGAGATCAGAATTATCTAGCCCGGGAAGCCCAAGAAGTTTGGGCGGCCGTGGATACTCTTGATTACTCTCTTAGCAATTTTCAAATTGCCTTCAGCCAGGATCAACACATGGCTGTAGTGCGGTATGAAGTTAAAGCCACTATAACTAAANAAGGAGGCCAACCTCATGAGCGTTTTCATCTTCAAGCTAACTATTTCATGACTCTTCATTTTGAAAATGGAACATGGAAGGTGGGCGCTATCCAGCGAGAAGATATTTTCACTCAAAATATTAAAAGCTTGTATTCTTTTCAGATGACGAGAGAATATCTAGATGAATTAGCTAAATTTGATGAAGAAGAGAAGAGTTGGTCAGCANCAGAAGTCTCTCCTTCAAAGGTTCGCCCAGCACCTTCATCCCGCCAATTNTCTGAGGCTGAAGAGTTAATTTTTGAGGATGACTTTAACCAGGNGAGCTTATCTTCGGCCTGGGTTGTNCAATCTGGAGAATGGNTTGTCGCCAAGGGCAAGCTTAAGGCAGTAGGCCAGAATGGAATTTTATGGCTGGCTAAAGAAATGCCCGATGATCTGGCGGTCGAAATTGAAGTGCGCGGAAATTATGACTTAAACGTAGCCATTGCTGGAAATGGCGGTAATCATCCTGGATACCTTTTTTCTGTTGGGGGCTGGTGGAACACCAAAAGTGCCTTGGTTGAAGGNGAGAAGATTGTTATGGTTGATCCCTTGGTTAAGATTGAAAATCCCCAAAGGGCTTCCCTCTTACGGATTGAAAGAAACGCGCGGATGATAAAGTGTTTCCTCAATGGTCGATTAGTTTTTACTTATGATAAAGCTGATCTTAAAGCAGAGGAGGGGTTCAATAAAATATCTCTCCGCAACTGGGGTTATCCTCTGATCTTTGACAATCTTAAGGTTTATGATCTGCGGAAAAAAGATAGGAAAATCTCAGCTGAGCCACAGAGAAGGAGCAGGAGGGAACAGAGTGGTCTTACGACTTCAGGGATAACTTTGTCGGGAACTTCGTCTAAAACACAGTCTAAAATAAAGCCTGAAACCCTCGCCCGTAGCCGACCAGCAGCTTCTCTTTCCTCTCTTAGTGAAGATAAACATATTATGAAGGTGAAAGAACTCGAGCCTAAACATTACCTCCAGTACATCACGGCTTCTCACGATGGCAAGAAGGTTCTCGCTCTAGAGAAAGACAAATCTGTAGCAGGTTGGTTCAAGGGAGGTTCGCGCGTCATTCTGATTGATGTCGAGTGGGGTAAAGAAACTGTTCTCATGGCGGGAAATGACACGATTGAACTTGTTCCCGGGATGATTTATCGACCCTTGATGCTGAAAGGCGACCTCCCGGTATTCGGTTTTGCCATGAAAGAAAGTCCATCTCAAACCGGCTATTACCTCTATATTGGAGGACGGAAGAGGAGAATTGATGCTCAATTATTTCAAGACTATTTGGAGCCCCTACGTAACTTTGATATTCATGTTGATATGGTGAGCAGCCCGGTCCCCTACGGAGAAGGATTTTTAGCAATTTTTAAAGTTGACCTTCCTACCTCACTCGCTTTCAAGTATGGAAGTTCAGAATATATCTCTTTCTGCTTCATTGGAGAAGTGAACCAGGGTGGTTCAGGGGTTAGAGTGTGGGGCGGCCCGAGTATCCAATCTATGGGAGGAAGACCTGTCTTAACCATGAAAGGGCCGATGATTGAGGCGCCGTTACGATTGGTNCCTGTCTCTCTTCCCACGCCTGGAGTTGTAATATTCTTCACCGGGATGAACATTAAAGGCCAACGTGGTCTTTACTCAACTACTTCTTCCAAGCCGCTTGAATCGCTTAACGATTGGATAAATATCGATTTTTTCCCAGCCAGAGGGTCGGAAACTATCATGAGAGTAGTCTCCGAAAGTGAATTGGGGGNAGGAGAGAGTTCCCGTCCCATGATTCAGCTTTATAATCTCTCTCGAGGAGAAGCTCGAGTCCTCAGGACAGATCTTTCGGGAACGGCGATGGGTCTAGGTGGGATACCTGTTTTTGCTTTGTCTCCCAATCGGTGGGAGCTGGTNGCCGTAAAGTCGGATTTAAATGCTTTGCTTGTTGTGGACCTTGGGGAGGACACTCGGACTGAAATAAATCTTGGTGATCTTACAGTGGACCTTGCGGGATTTGGCCACGCGCCATCCATATATTCTAGTCCCGTGGCGAGGAAGTACATTTACTTTACAGCGATTAATGGTGATCGTAGCGATTTATATGTAGTGAAACGGGGAGGGGCTTCTTCTTTACCTTCAACTGTAGACCAAGAGCNGGCGGTTGGCCGTTCTAAAGAAAAATCTTCTCCTCTCGCTTATGAAACACCAGGTTTAACCGGGAATATCCCTGATATCAGGGGAGTCTGGGATACGAACTTTGGNCGATTAACTATTACCCAGGATGGTTATAAAATCCGGGGCAAGTATACTCATGATGATGGTCAGATCGAAGGTGTGCTTATCGGGCGGACCCTAAAAGGCAAATGGTCGGAAGCACCCAGTTATCTGCCACCTCATGATGCCGGGGAATTCGAGTTTACCTTTGCGGAGGATTTCAAATCATTCACCGGAAAATGGCGTTATGGGTATGAAACCCAGGCCTGGAATGGGGAATGGTTTGGGAGTAAGTTGAAGTAAGCCTCTTCTCTCTGAAGACGGCCGAATAAATCAAGGATCAGGGAGGATANATATGGGAAAGAAAAACATCGGCGAAAAAATAGGCTATGGGATCTCTGCTTTTTTACTTTTGTTGGTGATAGCACTTTGTTTCTGGATAAACCTTTATTTTGGCCTGGTCATGCTGCTTTTTATCGTTGGCGTACTCTGGTGGATCATGGTTAAAAGGAAAAAAAGAGTTGACCAAGTCTTACTTGCTTTAGCCCAAGAACTGGATTTTGATGTGGAGAAAAGTGCTTTAAAGTATTTTCGAGTTAAAGGGGAATATAAAGGATATCCAGTGGAGATTGGGGTTCATAAGAGTTTTGATGCTTTCGGAGGAATAGGAACGCTTTTGACTAGCCTGACAGGAGAAGCCGCCTGGAGTACTCTNAATATACGGAATTTCATGGGCATCAAACTTATCCATAATCTGAATCTTTCCGAGGAGAGCTTATCCACTAAGGAGCTTCCCCATGTTGTGGTAGGTAAGAATGAGATTTTTCTAATTTTTCCAGATGTCTTTCCCCCGAGAGAGGAAATAAAGAAAGGCTTGAATAAANTAGTTAAAAAAGTTGAAGAGCTGAAGCAATCTTATAAATAAAAAATTTTACGTACAAGAATGATCGGAAAAAAAGCATCTGAGAGCTTATTTTAGAGAGGTTGTTTTTATTCAAAATAATGGTCAATTAAGGTGTTTATATAAATTTCTCTTTTTTCTTTCTGTTTGAAATCAAAGCCGGCAAAATCCTTGAAAATCTTGGGCATAATTCCAGGGATAATAACGGCTGCTATCAACTGGATAATAATTAATTTCAAATCTGTATCAGGCTACTGGAACTCAATTGAAAAGAAACCGGATCAGGTGAGGTTGTGGGGTATTCTGCCTTGTTTGGGGATAGAACTTGACTTTTAATATTGCTTTATATGGATTTTGTTATTAAGAGGAAAATTTAAAACCAATAGATTAATTTTGTCCAGTATATCAAGCAAATATGTCATAATTAAGTTACTCCGAAAAGCGCTTGTGAATAGAGAATTATCCAATTAGTTTTATTGTCTATAAAAGCAGCTT
>MTOP01000085.1 GCA_002010725.1 Candidatus Aminicenantes bacterium JdFR-80
ACTTGATTTAGGGCGTGAAATAAAAATATCATTTTCTTTTCAGAAGGAGGAAAAAATGCGCGCTAAAAAATTCTTCAGCCTATTGGCTTTTGTGCTCCTGANAGGCAGCCTCGGCTGGCCGGGANTCCGCGCCTCGGCCTCCCGGCCTCTGGTACTTCAGGAGATGACCTGGCCTGAGGTAAAAGCCTATCTCGAGAAATGTGATCTAGTCATCATTCCTCTGGGAAGCACAGAACAGCATGGACCCCATCTTCCTTTAGGTACTGACTTTTACGAAGCTCTAGGCATGGCCAAACTAATTTCAGCCAGGACGGGAGTTGTGGTGGCCCCCCTGGTCTTTATTGGTTATAGCGCCTATCATTCCGGTTTTCCCGGAACTCTAAGTCTGAAACCGGAAACTCTGGAAGAAGTGATTTTTGAATCAGTGGAATGGTTGCTTAAATACGGTTTCCGCCGCTTCCTGTTTTTTAATTATCATGGGGGAAATAATATAATTCAGAGTAAAGTCATCCACCGAATAAATCATCAAACCGAAGGCATCGCCATAGCCATCGGCCACGGCGGCCCTCTCCAGCCAGCTGGAGAGGATGATGGCTCAATGGACTGGCATGCCGGAGTCTCGGANACTTCCATCATGCTCTATCTTCAGCCGGAACTTGTTCGTCTGGAAAAAGCAGCCAAACCCGTGATGAAATTCACTCCCCAGATGAAGGAACTACAGCAACTTNCGGCTAAAGAACCCTCCCTCCGTTATGTCTTGAGTTCCCTGCTGGGAGTTCCAGAGGAAACCGGCAAAGGAGGGGCCAGCCATCAGCTTTCCTCTAACGGGGTCTGGTCCTTTCTTGACCCCCGGAAAGCAACAGCCGAACAAGGCCAAAAAGAAGTGGAACAGATGGTTGACCGCGCCGTAAGATTTATCCAAGCCTGGAAAAAAGCCCAAAAATAATTTTAAGAGACGGAAAACTCCCGATGCTTAAAATTATCTTGAACCGAAAGATCTCTAAATCTTTCTTAGTTCTTCTCAGCGGATAATTACTTATCTTCATCATCATCCTGGATTAAGGTGACCGCCCACTCCGGATAGGGCACATCCGGTCCTTTTATGGAATGCCAGATAATCCTGTTTAAAATCGTCTCCGGACAGGCATCAATTTGCTGAAAATTTAACCGCGCCGAAATCTCGGCGTGTTTCCTCAATAAGGCGCTCTTTATTCTGCTGGGGGAAGGATTGGTCTCCGTCAGCGGAATGAGATTCCGAACTGCCTTAAAGGGGCGGAAATCAGGCTCTGAAGTAAAGCAGTCGAACAGGGGATTGGCGGTGGCGTCAAACTGATTCATCGGAGGTAAGCCGAGAATCTGTTCTATCGTCCGGAGAATACTGGTGGTATTGTACTGGGTGTGAATCACCGCACCTCTTTTAACATAAGGTCCGGCCAGATAAGCTGTGGTTCGATAACCACTGACATGGTCAAAACCATTTTGAGGGTCATCCTCAATAGCAAAAATGACCATATCTTTCCAGAATCGACTTCGACTGAAGGCCTCGACAATCTGTCCCAAAGCCAGGTCATTATCCGCCACTGAAGCCCGGGGAGTGGGCATCCCCGGTCGGGTACCACTAGTGTGGTCGTTCGGCAGACAGATCAAAATTAATTGGGGCATCTCCCCCTTTTCTTCCCATTTTTTGAGCTGATTGATAATGTAGCGGGCCCGCCAGACATCAGGAACATTCATGTTCCAGCCGACATAATCGGTAGGGGTGAATTTAGCAATTGAGGGAATCCCCGGACGACTTCCGATAACCACCTCCCCCTTCCCGAATAGATACTCATTCCAGAAATCCTGCCAGGTGGGAGAGCCGGGGCGCTGGGGATCTTTCCAGCCACACTCGGGAATAGCAAATTCGCCAAAATTCCAGATGGAAACCCCATGGCGGAGACAATTATCCCAGATAAAACCTGTCGGCGCATATGCCAAAGCATCCACATCATCCGGACCCATGCCGTCCGGATAACTCCGCGGCCAGCCGGCAAAGGATTTTTCTAAATAATCAGTGCCGAAGGCGGTAGTTGACCATTGATGACCATCGGCACTGAGGATGCCACTGCAATAAATATTATCCAGGAGAACAAATTCCCGAACCAATTTATGTTGGTTGGGAGTGACCTCTTGGCCGAAGATACAAAGGCTGGGCTCACCATTACCTTCCGGAACATCTCCCAGAACCTGATCATAAGTGCGGTTCTCTTTAATAATATAAACCACGTGTTTAATTAGAGAAGGTTCACCGATTCGTTCAGGAATCGGACGCGGGCGAACTCTGTGTCGCGGGGGCTTTAAGGCTTGCTTAATTCTCGCCTGATGAAAATTAAGAAAAGTGCGGCGGGTCAGCTGCTTTAACTCTTTCTTATCAGGCAGGGAAAACACCGTCAGCGAACCGTAATACTGATGGGAATTAAAACCAACCANTCCGGTTTTCTTATCTTTTTTCGGCTTCGGAGCATGCCCTTTGATATTGGCCACCCAGAGCTTATTCCTAGTCTTATCCCAGCTTAGAGCACCAGGAAACCAGCCCACGGGAATAAGTCCTTTTAAACGCGAATCTTTTTTGGCTGGCTTAAAATCAATCACAGCTACGGCATTCTGCGTTCCGTTGGCCACCAAAAGTGTCTTCCCGNCCGGAGAAAAACAGAGGGCATTAGGCGAAGCTCCAAAAAGATCCCCTGGACTTCTCTTTACCCAGATAGTCTCCACCACCTCATCTTTCCTGATATCAACTACACTTAAATTATCAGAAGCGGCGTTGGCACAGACTAAATAACGACCATCCGGAGAAAGGATTAAGTCTGAAGAATGAAGGTGGACTATAATTTCTTTCACAGTTTGACCGGTGGATAAATCAATGACGCTGACCGATCCTTCGCAAGCTATAAATTTTTCCGGGTCAACTTTGACCACCGTGCCACGGCCCGCAGGACCAACCAGATCACCTGCGGCTGGTCGCCGACCTCCCCAGTTGCTGACATAAGCTTTCTCTCCCACCAGAACTACATCATAGGGTGCCACCCCCACCTCAAAAGCTCTCAAAAGCTGACCGGACTCTGTGGAAATTTCCAGGAGTCGATTGGAAAGATTCCCGCAGACATAGAGTCGCTGACCATCTTCACTCAGGGCCAAACCCGCCGGAATTTCAGCTTTCCGGCGNGGAGCGTTGGCTGGAGGTAATTTNAGAGAATGAGAGGGCTGAATATGACCATTTTCATCGACCGAAAAAACTTTAATACTCCCGTTGACATTACTCAAATAAAGCCACTGCCCTTCCGGGGAGAAAACAATCCCGGTGTAACTAATCTGACCCTTAGTGTCTGGCTGGAGGATATTGGCTGAAGAAGGAGCGGGCGGAGCCGCTGTTTGCTTTTCGGAAGGAAAAGGCACTTTTTGAATAATCTTTACCGCCGCTGGATCAATAACCCACAACTCACTTGTCTTACCGGTAACCACCACTATTTTTTCATTGGGGGAGATAGCCAAACCCAGCGGTCTTAATCCCGGCAAAGGCAACTGCTGGCCGTAAGGCTGAAGGATTTGATTCACCGGAAGAATTGTTCGCCCTTCTGGAGTTAAGCCAACTCTTTCCTTGTCCATTGGAAATAAGAATGGTTTCTGTCGACAGGAAACACCTCCGAAGATAACCCAGAACATTACCAACCAAATAATTATATCTAATATTTTTAGCCGGGACCGGCTGAAAAATTGACGGCTTAAATTCACTTTATTTCTCCTCGGAAGGAAATTCTCACTCGTTTAATGCTATTAAATCAGCTTTCCTTTCGTCAATGACTTTTGCTTTAAAAAAACTTCATTTAAATTCGCCGGCGAATTACTCTAAGGAAAGAGGCCAAGTAATTTATTAATAACAGGGGGACTCCTGTAATGGTTGTAAATATTCCTACCAAAATGTTGCCTAATGGAGAAATCGACCAGGCTGACAACTTAGAAAAAAATGCCGTTGTTCCGCTTTCCATGCCCTGGAAAGAGGCCCCCCAGTTTCAGAACAAGCTATAATAAGAATGTACNTCGCCTNAGAGAGCCGGTTACTCTTCTGATTCCAAGGAATGTAACGGCGTGGTTTATAATCTTTGAAGCNGGTAAATATTTTGATTAATTCGATAGACTAGCTTAGAATTAATAAGCTGTTTAATATATTACCTGGAGGATTAATGAGCTGTCTACAAGAAGCCATTCACCTGGTTGAACAACTTAAATATCAAAAGGATTCCATTGTCAGTCAGGAACTTTATTCCCGGGAAATAGGTACTTTAACTCTCTTTGCCTTTGACGAGGGTCAACAACTCAGTGAGCACACGGCTCCTTTTGATGCTTTTGTTCTCTGCGTGGAAGGAAGGGTGGAGGTGACCATTGACGGTCACGCCCACCAGCTTAATAGTAGCCAACTAATTATGATGCCGGCCCATAAGCCTCATGCTCTAAAGGCCCTGACGCCTTTTAAAATGCTCCTGATTATGTTCCGCTCCGTTCAGGAAAAATAAGTTAACTTTCTCCCCTGATTTCCCCGGCCATTACTTTTTGGGCTTACACCACTGATCCAGCCAACCAATAACTGTTTCATGCCAGAGGATGCTATTATGAGGCTTAAGAACCCAGTGATTTTCATCGGGAAAATAAAGGAGTTTGCTGGGAATACCCAAGCGCTGTAAAGCGGTAAAAGTGGATATTCCCTGGGTATCAACTACCCGGAAATCCCTTGCTCCATGGATAACCAGCATGGGTGTCTTCCAGTTTTTAACATAATTAATAGGGTTATGTTTCTCGTATCCCTCGGGATTGGTCCAGGGAGTTCCTTCATGGTCCCATTCCGGAAACCAGAGTTCTTCGGTATCAAAATAAGCCAGGCGTTCATCTAAATTGCCATCATGATTCACCAGGCAGCGAAACCGGTCAGGCCAGTTACCGGCAATCCAGTTAATCATATAACCACCGAAGGAAGCTCCGAGAGCGGCCACTCGCTGACCATCCATCCAGGGATAGCGCTGCAGCGCGGCGGCCAGCCCTTTTTTCAAATCCTCGAGTGGCTTGCCTCCCCAATCCCCTCGAATAGAGTCGGTAAAAGCCTGGCCGTAGCCCACCGAGCCATGAAAATCAACCATCACCGCCGCATAACCGGCCCCAGCGTAAACCTGAGGATTCCACCGATAGTGAAAGTGATTACTGAAAGAGCCTTGCGGCCCTCCATGAATGAGAAAGGCCACTGGATATTTTTTCGAGGAGTCAAAATCTATCGGCTTAACCACATAAGCATAGACTGTCTCATTATTCCAGCCTTTAAAGGTAAATTGTTCAAAATCCCCCATCCGAGCCCGGGCAATCCTGGCTGCATTAATTTGAGTAATCGGCTTCAAGCCGTTTCCATCTGACCCGACCATATAAAGTTCCACCGGTGATTTCAAATGGTCCAGACCGAAGATGATTTTTTTCCCGACAGGCCGCGGTGAGCTGATTGTCCCTTCTTTAACCACCACCCTCACTTGGCCTGTTTTAACATCAATGGCAAAAAGAGAACGTTGACCGAGATTAGGAGCAGTGGCATAAATAGTCCGGCCATCAGGCGACCAGGCTATCTCTGAGGGCGACCGGTCCCAGGCCTCAGTCAACACCCGTTCCCGGCCGGTAGCCCAATCCCGCAGAATAATGCGGAATCTATCCGACTCGTAACCCGCTCTTTTCATGGCCAGATAAGCTAAAGTCCGACCGTCAGGTGAAAAAACCGGCATAGTATCCCAGGCCGGGTTCTTCTCTGTCAGACAGACCGGCTTTTTTGAACCATCCACCGGAACATAATAAAGGTCAAAATCAGTTGACCAGGCCTCCTCCCGCCCCACATTGCGGGCGGTGAAAATAAGTCCTTGGCCATCGGGTGTAAAAGTAATTTCTTCCGGTCCGCCAAAGGGTTTAGAAGGTGTATCTGCATCCATCTCCGGCATTAGCCGGAAAAGTTTCTTGTCTTTCACCCTCAGGGAAAAGAGGTGGGAACGCCGGCCGTCTTTCCAGGTGTCCCAATGCCGGATAAAGAGCCGTTCGTAAATACGGCCGCTACTTTTTCNTTTAGCCCTCTCTTCAAGCCGGCGTTTGGTGTCATAAGGACACCCCTTGNCCGGAAAAACCTCCATGGTCAAGGCAATATGCCGGCCATCAGGCGCCACCACCAGATTGCCCACATCCAGTGGTAAATCGGTGAATCGGACCGCTTCTCCGCCAGNAATTCTTATCCGCCAGACCTGAGCAGAACCGGACCGGGTCGAAATAAACCAGATATATTTTCCACAGGGTGACCAGCGGGGGTTAAAATCAGCGGCAGGATGTGTGGTCAAACGACGCAGATTCTGACCATTAACATCCACCAGCCAGAGATCCGTTCGACCCCGGTTGGCTTCGAGGTCAGTGGTCCGGAGAGTAAAGACAATCCACTGCCCATCAGGCGAGATTTGTGGGTCAGAGATGCGCTCCATGGCCAACATATCATGAACTGAAAAAGGATGGGTTTTCTGGGACTCTTCGGCCTGGAGGAATCCCCCCTGGNCCAGACAGAAAAGAAGATAAATAAAAGCCATAAAAATAAAAACTTTTCTTGTGTGATTCATCAAAGCCTCCTTTCTTTTAGATATCGCTTTTTTCCTGAATAAAGCCTGACCTCAATCCCTTAAGTCAGGATAAAGGGCATAAAGCCCTGGAGATTAATCCCGATCATCATCCCCATATTCCGGCCCGAAACAATTTTTTGGGCTGAAAAGACCTGCTTCTATGTGATTAATTTTTAATCCTTCCGGCTGAGTACCCATTTCAGGCTTTCCAAAAATAACATAGAAACTTACCACCACTTTTTCAAGGATTTTATTCGACCTAAGCCTCCTTCAGGAATATTCCAGAGGTATCTCCTTCTACTCACCAGCCCTTTCCCACCAAGATATTCCGGCAGGAAGAAAATTAAAATCTTCTTGCTTCTTCCCGATCTCTGTCCGAAGACTACTATACTCCATTTTTACATCAAAAAATTATTTTTATATACCCTTTCCTGTGAGATTAAGCTAAAATAACCACCAGAAAAAAANAGGTGACGGGCAGGTGATCCAGGGCTATAATCAACGTGGTTTGAGAATCGATCTTTCTTCAGGAAAAATAGAAGATTTTCCNCTCTCCGACGATATTTTGACTTCCTACCTGGGAGGCAGGGGATTAGGAGTCTATTTTCATCACCAAGAAACTCAGCCCACCATTGATCCTTTCTCTTCAGATAGTCTGCTGGTGATTGCTGCCGGAGGGCTGGGGGGTTCANTCGCCCCCACCTCAGGTCGCTTCTCGATTATCTTTAAATCACCCCTCACCGGAACCATCTTCAGCTCCAACTCCGGCGGCTTCTGGGGAAATGTTTTCAAACGAACCGGTTATGATATTCTCCTGATNAAAGGGAAAGCGGCTGTTCCCGTCTATCTCTATCTCAGTGAACAAAAGGTGAGGATAATCGAATGCCCTGAACTCTGGGGTAGTTCNATTCCCGAACTCTCCCGACGACTCCAGGCTAGACATTCTTCCCGAGCCCGCATCCTGGGAATTGGTCCGGCTGGGGAAAATCTCGTCCGCTTAGCCTCTATTATGAATGACTTAAGTCGCACGGCCGGCCGGGGTGGGGGGGGAGCGGTGATGGGAGCCAAAAATTTAAAAGCCATCGTAGTGGAAGGCCGGAAAACTTTCCCTCCGGCCAATAGAGAAAAATATCAAACCGGCCTGGCCCAGTCCAATAAATTAATCCGTTCCATGCCAGTCACCGCTAAAGCTTTTCCTCTCCTGGGAACAGCCGGCTTACTCAAACTGGTCTATCAACATGATATGCTGGTACATCGCAACTTTCAGGATACCANCCACCATCCGGATAATATTGAGAAAATTTCCGGGGAAACCCTCCGGCGGACGATATTCCGNGCCCCTCAGGGTTGTTTTAACTGCCGGATTCGCTGCGCTCGCCTGACCCAAGTCAATCACCTCCAGGGGGAAGGCCCGGAATTTGAGACGATAGCTATGCTGGGAGCCAACCTGGACATCTACGATCTGCCTACCATCGCCCGGGCCAATTACTTGTGCAATGACTATGGCCTGGACACGATTTCTCTGGGGAATACCATCGGCGCCGCCATGGAGCTTTGGGAGAAAGGTTATTTATCTCTCCAGGAGACCGGCGGCCGCGAATTGCGCTTCGGCGCCTCAGGTCTTCTTGAAGAAGTTGTCCGCCTGACCGCCTTTCGCGAGGAAATAGGCCACCAGNTGGCTGAAGGTTCTCAACGACTCTGTGAAAAATACCAGGCCCCTGAACTGGCCATGGTGGTTAAAGGCCTGGAACTGCCAGCCTACGACCCCCGATCCACTCTNATGCAAGCCCTGGGTTATGCCACCTCTACCAGAGGAGGTTGCCACCTCAAGGGAGGCTATATGATCACTCTCGGATTCTTTGGTGGCCCACGGGAAGTGGGGCGTTTCCTGGTAGAGACAGTCGCCGATCATGTGGTTGACGAACAGGATTCTGGCTGTGTGGCTGATATGCTGGGCATTTGTCGCTTCGCCTATTTCGCCTTCAGTGAAAACGAGCTGTCACGCATCTATTCGGGTTTTACCGGTATAGACATTGGCCCCCATGACTTGAAACGATTGGCCAAAAAAGTAATAGACGAGGAACGCAGCTTCAATTTAAAAGCAGGGATAAAAATTGAAGCCGATACCCTACCCACCCGTTTTTTTACTGAAAAAATCACCATCGCCGGCCAAAAAAGATTGATTGAGCGGAGCACCCAATTTGAGTATATGCTTAAGAAATACTACGAAATCAGAAAGTGGAGGAAGCAAACCGGCGAGAGGGAAGAAAAAAATCCTTTGAAAAGGAAATGAACGTTTTTTCCCTTGATGACTGACTAGGAGCTACCAAGAAAGGAAGGTTAGACCTTGGCACCAAAAAACAGGTTGAATCCTCCAGAAGAAATCATCCAGAAAATAAAAGCTGTTGGCCGGGCCATGCTGGCCCTCGGTCTCCAAAATACCCACAGTGGCAATATTTCCATTCGTTGGGGCGAAGACCTTCTCATTACTAAAACTGGTTCCATGAAAGGCCACCTAGAAGATAGAGATATAATCCTGGTCGGCTTGAAAGAACCACGAAGNGGACTTTTTCAAGCTTCTTCAGAAACGGGTACCCACCAGAATATCCTGACATTTTCCGGGGCGGCTATTCACGCTCATTCCCTGCCGGCTGTCCTCCTGTCATATCGAGAGCAAAAACTTCATCCTCTAGATGCTCTGGGAAGACGTCATCTCCAGGAAATTCCGGTCGTTGAGTTTGAGTATCCGGTGGGCTCCCCCGAAATGGAGGAGGAAATCCCTCGTTGCCTCCAACATCATCCGGCCATGATTGTCAAGACCCATGGTCCCTTTACTCACGGCCAGACAATTGAAGAGGCTTTTTTCCGATTAACAGTCCTGGATTATTCCGCTAAAATCCTTTTCTGGCTGAAACTGCTCAGAACCGATCTCCAGGCNATTGCTGAATTGAATTATCCTCCTCTACCGGCTTACAATCCTCCAGCCGGAGACCAGGCCACCCGGGATAAAGAACTAATCGGGCAATTCAAACGAACAGCCGTAGACACCTTCCATTTAGAATTAAGTCCTTTTCAGACCGGTTCACTGAGTGTCCGCGACGGCCAGGAGATGCTTTACTCANCTGGTCTGGCCACTCCCGGTGGACTTCTCCAATATCAAGAAATAAAGCGGATTCCCCTTGACCAGAGAAGTGATGACTATTTCATTCAGCTCCATCAAGCCGTCTACCACCATTCCAGTGCTAAATCAGCCATTTTTACTCACTCTCCCTGGGGAATGATCCAGGCTCTTTATAAATGGGCTCAAGGAGAGGACCGCATCATCCCCGCTGATGCTGAGGGCAGTTACTTTTATCCGGCCATAGGTCTGTTACCCCCGACAACAGAACTCGAAAAAATCATTCAGCAGGCCACCCGTTATAAAATGGTGGTTCTGGCTGGGTTAGGTGTCCTGGCTATCGGCCACACCCCTGGGTATGTCATNCACCATGTTTCCTCGCTGAAAAATATCTGCTTTATCTTGACCCATCTAGAGCTAATGCAGAAACAGGGCTTAATAAAAGGGATCGATGAATTTCTAGAAAAACGAGGAAAAGACTGGTAGGGCCAAGAAACGG
>MTOP01000075.1 GCA_002010725.1 Candidatus Aminicenantes bacterium JdFR-80
AATTGATATCGACTCCCCATATTGACCGTCTGAGTAACGAAGGACGCCGTTTCGAATTAAGTTTCGCCACCAACGCCATCTGTGCCCCCAGCCGGGCCTCAATTCTCACCGGGGAGTACAGCCACCGCCATGGAGTCATCGACAATCGACTGGCTTTTAATCCGCAACATTTNACCCTGCCGATTCTTTTCCAGCAAGCCGGCTATCAAACAGCTCTTTTAGGTAAATGGCATCTCAAATCCCAGCCGGCGGGCTTTGATTATTATTGTATCCTTCCGGGTCAAGGCCACTATTACAATCCGGATTTCATCGTCAACGGCCGCNAAGAAGCCCGTCCGGGCTATGTCACCCAGCTCATCACCGATGCCTGCCTGGAATGGCTGAAAGCCCGCGATAAAACAAAACCTTTCTTCCTGCTGCTTCACCATAAAGCTCCCCATCGCAACTGGATGCCGGGCCTTAACGAGTTGAATCTTTTCCGTGACCAAGACCTGCCGGTACCCGAGACCTATTTTGATGATTACCAAAGCCGTTGTCCGGCGGCCCGCTTACAGGAAATGAGAGTGGCTGACCATACTTATCTCGTCTANGACCTGAAGGTTTTTCCCTTTAAGGAGACTGAATTAAGTCAACGGGACCAGGTCGGCCTCCGCTACTGGCATAATGTCTTCAATCGATTGACCGACGACCAGAAAAAAGCGTGGGAAGAGGCCTACCGGGAAGAGAATGAAGAATTTAAGAGGAAAAAACTTGAAGGTGAAGAGCTAGCTCTCTGGAAATACCAGCGCTATATTAAAGACTATCTCCGCTGTATCGTTTCGGTCGACCAGAGTGTGGGGNGGGTTCTGGATTTTCTGGACAAAGAGGGCTTAACTTCAAACACCGTGGTTATTTACACCTCCGACCAGGGCTTCTTCCTCGGCGAACACGGCTGGTTTGACAAACGTTTTATGTATGAACCCAGTCTCCGCTCACCTTTACTTATCCGTTACCCGGAGGGGCTGGAAAAAGGGGTTGACCAGGAGAACATGATTATCAACGTTGATTTGGCCCCGACACTCCTGGATTTAGCCGGCCTGGAAATCCCGGCGACCATGCAGGGACGTTCTTTCAAACCCATTCTTCAGGGGAAAAAAGTAACCTGGCGCGACTCTTTTTATTACCATTATTATGAATATCCAGCTGTCCATGCCGTCCGACGGCATTATGGTCTCCGCACTCGGCGCTATAAATTAATTCACTATTATTACGACATTGACTGCTGGGAACTATTTGACCTTGAACGCGACCCCCACGAATTGGTCAACTGCTATGATGACCCAGGCTATCAGGAAATTAAAGATAAACTGACTCAAGAACTCTTCCGCCTGCGGGCTGAGCTGGGGGTTAAAGAAGATAAAGTTCAATCCTGAGGCTGCTTAGCTCACCTTCACCAAGCTGTGCCTCCCCAATATACAAAGTGGGGACAAAAGATAAAAATGTTTTTCCCTATAGCCGGGAAGAAACCAGCCGTAAGTTGAGCCCAACTAAGGTCCTCAACAACAGTAAAATGGTTTACCTCCAAGGAGGAAAAGTTTATATTTGCTCNCCTCAGAGCTTCTGGAGGAAGTGACGGCCAATTTTCTGGCTAGTAAATACTCTTTTTGGTTAGAGGAGATGGGNTTTCCTCTCCCTCATCTTTTACCCATCGTGTAGGGAGTTCTTTCTTCATTGCGGTCAGTGGCTGGTGGTGGTTCAGGTGAGAGGGCTGCTATCTGCTGTCGCAGGTCCGCGGTCATCTTGATTTTCACCGATTCTACTGAGGGCTTGAGCTGTTCCAGAGAGCGGGCTCCAATGATCGGGGCGGTGACCACCGGATGATGGGCCACCCAGGCGACAGCCAGGCTGACCGGGTGGAAATCGTGCTCCCGGGCGAAAGCAATGAATTTTTCGGCTACTTCATACATCCATTTTTCACCGTAACGAGTCTGGTACATTTTATTCTCCACCAGGCGACCGCTAGCCGGCTTCTGAGAAGATGAGTATTTACCGGTCAGCAAACCACCGCCCAGAGGACTATAAGGACAAACAGCCAGGTTTTCCGCCTGGGCCAGAGGCAATATCTCCACTTCCGCCTGCCGCTTCACCAGATTATACATGGGTTGCAGGCAGACCAGGGGTGCCCAATTATGGAGCGCCTGCAACCCTAGGGCTTTTTCCACCTGCCAGGCGGCGAAATTGCTCACCCCGATGTACATAATTTTTCCCTGCCTGACCAGGTCATCCAGCGCCCGCAGGGTTTCTTCCAGCGAAGTGAAATCATCAAAACGATGNAGGTAATAAAGGTCGATATAATCGGTTTTTAAGCGGCGGAGACTATCTTCAAGGGCTAGAAATATATGCCGCCGGGAAGAACCCCGGGCGTTGACATCTTCTCCGGTGGGAAAATAAACCTTAGTGGCGATAATCACTTCATCCCGGCAGCCTTGAATAAGCCGACCGAGGATTTCCTCCGAGCGACCCTGATTATAGACATTGGCCGTGTCAAAAAAATTGATGCCCTGTTCCCGACAATAATTGAACATGGCCGTTGCTTCCGTCTCATCTGCTTCTCCGCCAAAAGTCATCGTTCCCAGACAGAGCTGGGAAACTTTGATACCGGTCTTTCCCAAAAAGCGGTATTCCATTCTCTCTCTCCTTATGCTTTTAGCCTAACTGAAAACCTATGATTACCAGATAACCTCACGCCCGGTCAATAACAGCGTTTATTTTTTCCCGGGAGCAAAAGCTTTCTCCAGAGCTCCCCAGAGATGATTCCGGGTGATGATGCCGGCGGAAAAGATAGCCACACCATCGGCGCCGGCCTGTCGGACCGTTTCAATTGTTTTCAGGAACTTTTCTGGCGGAAAAAAGTCTCGGGGAGGGGAGGAGAGAACCGCCTGGAGGCCCTGAATCAATTCATCTATTTCCTTTTTTCCCCGGGGATTTTTTAAAAAAGCTCTCAGTTTCTGCTGTAGCTCTTTCTTTCTGGAAGGGGAAAAACGACCCAGGTAGGCCAGGTTTTCTTCCATCAACTTAACAAACTGTTTTTCAGTCAGCGAATCTTCGCCTTTCAAATAATTCAGCGCCTCTTCCCACGGACTTCTTTCTTCGCGGTAGATGTAATGACCGGTGATGCCGCTCAGAATAACCGCCTCGCCGTGGGCCCACTNCAGCTGAGAGCGGGTGTAATCACTAAGATAAACTAGATAATCGTTAAAGCTGCCTTGAAAATGACTGCGGTAGTTCATCGGCGCCAGAAAGTCGACCGCCCCGAGCCAATCGGTCCAGCGCTGCCCGATATGGCGTCCCGCTCTCATTGGATTGATAAACACGGCAGCCGAGACTTCAGCCCGGGGCTTGATTTCTTTAACCAACCGGGTGGTGTCCCGGACAAACTGAGCGATGGCATCACAGCGGGTTTCATAGAAGTAATAATCCAGATCATTACGATTGACCGCTTTTCCTTCCAGGAGATAGCGGGCTTTTTCCTGCCGTGACATCTGCGACCAGTTCTCGGGGACAAGTGTCTGGTCATAATGCCAGTTAGCTTCCGGCCGCGGCAGAATCAGCTGGAGAGGGAGGCGTTTCTCCGGTCGGGAAGGATAGATAAAGTGATTGTAACGTAAATAATGCTCCAGACAGGCATCACAGAAACAATAGGAATCAGGTGCTACATCACCGGGATAGCGCACATAGTCGTGGTGAATTCCGTCAACTTCATAATCGGTCACGATTTCTTTAATCATGGGTTGCAGCCACTGATCGACATAACCAGGCCGGCGAACTGGACACATCCAGACCGGCCGATAGGGACGACCCCCGGCCAGTTTTTCATCAGCTGTGATGCCTCCTTCCGGGTTACGCATGGCCCACTCGGGGTGTTCCTGAAAGGCCGGTGAATTCTGACCTTCGGGAAAATCACATAACCAGGGATGAACTTTAATCCGGCGCTGGCGGGCGGCCCGGACTACCGCCCGGAGAAGGTCAAAGTGGCNGTAATCAGGATGAATCGCCCGGGTGAATTGCTTACTCTGCCAAAAAATGGCTCCGTTCGATCCCTTCACCAAAGGAAAAACAAGGTTAATTTGACATTCTTGCAGCCGGTCAAAAAAGGCCTCCACCTCGGCTGGAGTTCGACCCAGGTCGCGGGGATGGACCCAGATAGCCCGCCATTTAAAATCCTTAGGAGGAGACAAGGCAGAATTTAGAACGGGTAAAACCAGAGTCAAGGCCACCCCTCCTATTAAGGCCACTCCAATGATTATTTTTAATTTTCTGACGGCCATTTTGCCTCCTTTTATTTTCAAAAATTTTATCCTTCTTGGTTCAGCCTGGAAGTGGTGTTATCTCCCTGGCCAGAAGGTCCTCATTGTGGCGAAGAAATTCTCTCTTTTTTTAAACCGCTGAAGATGCCTCTGGTCGACCAGCGNCGGAGAAAAACTACGCCGGCCAGCAAAGTTACGCCTAAACTTCCTCCCAGGAGTTCCCACTGGNGGCTGAAAAAGCCTAATAGCGAAACTATGGCTCCCAGGCAGAAAACTATTCCCAGTAGACTATCCACCACGTCCTTACCGGTGGTGGCTCTAATTTCTAAACGGCTATCTTCATCAGCCAGCCATTTCTTGACGGGGCCCCATAATCCAGGCGGCTGACAGCGTCGATAGAAATTCAGCAATGTTTCCCTGGCTTCCGGCCGGGTTAGAAGATCAACACCCAGAATAGTTAACCAGCCCAGTCCAAAAAGAAGAAGAAAGCCCTGCCAGAAAGGGTGGCGGGTGGGGTCAGAAAAGCCCAGCGGAAACCAGACNATATAGGCCAGAGGTAAGCCGACTAAAAAAGCCGTGGCTTCTCCGTAAATATTATGCCGCCACCAGAAAAACCTCAGCCAGCTTAAAGGCAGCATAAAAGCCACGGCCACGGAATTAATAAAGAGGAACCAGGCCATCATCCGGTCAACCAGAAAATAGCCGACTAAAACACTGAGGATAAGCAGGCCGGCCGTGGTCAATCGACTGATAAGGACGATCTGTCTGCCCTGATCTTCTTTTTTCGGAGAAAAAAACCTCCGATAAAGGTCATTGATCAGGAAGGAACTTCCCCAGTTGATATGAGTATCAATGGTTGACATGAAAGCCGCTAACTCAGCTGCAATGAGTAGCCCGGTCAGGCCGGAAAAAGAAAAACGGGCGACTAGAATCCCCCAGATTCTTTCCGGGTCGGTGGAAGAGGGCAGGAGAGCTGCCCCGGCCATCCCCAGAATAATGAAAGGTATCACCCGGACAACCAGAGTAATAAACGCATTAAACATCTGACCGGCCTGAGCATGAAACTCATTCCGGGCGGCCATAAAGCGCTGGGCGGTATAACCCTCGCCCCCGGAGGGAGAGGAAGCGAAGAAAAGTCCTTGGATAAAAAGAAAGAGCAGCACCATCCAGGTCAGCTCCCCGGCCGGCGGCAAAGGTTGAAGAAAGCTTTCCCCCCGGGCGGAGAGCAGGTGCGAGTACAGGGCCCCCAGCCCACCGATCTCGTGGAGGACGACCACCACCAGCAGGGAATTGCCGATCAGGAAAATGAAAAACTGGAAAACATCGCTGTAAACCACCCCGAACAGCCCGGAGAGAGTGCAGTAGATCAGAATTAATCCACTGGCCAGGAGCAGTACCTTAAGGTCTGACCAGCCGAAGATGGGAGCCATGGCTCTGATCAACCAGCCCATAACATAGCCGTTGAGGAGAACCGCCCAGCCCAGGCCCATCATCAGGGCGTAAAACGGCCGGAATAAAGCCGCCGCCTGGCCGCCGTAACGGATTTCCAGCAGCTCGGCGGTGGTCACCACCCGGAGGCGGCGCCATAATTTTGACCAGATGACCGCCACCAGCGGCATCCAGACGGCAAAAGAAAGCCACCACCACCAGTTACCCACCAGACCATTCTGGAAGACCAGCATGGTGAAAGCCGGCGCGGCGCCGGCGCCGGTATANGTAGCCGAAGCTGACAAGCCGAGCACCCACCAGGGTAAGCTTCGTCCGGCGACAAAATAATGCTCCATACTTTTACCGGCCCGGCGGGTGAAAAACAAGCCCAGGGCAAGGAGGAAAACACTGTAGCCGGCGATAATCAACCAATCAAGAGAGGTCATGNTTTACCTTCAGTTTAAAGAGNCCTGGGCTAAAAAAATCTCTTTATTACTCCAATCCAAACGCAATTTAATAAATTTTGAGTCATTTTCTAAGTGATGTGATTAATAAGCGTCAAGACTTCGCGGCGGAAGAGCTCTTCAGCTGTGGACGTATAGGGAAGAAGGGTGAGATATTTATAAGCCTCTTCCACTTCGTAGCCACCCTGGCGGAAAGCCTCTTCATCCGGCAGGTACCCACCATAACCATGACTGTACCCCAGAAACCAGAGGGTCGGAGAAACCTGCTGGCGTAACTTGACGGCTGTGGCGGCGAACAGCTCCAGCGAATGAGCCAGCAATAAATTATCCCGCCATCGCCAGAGAGCCACACCAATCTCTCTTTCCTGAGGGAGAGTTCCGGCCTTTATCCGGGTGATTAGCTCTTCCGCCCACAGAGCAAAAGCTTTGGCGATGGCTTCACCGAAAACATCCCCTTNTCGGGTTGCCTCTCTGGCTTGGTGCTGATAGGAGCGATGGAGCTCGACCATTTCCGGGAGTGGTGGCGGGGGAGCCAGGGGAAGATTGATCCTTTTTCTGGTGGTCACAATTTCAACCTCTGAAGAAAAGTCCATCTCTTTNAGCAGAGAAACAGCTACTCCCTGGAGTCGACCGCCCATCTTGTCCGCCAGAGCAAAGGTCCCCCTCTCCCGGGGGTCAACATCACCGGCTGCCCCAGTGAAAAAAAGCACAGGAATTTTCGCCCGGAAATATTGCCTTATTTTCTCCCGGAAAGCGCCGACATAATCGGCTGAAACAAACAGGTTAGTTTCTGTCAGGACGACGGGATGACAGCCGTAATTAGCCCAGAGAACCAGCGGCTCATCCCGGGCATCAACAAAAAAAGCCAGGAGAAAANTCGGGTCGACCGCGCCATTGGCCTGGCGGCGGTTAAACCCCAGGGATATTGTCGTCTGGCGCCAAGCTGCTTGAGCTCGCCGGGCTTTCTTTCGGGCCTGAAGCGCTGCTAGATAGATTTTTTCTTCCACCTCCTTCTCCCATTGCGGGTCACGCCAGCCGACATTCAAGAAATCATGAATCGCTGGCGCGGAATGAGTATGGATGGCACTGATAATAATGTTTTCACCGGGAAGATCCATTTCCTGGCTGAGAGTNCTGCTGACCNGCTGAGAGAACTCCTTTTCAAAAAGTAANATATCCAGGGAAGCGAGAAGATACGGTTGCTGGCCATCTTCCAGCCAGGTCAGATTAATCTCTAAGGGATCGTGAACTCCTTGAGTCTGGCCACGTCGTCGAATATAACCCGAGAGAGGAAGAGATAGGGGAGGGGTGATGTCTTCAGTGGTTGCACCTAGCCATAATTTGCCCACCGGAGTTAATTATTCTTATTCAAAAGCAAATGTCAAACCCAAGCTCANNCCGGGAAGACAGGTGGATTTCTTTTCTTCTCAAACAGATGGAAGAAATTTTTTTAAAAGCTTATCTCCATCTTTTTGGACGACCATTCTGGCTAATTAAAAGAATGAAGCCAATATCTCTTGTTTTTCTCACCACTTTGACAAAGAATATTTAAAAATCAGTCTGAATATGCTATTAATCACAAGAATTATCTTTTGAGGAGAGAAGATATGGCTAGAGTTTTTTATATTGGCGACTGGGCCATTATGACCGGTCCCGTCTTTCATGAGACACCTTTCTACTGGTCGACCAAAGGGGTGGAAATTTACAACTACGGTCATTGGCTTAAAGGAGCCCTGGAATCCTCGGGTGAACATGAGGTGCTGTCCATCTCCGCCTGGGATTTTTATAAGATGGGCCCCGGAGAATATGAGAAAGAACTGGAAAAATCCGAGGTTATCATTTTCAGTGATGTCGATGCTAAGGTCTTTCAACTGGCCCCCAGTTTTTTCGACCGGGAGAAATTCGGCACCAAAGTGCTGACTTTCCCTGATCGGACCAAGTTAACCATTGAAGCCGTACGTTCGGGAAAAGGGGTGATGTTTCTGGGAGGCTGGTACTCCTTCACCGGTGAACTGGGCCGGGGTGGCTGGGGCAGGACGCCTTTCACCCAGATCCTCCCGGTGAAATGCCTGGACTATGAAGACCTGGTGGAGAGTACTGAAGGCTTCTGGGCTGAGCCAACTTCAGCCGGCCGGGAGTTTTTCGGCGAAGAAATTGATTTTCAATCCATGCCGCCTATTCTCGGCTATAACAAAACTAAAACCATTCCTGAAGGCAAAATCTTGCTTCAAGTCAAGGAAACCGGTGACCCTTTACTGGCGGTCCGGGAAATCGGCGAGGGTCGGACCCTGGCTTACACTTCCGACCCGGCTCCCCACTGGGGCTGCAATTTTGTCTTCTGGGAAAAATATAATGAATTCTGGCTGAAATGCCTCAACTATCTCTTAAAAAAAGATTAAGGTCACTTNATTTCCCCAGCTCAAGTCTTGTCCTTTGTAAACTGTAAATAAAGTAGAATAATTAATTATTTTTTGGTTATAATATAATNAGTCTTAATACCTTCTTNTTAAAAGCTACTCGGCGAGAGGGGCAGGAAANCAAACCGAGCAGGAAGGTATTAATGTTTTAATCAGATAAGTGAGGAGGGTTANCCAATGAGTTTGGTNCTTAAAAGCGCGGCTTTCAGTGAGGGGGGCTGGATTCCCGAAAAATATACCTGTGACGGAGATAATGTTTCTCCGCCTCTGGAATGGAGCGGCATCCCAGCCNGAACAGCCACTCTGGCCCTGATCTGCGATGACCCGGATGCTCCCATGGGCACCTGGGTTCACTGGGTGGTTTTTAATATTCCCCCGGAAACTGATGGTTTGCCCGAGAATGTGCCTCCTGAGAGGGAATTAAGGCANGGCGGACTTCAGGGAATCAACGATTTTCGCAAAATCGGCTACGGTGGTCCCTGTCCTCCAGGAGGAACTCATCGGTACTTTTTCAAGCTGTATGCCCTGGATTGTCGTCTCGATCTGCCGGCCGGCATAACCAAGTCTCAGCTGATGGCCGCCATGGAAGGTCACATTTTAGACCAGGCTGTTCTCATGGGCCGCTACAGCCGCTGATTTTTTTCTTTTAAAATATTCATCAACTATTTTCCTCTTGTCAAAACACCCCAATCTTAAAAATTCTCAAAACACGCTAATATTTAATTNATTGAGAGTCCGCGGGTATTTTCGCCNAAAAAGAGATTCATTCCTCATGTTATGCCTAACATGAATATAAACANACCCCTCGCCCCACACTACTATTTTTTTGTAAATCAGGGAAAAGGCTTAGTTGGTAAATTTTTCTTGACCTGGGGGGAGGGGGGTAGGTATACTGCTTTTTTTGAGGTTGGATGGGACATTCAGGAGAATTCAAGGCTTAGATGTTATCTAGGGAAAAAACTGAGCTAAAGGGGGGTTGAAGGCAAGTGCAGAGGGGTTGGGATTTAGAGGAAGTGTTTTTTGGGGGGAGCATTGGTTGTTAAGCCATAATTATTTCTTTTGAGGGCCAGAGATGAGCGAGAGGGATAAGTTTATGGGCAATTTAGGGCCAAGTGTATTTCTAGCCGGGCTATTACTATTAACTGTAATTGGTTGTCGGAGTCCGGTGCAGCCTGAGGAGCCGGCGGAAGTCAAGAAAACAGGCAACCTAAANGGCACAATAACCGGCATGTTCACCGGCAAAACCATCACCCAAGGAGAANTAAGCCTGNTCGCCCGCGGAAGCAAAACACCCGAATATAGAGGCAACGGAAACGGAGTATACATAACCNACTACCAATCACCAACCACAAACCAGCGCNGATACCACAACCCCTGGCAGAATACACCATTTGAACTACTACAACCACCAANACAAAACCACCCAGCAACACCACGAACATCCCCCCAACAAAGAAAACAAAAACAAACAACCAGAAAACACAGATAAGCTAGGAAAGATCTCATTTTGGATG
>MTOP01000083.1 GCA_002010725.1 Candidatus Aminicenantes bacterium JdFR-80
AGAATATCCCGATATTTTTTATACCAGGCCACGTTGTGTTTAATCATTTTTTTGACTCGCTCGGTATCATAAAGTCGGGGTCCTCGATAGCAGGCTTCCATTTATTTTTCTCCCTTAAAATTTTAATTGTCTAATTTAATTGGATTTACTTGATCAAGCCTGGTTATTAACTGTGCCATAAATAAATCAATAATGATTTAATTTATTTTTATGAAAAAAACAATTATTGATTTTAGGTAGAAAGCCTGTTTGTGTCATTGGTGGCCATTAATTTTTGGGGGTGAAAAGGGGATAGAGGACGATCACGGGAAGGAAGAATCTAGAGAAACAAAAGCAGAAAAAGAAGAGTAAGAGGANATCGAAAGAAGGTAACCAGCCAAAAATGAAGCTCAAGTTAANGAAAAAACTAGCAGAAGAGATAAACAAACCGAAGAGTGATTAGGAACNCAAAAGATTGGTCTGCCGGGCCATTGCCTTGTTTTTCAATTCCTGACAATTCTCCAGGAGGTCTTCCAGAAAATCAATCAAGATTCTCATCTTGAGATTGGCTAATTTTCTTTTGCCCTGCTGTTGCGATAGATAATGTTTGTTAAATAGCTCTTTTATCTTCTCTGGAGAGAGCCATTTTTTCAGATGATCATCTTCCAGTAATTCATTCAAGACTTCTTCTGATTCAGAGCTGGTGATGAGCAACTTTTCTTTAAGCAGAAACTCCTGACGCCATTTCTCATAATCCGGTACCACATAAGCCGGGGCAGGTCCCATTAATTTTTTGGCAATCTTGAGTAGTTCCTGAAAGTATTTTTCTCCCTCTTTAAGGAGGCTGCGCGCTCGATAGTATTTAGCCTGAGAAAAAGAATCGCTTGAAGTAAGGATTTCGTTAAAAATTTGTTGAACTTCATTCAAAAATTCATAACATTTTTCTGCTTTGAGATAGATTTTGATATGTTTGGCTTCCATTATTTCCTTTTCCTTATCATTTAATAAAAAGTTTTTACCAAATTAACATAGCGTTTAAGGAAAGTAAATATTTTTGAATTCAGAAATGAAAGATTAAAAAGAATACTTGATTTCAATGAAAGCCCGGGAGAGATCTTTATTTCGACCAAAAGGACTATTAGCTGGACCGGCGAAAAAAGTAGCTCCCGCATAAAGATTCAGACCATCGGCTACTTCATAGTTAAAAATGGGCAGGAGAAAATAGTCCCCATCAGCAAAGTTGTAAACACTGATTAATTGGAGGGAGTAGTAACCTTCTTTTTTATAGGCGAGACGAGCTGAGGCTGAACGGGTGATTTTCCTCTCCTGGGGGCTCATTAAGCCATCATGCCATTTCAGAACTCTCTTTTCCACATACTGGAGGTTAAGGCTCAGGGGATTACTGAGAGTACAATCGCTTCCCAGGACGAAATAAACAAAAGGATTGCGGCTGAAAGGATCGATTCCCTGGCGATCTTTAGTCAAATAATAAGCCCCTTCTCCTTTAAAAACAAATCGACCCCAGGCATAATCGAAATCAACTCCTAGAACCTGCTGTGGCTGATATTTTATTATAAGCCCCTCTCTCTCTGGAATAACTGATGGAAATAAATCAAATCCTCGCCAGTAAGAAAAGGAGAAGTTCATCCCACTGATGGCCGACGAAAAACGGAGACCTTCCTGCCAGTTGGCTGGTTTTTGTTCGGGAAGTTCTGTCTGGGCTTCCGGGATATCCAGACCCGTCCGGTTGGGTTGAAAGTAAGGAACAAAGACCATTTCCAGGTTTGATTGACCAAAATACCAGTTTAATTTGATGGCATTAACAGCCAGCCGGTAATCTTCAATTTCGGCCGTGATATTGGTGTAATCCCAGGGAGTAATGTTGTCCGTGGGATTAATCCAATCTGTTCTTCCCCAGAAAATAAATTGTTTACCCAGGCGGAGATCGACTGAAGCTAAGTGAAAAGAGAGATAAATTTCTACGGGATAAATTTGGAAAGAGGTAGCGCGGTTGGAAGTAGCCTGGTCTTGATAATTACTGTATCTTTCATCGAGGTCAAAATTGAAAGAAGCAAAAAGATCCACCAGTTGGTGAGTTTTTTTTAAGCTCAACTGGAGTCGGGTGCCGAAACGGTTAAGTTTGTAAGGAGAAGTTAGTCCCGGGTGGGCGAAAAATTTTAAATAACCCTGAACATCATCAGCGGGTAAAGGTTGGCTAAGCCAGATTAAAACCCAGCCAATTCCCAGCCATAACAGCTGCTTTTTTTTATCCCTCATTTCAAAATTCCCTTTTTGTCATGGGTTATCCAGTTAAGTTGTTTTCACTTAACGGGAAAGAAAACGCTGGGTAAAAAGGTGAGCCGGTAGACCTTTATTTATGGCGATTTTTTCAAATTTCATTTCACTTTGTCCTTCAGATTGGACATTTTTCATCAAAAGGTGAGTCTGAAACCAGACACCGCTTATCTCCTGAATTTCCTTGGCTTNAAGTATTTTCCAGAGTTTGCCTCTTCGATCATAATATTCTGCTCGGATAACATTCCATTTTTCAGGATCAACCCAGTGGATAATTCGGCTGTAACCTGTATCTTTTTCAATCTGAGGAGAGATGGGAGTTGCTTCCACCTGATAGCATTGCTGGCCGTCAATCTCCTTTATTCCCAGATTCTTGTATTGCCAATCGTTGAGTTTAGGCTTGCCGATATCATAGTAGCTGAAATCAGAGCCCATAAAAGCCCCTCCTTTACCACTGGCTGCAATCCGACGAATGCGGCGCAGGGCAGGAAGGTAGAGATAACGTTCGTCTTCTCTTTTTTCATGTTCAATCAGCAAAAATCCTGTNCCAGCCACATCCGGAGGATAGAGAAACTTCATGACTATGTCAGATTCAGCTTCTGTTCTTTTGCGGGAGTACATTTTGATCTTTCGGGTCCGTGTCCGGCTTCGGAGAGTAATAGTCATGGTAATCTCGGCTTCCATATCTTGCCAGCCGGNTTTAAGGACCACTTTGGACATAATTTCACGCCCAGTGGGCTCCTGAGACAGAAGAGGGGTGAAGAGGGTGAAGATAAGAAAGATAATTAAGATCTTTTTCATTAGCTCCTCCTTTGAGCCGCTTTGGCCAAAGATTTAGGCTTAAAAGTGATGAAATACACCGGCAGGATAGTTAGAGCAGCAAAAGCAGTGGTTAACATGGTCAGAGCCAGGAGAAAACCCATGGCTCTAATTCCTTTAAACATTGAAAGNACAAGGAGAAAGAAGCCGGTGGCGACCACAATTGAATTGAAAGTTATAGCCACCCCGGAAGTTAACAGGGAAGGAGCCAGACTATTCTGGTAATCGTGTCTTTTTAATTCCCAAATATAACGATGAACGAAATGAATGGCATAGTCGACTCCGATTCCAATAGCCAGACTGGAAATCACCATGGTCATGATTTCCAGCGAGATGCCTAGCGCTCCCATGGTGGCAAAATTAAGGAAAATTCCGAAGAATAAAGGCATGGTAGTAAAAATTCCGATGATCGGGGACCGGAACATCAGGGAAGTCAGCAACCAGACCAGGATGAGAGAAGCAATGATGCTTAAAAATTGACCTCTGATGACCATCTGCCGGACAATCAGGAGGAGTTTGGCCATGCCGGTTATTTCGGCTTTTACTCCATCCGTATGTTTATCCAGAAAAGTTTGTAAGGCCTGGTCAATTTTTCTCAGCCGGGAATCACGATCGGTTTTAACGAAGATAGCCACTCGGGCATGGCGATAATTGAAATCAGTCAAATTAGCAAAATCTTCGGGAGAAGCTGACATTTCATAGAGTTGAAGTAACTGGGCAATGATTGTTTTCCCTTCGATCTGAAAAGTTTTATCCGTTACTTGTCCTCCTTCCTCGGTCTGGAATTTTTCTTCTTCTATTTCTTTTGGGATACGGTAGTAGCTCGGGTCGTTATCGTGGACGGCTTTGTTCAAGAGCTTGATAAACTCGGCCAGAGATTGAGTAGCCCCCACGTCGGGTAATTGTTGAATATATTCTTCCAGGTCAGCCATTGTCTGGAGGACCTGGGGTTCTTTTATATAATCATCTTCATTTCCTTCGAAGAGAACATAAAAGGTCGTTGTTCCGGCAAAATGTTGATTAACAAATTCAGCGCTTTTCCGAACGGGATTATCTTTGGGAAATTGAGTGATTGGACTTGATTCAACTTTAAGTCGGGTAATCATAACTCCCGACACTATTATGATAAAACCCACGGTCACGGCGACTATCTTTTTTCTGTTTACCAGAAATTGAGAGTAGTGAATCATGAAGTTATAGAGTCTTCCTTTCTTTTCCCGCCAGCGGCGCCCTGTTTTAACCCGAAGCAAAGCTAATGTAGCCGGAACAAAGGTTAATGACCAGATCAATGCACTGAAAACCCCAAAAGCTGAAAAAAGGCCCAGCTCTTCTAAAGAATCCATGTTGCTGGTGTTAAGAGCAATGAAGCCAGCCATGGTGGTTAGAGAGGTCATCACCACAGGTGCGGTTAGCTCAGCCATCACCTCACGGACAAGTTCACGGGAAGATTCAAAGGAAACCGCTTTTTGATAATAATGGGTGAGGAGATGAATACTATCAGCAATGCCAATAGCCATAATCAGAATAGGCAATAATTCGGTAGCATGGGTAATCGGCTTTCCCAGAGAGGCCATTAATCCCAGAGTCCAGATGACACTGGCCAGGACCACTGTCAGGGGAATAAACACTCCTCTTGCACTGGTGAAAATAAGAAGCAGAAGGAGAAAGATCAGCAGGATACCCGCGGTGAAAAAAATACCCATATCTCGGGCAATTCCGATACTCGAATAATAATTAAGCACTGGTTCACCTGCGGCGAAAACTTTTCCCTGGTGGGTATGATTAAAATTCTCCAGAGCAGTCAACAGTTTCTTGGTGAATTCGTCGTTATCTGTATCTTTCCGGAGAAAGACCATGATAGAGGCAGCTTTCTGATCGTTAGCAATAAGACTTTTCAGGAAAGAGGGATTAAGAGACAATCGCTGCCGCCATTCCTGGACCTCAATTGGGTTCTGGGGGAGGGAAGACAGGGCTTCTTCAATTTGAATTCCCTCTTCCTGACCGTAAATGATTTTGACATTGGTCGGACTGATAACTGAATAAACTTCAGGAATGTTCTCCAATAAAGAGGTTAAATCAACTATTTCAGAAGCGCCTTCAGGAGAAAATATTTCTCCCTGGTAAATGACCAGCACCATGTCTTTGGAAGGGAAAATTTCCTTCATTTTGTCATAAAGTCTTTTGGCGGGAATTGTTTTAGGCAAGGACTCAGTTATGTCTGGATTCATTTTGATATTTCTAAGTTGATAGCCGAAAAAGATAGTTAAAAGAAGGAGGAGCATTAAAGTTGTCCAGGGATGAGCGANCACCAAGTCCGTAAATTTTTTCATTTAAGGACTCCTTTCGTCATCTCTTTGAAGACTCGGATTTCTTCCTGGAGTCTATTAAGTTCTTTTCCTTGAGCCATCTTTACGGAAAACCCAATAATGAAACTCCAGAAAAGGTCTAGAAGTGGTTGAGCCTTTTCTCCTAGAACTTGATTAATTTTCTTCGACAGAGGTTGTCGAACTTCTTCCACCCGGGATTTAAATTCTTCATCTAGGAAAGCCGGCGAACTTTTCCCATAGGGAAAGATCAAGCTCAGGAGTTCCCGTCGTCGGGAAAAGTAAGTGAAGTGAAAATCAAGAAGAGCGGCGAGAATTTCCCGATAATCAGTTAGATGACTTACTGTTTCATAGGCCTGTTGATAGTAATTGGCGGTTTCTCCTAGTAGCAGTTCTTTAAAAAGCTCTTCTTTGGAGTCAAAATAATAATAAATTATTCCTTTAGAAAGTTCTGCTTCTTCAGCTATTTCCTCCATGTTGGTTCTTTCGTATCCTTTCTGGGAGAAAACTTTGATAGCTGCCTGGAGAATGGCTTGTTTTCGGGCGGTCCTCTCTCTATCTTTTCTCTCTTTAATACCCATATTGACTCTCCAGTCAAATTTTAACTAATTAGTCAATTTATGTCAATGAATAGATATAGATTTTTTTGTCCAGGTTAAATTTTATCCAAACAGGAAGAAAATATTCCCGGGATAAGCCAGGCCGATAAGAGACAGTCTCCAACGGACCTCTTGTTTTTAATCAGTTATTCTTTTATTCTGATGGAAGCAGTCAAGACGAGGTGAGAATGTTGAAGACAGCTTTTTTTATTTTATTAATAGTCCATTCTTTGATTCATCTTTTCGGATTTTTGCAGGCCTTTCGTCTGGTTGAGATTGCTCAGCTCGGTCAATCCATTTCACCTGTCGCAGGATTTTGGTGGTTACTGGCATCTGGATTGTTACTGGTTACTGCGGGCCTGGTGTTGATGCGACAGGATATCTGGTGGATTTTTGGTGGAGCAGCCCTTTTTCTCTCCCAAATATTAATATTCCAGAACTGGTCCCAGGCCAAATTTGGTTCGGTCATTAATTTAATTATCTTAATCCCTGTTTTGATTTCTTTTATTAATACCTGGCCGTCAAGCTTACCCCGGGTTTATCAGCGAGAGGTGGAGAGCAGATTGGAAAAGAAGAGGACTTTGTCTCTTTTAAATGAGGCAGATATCAATCATCTTCCTCTTTGTGTCCAGAAATATCTTCATTTCGTCGGAGCTGTCGGAAAGCCTCGGGTGATTAATTTCCGACTTGTTCTCCAGGGAGAAATGAAACAGAAGAGGGAGGGTCGCTGGATGAAAATAAAGGCTGAACAGTACAACTTCTTTGATGATAATTCCCGCTTATTTTTTCTTAAGTCTTCGCTCCTGGGATTGCCTTTCGACGGTTTTCATCGTTATGTTAACGCGCAGGCTACCATGGAAATTCGAGTGGCTTCGTGTTGGAAAATAATTGATGCCCGGGGCGAGAAAATGGATCAAAGTGAAACGGTGACCTTTTTTAATGACCTATGCCTTTTTGCCCCGGCCGCTTTAATTAATTACCCCATTCGCTGGGAACAAATTGGTCCCTTTAAAGTAAAAGCCAAATTTGTTAATCAGGATATAACGGTAACAGCTATTCTGGAATTTAAAGAGAATGGCCAGTTAGTCAATTTTATTTCAGAAGATAGGTATTTGACAGAAAACGGAAAGGATTTTATTAACTTCAAGTGGAGTACCCCGATTAAGGAATATCAAGAAGTAAACGGACGAAAAGTTCCGGCTTATGCCGAAGCGATCTGGCATACTCCAGAAGGTGAATTTACCTACGCTCAATTTTATGTTGAGGAAATTGAATATAATTTAGGGAAGGTGGTCGTAGTTACGCAAGAGTAGTTCAAGAAACCTGTTAATCATCAGTTGAGGACAAAAGACGGGAAGATTTTTCCAGGATCGCCTTGCCCTCCGGTCCCTGGCAGAAGTAAAGATCCAGAGTTGAGAGGTTGCTGNAAAAGTCTCCCCAGAATTGAGGATAAGGAGAAGGGAGGAAACGATGCAGATAGACCTTAATTCCGGTTGACTTAATTCGTTCAAGATCGATTCTTTTGCGGGCAAAAGCAGATAGAAGAACTTCTTCAGCTTGAAGTTTTTGAGCTAGAGATATTAATAAATCTGTTCCTTTTCCGGTAATCCCCAGTTCTGATTGAAAAATTAAAGGAGTATCGATGCTCAGAGCGGCTTTAAGGTGGTCGATTAAAGGAGTGGCTAAAGCGAGAAAGCTGTCATCATCACGGTTAATAATCTCGGCCATTTGAGAAAAAAACGGTTCAAAGTAAATTGATTTTCGATAAAAGTGGCGAATAGTAAGTAGAAATTTTCGACCCCACCTTGCTTTTTCATAGATTTCCAGGTCTTTGATCTTTTGACGTCCTCTTCCTTTTCTTTTTAAAGGTACGGTTATCCAGATTTCCCCGTTAGGACCTTTAAGGCGGTTACGATTAACGAAAGTAAATCCGCGAGCGAGCAAGGTATCATCAAGAAGAACCATGAGATCACTGTAAAGAAGACGGGCAAAGAAGCCGCCCCAAGGAATAAAAGCCGGTTGATGAAAACAGATGCGCATCGCTTTAATTAAGATTTTTTATTAGTGCCCTCTTTTCCAATTTAATTCCCAAATCCCCACGGGTCAATACCCTTCTATTCTTCAGCTCAGGAATAATTGCTTAAATCAACAAATAATGTTAAAAGTATTTAACAGGAAAAGGCATGGGTAAGAAAAAATCCTGGCAGGAAAAAATGATGGAAAATAAAGGTCTTCTCCCAAGTGTTCTTAAAATACGGCCGAAGATTTTATTTTTTCTGGGTTTAATTTTATTTCTTTTATTTTTTCCTTTAGCCGGGAATTCAGGTGCTGATTTTCCCTCTTACTCCCGTCTATCTTCAGAAATTAAAGGAAGAGATTTTTCTTTCTCCCGGCAAAGCTTAAGTGCCTGGAAAACTCGGTTGCCCCAGATAAAAAAATATATTCAGCGAGTTATGAAAAAGTGGGAAATTCCGGGGATGGCCGTGGTTGTTGTAGCTGATGATCAGATGATGATGTGTGAGGGGTTTGGCTGGCGGGATGTGGAAAAGCAGCTCCCGGTGACTTCTCAAACAAGGTTTATCCTCGGCTCGACCAGCAAGGCCTTTACCACACTGGCTTTGGCTGTTTTGGTTGAGGAAGGAAAAATGACCTGGGACGAGCCTATCAGAAATCATCTCCCCGAATTTGCTCTGAAGGATGAACTGGCGAGTCTTCGCTGTAGTGCCCGTGATCTGGTCACCCACCGCACCGGATTGCCCCGTCACGATTTGGTCTGGAGTGGCGCCTCATTGACTCCAGAGGAAGTAGTGAAAGTGCTTCGTTATCTGGAGCCCAGCCGGGGGTTTCGCAGTGTTTATCAATATAACAATTTGATGTATATCACAGCTGGAGTTTTGGTGGCTCGAGTGGCTGGCCAGGCCTGGCAAGATTTCCTCCGCCAGCGGATTTTTGCCCCTTTAGGAATGAGCAATACCGGATGCAGTGTGGCGGACTACCTTCAGTCAGCCGAATATGCTTTCGCCTATCGGAAAAAGGGAAAGAAACTGGAAGTTGTTCCCTGGCCTTCCCCTGGTCAGGTTATTCTATATGGACCCCGGGCTTCCGGTTCCATTAATTCGTGTGTTGAGGATATGGGAAAATGGGTTATATATCATCTTCAAGGAGAATTTAAGGGCCGTCGTCTTGTCTCCGCGGAAATGCTTCAGGAAATTCATTCTCCTCAGATCGTCCGTCCTCCGAAGGAGGCGGACCTGCCTGAAATCCAGCACNCCAGTTATGGTTTAGGTTGGGCGATTGAGTCTTACCGTGGCCATTATAGGGTTCAACATGGCGGAAGAACCATGGGGTTTACTTCTTTTGTCTTCTTTTTTCCTGATGAGCACTTCGGAGGAGCTATTCTCACCAACATGAATTCTCCAGGAGCTTCCCTGGTAGGTAATTATATCAGTGATTTAGGACTGGGTTTGCCGCCGGTAGATTGGGAGGCTAAATTGGCTTCTCCAGCTCAGCCAACTCCTCAGGAGAAAGTTGAAACTTCATCGCCAGCTAGATTCGAGCCGATTCGTCCCCTGGAGAATTATCAGGGAGAGTTTATTAATCCCGCTTATGGACAGATCAAAATTCAATATGAAGAGCCAACCACAACTTTGTGGTTAATGTTTCGCCACAGCCGAATTAAGTTAATCCCGGTTGATTTTGATCTTTTTCAGCCCTTAGAACCGGCCTGGAGACGCTATATTGTTAAATTCAGGACTAACTTTAAAGGAGAAATTGATGCTCTGGCTATTCCCTTTGAGCCTGCCGTCTCTCCAATAGTTTTCCAGAAAATTATTGGTC
>MTOP01000027.1 GCA_002010725.1 Candidatus Aminicenantes bacterium JdFR-80
TAGGCATAGATGTGTTGTCTATAGAGCTTCATAAGTAAAGACCGAAATAATCCAATAATTGATACTTGATTTAAATAAAAATTTAATATAAATAAAATTCTTCGAAATTGTCTAATAATTTTAGGGAATCAAATCCAAGAATAAAATTTTGGCTCTTTGGACTATTCTTTATCTTATTGCTTTTAATTGAATTTGCCAATAATACTTTTTCTTTTATTCAAAATTACTCTGAAGGAAAAGTTGGCTCGACTTTTTTTTCTAAAATCTATGAATGCTTGAGTATTATCAAATATGATCTTATTTATTACATTTTTTCGATTATAATAATATATTTATTTTTTGCCTGGATTACATACAGATTTTGCTATGGGCTATGTTATTACTTTAAAAAGTTAGATAATATATTTTTTATAACAGGTGTAAATGTTTATTTTATATTGAATTTATATGTACTAAATGCTTTTTTGTATCCAGCTTCAAATCATGGATTATTCATAAGATCTATTTTTGGGGTTGAAAACTTCAAATTTTTTATAGTTATTAGCAAAATTCTTTTATTTATACTTTTCAGTGGGTATTTTATTGTTTCTTTTAGAGAAAGAAAGTCTCCAAAGACAATTGTTAGTTGGGTTTTTATTTTTATAATATTCTTTTCTTTTTATGATCCTGGTTATCAGTTTCATAGAATTATGAATTTTTTAAAGAGTAACAAGTTTAATAATCAAGGCATTAATGTTATTCTGATTGGTGTGGATTCTGTGTCTCCTTCTCATGTGGGTTATTTTGGATACAAATATAATACAACTCCAAATATAGATTCATTTTTAAAAGAAAGTGTGGTTTTCTCCAGTTGTTATACTCCGTTAGCCCGGACCTTTCCTTCATGGTATTCAATTTTAACCGGTCAATATCCGTTGAAGAATGGCGCTCGATACAATTTAATTAAAAGGAAATTTTTGAAATCCGAGAAATGGACAATATCGAATATTTTAAGAAATTATTATCATTATTTTACAGCCCATTTCACAGATGAAACTAGGTTTAGCAATATTTTATATGAGGACGGGTTTAATTACTTGAAACACCCTATTATGGGAGTAAAAGATTTTATTTTTGCCACAATTCATGATTTCACTATAACAAATGTTTTTTTTAATTCTCCTCTGGGGTATGAGATTTTTCCTTGGCTTGAGGATAACAGAGCTGCTTATCATATATATAATCCAGAGTTTTTTACAAACGATTTGATATCTTTTATTGATGTTTTGAAAGAAAAGAAAAGGTTTTTTTTAGCCATTCACTTTTGTGCCCCTCATTGGCCATATTTTACTCCTGCTCCATTTCATTATCTTTTCTTAGATGAATTAAATTTGTTCAGTATGTATGATGGGGCGATTCGGATGGCTGATAAACAGGTGGGGAGGTTATTAAATTATTTAAAAAAGGCTGGACTATATGACAAATCAATTATAGTTCTTCTTTCCGATCATGGAGAGTCGTTTAGAGGCCATGGTTTCCAACTTCGTGAGTCGAGTCAGCATCATATGCTTCTGGCAATTAAACCTGCTAATTCTATCAGACACAAAGATATTAATAATCTTGTTCGTTCAATTGATATAGCACCTACAATTTTAGATTTGCTTAAGCTGGATCGGAAATCGATTCCCTTTGAAGGAGATAGTTTGCTTCCATTAATTAAAGATGAAGAGGATAAATGGGTAGACAAGTATATTATAATAGAGACGGGGTTTTCATTTGATGCCCCAGGAGGAATAGGTCTTGCATTTAAAGAATTATTAGAGGAAGGTGTAGTCTTTTACGAATTTGATAAACAAGGAATTATTACTGTCAAAGAAGAATATCACCCAGTATTGATAGATAGAAAACAAAGAGGTATTCAAACAGAACAATGGAAACTGATTCTTGAACCTTTAGTCAGGAATGATGGCAGTAAAAATGATATGTTTAAATTAAGTCTTTATAATATTGTCAATGATCCTCAGTGTGAAGAGAACTTAGTTTCCCAGAATTTGTTTACTACCAGAAAATTATTTAGAATTTTGAAAAATTACTATAGAGATGAAATTAAGTTTACTCTGTACCGGGAGGAAGAGTAAAAGTTAAAAAATTTATATTTTAATAAGATTATTTGGAGGAGTTAATTATTACATCAAAGATTATGTCAAAGATTCGAATTTCTTACATTGTAAACTGGTTAGAATAACATTGACTCAATTAATTCAGACGTGATTTTCGTCTCGCCTTTTCCTGCTCTTTTAGTTAAAATACTCCCACCAGGCGAATGAGAACGATTGTCCTGTTAGTGATTTATGTTTTACTGATTTTNGTAGCCGGTTTGCCTTTGCTGCTTTTTTCTTTTCTCACCCGTCGTCCTGGCCCTCTCCTGACTCTGGGGAAATTCGCCATGCGGATTAGCCCGGCTATTCTTGGTCTCCGGATCAAAATTTCCGGGTTGGAAAATATTGATCCCGGTCAGAGTTATGTTTTTATGGCCAATCATCTCAGTTTTCTCGACGGGCCTCTTCTTTTTCTGGTTATTCCTCAACCCGTCCGGGTTATCCTTAAAAAGGAGATTTTTCGTGTTCCTTTTGTCGGCGTGGGGATGAAAATGGTCGACTTCGTGCCGGTGGACCGCCGGGGAGTTAAAGGGGGTAAAAAGGCTATTCAAAGAGCCGCTCAGATGATGAAAGAGAAGGGTTATTCTTTTTTAATCTTTCCTGAGGGCACCCGGAGTCGAACTGGAGAAATGCAACCTTTCCGCCGTGGAGGATTTTTTCTGGCGCTGGCCAGCGGCGCCCCGATTGTTCCCATTACCATTAAGGGGACGTTCGAATTAATGCCGCGGGGAAGCTTTTTCTGCCGACGAGGAGAAATTAAAGTCATTTTTCATCCCCCGGTTTCTACTGAGGGATATAATCCAGAAACAATGCCGGAGTTGATCGAGCTGGTGAGAAAGAAGATATTGACCGGTCTGGAGAACAAATGATAATAATAAAGCTGGTGAGTCAATGGGATATTTAAGAGACGCAGAAGAACTTAATCAGGTTCTTCAAGCCTTTATCATCAACGAAGAGGCGTATTTTCTTCAGCTGGTTAATGAAATATTACTCAGGCTGAAACAGGGACGGAAAATTTTGGTTTTTGGCAACGGAGGGAGCGCTTCCCAAGCCCAGCATTTTGCCGCTGAATTGGTCAACCGTTATCTTCAGGAAAGAGCACCGATTAAGGCTATTGCTCTGACCACTGATACCTCCATCCTGACTTCTGTGGCCAATGATTCAGATTTTGAAAGGGTTTTTGCCCGACAAATAGAGGCCCTGGGAGAGGAGGGGGATATTGCCCTTGGACTGACAACCAGTGGGCGATCGCCTAATATCAGGGCCGCTTTTAAGACGGCCCGCCAGGCTTGCTTGTTGACTGTCTGCTTGACCGGCGAAAAAGGGAAGGAACTANAAAATATGGTGGATTACCTATTAGCTGTGCCCTCCAGCTCAACACCACGGATTCAGGAAGTCCACCTTTTCCTTCTTCATAAACTGGCGGAAGAACTGGAAAGCAGATTAGCCGGAAGATAAAGCTTGCTTTAGTTTACCTGCCTCGCCAAAAGCGTTCCCGCGGTGGCCGGGCTTTTGTTTCCCAGAGGTATTCAGCAGAAGTAAAGGAAGGTTCTTTTTCCTCTTCTCCCGGCTTAGATTCAGTAGATCCAGGAACAAATACTCGCGACCGGCGGCTGGATTTGTCGATTTGGAATGACCTTTCTGCTGCCGATAGTATTTCTGGCCGCAGGCCCTCTTCAGCTACTTCTTCGGTAAACGCCCGCCGACCCTCTACCAGATCTTTAATATAGGCGTCAATCTGTTCCTGACTGTAATATTTATGGATATCCCATTCTTCAAGGCTTTCCCCTTCGACCTGTTTAATTTCTCGGGTGCCGAGAATTCCTTTTTCATAAACGTTGGTTCCTCTTAAATCACCACGCTGAATCCGGGCCATGAGATCAATGGGCACGCGTTTAACTTTTCGGACAAGGCGTTTCTTTTTCTGGCCATTTTCGACATATTCTTCAATTATTTCCCCAATGCCTCCGGTGTTGTACTGAAAGAATTTTACTTTTCCCGGGAAGTTATCGACCAGGGTCATAATTATTTCATAAAATCGATTAACCTTTTTGGCCCGTGAACCAATGATAAAGGGGTCAGTGCCGACAATTCGGACCGATTCACCGGCTCGATGAGGCTGGCTGGCGTAACTATGAGTGCTTTCTCCCCAGAGATAAGCCAGAACTGCCTGGGCGGGGGTCAATTCCTGGGCAAAACTCATGATGGTATTGCGCCGGGTGATGAAGGCGAAAATGAGTCCGTCCAACTCCGTAAGCGGAGGCAAATTAATTGATTTTGACCAAATATCGATCATTTTGCCGTCGATATCAATGCGAAGTTTTTTGCGCTGAATGACTGCCCGGCCGTTGGCGGTGAGACTTTCATCCAGAAAATCAACTTCTCCATTAGCTTTTATCATGACGTTTTCAAAAAGAGCTGTTTTGTCAATCAAGGCATTATACATAGCTTCTTGATATTTCTTTTCCACATCGGTTTTGACAAAGAAATTGTTTTCCGAACCGAGGGCTGAGCCGTCTTTTTTCAAAAAGACAATATCATCTTGAGTGACCAGAGTTTTTTCCCCGCGCCGGAAATCAAGGCCGAGCTGATGACAGGACCAGGTTGATTTCCCGGTGGCGGTCAGGCCGAAAAGAAAAACCCCGTANGTCCGAAGTCGATCATCCTTATCTCTAACCGTGACAATCTTTGTGCCCGCATGGAGTCCCAGCATGCCCAGATTGTCAGCTGTCCACATCGCCTGACGGAGAAACCCCTTTTTNTCTTCACCCATATAGTCTGTGCCCAGAGCGATATTAATGTTGTATTCAGGTAAGACCAGTACCTGTTGCCNNAGTTGATGTTCTTCGGGGATNTGAATCATAATAAATTCCGGACCCGGCTTCTTTTTCGGCTTAAATAANGTCTGGCCCCACATGAAGCCGAGTCGGAAATTTTTTAAATCAGCCGCCGAGACAACCAGATTACAGAAAGGATTATATTCGCTGTTCTCGCCCATTCTCCGCCGAATAAGGAAAAAGGGAAGAGTTCGCAGAAGATGGATAACTTTATCCAGTTCTGCGGGAGCATTAGCAATTATGGATTCTTGAAGAGGTGTCGGATGAGGCAGGCGAACAGCTTCGCTCCCCAGATAAACTGTTTTAGGCGCAATCCGACTGGAAATAGCCGAGCGCCAGCCATAGGAGCCGTACTTGGTTCGCATACCGGTGGCTTTGGCCCGCGGTTCGAGCCATTTCAGATCAACTCTTTTAATATTAGGGCTCTGAAGAACATGCTGGAGTTCCTGAGCGAATTTTTTATAAGCTTCCTCGTTATAAATATTTTTATTGCTCATCAGATTCCTCTTGCTGACGAAAGCTATTCATCATTGACCATGTAGATCTCAGAGAGATTCTTGAATTTTTTGGAGCATGTCGTCCACCTTACCTACTCCACTGTTGAACAGCCAGAGACGGCAGTTTTCCAGCAGACGGCGGAAGAATTGTTTTTGGAACTCAAGTCTTTCCGGTGTTTTAACCAGGAGATGGGGATTGAAGAAAGGTTGTGTTTCCCGTGAGCTCAGGCTTTGACGCAGACCGGGGGATTCTCCGAATTCAAGCAGGCGGAGGGCATCTTCTGGATCGAGCTCCACCACTGCCGGAGAAGTTTTGTCATAGCGCAGCAAGAACACCCAACGGAGTGAGGTCCGTTTGACATGTTTTTTCGGTCCTTCAATCCAGTAAGGATCGAGGAGGGCATAGGCTTGAGAAGATGCTCGGTAACAGAAAGGGGAGCCTCTTTCTAAACGACAATCATCCTGGCGTAAACAGGCGGTATCCTGACAGTCTTCTTTAGAAGTCACCACGTTTTCGCAGCGGCTGGTATCAAAGAGAGAGGCCAGCCGAGGAAAAGATTCGACGCTCGGAGTTGGCAGGAAGAGTTTTCTTTCACAGGTATCGGCTAAAGGAATGCCGCCGGCAAAACGGACAAAAACGAGATCATTGGAATGGAGACGCCAGCCTTCTTGCTGGATGAGGGAGAAAAAGAGTTGAGTTTTCTTGGTTCCTTTGGGCCCGATGAGCAGAAGACCTTGACCGTTGAAATCAGCGGTCATTCCCCGTACCCCCTGAGAATTAAAGAGCCGTTCAGAGATATCCATGACCATCCCCAGGGCCAGGCTGCGAAGGGGAGCATAATTATCTGCATTCACTAGAATCCCGGTTTTTGTTTCGGAATTGTAAAAGGCGCGAGGTTCCCGGCCGGGAATTCCATCAACGGCGTAGATAATTCCATGAGGTTCGAGATCTGATTCAAGCTGAGCGGGGTACCAGTTCTCCTGCCAGAATTGGTAAAGGTGAGGAACATTGGTCCGCAACTGAATTATCGCTCCGTTTATATTGGCATTCCACTCGAAGTAGTTCTCGTAACTTAAGTGGGACTCCATTTCCACCACCAGGGCTTCGCGCATACTCGAAGAGATGGCATTGTCTACCGCCACTGAACCGCGGTGATGAGTAAGGGTGTTGTCCAGGCGGATCTGGATAATTTTCTTGGGTGTTTTTAGTTCTGAAATAGCCTGAATCAGGCGATCCATTCCTTCTTCCAGTTTCTCCATGGAGGTGGAATAGGAAATTCGCAGGTAATCATCTGCTCCAAAGGCAGCCCCGGGAACGATAGCCACCTGAGCCTTCTTCAGCAAATAATAGGCCAGTCCGTAGGAATTGCGAATGCGGAAATTGTTGTGTTCTTTATCAAAATAATAGGAGAAATTAGGAAAAAGGTAAAAGGCCCCCTGAGGTTTGAAACAGGAAACATGAGGGATACTCTGGAGGCGCATGAGGACATAATTGCGTCGCCGCTGGAATTCAGCTACCATTTTAGCNACATCAATCTGGGGACCGTTAAGAGCTTCGGCTGCGGCTTTTTGAGAGATTGAGCAGGGGTTTGAGGTGGTATGACTCTGGATCTTGGCCATCCCCTTAATGATTTCGGCCGGTCCGGCCGCAAACCCAATGCGCCATCCGGTCATGGAGTAAGATTTAGAAACTCCGTTAATGACAATTGTTTTTTTCTTCATTTCTTCGCCCAGGGCCGCCAGGCTGACAAAACGGAAATCATCGTAGACCAGTCGATAGTAGATTTCATCGGCAATGACAAATATTTCTTCTTCTAGAATGACTTCAGCCAGTTCTTCGAGTTGCCGTCGGTGATAAGCAGCTCCTGTGGGATTGGCCGGATTGTTGATAATGACGGCCTTGGTCGCCGGCGTAATGGCTGCTCGTAGTTGGTCTGGCGTGAGCAGAAAACCATCTTCTTCCCGGGTGGGAACGATGACCGGTTTTCCCTGAGCTAGTTGAACTGCGTAGGGATAAGTGACCCAATAAGGCGCGGGAATGATGACTTCATCTCCTTGATTGATGAGAGCCTGAATGAGATGGAAAAGAGAACTTTTTGCGCCGGTGGAGACAATGATTTCTTCGGGTTTATATTCCACGCCGATGTCTTCTTGCAGACGATGAATAATGGCCTGCTTTAATTCAGGGATACCATCGTTCTGTGTATATTTGGTGAAGTTTTCTTCTATGGCCTTGATCCCCGCCTGTTTTATATTTGCGGGGGTGGGGAAATCCGGTTCACCCACACTGAGGTCAATAACATCGATCCCCTGGGCCTTCATTGCTTTGGCTTTTGCCGTGAATTTTAAGGTGGGCGACTCGCCTATTTGATTTGCCTTATCTGATACCATCATCGGTCCTTCTCTATCCAGNAGAATTTTTATTCTTCAAATTCTTCTTTTTTTTCGGTGGAAAATTTTTCTTTGAGATATTCTTTTAAATCGACTCCGGTCAGTGATTTGACCACGTCTGGCATTTGGGCCAGAATTTCCGCCACCTGGCCTGTGATTCTGGAGGCGCCAGGCCCCTTTTCTCCGCCGACAAGGATGATTTTATCTACCTTGGAAAGAGGTTCGGCGACAGCTTTAGCCAGTTCAGGTAATTTATCAATATACATTTCCAGGAGAGCAGCCTGGTTCAGTTTTTCCCAGGCTTTGGCCTTTTCCATGAGAGTCTGAGCTTCAGCCAGGCCCTTTTGTTTAATGCTCTCAGCCAGAGCTTCTCCCTCCAGCTTGAGAAGTTCGGCTTTGCTGCGGGCTTCTGCCTGGGCTCGTTTCTCTTCAGCTTCAACTTCGGCAATTATCTGGTATTTGCGGGCATCAGCGGGTTTAATTACCGTGGCCTCAAGTTCTTTTTCCCGACGAGCTATCTCCAGCTCTTCGATTTTGATGGCCTGCTCTTTTTCAATCAAGCGAACCTTGGCTTCTTCTTTTTTGATTTCCTGGGATAATCTCACTCTTTCCAATTCATAAGCATAATCGGCCTGAGCTTTCTTTTTATTGACCAAGGTCTGCGATTCGGCTTTCTTGGCTTCGTTTTCCCACTGGGCTTTGGCAATCAGAGCTTCGGCTTCCAGGCGGGCAACCTCTCCTTCTTTCCGGGCCTGGGAGGATTTGATGATGGCTTCTTTTTCTGTTTCAGCTTCAGCAATAACNGCGTCTCTTTTGGCGGCGGCTATTTGAGGTTTGCCCAGGGCATCCAAATAGCCCTGAGTGTCACTGATGTCTTTTAGAGAAAAGGAGAGGATAGTTAAACCCATCCGTTCAAAGTCCGATTGGGAGAGCTCGATTACTTTTTGAGCAAAAACATGCCGGTTGCGGTAAATATCTTCGACGGTCATTGAGCCGATGACATCCCTCATTTTCCCTTCAAGGATAGTCATGGAAACATCACGAATACCATCCCGGCCCAAACCGAGAAATTGTTCGGCTGCTTGGCGGATAGAATGATCGGAAGAATCTATTTTAACCTGAGCAGTAGCGGTGACCATTACCGGGACACCGCTGTGGGTGTGCACTTCGGGAGTTTTGATATCCATGGCAATAACTTCCATAGGGAGGGTACTGACACTTTCAATAAAGGGAATAACAAATGTACCACCGCCTACCCGGTAACGGTAGCCAACTTTTCTTTTTGTTCCATCTGGTTCAATAACGGTTCGTTTTCGACCTCCGGAGATGATTAAGACTTCATTGGGCCCTACTTTGCGGTACTGTTTGGCCAGCAGGAAAGCAATAAGTGCCAGAGAAACAACGATGAGGCCAATAATTATTAATTGAGAAACAAAAGACATGTCCGCCTCCTTTTAGCAGAACATATTTTGGATTCTGAATAAGATATACTATTATACAATTTTACTGAAAATAAAGAAAGCGTTTTGTCAAAAAAGGAAATTTATTCTTAAGGAGAATAATAGAAGGAAGGGCTGACTCAGCCAGGCAACCTAAAGTCGTCCCGGTCGGTGATTAGCCTGCTCATGAGCCAGAAAACGGAATAAAT
>MTOP01000087.1 GCA_002010725.1 Candidatus Aminicenantes bacterium JdFR-80
TTATCGTGGAGTAATAAAGTTTTTTAATCTCCCTTCTCCATAGTTCCAGACAACTTTGGGGGTTAAATATTCTGTTTTTGCAATTCTAAAATCGAAACTCAAAAAATCGAAATTCAGGGTCGAACCTCAGTAACTCCATTAGTCAAGTCGAATTCAGGGTTCAAGTAATCGAAATTCAGCGAAACTCAGGGTCGGACCTCAGTAACTCCATTAGTATCAAGTAGTTAACCTTATTTTAATCCCCAAAAAGTGGCCTTAGAGCCGATTTTCGCCCCCCCTTTTTTGGCCTCTAAGGTTTTTCTTTTGAATTACAAATTTTCGCTCGAGTGACTACTCCGCTTCCTGCAAATGGGAATTTACGGATTTATTAATTTCAACACGAAAAAGGCTCTCTCCAGAGCCTCGCTCTGTTCATAAATTGGTAAAATGCGATAAACTCTCATGCAAAGGACGAAAGACCAACAATCAATTTAATTTAATAAATAAAGGCTCAGCTGAACAAAAGTTGCTCTAACTGAGGAAAATAAGAATTATAAGGGTACCCCGACAATCACTCTAGCTTGAATATCATCGGTTCTTCCATTGAGGGCGAAGAGAAGACCAAAAGAGACCCATAATCTTCCCCCATGAGAGATAGTTGGTCCCCAGGCGTATTTTCCCTCTGAATAATTTCCTTTTGACTCTAAACCAAGTCTGAGAAGGGGACTTATTTCATAACTCAAACCCAAAGCATATTCATACTCTGTTTCTCCACTGCTCCCGAATTCGCGCTCGATTGTATGATTATAGGCAAAATTAAACCGCCCTATATCTTTTGCCAAGATTACCTTCCCTTCAAATTTTCCAGGTTTAGAAAAATTACTCTCTTGGATATATTCAAAATAAAGAAGAGGATCTATAAAAAATTTTCCTTTTTCCCCAATTCTATATCTCAGCCTTACTTTGAATCCACTATATTGGTAATGCGACCCATTTTGACCATTAGTCTGCTTGAACACTTGGTATAAGGCTATATCCATATTGTCGGCAATTCCATGTTCAAATTCTAAATAATATTTCCAAATATTGATATCGGACTTATCTTTATCCGGAAGGGCCAAAGTAAGATAGTATTCAAACTCAAATTCTCCTCTGGGCATAACCAAGTATTCATAAGTCCAAACATAGCTCCTTTTGTCGCCAAAAGAATAGTTGGAAACACCTATAATCATCATTAGAATCCCAAGGATTACAAGTGAACTGCTCTTTCTCATTTATCCTTCCTCCTAGTTTTATTTTTTGTTTCAAAGTTGTTTACAGAAGAAGTTATCTCAAAATTTTTTATTTTTCTTACCTGACTAAATTCTATTATGATTATGAATTTCATTATCATCATAAGTTTAAAAAAATTCTTATTTACTCTGACACTTTGGGCATAATCCGTACATCAGGAGTATATGCCTTTCTAAAATAAACCCTTCCTTTTTTGCCAATCTCTCCTGGAGCTTCTCTATTTCAGGGTCGACGACTTCTACCATCCGACCGCATTTCAGACAAATGAGATGGTCATGATGCTTGTGTCTATATAAATGTTCAAATCTAATAGTGCCATCATCCAACCTCAACTCACTACAAATTCCACAATCACAAAGTAGTTTCAATGTTCTATAAATTGTAGAATATCCAACAGAAGGAAATTTCTCCTTCACCATCCGGTAAAGTTCATCTGCAGTCAGATGTTTTTTATTTCTCAGAAAAATCTCCAGAATCTGCATCCTTTGTTCACTCCACTTTAAATTCTTCTCGCGAATGTAACTTTCAAAAAATTTCTTTTCTTCTTCAAACGCCATCGTTAATTTCCATATTGATATTGAATTTCATTTTCATGATAGAATAGATAGTATTAATATGTCAAGTAGGTTATTAAATTATTTCCTCTTCTTTCTTTATCCTTGGAATAAAATTCATGGAAAAGCCTTCTACGAATAATTTGAAAAGTAGAATCTCAAGGGAAGGCCGTCACATTTCACATTCCAACTTTTTAGTAACAACTCGAAGAAAGCTTCTTCATCGTCTCCCCACCCCGGAGGATTTCGAGAGCAAGTTTTCGCCTTTTACCATCAAGATGAGAAAAAAAGGAATGTAAAAGCCCCCTCTCCTTGCTTCTTTATTAATTTATTCGGCATTTCTTGAAAGAAAAAGTTAATTACAGCAAGGTAAAATAATTTAAAATGTTAAAATTAATCCCTAAAATTAATAACATCTTACTCCAAAATTAATTATGGCCAATCAAAGGTGAAGATCTGAGCTTCTTCCCCCCTAACTTTTTTCTATCTGAAGACCAAGAATTCTCACTCCAATTGTGGTGCGCATTTTTAAAGTGGCCGGCTGAGTGATGAGACAATGTCCTTCCTCCAGGGTGAATTTTTCTTCATCCACCCAAATTTCAGCAGAGCCAGCCAGAGCATAGAAAACGACATAAGTCCTCATTTCACAGGGAGGCATTTCCCCCTCAGGAGGCAGTTCAATGAGACGTGTTTTGAATTCTTTCGCCTGGAAAAAGACGTTCTTCTCCCTGTGTTCGTAAGGCTGGACGCTCATCGATTTTAAATTAAAAACCTGCACTTTGCTCATTTGCCTGACCTCCTCTCATCCCACCTAAATTTTTTCTTGGGCCTCTCATCAATTTCTTCCCTCATTCCCTTCGCTGCTTCTATTCTCTTTTTGACCTCTATTCACTTATCAGGTCCCTTTATTCTCTACTTGCCTCCGGTCAGTCCAATCAATTATTCGTTCGATGGTCAACCCCATCAGGATGACGAAAATGATAATCAAGGCTAATCTGGTGGCCATAAATTTCAATCCCAGGAACTGTAATTCAACCATTTCCTGAGGAATCTTAATACAGGCCCAAGCGGAAAGAAAAATAACAATATTCGCCCGGCGAGCGCCCTTTTTTATGAGCGCTGCCGCCAGAGGAAAAGCTACGTACAGCGGACCAGTGGGAAGGGCTCCTAAAAATATGGCCAGCAGAAACCCTTTCACCCCAGAGCTTTTCCCCAGATATTTAACTACCATTTCCCGCGAAACGAAAACAGCAAATAGCCCCATCAAAACCATTACCGCCGGCAGAATCAGGATAAGTTCGACAAAGAATTTCCAGGAAACCGTCGTCACCAGGGAACGCTTTTCAGGGTAAAAAGTCAAGAGAGCGAGGGCCGCCGCCAGAATTATTATCAGAAAGAGAGTATCCCGAAGAAGGGACCGGCGAAAACTGGAAGGCGATTTTGCCTTTAGGGGTTCATTTCCGCCTCGATTCTTCCGGAGTCTTATTTCTTCTCTAACTTTCCCGTGGCTTTGCCGGTTTCTGCTCTCGTTCTCATTCCCTTTCCCCTTCACACTCCCCTTCCCTATCCTTGTCTCGTTCCTGGTGCTATTCTCTAGCTTTTTTTCTTTTCGCTTTTCTTTTTTTTCTTCTTTTTCTTTCTCTTCTCTTCCAGCTTGCCTTAGGCCTTCTTCAAAATTTTCTACCCGCTTTCCTTCTCGCCCCTTCTCCTGGAGGAGCGCCTGTTTTCGGGCTTCATCTTTTCCGCACATCTCGCTTTTATATTTTTCACCCCTTAATTTTCCTTTTCGGCTCTCCTCTTCTTGTAATTTCTTCTTCATAAAATAACTCCCATAAGGAGGGCAATAAGAAGAGCCACAATAAAGCTCAAACCATTTCGGAGAAAAGCCATCTTTTTGCCCAGCTCCTTTATTTCCAGGGGGAAGGTGACCATCCCGATCATAGTTAAGGTGGTGATAAATGCGGCCACGGCTGTCACTGAAGCTCCGCTCTGGAGAAGTGAGCCAGCCAGTGGATAAGAAATTAGCGAAGGAATATGGAGAACCGCCCCCAGGAGGGCCACGCCCAGAAGGCCGTCCCAGCCGGCTTGCTCGCCGATAATCCGGGCAATAAGTTCTTTGGGCACAAAACCAAGCAGCAGGCCGATGAGAATTATGATAATAAACACCACCGGCAGAATGCGGATAAATGTTTTAGCCGCGACATAAAGCCCCTTGACGGCTTTCCTTCGGTCTTTAATCAAGGCGATGACCAGACAGACCAGGCTGGCCAGATTAATAAGAATAATAGTGGCGCTCATAATCTGATTTATCTATGGCTTTTTTCTTGGCATTTATTATTTTTGCCCGATATCGGTATTTACTAGCTAATTTTTAATTATTTTCCGCCTTTTTACTATTTACTACTTTCCAGGAAATAACTCCATAACTTTTCTGTTTCTGGCGCCCGCTCTTGGGGAGATTCACCCGTCTCGTCTCCCAGCCAATTCAGCTCCGTCCAAAACTCTCCTCCAACCACCTCCTGATTTCATCTCTGATTCTTCTGAACTCTTGGAGCTTGTCCTCTTCACTCCCCTCAACCTGGGATGGATCTTCAAAACTACGATGAAAATAACTACCGCCGAAGGGAAAAAAGGGGCAAGTCTGTCGGGCCCGGTCGCAGAGGGTGACCACATAATCAAATTCTTGGTTAACAAACTCGTGGACACTTTTAGCCCTGTGACGGCTGATATCGACGCCAATCTCCCGCATCACCGCCACCGCATATGGATTTACCTGGGTGGGCTGGGTACCAGCACTGTATGCTACGAAACGCTCACCATAAAAATGGCGGAGCAATCCCTCCGCCATCTGGGAACGGGCGGCATTATGAGTACAAATGAAGATGACTCTTTTTTTCATAACAAAATATTTTCAATTATTTTTGATTTGAATTATCCTGCCCACACCAAACTCAATAAAATCCTGGCCGTATTCCCGGCGGAAGGCTTCCCTGACCTCGTCGCCTGTACAATGGGAAGGGGCAACTTTCTTTACTCCTAATTTTCTGAACTCCTCCACCACCTCCCGCGGCGGGTGGTGAAATCCACCTACTACCAGATAAACTTTCCGGCCTAATAATTGCTGGGCTTTCTTTACAATCCGCCCAATTCCTGGATGGGCACAACCGGTGACTATGACCAATCCTTTTTCAGTCTCAATTATCAATGACTGTTCACTCGGTGGCCCATATAGCACTCCAGTCGAATAAATTGAATCGACGATTTTTTTGGAGTTAGCGATTTCAACATATTTTGCGCCCCGAGACTTTATCATTTCTCTTACAGATTCGGGAAAAGTATCAGAGATAAAAACGGTTACCTGGTTATTCTTCTTCAGAAATCCCTTTAGCCCTCCGAGATGGTCTCCATGAACATGAGAAATAAAAACCAGAGTAATGGAGCCGGGTCTAATCCCCATCTTTTCCATATTGGAAAGCAAAATATTTGAATTGCCTCCTGTATCAAATAAGAGCTTCCCCCGGGAGGTCTGGATAACACAGGCAAAACCCCAATCTGTCTGTAACGCAGGATTAACCTGGTAATTGTCATAAACACAAGTCAAGGTTATCTCTGCTTCTTGTCGGGATTGAAGCTTTTTGCTCGGCAGTTCGTGTTCTTTAGCCAAGTAAAGATTAGCTGGTGGGAAAACATATTCCAAGGACATCTCTCTAGCTTCTCTCAACACAGAGTTACCATCACCGAGGAACAGCTTATTTAGACAGCAGAGCTTTTTTAAAGGAGGAAGGTCTGGGGTGTTACCGAAAATCAATAACCCGCTCATAACCAACATTAACCCAATAAATAAACTCCGCTGAAAAACAAATTTATTTTTCATTTTCCCCCCATATTAATTTTTAAATTCTCTAAATTCTCTGCTTTCCAAAGGCAAGAACTCCATTAAACATTCTTGGTTATTTTTCCCAAACATCCAGCTTGTCTAATTAGTTCCATATCCAACAGCTGGGGTCAAAGCGAACGAAAGACTGTCGCTCCTTTCACTTGCTCTATTTTTTTTCTTCCCTATTCTCATCTTTGAAGGAGAAAAAATCAACCAGCTTTTCACCCAGCGGGTTTCTCTTAGCCAGCTGGAACTGGCCACCAGCCAGCCACTTAATTACCTCCATCAATACTTTCTGAGTGAACGGAGATTAATCCAGATAGATTGAGGTTTTCCTCGCTGGTAAGGCAGGTTGAAAGTTATCCCAGAAATTAAGGGCTTATTTTCTAAATTTTTCTTGAGCCTTGAGGAAGCATTTCCAAAGTCGTGATGAATTAAAATGTAAGTATTTCCAAAAACGTGATGGCTGATAGGGATAAAGGACTTCATAAAAGTAGTCTCGCACCCTGGGGATGACACTTTGAGTAGCTTGTCTCCTTTAAGGCATATCTCTTATGTTCTAAGTTCCTAACCCCAATATTAGGCACACTCCTTTATTTTCCATCACGATTTTGGAAATACTTACGAATCTTGATGATTATTTGAATATATGTTAATTTATTCATATAAAATCTGGTTAAATTGCTATGGAACATTATTTGAAAATATTTAAGGCTCTCGCTGATGAAACACGGCTCCGGATTTATCTCCTTCTGCTCAAACAGGAACTTTATGTTTGTGAAATAGTTAACATTTTGAAGATAGAACAGTCTCGGGTCTCCCATTGTCTCCGCATTTTAAAGGAAGCCCACCTAGTTACCTACCGGAAGGAAGGAACTTGGATTGTTTACTCCGCTAACCCAAAGATGTCCCACAATAAAATAATTGAAGGTCTTAAAAAGGAGATCCCTATTCCCTCCCAGGATTTAATAAATCTCCATAAATGCCTGAAAGAAAAAATAAGAATGAAATGTAAAACAAAAACAGGAAGTATGGGGTATAAGGCTGATGAGTTTGCTTGAGCCACTAACGATTTAGGGAAGAGATGTGGAGGGAGAAAAAAAGGAGATAAACAGACAGACAGAGAGTCAGTCAGTCCTTTAGTTAGTCGGATAGATAGATAGATAGATAGATAGATAGATAGATTGATTGATTGATTGATTGATTGATTGATTAATAAAGGCTGAGATTGAAGAACGGTGAGACAAAGATAAAAATAAAGGTTAAGACATAAATGAATCGAACCCACATTATTCTAGACAAGGGGGGCTGCCAGTGAGTGACCAATCTGTCCCAACTGGAGAATCAATCCAATTCAAAATAATCGGTCTAATCCGCTCGCCTTTTAAATCTCCCCAAAATGTTCCTATTCAACCGGCTGGAGCTAAAGGCATCAAAGGTCGGGTAATTCTCAAAAAAGAATATCAAGCAGGACTTAAAGACCTAGCCGGATTTTCTCATATAATTTTGATTTACTATTTCCACCTTATTCAAGATTTTTCTCTAATAGTTAAGCCTTATATGGACAAATATCCTCATGGAATATTTGCCACCAGAGCTCCCAAAAGACCCAATCCTATCGGTCTTTCAATTGTTCGGCTTCTTGGCATTCAAGATAACATCTTAGAGATTGAAGATGTCGATATTGTCGACAATACTCCACTATTGGATATAAAACCCTATGTGCCCGAATTCGACCAACGGGAAAAAATAGAAATAGGCTGGCTGACCACCAAAATCCATCAACTTAAGAAGACAAAAGATGATGGAAGATTTATCAAAAAGAAGTGATTAATTTAAAAGGAGCATTGAAGATGGAGATGCAAGAATTGCTGGAATTGGGCATCAAATTGCATGGCCATAAGTGCCCTGCTATGCCCTTGGGTATCCGAGCAGGCCTGGCGGCTCTAAGAAAATTAAGCGTTGAGCGAGCGGCCAATAAAGAACTTTTCTGCCTTTGTGAGACAGGCTCAGCCCACGCCACAATGTGTTTTGTCGACGGCGTCCAGGTGGCCACTAGTTGTACCCTAGGTAAAAGCAACCTTAAAAAGTTGGAGTATTCCAAAAACGCGCTGACTTTAATTGATCTCAAAAGAAAAAAAGCAGTCCGGGTGGCCTTGAATCCTGCCTTCCAGAAAAAAGGTCTTCAGTCAGAATTTGTCAAATTAAGAAGCCAGGGAATTGAACTCCAGGATATCCCCGCTGAGATTACCGACCCCTTAATTGAGAACATTATGATTCAGCCTGATGAGGTCTTGTTTAAAATCTCAGAAATATTCGATTGTAATTTCCAAACAGAAAAAGGAACCTTTGAATGGGATGAGTGTGAAGAATGTGGTGAAATTGTTTTCGCCCCTGGAATAAGAATAAAGAAGGGACGAAAACTTTGTCTGCCCTGTGCAGAAAAATAGCCGAAAAGGCCCAATAAACTCTTTAAAGAACTGGTAATGGAACCAAAATGAAGGCCATTTTTTTTGCCCCAATCATTTTTTTCGGTATTGCCTTTATCTTTTCTATGCTCGGCATGGGGGGTTCACAACTCTACATTCCTCTTCTCTTTTGGTTGGGAATGGATTTCAAGTCGGAAGCTATTCCCCTGGGCATGCTCTTAAATGTGGTCAACTCCTCTTCGGCTGCTTTCACCTACGGCCGGGCAAAACTTATTGAATGGAAAACGGCCTTATTCTTCGGAATCTTCATGATTATTTTCGCTCCTCTTGGTACCTGGGCCAATATCTCCCTCCCTACTAAGCCGGTAATTTTAATCTTCGCTCTTTTTACAGCCAGCGCTGCTGGTCTAATGCTGAGCGATTGGCGGCCGAAAACCGGGCCCATCTCGGCTAGAGGAAAAATTGTCCTGGGAATGGGCGGAGGAAGTATTCTCGGGTTTTTTGCCGGACTTATCGGGAGAGGAGGAGGAAGTTTTGTGGTTCCTTTACTTTATATAGCCGGACTAGAACCCAGGTTAGCCGCTGCTACCTCAGCCTTAGTGGTCACTTTTTCCGGAACTTCGAGTTTTTTGTCTCACATCTTCACCGCAGCTCATCCTGATTGGACTATCTGGTTACTCTGTGTTGGAGCTGTTTTTCTGGGAAGTCAGTTGGGCTCCAGATTAATGGCCAGGAGACTTAAGTCCAGGTCAATCAAACCTATCTTCGGAATTGTCCTCTTAGGAATTTCTGCCCTTCTCATCATCAAAGATGTTCTTCTGGGATAAATAGTCACCCTAGGATAATTATTTTTGGACCAAAGAATAAAAATAAAAAAAGGAAAAGAGAGAAAAATGGTTGTCAGCGTGGCTCGCTCTCTCTTTTCTCTTGACCAGCGCGCCTCTTCTCTACCCTTCCCTAAGTAGCCCTTTCCTCACACTGGGGCAAGCCCAACTCACATCCTTTAAATAAATAACAATACTTCCGGCAAATGGCCACCAGCATCAGCATCACCGGCACTTCGATCAGAACACCCACCACTGTCGCCAGGGCTGCCCCCGATGATAAACCAAAAAGCATGGTGGCCGTAGCGATGGCGACTTCAAAATGATTGGAGGCGCCGATCATCGCCGAGGGGGCAGCATCATGATAGCTTAGATTTAACAGCCTGGCCAGGATAAAGTACCCCAG
>MTOP01000060.1 GCA_002010725.1 Candidatus Aminicenantes bacterium JdFR-80
ATCAAGCTTGACCGCGGCTACTGCTATCCCCATATTGCCTATTTGTGTGCCAAAAAATAATAAATCTACGCCACTCCAGACCACTCTAGTGGATTATTAATGAGGAAAAGGAAGAAAGAAGTCAGCGCAAAATAGTTATTTACCGCAGGAGGAAGTTGTATTCCTCCTGAATTTGTGGCATAAATTAATACTCAATCATATTGTGTAAAAGAGGCAGTTCATTGAAATTAAAAGATGATTGCATTCATTTCCGAGGAGAAAAACCCTGTGTCTACCAGCGGTTGTGCCCTAATTGTCCCTATTACCAGCCCTTCCCTCGGCGAATTTTAATCATTAAAGGCCGAGCTCAAGGAGACGTTCTCCGGACAACCCCCCTTCTCCTGGCGATAAAAAGAACATATCCTGAATCTCATTTAACCTGGGTGGTAGATAAGGAGAGCGTTGCCCTTTTAGCTCATAATCCCTATATCGATCGAATTGTAACTTTCTCCCCGGAGGGAGTTTTATCGCTTCAACAACAGACATTTGACTTNCTCCTTTCCCTGGACAAGGAANCCTTNTCCACAGCTTTAGCTCAATCGATCAAGGCCAAGGAAAAGAAGGGCTTCGGGATGAATCAATTTGGTAATCTAACTATTTTCAACCCNGAAAGTGAATATGCCTATCAGTTGGGAGTGGACGATGAGCTNAAATTTCGTCAAAACAAAAAATCTTACCAACAAATAATCCATGAAATGACTGGTTTTNCTTACCAGAGAGACCCCTATTTATTCTACCTCCAAGACAGGGATGCTCAACGGGCCGAAGAATATTTCCGGANGCACCAGATAGATAAATCCCATCCCCGGATCGGTCTTAACACTGGAGCAGGAGAAAAATTTTTAACCAAACAATGGCCTCCAGAATATTTTGTCCAATTGATAAGCCTTCTTCATCAAGAATTGTCGGCCAACATTTTCCTCCTTGGTGGTCCCCGGGAAACAAAGTTAAATCAACAAATTGAAAAAGACTCCCCTGCGCCGGTATTTAATACTGGTAATGACAACTCCCTGCGTGAATTCGCCGGTTTTATGTCAATGATGGANGTGGTNGTCTGTNCAGACACTCTGGCTCTTCATCTCGCCCTGGCCCTTAAAAGAAAAGTAGTGGCTCTCTTTGGTCCCACCTGTCCCCAAGAAATCGACCTGTATGATATAGGAGTCAAACTGTATGCAGGACTATCCTGCTCTCCCTGTTACAAACAGACCTGCTCTGATCTCTCCTGTATGAAATCAATTACCCCCGCGCAAGTTTTCCAGGCTATAAAATCGCTTCTTTAGCCATGAAGAAAAACATTGTAGTGATGATCCCCACTTATAATGAACGGGAAAATATCATCCCTCTGATCGAGGAAATTCTTAATTTAGACGCTCAATATAACTTCAATGTTCTCGTAGTTGATGATAACTCTCCGGATGGCACAGGCCGACTGGTCCAAGACAAATTNCGTCATGATCCCCGGGTAAAAACGCTTATCCGGTTAAAGCGCCGCGGTCGGGGAGCCGCTGGAATTGACGGCTTCAAGGCCGCCGTCGCCATGAAACCAGACTTTATCATCGAAATGGATGGTGATTTTTCCCATCAACCCCAGGACATTCTTCGTCTTCTGGCTGAGGCAGACCAAACTGATATAGTCATCGGTTCTCGCTTCGTTAAAAATGGTCGGGATAATGAAAGAAATATAATCAGGCGACTCATTACTTTTTTTGTTCGGCTTTATATCAGAAAATCCTTCAAAATCCCGATTAAAGATGTGTCTTCGGGCTTCCGTTGTTTTCGACCGAAAGTGCTTGAAGCTCTCGATCTGGACGATTTAATCTCTATCGGTCCTTCCGTGGTGCTCGAAACCCTCTATAAAGCTTATCTTCTTGGGTTCAGGATGAAGGAAGTACCTATTAATTTTCGCGACAGAGCCCATGGCCAGACCAAATTAAATCTGCCTATTCTTCTGGAAACTTTTGTCATGAGTCTGATAATCAAGGAAAGATTAAAACATCTCCGCTCCTTATCGCCAGGTAGGCCGTAAAGCAAAGTATTATTTTCCATGAAAAAATCAAGACGACGTTTCTTAGGTCAACACTTTCTGAAAAATCCACGATTAATCCAGAAAATAATCCAGGTTATCGACCCTCAAAAAGAGGATTTAATCATCGAAATCGGGGCCGGCAAGGGGAGTCTAACCCTCCCTTTGGCTAAACATAGTGGCCGAGTTGTGGCCATTGAAAAAGATCCAACGCTGGTCACCGTTCTGCAAAAAATCATTCCCCCTAATGTCATTCTAGTAGAGGNCGATATCCTCCGTCTCGATTTAAAGAAAATTCTGGCTGATATTAGTCCTTACCAGCAGAGCATTAAATTAGTTGGCAACTTACCTTACTCCATCTCTTCTCAAATAATCATCAAAGCTTTTGACCACAAAAATCTTTTCCCCTTCTGGGTTTTTCTTCTGCAGGAAGAAATGGCCCATCGTTTCCTGGCTTCACCAGGCACAAAAAAGTTTAATCCCCTGGGAATAATGCTTCAGAATTATTTTGAAATCCGCCAGGAACTCAGGATAAATCCTAAATCATTTCAGCCCCCACCGCAGGTCTTTTCGGTGCTGTTGTCTTTTGCCAAGAGAGCCCATCCCCTTTTTCCTCTAGATGAGGAAAAAATATTTCACTCTTTTCTCAAGAAATGTTTTGCTGCCCGCCGCAAAACTCTGGCCAATAACCTCATCGCCGCTTCCTTCCCTCCTGAAACTGTCACCCAAGCTCTCGCCAGCCTGAATATCCCCCCCAAGTCCAGGGCCGAAGATTTNGAGCTTGAAACTTTTTACTATTTGTATAATTTTTTCTACTTGAAAAAGACGGCCAAAAAACCGGAGAATATATTGTTAATCAAGGACAAAAGAAATGAATAGTTGGAAATATTACCTGCGGCTAGCTCAACTCTTCATCTCTTACCAAAGAAAAAAAACAATACTTTCCTATATGCCGGTTAGGATCTGGGTAGAACCAACGAGTTATTGCAATTTAAAATGCGTTATGTGCCCCAACAAAGATCTGCCGAGAGAACAGAAAGGCTTTATGGAGTGGCCTCTCTTTAAAAAAATAATTGATGAAGCAGCTCAGTCTATATTTGATCTCCATCTCTTGCATCGAGGTGAGTCACTCCTTCATCCTGACTTTTTTAAAATGGCCCGCTATGCCCACGATAAGGGATTAACCGTCAAATTTCACACTAACGGGACCCTACTCGATGAAGAAAAAGCCTATCAACTCATCGAATCAGGCATTGATCAATTTTCCTTTTCTTTTGACGGGTATAAGAAAGAAACTTATGAAAGAATAAGAGTTGGCGGCAATTTTGATAAGACGGTCAATAATATTATTCGGTTTTTAGAAATCAAGAAGAAACTTGGGTCTAAGAAACCATTTACTATTCTGGAACTTATCAATTTTCCTGAAGAGAATATTCGCCATGACCGAGAAGGCAGAAAGAAATTCCTTCGACATTTCCAGGGGTTACCCCTCGATAAACTGGAAATTAAAGAACTTCATAATTGGGCNGGGGAAATTCCCAAACCCCGACGACCCAAAGACTTTTCTCCCTGCACTTTTCTCTGGCAAGCCCTGATCATTTTCTGGGACGGTTCAGTTCTCCCCTGTACTCAGGACTTCTTCGGCCATTTTATCCTAGGAAATGTAAAAAACTTTTCCCTGGCTGAAATCTGGAACGGAGAAAAATTGGTCCGGCTCCGTCAAAAAATGATCAACCATGATATTGCNGACATAAAGACCTGCCGAAATTGTGACCGCCCCTGGAGAGAAAAAATTCTCGGAGTTCCCAAGGAATATCTCTGGAAATTCATCAGCAAACGTATGCCTTANGTCCAGCCACTTATTGAACCCTACTAAATAGATAAAGATTGCTATCCTCTCCATTCTATGGTATAAATACAGCTCAATAAAAATTTTTTTTATATGGAGAAATAATAAACTTGGAGGCTGCTAAATTGAAAAATATAAAGCACTATTTATTTATTTTATTAATGTTAAGCATATCTTTTACTTCNTTCTCCCAAGAAGCCCCCTCATCTCCAACAACAAAATCNATTCTGAAATCAATAACTTATGAAAAAACTGAAGCCGGNCTTATTGTTCATATTCAAGTTGAAGGCAACTTCGGCTCAGAATTTTTTGAACTCCAATCCCCTCATCGCCTGGTCTGCCAATTAACTCCTGTCAGCGAAATCATGGTGCCTGCTGAGATTGAAGTTAAATTGATGAGTGTCGAAAAAATTCGNGTAGGGCAATATGAACCTCAAACAGTTCGCATTGTCTTTGACTTCACTGAAGAGCCGGTAGCAGTGGAGGTAAAAACCACAGCGACCGGTCTGGATGTTCTCTTTTCTCCTCNGGCCCCCGAAAAAGAAAGCCCTCCCCAGGAAATTACTCGGTCAGAAAAATTAAGTCTTCTCCAGGAGATTACGACNCGAAAAGAAAAACAACATATTATCCTTAATCTTCAGATATCAGGTTCCTTTGAAACACCCAAAGTTGAACTGGTCAAAGGCAACCAGTTTATCTGTGAACTATCTCCTCTTAATTCAAATATTCTACCTCCTTTGCCGGAATTCAGAAGCACCGGCCTAACTCAGCTGAAGCTGGAGCCGATCAATCCCAAGACCATCAAACTCTTTCTTCAACTCTCCCGGCGGATCGACTCCCTAAAGATTGAAAAGACTTCCTCAGGTTTGCTCCTGTCTTTCCTNCCNGCAACCTACCAAGTAGTCCCGACTGCCCCTCGGGTAACCCGCCGCGTGGTCACTCCGCCAGAAGAAAAAGTAATTTATCCGCCCTTTGGAAACACCTTGATCAATCTTCAATACGGAAATTACTTTATCTCATCAGAAGTCTTTACTCAGATTTANGGTAATCGAGTTTCCTTGTATGGAGGATCGATCTCCAAAACAATTCTCCGCAAAGATAACCACAATTTCCTGATTAACCTTGGTTTCTCCCGAACATCAGTGGCTGGAGAATCCACNGTGACCAAGGAAGCCACTCAATTTTCCATGTCACCTTTCTCCTTCTCTGTTCAGTATATGGCCAATCATCCTTATGTGATCCCCTACATTAATCTCGGCGGCGACCTGGTTTCTTATAAAGAAACAAGTGATATTTCCACTACTTCCGGCTCTACCTGGGGCTATCACTTAGAAGGTGGCGCTTTCTTCAAAGTACCCCGGGCAGAATTCTTGATGCTTAAGATTTACTTAAAGCTATCCAAAGCAATTGCTCGGGAAAATGAAGTGGAGATTGATCTTGGAGGGATGGAATTTGGTCTTGGTCTTACTTTTGGATTTGACTTCTGGAAAACTCTGACCTTTTAATTCGAATTACCTTCGGTCACCGCATGAGACTTCTGGCTTTCCTGGCCATCAACAGTTACCGCCGTTAAAACATAGCTATATTTATGATCCACTTCAAGATTGCGGTCAAAGAATCGTNGTTTAGAAATTTCAACAGCTCCGATAAAGACGTAGTCTGTCCCTGAAGAAGAATTAAGATCCCGACGATAAATCCGGTATTGCCCCACTTCAACTGGATCATTAAGAGGATTATCCTTCCAGCGAACCACATTAACCTTTTCGACAAAGAAAAGAGACTCGTTGACTGTGGTCACAACCGTAATCGAACGTGGGGGAAAGACAGGGTCTTCAAAAGCGGTTAAAGAAGGCTCACATTCAAGGCCCAATTTATCCGTGGCAGTNAGGTAATACTCGTATTTTATCTTGGTCGAAAGATTCTTGTCTTCATAAGAAAAGGTCTGCCCGGAGACTGCTTTAATAAACTGAAATTTGGCTTCCGGTCTGGCCTCCCGGCGATAGATCCGGTAAGAACTAACAGCTCCCTTGGAATTCAGCGGATTCTCTTTCCAGGAGATAATATTAATCTTTTTTGTCTTATTCGTATCCAAGCGGGAGGTGATTATAATATCCACTGGATTGAAAACAAGCGGTTCGGCCACTTCATCAGAAAAATCACTCTCTTGATCATCAACATCTACTGTGGTCAAAACATAAGAAAACTTCTTATTATCCGGCAAATTTCTGTCTTCATAGGAAAAAGTCGATTTNCCCAGAGTAGCAATTAATTTATATTGGCTTTCTCCCTGCTGGACTTCTTTGCGATAAAGGCGATAATTCTTAACTCTGGTATTATCGTTATCCGGATTTTTCTTCCAGCGAATGATGTTTTTCTTGAATCCCGGGTTCTCTNCTCTTTTGGTGACCAACTTGATCCCGATAGGCGGAAGAATTCCCTGGCCGACAATCTCTCCCGTAGTGGCATACATAATNTCATAGATGCCAGAATATTCTTCTGCATAAGCCAGATGTATTTCGCCAATATTATCGATAGCCACACTGGGCATGATCGAATTATGATTATTAGCTGTCAAATCAGTTGGGGCCGACCAGACACCGCTTATTAGTGTCTTAATAAAAATCTGCCATTTATTATCTCGTTTCTGTTGCCAGACGAGATAAACATCTCCGGTCGTCCAATTAACGGCTAANCCTGGCCATTTTGCTTGANTGCCTGTTTGAGAAACATTAACAATCCCCGTCCAATCACCCTGGATGCACCGACGAAAATAAATTTCATAATTACTTCCATTTCGCTGCTCCCAGGCAACATAGACATTCCCCTGACTGTCAGTGGCCAGTCGAATCTCAGAAAAATCAATATTAGTTTGTCCTGAAATAGCCAACGGATCAGTCCATCCATTCGGGTTGGTCGGGTTATCGTTGCGGGCATAGTAAACAACTGAACTTCCACCCCCTCTTCTTAACCAGATAAGATGCAATCGTCCCCGTCCATCAACACTGATTTTTGGGGTGTAAGCCGAGGTTGGAATGGGGAGAGCTGCCCGTCCACTCCACGACTCACTGGAGGGATCACGATAACGGAAGAAAAGCGCCCAGATGTCAGGCTTGTACTCATCATCCTGCCAGACAACATATCTTCTCAAATTATTGGGATCAACCGCCACGGTAGGATAAGCCGAACCACCCTCCGCAGTCTGAGAGACATTGTAATTTGATCCCCATCCACCCGCTGCACTGCCTTCACCATAATAAGTATTAAACCAAACTTCATAATTACCCACACTGTTTTTGGCCGTAAAGACTATATGGGGAGTCCCCTGGGAATCAATAACGAAATGAGGCCAGGGTCCAGAAGCACTGACATTTGTGCCACTGGAAACCTGAATTGGCTTACCCCATTGTCCAGAGGCATTGGTGTTGAAATAAACAGATTTAGGTGAGCTCATTCTCACCCAAATAACGTAAGCTTGGCCATGGCCATCCANGACGATCTGAGGTTCCATTGAATTAACCCGGGAATTAGANATATTAATGGCTGAAAACTCGGTCGCCCCTCTGAGCGGAGGATCATCTTCCAATTGGATTCCACTTTTTCTTTCCCCAATACTTTCGGAGTAAAAGAAGGTGATAAATAGTATTAATCCCCAAAGGACCAGAGTTGCCCTTGATTTAAAAATATTCTTTTTCATAGTAAATTTTCCGTTATTCTTTCCAAGGCTGAGAAAATGATAGCAGATTAATAACAATTAAGAAAATCCCCTTTCTNGAGGATTTTCCCGATGAATCTTATTCCTCCAGCCTCACCTTTTAAGATTAGTCATAAAAGGTGAGAAAATTTCTCACTTGACTAAGAGAATTTTCTTAAGCAATATTACCTTTTGAAAAATGGGTAATTACTCCAAAAAAAATTTTATGGCCTCCATAAGTCNCTCGCCGTCAAAAGTCCTTCTTCTCCTTCTTCTTTTGGGAGTAATCACCAGAGTCGTTGGCCTTAACTTTGGTCTTCCTTTTCTTTACCATGTAGATGAAGCCAGATTTGCCCANATTTCTTTAAAATACTTCCACGGCGATCTGAATCCCCATTTTTTTCATGTGCCTTCTTTTTATACCTATCTCCAAGCCGGAGTCTGGGGCCTATTTTATCTTAGCGGAAAGCTGGTGGGGGTTTTCCCTTCNCTGGAGCATTTNATCAAAACTTTCGAGTCCAACCCCACGCTCCTAATACTTATCGGCCGGATACTCAATCTCTTATTCAGCCTNGGNACTATTGCTCTGGTCTTTACTCTCGGTCGAAAAATATACTCTCTTCGAGCTGGTTTTTGGGCGGCTCTTCTGCTTATTTTTTCCCATATTCACAACAAAATCTCTCACTATTCTCTACCTGATGTCCCTATGGTATTTTTTCTGGTCACCACTTTTTACTTCATCTGGGAAATCTATGAAAAGGGCAAACCGCGGTCTTATTGGTGGGCAGGGATATTCGCTGGCTTGGCCACTGCCACCAAATATGGAGGGCAACTTTTGTTTCTGCCTCTCTTTCTGGCCCATCTCGATTTCCATCGTCGCCACAAGAATTCTTGGCGCGCAATTTTTTTCAGCTGGCCCTTAATTGCCGCCGGGCTTCTCTTTATTATTACTTTTTTTATAGGCTGCCCTTTTGCCATCCTGGATTTCAAAACATTCTGGAAAGATTTCCAGTGGCAATCTCAACACCTTTATACCGTAGGTCATTACGGCGGTGCGGCTCATCAATCTGCTTTTCTTTTCTACCTTCTTTACGGTTTTCGAGAAAATATCGGACTGATTGCGCAATGGCTCCTTCCCTTGGGACTTATTCTATTGATAAAAAATTTTAACAAAAAAGATATAATCCTCCTTTCTTATCCTCTTTTACTGTTTTTCATAGTATCTACCTGGAAAGCAAAAGCTGTCCGCTATTTGCTGCCTTTTATTCCCTTTCTAATTATATTCTGTGGAAAAGTAGTCGACCAAATCTTCTCCTTCTGGGAAAAATTCATCCCATCCCTGTCTTCTCAACGTCTATCTCTGAAAATAAAGAAGTCTTTGATAACCTGTCTGATGAGTATTCCCCTCCTTCTTCCCCAGGCTTATAAAGTCATCCGATTTGACTTCAGTTTAACTCAAAAGGACACACGCACCCAAGCCCGGGAATGGGTTCTAAATAATCTCCCTCGCGGCACGACTATTGCCCTGGAAATGTATGGACCTCCACTTTTTAATTGTGGCTAT
>MTOP01000019.1 GCA_002010725.1 Candidatus Aminicenantes bacterium JdFR-80
TATTTTGATGTTTGGCTTTGGTTTGGCTTCCAAAATCAGACATTCATTTCCCTGAAACTTATCCTTGCCCAGGAGCTGGTAGTCAAAATAGGGTTGTTGTTNCCGACTTAAAAGTCCGATAGGACCGAAAATAACCCCCCGATGGTGGAAACGTTTGGTCTNAAGAGAAGCATTTTCCACGCGGCGACGCTGGCCATTTTCTTCCCGGAGGACTCTTTTTTCGATGAAATCCNTCCCTTTTCTAATCAGCTGGTAATCATAGAGATAATGGTTGGTCTGATGTAAAAAAACAAGTTCTTTTGCTCTAAAGCCTCTGGTGCGGGATTCATAAATAAGTTCTTCTGTGATTTCTTCCTGACAAACATAATCCAGAACTGCTTTCTGGAGGCGTTCACAGTAGGCCGCACAGCGCTTGAGAAGAATATCAATATTTACTGATGAAGGGAAAAGAACTTGGCCTTCCCTAACCACTCTGACCTTTTCAAAGGAAGTAGTCAGGGAGGCAATCAACCGGCCCTTCAGCTCTTCCCCAACGAAATAGTACTCCGGCTCACTAAGTTTCTTCCGCACTAAAAAGATATTGCCGATGAATTGGGCTTTGAAATTTTCCAGTCTTTCGGAGAAAACAACCGTTAGGGGTAGAGCCTTTACTTTTTCAGGAACTATCGAGGGTTGAGGAGTACAGCTGGTATAGGCCAAAACCAACAGGAGACATTTCCCTACGACTGAGCGCATCTGCATTTGTTTTTAAGCCAGGACACTGGCCATTAGATTATTGGTGAGTTTCTTTTTTTTTACCAACTGCCTTAATCAGTTTATTCAAAATTCTCAGGTCGATTTTACCTGAGACCCGAGGTTGTTTTACTTTTCTCTCCCGCGAATATCATCTTTCCCTGGTGTAAAATATTTGTTGATTTTCACCTCTGCAATTTGTTCCCATCGTTTTTAATTTAAAGGCGAGACAAGGCCTTTGTCAACATCTTTTAGAGGAAATTCCTCTTGATAGGCCTTTCCTGAAACGGGGCCTTAACACCTCGCCACTTCTTCACTTCCTCACTAACCTCTCTTGCCTCCTAACACTCGCGCTGACTAAGGTGGATTGGTAAAAACCTTTATGGCCACTCCTCTCCGGCCAAATTTAATCAGCAATATAACCCAGACGATGAATGACTTTATAATGTCTGTCGCGGACCATCACTTTGATTTGTCTGAATTTTCCATCGGGTCGGTAATTCAGCGGCCGGTAATAGAGGAGGTAATAGCTTTCGGCTACTTCCACGGCCTTTTTAAGAGAAGCATTGGGGTTTTGTGAACTCAATGTCAGGCCCCCCGTAGCCTCGGCCAGCTCATAGAAAACGCTGAAAAATTCTCCCTTTAGCCCCAAATGTTTATCTTGAATTTAATGTTTAAATATTTTTTAAGAATTTCTTATAATTTTATAAGAAGCATAAAAATTCATTTGATGAGAAAATTATTAAAATCGAAAAAGGAGGGGTGATGAAAAATCAATTTCATGTTTTCACCTGGCGCTGTTTTTTCTGGGGAGGAACACTGGCCCTTTTAGCCTGCTTTTTTCTGGCTTGTGCCTCTGGTCAAGATGACTGGCGGGGGACAATGAAGAAAGAAGATGGCGTGATAATTGTTAAAAATCCTAAAGAACCTGTGCGGCCGGCCGGATGGTTAAAACTCAAAGAGGAGCTGACTCTAGGAGAAGAAGAGGTGCGGGAAAAGAATCAACCTCAATTGGACCAAGAAGATAAGTCAGCGAGTAAGAATTTTTTATTTTCTCGCATCACCTCTCTGGCGGTTGACCAGGAAGGTCACCTCTATGTGGTTGACTTAAAAGAAGCTAACTTGATTGTTTTTGATCAACATGGGCGTTTTCTGAGGAAGATCGGGCAGAAAGGACAAGGTCCAGGCGAATTTATTTATCCTTTTCGAGTCGTTTTCACCCCGGGGGGGTTGCTGATGGTCGAAGATATAAGCCTTCGACGTTTATCATTTTTTTCTCTTGATGGAGAGTATAAGGCAGGTCTCAACAACGCCCAGGAAATGATTTTGGATCCCAAGGTGGATGCGGAGGGAAATATTATTGGAATCAAAGTGGTTCGAGAAGAAAATAATCCTCGGTATGAACTGAGGAGATATGACCCTCAACTCCAAGAATGTTTGAATGCTTATGGTTCTTCGCCTTTGCCCGGCAATCCCACCGTTGGTTTTAATCCTTTGATGGCCATGATAAGTTACGATCTTGCTCTCGAAGATAAAGTTGTTTTCGGTTATCCAGAAGAATACGAAATAAAAATATACAGGGTAGATGGACAGCTTCAGCGGAGGATCTTCAGGGAATATGACCCTGTAAAAGTCCCGGAGAAAGTGAAGGCCCAACACCGCCGAAAAGCTCCCCCTAATTACAAATTGATTTTTCCTGAATATTATCCTGCTTACAAATTCCTTTGGGTTGATGATCAAGGCTGGATTTTTGTCCACACCTGGGAACAGCCCCGGGAAGGTGAATTTTACTTCGATGTTTTTGACCCGGAGGGAAGATACATCACCCATTTTGCTCTTAAATCGGACTTGATTTTGGTCAGAGGAGGACGGCTTTATTCTTTAACCAGTAATGAAGAGGGTTTCCAGATAATTAAACGTTATCGGTTGATTTGGGGCTCGGAGTGAGTTTTCTTCAAGAAACAACTGCTCATAATCGAGGCCGATGGTGGGGTTTTGTTTGACGTTGTCCGAAAGAATAAGAGTTGTTGGTCATTACTAGAGGAGCCTAATTCAACTCCGGCGAAGGTTGGAATTTAAGCGAGGGCTTCTCTGGCAGAAGTATTTTTAGGAACAAGTCCTTTCTTCCTGGAATATTGATTTGACGAGTGGCCTTTGTTCATCATCTGACTACAGAGCGGCGGAAATTGAGCAGGGAAAGGCCAAAGGAGACTAAACCCACCACCCCCATGATCACCAGATCTTTCCAGAAATAAGCCAGACCGTTGCCTTTCAGGAATATTTCCCGGATGATTTTCACCAGGTAGCGGAGGGGATTTATNTCCACCAACCATTGAAAAATACTCGGGATATTTTCCACCGGAGTGAGGAGGCCGGAAAGCATAAGAAAGAGAACCATGGTGAACCAGGAAAAAAAGAGCGCTTGTTGCTGGGTCTGACTGATTAACGAAATGAGGAAGCCAACCGAGAGAATGGAAAAAAGAAAAACAAGAGCCGCGATAAATAGAAGCCCCAGACTGCCCCGGAGATGGATCCCAAAGAGAAGCAACACCACGACAATGCCTAGGGTCATCTCCACCAGACCGATTAGAGCCATGGGCAGGGTTTTGCCCAGGAAAATTTCCACAGGCGTCAGTCGAGAGATGAGCAGCGTGTCCAGGGTTTGTTGTTCTTTTTCCCGGACGAGGGCAATAGCCGTNAGAAACATAGTGGTGATAGTCAGGAGAAGGGCCACAATCCCCGGCCCCATGTAGTGAATGCTGTTGAGGGACGGATTGAAACGGATCAGGGTGTGGGGCTGAAGCGGTAGTCGGCGCCCCTGGTCGGCCAGCAACTCCTCAAGGTAACGTTTAATAACGCCGTAAAAGTATCCGGTGGCAATCATGGCTGAGTTGGCGTCNGCTCCATCCATCAGAATTTGAACCGAAGGCCGGGGCAGCAGAGAAGCAGTNGGCAAGTTGGTTGCTCCACTCTCGCCGTTCCCNTCGGCTGGGCCTTCTTTTCCTCCAGCCAGGCCAATCGCTCCTTTGAGACGGCCTGGTGCGGGAGTCATTTCCTCATCCCGGAAAACAATCACCGCTTTGGCCTGGCCCTTTTTGAAAATTTCCTGGTAGTCAAGAGGCCGGTGGTGAAGGCCGGTGACCCGGAAAAGCGGCGAGTGAGTGATGCGGTTAACCAGCCTGAAGGCATCCGGAGAAGAGGAGAGATTAACTATCTCGACGGGAATATTTTGAACATCGGTTCGGACCACATAACCGAGAAGAATTGTTTGCAATAAGGGGGCGATAAAAAGTACGGCCACCATTTCTTTCTGGCGGAAAACTTCCAGAATCTCTTTTTTAAAAAGATAAAAGAGTCTCATTGGCCCGACCTCCGCATGGACTGGAATTTTAGCGAGGCCACTGTCAGGAGAAAAAGACTCATTAGCCCTAAGATACTCCCCTCAAAGATAAAGTGGCTCAGAGTGGCGCCCTTCAAGGTCACTCCCCGGATGATTCGCAGGAAATACGTGGCCGGCACGATGTAGGAGAAAGATTGAAGGATGGGGGAGAGAGATTCTAAAGGGAAGATAAAGCCGGAAAGGAAGAGGGAGGGCAGAAGCGTAGCCAGGAGAGCCACCATCATGGCCACCTTTTGAGTGGCGGCCACCGTGGAGATCAAAATTCCCAGGGAGAGACCACAGATGAGATAAATGAGAGAAAAAAGAAACAAGATGGTGAGAGACCCGCGGAAAGGCACACCGAACCAGAAGCGGGCAAAAAGGAAAATAATGGTTCCGTCCAGCAAAGCCACAACCAGATAGGGAATGGTTTTGCCCAGAATTATTTCAGCTGAAGAGAGGGGCGAGATGAAAAGCAGATGAATGGAGCCGGCTTCTTTTTCCCGGGCGATACTCAGCGAGGTCAGCAGGGCGGAGATCATAACCATCAGCACGGCCACCAGACCGGGAATAATGAAATAGGGGCTGGATATTTCCGGATTGAAGAACATTTTGATATTAACCTGAATAGGATTGGGGAAATCGCTTTTCTTCAAAGAGAACTCCGTTAGGATTCTCTCGTTATATTGGTAGATCCGATTGGCAATGTTGGAGTCGCTGCCATCGATGGTCATTCCCAAAGGCGCTGGGGGGTTGTGGTTGAAGTTTCGAGCGAAGCTGGCGGGAATAATAATGAATTGTTTGATTTTGCCGGAGCGGAGGAGTTGTTCCGCCCGGTGCAGGTCTTTCCAGGCCGCTGGGTTTTCTTTAGGTGAGGAATAGAGTTCGTAATACGGGGAAGCGGCCAGCCGCTGGGCCAGTTCTCGGGAAAGGGAAGTTTCGTCATAGTCAATGATTATTGTTTCTATTTTTTTCAGGTCGAAAGAGAGGACATGACCGAAAATAAGGATCTGCACCAGGGGCATAATAAAAACCACGGCCAGACTCCGGGGGTCCCGGAGAATGTGTTTAAATTCTTTGATAATGACTGCTTTAAGACGTTTCATGGCTGATTATCGCTTGTTTGAATAATTCTTCCATATTAGGCGCACCGGTACGCTGAAGAAGTTCTTCCGGCGGCCCTTCTAGAATGATTTTTCCCTGGTGAATTATCAGGAGCCGGTCGGCATATTCGGCTTCATCCAGGTTGTGGGTAGACACCAGCAAGGTTTTCCCCCTGGTCTTTAATTCATAGATCAGCGACCAAAAACTACGCCTTAGTTCGGGGTCAACTCCGGAAGTAGGCTCATCCAGAAAGATGATCTCGGGGTCGGTGAGCAGGCAGGTGAAGAGGGCCACTTTTTGTCGGATGCCTGGTGGTAAATCAGCTACCTTCAGTCGGAGAAGGGCCGGGGGGATGAGGGAGGCCAGTTCCTGCTTGATCTGCTTAATTTTGGCGGGTGGAAGGCCGGAAATGCCGGCAAAAAATTCCACGTTTTCCCTGGCGGTCAGCAGAGGATAAAGAGAAAACTTCTGGGACATGTAACCGATATGTTTTTTAATCTGACGAATATCCCGCCTTAAATCGTATCCCAGGATGGTTACTTCCCCCGAGGTAGGCCGAAGCAGGCCGGTGAGCATTTTAATGGTGGTGGTTTTGCCGGCGCCGTTGGGTCCAAGAAAACCAATGATTTCTCCGCGCTTGATGGTGAAATTCAGGCTGTCGACAGCCGTAAAGTGACCGAATTTCCGGGTAAGATCTCGGACCGCCACCACTATTTCTTCAGTCCTCCAGGCTTCTTTTCCTCCTGGAGGTGAATCTGAAGGAGCGGCTGTGGCCCCAGGAGAGTTAGTTCGATCGGCGGGCATCATGCTTCCTTTCATAATAGATATAAATATCTTCCAGCCGGGGGGAGACCCGGGTTACTTCTAAAAATCCTTCAGGCGGCGAGAAGCGCTCCTTGCCAGGACGAAGGAGNAGAAGGGAGTTACCACGAATGTAAATTTCATCATCAGGAAGTTTGGCGGCTGACAAACGCTGAAAAGCGGCAAAGACGTCCTCGCAAGGGCGAAGCCGGTAAAGGTGCACAGGGAATTCTTCTTTNAGTTTCTGGATCGGCTCCTGGAGAATAACCTCTCCCTGATGAAGGAAAATAACTTCATCACCGGTTTCGGCTTCATCAAGGTAAGGCGTGGCGGCGACGATGGTTGTGCCGGCCTGTTTTAACTCCTGAATGATGCTAAAAAACTCGATGCGACTGAGGGGGTCAACGCCGGTAGTTGGTTCATCTAAAAGGAGTAGTTTAGGTGAAGAGAGAAGAGCCGCTGAGAGGGCTAATTTTTGTTTCATCCCGCCGGAAAGATTAGCGGCCCGGCGCTGGCGGAAGGGTAGCATGCCGGTCTGAGCCAGGAGTTGTTGTTTCAATTCTTCTCTTCTTTTCCGGGGGAGGCCTTGGAGGTCAGCGAAAAAATTGAGGTTTTCTTCCACAGTTAAGTCGGGATAAAGGGAGAAATGTTCGGGCATATAGGCAGTAATCGAACGGAGACGACGGTAATCATTGCCCAATGGACGACCAGACAGTTTAATTTCACCGGNATCCTTAGCCAAAAGTCCCAGAATAAGTTTAAGGATGGTTGATTTGCCGCTGCCATCGGGCCCGGCCAGAATAGTCAGGGTTTGAGGGCGGATCTTAAATGAGACTCCCTTTACCGCCTGAATTTCATCGAAGGCTTTGCTCAGGTTGGTTACTTCCAGGAGGAATTCAGTCATTTTCCTGGCCTTGCCTTTTTTTCTAATTACTGCCGGCGAAGACGGACCGTCACCGGCATTCCCAGTTTGAGACTCTCTTGCGAGTCTTTGACTTTAATTTTCACCCGGTAGAGGAGAGATTTTCTTTCTTTTTCCGAGACAATATATTTAGGGGAGAATTCAGCCTCTCGGCCGATAAAGAAAATTTCACCCTGGAGAGGCTGACTGAGGCCGTCGACTAGAATTTCCACCGGATGGCCCAGACGCAGATGGCTCAGCTCTTTCTCTTCCAGGAAAGTTTCCACAAAGAGGCTGCCGGAGATTAATATTTCCGCCAGGGCCTGCCCCGGAAGCACTGTTTCGCCTTGATTGATGAACTTGCGGAGAACTATCCCCTCGGCCGGAGATGGGATGGAGTAGTCGGCCAGCTGAAGCAGGAGTTGTTGCTTTTGATTAGCTAGAGCCTCCAGTTTAACTTGAAGGGATTTGAGCCCCTGCCGCGCCTCAAAAAGACTGGTGGTGGCTTCGGTTAGTTTTATCCGGGCTTGCTCAAGTTCATCCCCGGCCACCGATTGCTTTTGAGTCAGGCGGGTTAGACGCTCGACCTTATCCTGCCAATAGGCTTTCACTTGGAGAAGGAGATTGATCTTCTCCCGGGTTTTCTGCTGGTTGAGTTTGATTTCTTTGGCCTGGATATCCAGAGCTTCCAGTTTTTTCTGGAGCTTGCTGTTGTCAATTTGAGCCAGGAGAGAACCCTGGGCCACAGAGTCGCCTTCCTGGAGATTCAGGCGGATAACTTCGCCGCCGACCAGCGATTTGACCACGGCTGTTTCACCGTCAACCACACCGGCCGCCAGGATTACTCCTTCTTCCCGGCGGCAACTAGTAAAAGCCAGAAGACCTCCAGCTACCAGGAGTAAGGCCAAAATAAGTCGCCACTGATTTTTATTGGAAATGAGTTTCATTGACTGACCTCCCTGTAATGACCAATAAAAGAATTTATAGCTACTCGAGTGAGTTGGAGTTCGAATTTTATTTCCTCAAGACTCCAGGCTAATTTCTCCTCCTCACTGAGAGCCGTGAGATATTCCAGATGAGGAATAAGTTTTTCTTGCCAGAGTTGTTGTTTGAGCTGGGTCTTTTCCTTGGCATAAGAGACCATTTTCTCAAAATGTTTCATTTTTGCCTGGAGGGCCTCAAGACGGGCGTAGAGGCTGGCCAGAGTTTTTTTGGTATCTGCCAGGAACTTTTGCTTTTCGGTCTGGAGCTGGCGGATTTTGAAGTCAAGCATGGTTAATTCCTCTTTCTTCTTTCGCCAGTCGAAGAGAGGTACTTTAAGAGTTATGCCTCCCTGAAAATAGAGAGACCATTCTTTTTTGAAAAAGTTAATCCCGGGTTTCCCGTAGTGAAGTTCAGCCCGGGCGGCCAACTGGGGAAGATATCGACCGGAGGTGATCTTCTTTTGCAGTTCGATCGCCTGAATCTGTTTATCCAGCTGGCGGAGGAAAGGATGATTTTCTTCGAGATAGGCCAGGGCCTGGTTGAGATTAAGGGCACGTTCTGTATAACTTGGGACAATTTCTTCAGGATAGTGACCGGAAAGACGATGGAAGGTCAGGCGTTCATCTTCGATGAGTTGCTTGATTTCCAGGAGGGAATTTTCCACTTCTTCTATTTTAGTCAGAGTTTCCAGCAGGTTGACCCGCCGGGAGAGTTCTTCTTCGACCAGATGCTGGAGCCTCTGGTGATGAAGCTCCAGCCGGTTCTTGATGTTGACGGCGGAATTAAGATGGGCCTGAAGGAGCTGGTAGCGATAAAAGGAAGAGATGACCTGCGAAATAACGCGGTTGATTACCAGGCTTTTTTGATCCAGAGCCATTTGCTTTTGCAGCCGGGATAGTTCTATGGCCCGAGTGAGCTGTCCACCAGTGAAGAGCGGCTGGGTGAGGGAAAGGTTAAGGTCATAGTTGTGTTT
>MTOP01000082.1 GCA_002010725.1 Candidatus Aminicenantes bacterium JdFR-80
ATCGCCCAACGGGGAAATTTGGCGGTATAACCCAGAGCCTGTTGCTGCTCGGTGGAATTAACTTTGATAACAATGCCATCCACATCATAATCCAGCTCATCNCGTCTTTCTTTCCAGTATTCGTAATAATCGATGACTTCTTTTACTGAGTGACAGAGATGGACGTGNGGATTGATTTTAAACCCGAGTTTTTTGAGTAATTGGAGGTTTTCCCACTGGCTCTCCTGGGGTTGGCCATTGACAAAGATGTAATATAAGAAGATATCAAGATTTCGTTGAGCTACTTCTTTGGGATCAAGTAACCTAATTGTCCCAGCTGCGGCATTGCGCGGATTGGCAAAGAGANATTCTCCTTTTTCTTCTCTTTCTTGGTTGATTTTTTCAAAAGAAGTAAAGGGAAGGTAAATTTCCCCTCGTACTTCCACTTCATCTTTGAGGGAAATGGAGAGGGGTAGACTTCGGATTGTTTTAACATTGGCGGAGACATCGTCTCCCCGGAAACCATCGCCGCGAGTGATAGCCTGAGCATAATGGCCATTCCGATAAATAATGGCTATCCCCAGACCGTCTATTTTAAGTTCAGTGACGAATTCAACCTTTTGGCCGGGTAATAGTTTTTCTATACGCTGGACAAAATCCAGAAATTCCTCTCGGTTATAACAGTTGTCCAGACTGAGCATAGGGACAGAATGGTTCACTGAGGGAAAGCCTTCGACCGGTTGCTCGCCGACTCGCTGGGTGGGTGAGTCAGGCGATATCAGTTCGGGATAGAGGCCTTCTAAACGCTCGAGTTCTTTAACCAGACAATCGAATTCGTAGTCAGAGATTTGAGGATCATTGTCCACGTAATATTTTTTTTCGTGGTAACGGATTTGTTGGCGTAGTTCTTCAATGCGTTGAGCCGCTTCTTCTTTAGAAACCCCCACTCTTCTCCCTCCTCCTCAGGGGGATTTAATAATTAATATTTATAAATAATATTTAATAATTAATATTTATAAATAATTATTTTATTTTATACCTAATTTTTGTTTGGTCTGGGCAATAAGCTGATTGAATTTCTCCAGGGCAGCTTTCTGCTTGGCTTCCAGTTTCTCGATGGCTTGTTGTTCGGCCTCAATCTGCTTGAGTAAATTTTCCATTTCCTGCTTTTCTGCTTCGGAAAGGTCTTCTTCGTCTTTATTGCCAAATTTAGAGTTAAAAGTATTGGTTAAATTTTCCAGTTTTTTGGCACGGTCAGCCAGTTCTTTGACTGTTTCGTTATATTTTAAAGAAGGATTCTGGGTGAAGAATAGGCTTTCAGCCAGTTTCATGGCCTTTTCGGAATAGCTTTGGGAGAGAAAGGCAGCCTGAAGGAGGTAATCAATCGCTTCCTGGCTGACCGCCGGGTTGGTTTTACTTCTGGCAGCCAGAATGATACCAATGTTATAGGCGATTTCACCACTTTTCTGTTTGGTGTAAGCCTGTTTATAGTACTTTAAAGCTTCACTTGTTTTTCCAGCGCGGTGGAGAGATTTGGCATAGAAAACCAGACTAGGGTAATCATTCATTGAGGTAGCGGGGATTTTAAAAGCCTGGGCAGCTTCNGTATATTTTTTTCTGTCGTAGAGAGCCTTGCCAATCTTTTTCAGCGAGGTGATGATTTGTTTGTTTTTCAAAATAGAGTAGGAGTTAAGGTAGGCTTTGAGAGCGCCACTATAGTTTTTGGCCTTTTCCATAGCCTGTGCCTGAATGAAGTAACCGGCGCCCTGAAATGTTTGCCATTGTTTGGCCGCATTGGGGCTGTCAGCTTTCGCTTTATTGGACCGGGCTATCTGGATGATTTGAGTAGCGTAATTCTGAGCTTTGGACAGGTTTTGGCCAGTAGCGGTATAGATTCCGGCAACCTGAATGAGTACCTGGGCCTTGGTTAGATCATCCAGTCCGTCTAGAGCCAGCGCCTTTTCTCCGTAATTAACTGTCTCCTGGGGTGTCTTGCCCGGGTACTGGAGCAAACAAAGATTAGCGTAAGCAAAATTTTCATATTTTGTTCCCTGGCCAGCATATTTACTGATGTACTCTTTAAGTAACTTGGCCTTCTGAGCTACGCTCTGAGCGGTCATGGCTTTAATATAGGCCTGATCGGCTTCAGATTGAGCAAAGGTTAAAGGGGCCAGCAAAAGAGTAAGAGCAGTAATAACAACTATGGTTCTTTTCATTTTGATCTCTCCTCAAAAGTTTTTGGAATCATAGCCTGACACAAATAAATTGTCAATAATAATAGGCCCGCATTCTTTGGGACAAATATATTATAACAAATTCAGAGTACTATATAGCAAAATTTGGGCCAATTGCAAGTGATTAGTCAAGAATTTAGATTGTTATTTCCCAGGGGTAGAGTTAAAATACAAAAAAGAGAGATGAAAAAAGACGAGATTTGTCAAATATTTTTACAGAAGGTGGGTAAAATATTAACAGTGAATGAACCTCTAGCCCATCACTGTCATTTTCAAATAGGGGGCCCGGCTGACTTCTTTTTTAGGGCGACTACAGAAGAGGAGTTGATAGCCAGTGTGAATTTCGCCTGCCAGCAGAGACTCCGATATCGGGTAATCGGCGGTGGTTATAATATTTTTTTTGACGATCGGGGGTATCGTGGTCTCATTATCAAAAACGAAATGAGCTCCATTCAACTTCTGGATGATACTCAAGTGGAAGTTCTTTCAGGCACTTCATTGGAAGAATTAATTCAATTCTGTCTGGACCACGCTTTGGCTGGAATAGAATTTCTGGCGGGTATTCCCGGAACAGTTGGTGGGGCTATTTACGGAAATGCCGGAGCTTTTGGTCAGGAAATCGGTGCTTGGGTGCAAGGAGTAAGGCTATTGAGGACGAGTGGAGAAATTGAGGACGTGGATCGAGAGCATTTGCGGTTTCACTACCGCTGGAGCAGTTTGAAAAAGAGTAAAGATATCATTTTGCGAGTANAACTGAAGCTGAAGCCGGGAGAGAGAAACACTATTTCCCAGAAAATTGATGACATTCTCCGGCAGAGGCGGTCTAAATTGCCCCCTCCTTCCCTGCCCTGTGGGGGAAGTTTTTTTAAAAATCCAGTTCTGCCCAACGGACGGAAGGTTCCGGTGGCTTTTCTCCTGGAAGAGGTAGGGGCTAAAGGCCTCCGGGTTGGGGGGGCCGTGGTCTCTCAGGCTCATGCCAATTTCATTTATAATCTCGGTGGAGCCCGGGCCAGAGATATCCTCGCTTTAGCCTCCCGATTGAAAGAAAGAGTCCGCCGTCGTTTTGGGATTGAATTGGAAGAGGAGGTTATTTTTCTTCCAGAAGACGCCTAAGCTGATGTCTTTCCTCCGGAGAAAGACACCCTTTATTTTCGCTAATTTCCAGCAGAAGATGGCTAAGAGCGATGAATATTTTTTTTATTTGAGGAGAAGCCTTTAAAGAATCCAGCTGACTGGCCACAGTGTGAATATCTCCTCTCTGGAGGGGGCCGGTGAGGCTTTCTGGTAAACCCAGGGATTGAATATTCTCCAAGGTTTGCCGGCTCAGGGGAAGAAGCATCGCTACCGCCTTCTCGAGTGGATAACCAGCTTCCTGAAGAAGCTTCATTGAGGCGTAAAGCAAACCAACCAGATAATTGGAGGCGAGAGAGCAGGCGGTGTGATAGAGAGGTTTCTTTCCCGGAGAGAGAGCAATTAGTTGTCCTCCCAATGCTTCAACAATTTGTTCGGCCAGCGGTCGAGCTTTATCGTCTCCTTCAAAAGTAAAAAATATTTTATGGAAGATGTGCGGAGGAAGGTTTTTCCTAGGGAAACTTTGAATGGGATGAAGCGAAGCGATCAGGGCCCCTTTTCGTCTTAAGGGAGCCAGGATTGAAGCCGGATGAAAGCCACTACAGTGGAAAATATGTCTTTTTTGCCAATTGAGAGAGAAGGAGCTTATTCGCTGGATAACTTCTTGGAGGGTGTCATCCCGAACTGTAAGAAAGACGATGTCGGCGGTGTGGACCGCCTCTTGTAAAGAGGCATAGATCATTCCGTGGCCGATAAGACGATGGCTTTCCCGAGCTGAGGCACAATGAGGGCTGAAAAGGCCTTCTAATTTAAATTTAGAACCCGTGAGAGCCCTGGCCAGACAGGTTCCCAGGCGCCCCGCGCCGATAATGGAAAAAGAGATTGGGTTCATTTTGGTTTTTTACCAAAGAGTTCAGACCAGTGCTTGATCTCCAATGGGGTTGGCAGCTGAGCATTTTTCTGATATTCCAGATGACGCTGATGTCGTTTGCTGGTTACTTTTAATTCTTTGGCAAATTCAGCGGCAGTGAGGGATTTAAATCCCAGCTGATGAGCCCAGTGACGAATCTCCCGGTCGGAGCTGACCACCCAGAAGTTTCTTTTATTCGATCTCTGGCGAAGAAGCTCGATAATGATTGTATCCGCCTTTTCTCCTGGAGGAGGAAAGATTATTTCGAATTTAGGCTGGGCCTGGGCCACCTCCTCCAGCTCTGGTTGAGGAGGACCGTCAAAGACCACCGTAACTTTTGTCCGCTTGATCCGCTGAAAAATAAGCAGTAATTCCACCACCTTTTCCCTGCTTTGGTAGTCATAGAGAAAAGGGGCAAAGAGATAGCCGGTCAGGTTGTTGCCATCGATTAAATACGCCACCAGTTGGCCTTTTTATGGTTGAAGAATATTCGACCTGCTTTGTATTATTCCAAGATGTAGGATTCACCCTGTTTGAGGATAATAACTTCGGCTCGACTCCCCACTTGTTTTTTGAATTCGTGAGGGTCAGCTTCGACCAGAGGAAAGGTACCGTAGTGGATGGGGATGACTTTTTTCGTTTGTGTAAACTCCACGGCTTTAGCCGCCGACGGAATACCCATGGTGTAGCGGTCACCAATCGGGAGAAAACTCAGGTCGGGCTTAAAGAACTCTCCAATCAATTTCATATCGTAGGTCAAAGCGGTATCGCCAGCATGATAAAGAGTTCGGCCGTCCATTTGGATAACCACTCCAGCGGGGTCTCCTTTTTCACAGGAATGAATGGCATTGACCATATGGACGGTAATTCCCTTAACATCAACCGAACCACCGATATTCATTCCCTCGGCCTCAATTCCTTTCTCCTGGGCCATAACGGCGATCTCGTGAATAGCCACCAGAGTGGCCCCGGTTTTTTGGCAAATAGTGAATGCATCGCCAAGATGATCGCCATGATCATGAGTGACAATAACAACATCAGCCTGAATGATCTTATCGGGGGAGATGGCCGCCACCGGATTACCCGTGAGGAAAGGGTCGATGATGACGATTTTACTTCCTTCAAGTTGAATGGCGGCATGGCCCCACCAGGTGATTTTCATCTGACACCTCCTTTAGTGGTTTTGGATTATACGGATTCGATTATCCGCTTTATTAAATTGTTATTAATTATTATAAATAATGTAGAGAAAAAGAAAACNAATCTTTCCGCTGAACCTGGTTTCAGCGGGTTGGGGCATTAGTTCTTTGACCTGGCTGTTGTTGATCACTTCATCCAGGAGGCCAGGACATCCGCCGACCACCCAGAAGATGAAAGTGGAGATGGAAGACTTCCTGTCCCGAGTCTCTGGCTGTATTAAGAACAATCCGATAACCTGAGAGGGCGATATCCTTTTCCCGGGCGATCTCCCGAGCAATGAGAAGTATTTTCCCCAGGATTGATTTTCTCTCCTCAGGAACTTCATTGAGAGAGGGAAAATGTTCCCGGGGAATAATTAAGATGTGGACCGGAGCTTGAGGCTTAATGTCTTCAAAGGCAATGAGGTCATCGTCTTCGTAAACAATGCGGGCAGGAATCTTTTTGGCGACAATCTGGCAAAAAATGCAGTCATCCATTAGACACTCTCCTCATCCTTTATTCTTTCAATATGAGCCCCAAGAGATTTAAGTTTTTCTTCTATTTTTTCATATCCCCGATCGAGGTGTTCAACATCATTGATGATAGTTTCTCCACTGGCAATAAGTCCCGCCAGAACAAGAGAAGCTGAGGCTCTTAAATCAGAAGCAATGACTTCGGCTCCAGAGAGAGGTGTTTTCCCTTTGACAATAGCCTTATCCTGGAAAACTTCAATATTGGCTCCCAGCCGGAGAAGTTCATTGACGTGGGAGAAACGCCGGTCAAAAATTGTTTCGGTAATAATAGAGGTTCCTTCCGCTTGCGTCATCAGGACGGTGAATTGAGCCTGCATATCAGTCGGGAAGCCAGGGTAAGGCGAGGTGGTTACATCCTGGGGTTTTATTTCAGCCGAGCCTTTAACTTTAAGAACAGTTGGTTTTTGGGGATCAAGGAAAATTTCTGTCCCGGAAAAACGGAGCTTTTCAATGACCGTGGTCAGGTGGTCAGGCCTTACTCCCTGGAGGGTGATTTCGTCTTGATTTAAGGCCCCGACTACCAGAAAAGTGCCGGCTTCGATTCGATCTGGAATGATTTCGTGATTAGCTCCACCGAGAGAGTCAACTCCTTTTATCCGTATGGTTTCTTCGCCGATCCCCTCTATTTTAGCCCCCATTTTCACCAAGAGCTCACAGAGATTAACCACCTCGGGTTCCAGGGAGCAGTTTCGGAGAATGGTTTCTCCCCGAGCTAAAGAAGCGGCCATAACCAGATTTTCTGTCCCTCCGACTGTCTTTTTTTCAAATTCAATTTCCGCTCCATGCAGTTTCCGGGCTCGAGCATGGATATAGCCATGTTCCAGAGAGATGGAAGCGCCCATTTTTTCCAGACCATGAATATGGAGATCGATGGGCCGGGAACCAATAGCACATCCGCCGGGCAGGGCGACAATGGCTTTCCCATGGCGAGCCAGAAGCGGTCCCAGAACAAGGATAGAAGCTCGCATGGCCCGCACATGTTCGTAAGAAGCTTCATCAGAGAGGATGGATTTGGTTTGAATGGTCAGAGATTCCTCCTCCAGGGAATATTCGGCACCCAGACCTCTCATCAGAGTTAAAATGGTAAAAACATCCTTGACCAGGGGAATATTATGAAGATGAATTATTTCTTCAGTGAGAAGAGAGGCGGCAATAGCGGGCAAAACGGCGTTTTTGGCTCCGCTTATTTTGACTGTTCCGTGAAGTCGAAGTTTCTGATTTCCCTGGATTTTAATTTTNGCCATTTACTTAATTCTAAAGAAAGGAGGGTAAAAATTCAATAAACCACGAAAGAAGGGTTCCTTCACCCGAAGGTCAAAAATGTTTTTTCCTGATGTTTTGGAGTTAATAGAGGCCACAATTAAAGACTATTAAGGGCCTGTTCGAGATCCGCAATTATATCGTCCGGGTTTTCTGCTCCGACACACAGCCTGATCATTTGGGGCGGGATNTCAGCTTTTTTGCGGGCTTCTTCGCCCTGCTGTTGGTGGGTTGAGATGGCCGGAATGGTGGCCACACTCTTGATCCGGCCTAAATCAGTGGCTCGCAAGATAATCTGGAAACGATCAAGGACTTTGCGTGCATTTTCCGGGGGGCCATCGACCCGAAAACTCATCAAATGCCCATAGCGGTTAATCGGGTGGCCGGTGCCGTCATCGGAATCAACCAGCTGGAGATAACGTTTGGCCAGCTCATGCAAGGGAAAACTGGGCAGACCGAGATAGTCGACCCGATAAACCCGGGGATGGGAGGCCAGAAATTCAGCTATTTTCTGGCAATTCTGGCTGACCAGGTCAATTTTACTCCGGAGAGTTCGCAGTTCATTAAGAGTCATGAAGGCGTTGAATGGAGAAATAGCGGGACCATTGTCCCGAAAAGGCAGGAATTTAACATATTCCGCAAAATTTTCTTTGAAAAGAGGGTTTTCATTTTTGATTTTAGTGACAATAGGACAGCGACTGATCAGGGCGCCGCCAATGCCTGTTCCTCCAGAGGTGATAGTTTTGGTGAGAGAATGGATGACAATATCAGCCCCATAGGCTATCGGCCTGAGGAGAGCTGGGGTGGCGCAAGTCGCATCAAAAATAAGGGGAATTTCCCAGGAATGGGCCAGCTCAGCCAGTGCCTGCACATCACAGAATGATTGTTGTGGATTACTGGGGGCTTCGACGTAAAGAAACCGGGTGTCTTCGTCGATTTTTTCGCGCCATTCATTGATGTCCTCGGGATGGAGAACCCAGCGGACTTCTATCCCCCGTTCCTGCTGTTTGCGAACGGCAAAATGTTGATAGGTTCCACCATAAACCTGAATTGAGGAAACAAAATTAATTCGTTCAGGACCCTCTTTCTGCTTGACTAGAAAAGGATCAACAGCTGACATAATAGCCGACATACCTGAAGCGGTCACTAGACAGGAAGTTTCGACGCCTGTTTGATATCCTTCCAAAAGGGCCAGAACCCATTCCAGGTAGTAGATAGTTGGATTGGCAATCCGGGTGTAACACCAGGTGGGAATTAAATAGGCTAGAGCTGCTTCTAATTCATCAGCATCCCGGTAGGCCTGAGAGGTGGCCAGATAAATTGGTTCGATGATGGCTCCTTGATTATTGGTGATGGCTTCCTGGAAATTGTAAAGGCCGTGAACAGCAATGGTGTCAAATTTATAATTCCCCACCCGCTGAATCAGCTCCCGACGCTGAGCCAGCATTTTCTCAGCTTTTTTAAGATAAACCTGAATTCCTGGAGAGTATTGACTCTCGTCTTTCATGATTCCTCCTGGAGAATTTTTTATGGTGCCTTTATGGTGGCAGGAGAAAGAAATTGGGGAAATGACTAAGTGTGGCCGGAGAAAAACATGTTATCTTCCGACTTCATGGTTAAATTATAAAAGATTTTTTCCGAAAATTCATTAATTTTTTGGCGGGAGGGGGG
>MTOP01000011.1 GCA_002010725.1 Candidatus Aminicenantes bacterium JdFR-80
TGGTTTTTGACCTTTTTCTTTATTTTGTGATTAAATCTTTATGCCAAATTTGGCAAGAAAGAAGTTCTAAAGAATCTTGGAGGCAAAAACGGTCATGAAAATCGAAATTTTTTCACTGGAAAGAACTCAATCCCTCTGGGAACATACCGTCAAGTATAATTTAACCGATAGCGGTGTTCATCCTCTCTCTCTTCGGGAATTATTAACCCCGGANGAAATGGACCAANTCCTGTCTCTTCATTTAGGCTACAGCCAGACTAATGGTTCCCTTGAACTTCGCCAGGCTATCACCCAGCTTTATCCNGGCAGTACTCCCGATAATATCCTGGTGACTAATGGTACNGCTGAGGCTAATTTTTTGATGACCTGGAAGATGGTGGAANCGGGAGATGAAATTCTTTACATGCAACCCAACTACAATCAAATTGGNGGATTGGTCAAAGCTTTCGGGGGAAAAATTCTCCCCTTTCATCTAAAAGAGGTGGCCGGGGCAGGCTGGCGATTGGANATTAAAGAATTGGAAAAACAAATTAGTTCCCGAACCAAACTTATCGCCCTTTGTCACCCTAACAATCCAACAGGTTCTCTGCTCCGGGAAGAAGAAATGCAGGCCATCATCAACCTGGCTGAGCGATGCGGCGCCTGGATTTATGCCGATGAAATCTACCGGGGGTCAGAATTGGGCGAAGAAGAAACTCCTTCTTTCTGGGGGAAATACGATAAAGTTATTATTGGGGCCGGGCTCTCTAAAGCCTATGCNCTACCTGGGCTNAGAATCGGCTGGCTGGTAGGCCCCAGGGATTTTATTGAGGCTGTCTGGGCTTATCACGACTACACGACCATCGCCGCCGGACTTCTCAGTAATTATGTGGGTACAATTGCCCTTCGGCCGGAAAACAGGGCCAAAATCCGCCGACGGAGCCGTTCCATCCTCAACAACAATCTGCAGTTTCTAAAAGAATGGCTTGACCNCTATCCGGAGCTTTTCTCTCTGACTCCTCCTCAGGCCGGGGGGATGGCCTTTATTAAATATCACTTCTCGATGAATTCCACTGAATTGATCACTCGTCTCCGAGAGGCAAAAAGTGTTTTCCTGGCGCCAGGGGATTGTTTTGGCCTCGACGGTTTCATTCGTCTCGGCCTGGGGGCCGACCCCTCCCTTCTCCAGCCGGGTCTCCAGCTTTTTGGTGAATGGCTGAAAGAGAATTTATTTGCCTGAAAGGAGAGAAGCCGTGTTTCATCTCCTGGACTGGATAACTTTATCTCTTTATTTCCTTGTTCTTCTGGGAATTATCTGGTGGGCAACCAAACAAAGAAAGGAATCCACCGAAGACTATTTCCTGGCCTCCCGCCACGTGGGTTGGTTTGTCATCGGAGCTTCCATCTTCGCTTCTAATATCGGCGCCGAACATATCGTGGGCCTGGCTGGAACTGCCGCCAAGACAGGTGTAGTCATGGGCCACTATGAACTTCACTCCTGGCTGGTTCTTCTTCTCGGCTGGGTCTTTATCCCTTTCTACATGCGCAGCCGGGTCTTTACCATGCCCGAGTTCCTGGAAAGACGCTATTCAGCCAATGCCCGTTGGTTACTTTCGCTTATCACCCTGGTCAGCTATGTGGTGACCAAAGTTTGCGTGAATGTTTACGCCGGAGCCGTGGTCTTTCAGACTCTGCTGGGGATAGATTTCTGGACCGGCGCCCTTTTTATCCTTGTCTTCACCGGAATTTACACCGTCCTTGGCGGCCTGCGGGCAGTGGTTTATACCGAAGCTATTCAAACAGTAGTTCTCGTTCTGGGATCGATCATCGTTACNATCATGGGCTTAATCAAGCTGGGTGGCTGGAGCCAGTTGGTGGCCCTGGCCGGCCGGGATCACTTTAATCTTTTCCTGCCCGCCAACCACCCGGAGTTTCCCTGGCCGGGCATGATCTTTGCTCCGCCCATTGTCGGTCTCTGGTACTGGTGTACCGACCAGTATATTGTCCAGCGAGCCCTGGCCGCCCGAAATGAACAACAAGCCCGCCGGGGAACTATTTTTGCTTCTTACCTCAAGCTGCTGCCCTTTTACATCTTTATNCTTCCTGGCGTGATGGCCTTTGCTCTGGCCCGGAGTGGTCAGCTGGAACTCCAGCGGGCCGATCAGGCCTTCCCAGCCCTGGTTATGAGTCTCATCCCCGTAGGCATTAAAGGAATTGTAGCCGGTGGCTTACTGGCGGCTTTAATGAGCTCCCTGGCTTCGGTCTTCAACTCTTCCTCCACTCTCTTCACCATGGACATTTATAAAAAAATAAAACCACAAACTCCGGAGAAAAAATTAGTCCTGGTGGGCCGTATCGCTACGGCTGTGGTGGTCGTCAGCGGTGTAGTCTGGATTCCGTTAATGAAGCACATCAGCAGCGAGCTCTACCACTACCTCCAGAGTGTTCAAGCTTATATTGCTCCGCCGATTGCCGCTGTCTTCCTGCTGGGTGTTTTTTCCAAAAGAATCAATAAATACGGCGCCATGACTTCTCTGGTCGGCGGCTTTTCCCTTGGTCTCCTTCGCCTTATTGCCGAACTTAACAAAAATAGTCTTTCCGGCATCTTCCATTGGTTCGCCACCGTGAATTTTCTCTATTTCGCTATTTTTTCTTTTATCGGCTGTAGCCTGGCCATGTTAATTGTCAGCTGGCTGACTCCCTCGCCCCGCCTCAATCAGATTAAAGGGCTGACCTACGCCACCACCCTGGTTGAGGATAAAGCTTCTTCCCGGGCTACTTGGAACTGGAAAGATGTGCTTTTATCGCTGATCGTAGTGGGAGTAATTGTCTTTACTCTGGTTTACTTCTCACCCTTGAATTTTTAAACCTAGTGTCCCTCNCCGCGTAACATCATCTGGGCATGCTCCAGGATGGGGAGCACCAGCCGGGTACAGAGAGTCACTGCCTTGAGGGAGCCGGGAAAATTGATGATAATCGTCCGACCCTTCACTCCAGCCACTCCCCGGGAAAGAACAGCGTTCCTGGTTTCGCGGTAGGATTCAAAGCGCAGCATCTCACTGATGCCGGGGATTTCCCGCTCACAGACTTCCCGGGTTACCTCGGGAGTAATATCCCGCGGCGAAAGTCCTGTGCCCCCGGTGGTCAGAATGAAATCCTTATCCAGGTTGTTCAACAGGGCCTCTTTAATTTTTTCTGCCTCATCGGGTACAATCATCAAGTCAACCCGGGCCTCAACCTCACTCGCTTCAATAATCTCTTTTATCCGAGGGCCGGAGAGATCTTCATACTCTCCTCGGTAAGCTCGATCAGAGATGGTAATAACCATAATCTCCAACACGGATGCGGCCTCCTTTCTTCACCCGGGCAAAAACCCCTCTTTCCGGCATGATACAATAGCCGACCTGATGATAAATGGCACAAGGGGTATGACATTCCTTGCCCAACTGGGTAATCTCCAGTTCAGCCTCACCAATGGTAATTTTCCCACCGCAGACAACCTGGCCCCAGTCTATTCCCCGGGTGACAATATTCTCGCCAAAAGCTCCGGGCTGCAACTCCAGTCCCTTCTTTTTCATCTCTTCAATATCTTCGGCGGCTAAAAAAGAGACCTGCCGCGGCCAATCACCGGCGTGAGCATCTCCTTCCAAGCCATGATTGGCCACCAAGAGAGCTTCTTCCACCGGTGTCTTCTGCGTGCCTTTCTGCCGAGAAAGGCAAATGGCTTCAACCTTGAATCTCATCTTTTTTCTTCTCCTGAAGAAATATCTCTTCAATCACCATTTCTTTATCCACCGCTTTACACATATCATATATAGTCAGGGCAGCCACGGCCACCGCCGTCAGGGCTTCCATCTCGGCGCCGGTCTTGCCTTCACAGACGACGCGTGTCAATATCCGCACCCCATCTTCTTCCAGTTCAAAATCAACTCCGATCTGATTAAGGACAATATTATGACAGAGAGGAATCAACTCCGCTGCCTTCTTGGCGGCACTAATTCCAGCAACGCGGGCCACTGCCAGAACATCTCCCTTTTTTATCTGATTGTCTTTTATCAAGGCTAGGGTCTCGGGGCGGAGTTTTATCTTTCCTTGAGCCCTGGCTTCCCGGCGGCTGACCGGTTTCGGGGTAATATCCACCATCCGAGCCTTGCCCTCGGCTGTTAAATGGGTCAATTTCATTTCATCCTCCTATTTCCCAATTGCCCCGATTGGAGCAACTNAGACCATGGCGCGGTTTAAGNTTAACCGCCTTCTTCAGGCTGGCGGCTATATCCTGAAAATCAACCGGAATCTCCACATTGGAGAAAAGACAGGGTTTGAGACGACCGTCGGCGGTCAATCGGAGCCGATTGCATTTCTCACAGAGAGGCGGTCTTTCCGCCCGAAAATGAGAGAAGCAACTTTCATGGTCATCGAGGGAATAGTGGTTAATCCTCTGAAGGACCAAACCCCGCTGCCGACAGAACTCTTCCATGGCGGCCAGTTCGTCAGTATTCACTCCGGGAATAAGCACCATATTGATTTTAGTGCCCGTAAAACCGGCTGCCCGGGCGGCTTCAATCCCGGCCAGGGCCCGGCTCAATTTTCCCCCCCGAGTAATAAAACGATACCTCTCAGCCTGCAAGCTATCNAGTGAAATATTCAACCTATCCAGTCCGGCTTCCTTTAAAGGACGGGCTAACTGGGGGAGAAGAATTCCATTGGTGGTCAGAGCTACCTCTTCCAGTCCCTTAATCTCCTTCAGCAAAGCCACCAGGGTAACTATGCCCTGACGAACCAGCGGCTCACCGCCGGTGAGTCTCACCCGGGTAATCCCGAGTTCAACTCCTACGGCGACCACTTGGGCTATCTGTTCGTAAGAGAGAATCTCCTCCGGGGGGCGCCAAGGAATACCGCCGGCCGGCATACAATAGATACAGCGGAGATTACAACGGTCTGTCACTGAGACGCGTAAATAATTAATGCGGCGGTTAAATCGGTCGAACAACAATTTGACTTCCTTTCGGCAAAATTTTCACTCCTCGGGGAAAGGCAATTAAGCCATTGGCCCGAGTNAGGGCATGGATATGAGCTGAGCCATGATAGGGCAGCGGTCGGACCCGGCCTTCCCCGTAGTCAACCGGCAACCAAGCTTCCCGTTCGCTCTTTTTTCTCTTTAATTCCACTTCCAGCTCACCCTGAAGGAGAAGCGGTCGATAAGCGTGGCCCATCAAACGGTAAAGAAAAGGCTTGATCAACAATTCAAAAATAACAAAAGTGGAGACAGGGTTGCCGGGCACCCCGAAAACGGCCGTCTCTCCACGGGTACCGAAGACCGTNGGCTTTCCGGGTTTGATGGCCAGTTTATGAAAATGGATCTGAACGCCGAGTTCCTGGAGAATCGTCGGCACATAATCATAATCACCCACTGAGACACCTCCTGAAACCAGCACCAGCTCACATTCATCAAGTAACTTTTCCAGTTCATGGCGGAGAAGAGCAGGGTCGTCACGGCCCCGGACCACTCTTTTCAGCCGGGCGCCGGTTTCCGCCACCTGGGCGGCCAGCGAATAGGTATTACTATCATAAATTTGGCCTTCCCGAAGAGGCTGACCGGGAGGGACTATTTCTGAACCGGTGGCCAGAAGACCCACGCTCGGCGGCTGATAAACCTTAACCTGATTCACTCCTACCGAGGCAAGAACGGCTACTTCCGGCGGTCGGAGGAGGGNGCCTTTTTTCAAAACCACATCGCCTCGCCGGATATCTTCGCCGCAATAACAAACATTGGGCCCTTTATCCTCGCCCACAATAATCAGCCAGCCGTCCTCCTCCCGGGTGACCTCCCTTTTCACCACCCGGTNGGCTCCCGGCGGTAACATGCCGCCGGTCATTATCTTGGCACATTCACCGGGTTGAAGGGCTCGCTGGGGACGGGACCCAGCGGCAATAACTTCTACTATTCGATATTTTTCGGCCCGGTCAGCCGAGCGAAGAGCATAACCATCCATGGCTGATTTATCAAACGGGGGCAGGTCAAGGGGAGAGATGATGTCCTCAGCCAACACCCGGCCCCGACAGTCTTCCAGAGACACCTCCTCCCACCTGGGTTCAACCGGAATTTCTTTTAAAATTTGTTCAGCTTCTTCTCTTAAAATCATGAGAGGCCTCCTCTTTAATATTCAAACACCCGGACCGAAGTGGTCTTAAAAGTCACAAAGACCTGCTCGCCCTCCGCGAGTCCCATTTCCTGATAAGACTGAGGAGTTATATCCACAGCCAGCTCCACCCCGACATCCACCACCACCTCCACGGTATTGAGGTGAGGATAAATTTCTTTAATCCGGCCCTGAAAGGAATTTCGGGCGGACGAGTGAATCTTTTCCCGGGAGAGGATAATTTCGTTGGACCGGATAGCCAGATGGACTCGTTCCGCTTGGGCTACAGGAGTGAAAATAGCCAAGCCATTGAGCTCAAGTCTATGGTTTTCAATTCTGCCTGAGAAAACATTTTTATAGCCTAGAAAATCAGCCACTTCCCGATTGGCGGGCCGGCGGAAAACATCCTGGGGCTCTCCCTGCTGAATAATTTGGCCGTTAAAAAGCAGGGCGATCCTCTCGCCAAGAGCCAGGGCCTCCTCAAAATCGTGGGTGACATGGACGAAAGTCTGGCGATACTGGCGGTGGAGGCGGGCGAAAAGTTGCTGCACTTGGCGTCGGGCTCCGTAATCGAGGGCGGCCGTCGGCTCATCCAGGAGAAGAACTTCCGGTTGGAGAATAAGGGCCCGGGCAATAGCCACCCGCTGTTTTTCGCCGCCGGATAAAGTGGTTACCTGGCGGTGGAGGAGATGTTCAATTTTTAGTTCACGAACTATTTTATTTAGCTTGGCCGCCCGCTCTTCTGAAGAAAGCTGACGAAAGCGCAAGCCATAACAAATATTCTCCCGCACATTTAAATGAGGAAAAAGCATATAATCCTGATAAATAAGGGCTACTTTTTGAGGCGAAAGGCCTTCAATCCGGCCCTCATCNGGTTGGAGTAAGCCNGCCAACAACTCTAAGATGAGTGTCTTCCCGGCGCCGCTGGGGCCGAGAATAATGAAGTACTCGCCCGGTCGAATATCCAACGAAATATTTTTTAATTGAAAATCGCGAAAATTTTTAGCTATNTTTATTAGCCTAATCATCGCCGACCCACCACTGCCCGAAGCAAGATTATTATCAACAGGCTGAGAAGTAGCAACAGGACCGCTACCGGTGTGGCCGCCCTNAGCCCAAAATTCTGGAAGCGTTCAAAAATTAAAACCGGGGCAGTCAGAGGATGATAGGCCAGGATGACCACCGCCCCAAACTCAGAAATTCCCCGGGCCCACATCATAATCGCGCCGGAAAGGATTGACTTTTTGGCCAGGGGAAGGGTGACCGTCCAGAAAGCCTGAAAGGGGGTGGCNCCCAGGGTCCGGGCTGTATTTTCCAGTCGAACATCAACCAGGCGGAACCCCTCTTTGGCGCCATTAACCAAAAAAGGCAGCGAGACAAAAAGCATGGCCAGCGTAATTCCGGCCTCGGTGCCAACCAGCGTCCAACCAGTGGCCCGGGTGAAAAGCGAATGACGCCCCCAGACCAGAAGCAGGGCAATGCCGGCCGCCGTATGGGGAATGACCACCGGCAAATCAATTAAGCCTTCGATTATTTGCTTGCCTTTAAAATCAAGGCGAGCCAAGAGATAAGCTAGGGGAAGGCCCAAGAAAAGGGCCAGAAGAGTCGCCCAGAGAGAGGCCCGCAGCGTCAGAAAAATGGCGGAGCGGACTTCGGCTTGGGTGGCGGCTTCAAGCAGTTGGCCCCCCTCGGCTCCCCAGAACATCCGCAATATCGGTAAAGCCACAAACAAAACTAACAGAAACCCCAGAAAGCCGAAAACAGTCCGGAATCTCATGGGGAAAGGATCCCCTCCTTATTTTTGATTTCGACTATTTCTTTTCCCTTAACTTTAGCTTTGAGCAGTGGCCGAAGAAGTGCAGGGAGNCGCTCGGGGTTATCCACCAACGGTGGATCAAGCGGTTGAAGACCGTTTTCCAGGAGAATAGCCCGCCCCTCCTCACTCAGGAGAAAGGCCACCAGCTCGGTCGCCCACCGAGGAGAAGGAGCTTGCCGGGGAATGGTCAATCCATAAATCATCACCTGGCCTCTTTGGAGGAGTGTTTCCCCGGGCTTTTTTCCCCTGATTTTGACAGCAGCTTGACGATAAAATTCATCAAATCGGGGAGAACCGAGATTTATCTCCGGAGGCAGCCGTAGGAAACGACCACCATGCTGGCGGGCCACACTTAAATAGATAAAAATATAATCCAGTTCTCCAGCCTCAAGCAGCGCCAGGAGATCCACCTCTTTGGGGCGAATATTGCGCGGTGGACAGGCCTGGGATAATTTCTCCGCCAGCCCGNGTTGCTGATAATATTTCTCCGCCAGTTGCCAGACTAGAAGAGTCCGGTAACCGCAGGGATCGGAATTNGGGTCGGAATGGCCGAACTCCACTCCCGGTTGCAGAAGAATCTCCATCCAGTTATCAGCCTTGATCTTCTCGGCTCCGGGACTGTCGGGTCGATACATAAG
>MTOP01000010.1 GCA_002010725.1 Candidatus Aminicenantes bacterium JdFR-80
CCCTGAGGATGATTGAGGGCTAACGCCGAAACCCGGAAATCACCGACTTCCACCTCTTGCCCGCTCTCTATCTGGCAGAATTCTTTTTGAGATGGAGTCTCCCCCAAGCTGACCGGAAAAAAAGGCGGCCCCATCAATCGGCTCAAATATTCCCTGGCCTGGGGGGCGGGACGGGAAGAATAAAAAATAATCTTGGCCCGGGCTGAGTAGAGAGGAGCAAAAAAGGGTAACCCCAGGAGATGATCCAGATGGAAATGGGTTAAAAATAAATAAAGAGGGTCAGCCAGAATGGTNGGCTCCTTCATTATTTCCTCACCCAGATTCTTCAGCCCGCTGCCAGCGTCAATAATCAGCCTTCCTCCNCTGGCAGAAAGCAGAGCGGCACAGCAAGTATGCCCTCCATAGCGGGNAAACTGCTTTCCCCAGACAGGAAAACTACCCCGAACACCCCAAAATTTAATTTTCATAATAACTTTCTCCNTGGTGAAAAGGTTCTTCTANGAAAACTTNTCAAGTACGCCTTCTGAGTTAACATTTCTAACTCTGGAAACATTCCTCATTTATCATCCCTGCTNCAGCTNCACNTAAAAAATAAGCTGCCCCACAATGANGTCAGGTAAATCACCGAAGCCTTTATCACCATCTTTTATAAGTCCAAGTCTAATAAAAAAAGACCTTTAACCATCTGGCCGGGCCGACCGCATTACTGCCTTTTTTAAGCCAAAAAAGGAACCAAACTTTATCCTGGGCTGGTTTTGTCTCTCCCCTGAGAAATCTGGTCCCGTTCCTCTGACGGTTNATAATNAACAGAGAGCTCATCATTAAATCAAGTCAAATTAAATATCATTTACGACCAACATAATTTTACTTAGACTCCAGGACAAAAACGCCATCAAAGTCAGGGGGAGGGGGGTGCTTTATATACTCCTGACAACGATGGACATACAAGCGAGCCAGGGGATCATCCTGCAGTAGCTCAAAACGAATTTTAGCTTCCGACCAGGCTTTCTCTCGGTAAAACCGGAGGGCTTCCTCAAAAAGACGGACTCGTTTTTCTTCCTGGGGAGTGGCCTTCTCTTTTTCGGCGATTATTTCATAAATCCGCACTGGGGTCGTTTTCCCCACCACGCGAACCACATCCACCTCCCGCAGAAGAAATTCTTGCCGCACCAGGACGGCCGTACTTTCGCCGATTAAAATGGGCACCCGATAGANTTTGCAGGCTCCTTCCAAACGAGAGGCCAGATTGACGGTATCACCGATAGCGGTATAATCAAAGCGACGCTTCGATCCCATATTGCCCACCACGGCTGGGCCCGAGTTAAGGCCGATACGCATAAAAACATCTTTCCCATATTTTTCCTTCAAAACGGGCCGCAATTCGGCCAGTCGACGCTGGGCCNGGAGAGCCGCCCGGCCGGCGCGGAGGGCGTGATCTGGTTGTTCCAGAGGAGCATTCCAGAAGGCGATAATGGCATCGCCTTCGTATTTATCCAGAGTACCACCCTCTTCTAGAATGATATCGGTTATTTCCGAAAGTAATTCATTAAGAAAACTCACCAGTTCTTCGGGCGTCATGGTTTCAGAAATGGAGGTAAAGCCGGCCAGATCGGAAAAAAACGAAGTTATTTCCCGGCTTTCCCCACCCAAACGGAGATGAGCCGGGTCTTCGACAATCCTGGCGATAACCTGAGGGCTGAGATAATGGCTGAAGACACTGCGAATAAAACGACGCTGCCGGCCTTCAAAGGCATAATTAAGAAGAGAAGCCAGGATAAAACCCAAAATGATCACTACGCCAAAAACAACTACTTCCACCCAGAACCCGGCTTGAAAACCAAGCCAGGCAGCCAAAAGTGGTAAGACCAGGGCCACCACCAACCCTCCTCCCTGCCACCAGACCCGGGTTAGGAGGGAAATGAGGATAGAGACAAAAAAAGCAAAAAAGACGAGCAGACAGAGAAACAAAATTTCCGGTTGTGGACGAATCCAATCCCCGTGGAGGAGATTGTCTAGAGCAGCGGCATGAATTTCCACTCCAGCGGCTACAGGAGAGAGAGGCGTGGGTCGCAAATCAAGGAGACCTGGAGCACTGGCTCCCACCAGAACAATTTTATCCTCAAACTCAACNGGAGGTACTTGAGGCGGTTGACCTTCTTGAAGCTGGGCCCAAGAGTTGATAATCGCCGCCGCAGAATAGGCGCGATAGGTACCAGCCGGACCATGATAGCGGATAATCAGCCTCCCCTCATCATCCAGGGGAAGATGTTTCCAGGAAATGCTAAGAGAGGCCCCCGTNGCCTCCGCCAGAGCCAGCGGCAAGGCAGGTAAAAGAAATTCCTTAAAAGAAAAAGCCAGGGGCAACCGGCGGAAAATACCATCGGCATCGGGACGGAAGAAAACATTCCCGGCTCCTTGGCAAGCAGTTAAGAAAAGAGGCAGGGGCAAACTGACTCCCTGAGCCGGGGGATAACGCCGCGAAGGCAGACGCTCTGGAGGAAAGGCCAGGCGGGAGAGCACCTCCGGCGGTACCTCTTGATAAAACTCTTCCTGCGAACTTAAAGAAAGGGGTAAAAATACATTTCCGGCAGCTTTCATCGCCTTGGCCAAATACTGGTCATCTGCCACCCCATAAGAAGACCCTTCGCTAAAAATAAAGTCGAGAAAAACAGCCCGCGCCCCACCTTGATGGAGATAATTAATCAAGGCAGCATAGATTTGGCGAGGCCAGGGCCAGCCCAAGCCTTGGTGTTTTTCAAAAACATCCAGACTGTATTGATCGATGAGAATCAGAACTATGTCCTTATCANCCTGTTGAGGCTCGGCCAGCCAACGGAGACGAAGGTCCCAAGATTTCCACTCCAAAGGCTGAAGAAAACCAGAATAATGGGCGGCTAAGCCAACCAAAAAAACTATCCCCCCGACAATAAACCCTCGGAGAAGGCGGTGGTGACGACGTGATTTCTTGGTCCTGCTCATTAACTTCCTGAAGATATCATTTATTTCCTCACTCCTTCAAGAAGAAACCNGCTCAGGGTCTATTTCAGGCGAGAACAGTACCGGCGAAAGCGTTGGGTGCGGACTTTAGCTACGGCCGCCACCTGGGGTAAAGCTTTTATTTTAGCCGAGACTTTGGTCAGTCGCTTCTCAGGGGAAGGATGGGTCTTAAACCAGCCTTTTCCTGAAGAAGCCTGCTCACAAGAAGCCAAGGCTTTCAGAAAATTGCTCAACGCCTGGGGAGAATAGCCGGCTGCCGTGAGAAATTTAACCGCCAAGGCATCAGCTTCATTCTCAAATTTCCGATCATACCCTCGTTCAATGAGAGTGGCCGTAATATCACCCAGGATATCTTCGTAAGTACTTACCAGTTTGGCCAGGTTGGCCGAGCCGGAACGCTGAGCCGCTTCACTGGCCAATAAACGGAAGGCCTCTATCAGGCGGGACTTTTTAATCGAACGGAGACCATGCTTGGCCGCCACATGACCTACTTCATGAGCCAGGACAGCCGCCAACATATCTTCATTTCGACAGAGACGCAACAAGCCCTTGGTAATAAAAATAAAACCACCCGGAGCCGCCAGGGCATTAATTTCATTGCTGTCCAAAACTAAAAAATGATAGCCGGCGAAGATTTCCGGACGATCCGAATAGAGAACCACTGCCTGGCCGACCCGATTGATATAGCGNGTTAACTGGGAATTATTTACCGCTGGATAAGTGGCCAGGATGGTGGCGGCCACACTCCGGCCGATGTAATATTCTTCTTCCTCGGTAATATCAGCAAAACTGGAGCGCAACGCTTGGGCGACTCGCCACAAGGAGGCTTTGTCTTTCCGCGAAAGTTTCTCCGGAGAAGTNAAAACACTGACTCCNTTTTCCATCGCCGTACAGGCAATAAGATAGGCGAGAACCCCCAACACCACCCCCGCCAGAAAAACTCGGGAAAGGGACTTTGTTTTCCGACTCATCTTGTCCTCCCCCACTCTCCCAGCTTGCCTTCCCGCAGAAATCTTTTAAGTTCCGAGCGGCTGACTTTTATCCGCAGCATTTTCTCCANCTGGGCGTAATTCAACCCTTTGTTCTTCTGGCGAAAGGCCTTTTCCAGATCTTTGGTGAATCCCTTGCTCGCCAGAGCCACTTCCTGAGAGGTGGCCTCGGTCTTCAAAGTCTGATTCATAGCCAGGAGCCGAATTTTTTTAGTCTCGACCGCTGAGGAATGAAGCCAGCCTATCAGGCCATCGCCTGTCCGAACCTTGACCCAACCGCCTTCTTCCGTCAATTTCTCTACTTTATCACCGTAGTTCAAAGTGGCGAGGATCGGGGCGTAAAACTCCGGGCGTTGCCGAAGGCTTGTTGTCTGAACCTTAATCAACAAAGTCTCCGCTAGAAGAAAAGTGATGAGCCCCACCAGCAGGCCGACCGCTATAACTATAATTTTTTTCCTCATTGAGCCTCCTTCAGGCTACTTGTTCCCTTCTCCTTTATTTATTCCAAATCATCACCCCCATAAGTTCCCCGGAAAAGAAAAAATTTTAGCGGGGAGATGAATTTTCCCTCTTCTGAATCCATCTCCTCTCCCCTCATCTAGGCCAAGATAGACTCACTTTTTACCTTCTATTTCATCGGCCAGAAAGTCGGCATCGTAGAGCTTACGTAGGCCTTCAATTATGTACGCTGTATGCACAGCAACAGCTCGGGCTCGGGTGTCATCGTACATGAACCGGCCGGAAAGACTCTCAATATTGCCATCAAAAATCAGACCAACCACCTCACCCTGACGATTAATCACCGGTGAGCCGGAATTACCGCCGATAATGTCGCAGGTGCTGACAAAATTGACCGGAGTGCTCAAATCAAGCTTATCTTTTCTCTCCCAGAAACGCTGGGGGAGAGCAAACTCTCCCTTATTATCAAAACTTACCGCCCGATCAAATAATCCATAAAGAGTGGTTTTGTAAGGCGCNCGGGTGCCGTTGTAGGGATAGCCCTTGACTACTCCAAAAGCTAGACGAAGAGTGAAAGTGGCATCAGGATAAGCCTCTTTACCATAAACAGCAAACCTCGCCTGAGCGATTTTTTCCCGGGCTTTGACTAGGACGCTTTCAATCTCATCCTGACTCTTTTTAATGTTGCGGCGGATTAGGGGGTCAACCCGGCGGGCAAGTTGAATCAAAGGATCCTGACATTTTTGGACNGCCTCTTCTCCGCCTTCAATCAGTTTTTTCCGGAAGGTGGGGTCATTGAGTTTAGTTCCNGCGATTACCTCGCGGGCTACTTCAGCTGGGGTTTTACCTTGCAGGGCGGCCTGAACAAACTCATCCTCAGGTCCTAAAGCCTCAAGAGAAAGCTGAAGGCCAAAACGAAGCACAGCTTCTTCCAAATCTTTATAGACAGGTGCCGGGGAGAATAACATAAATTTCAACTCGTTTAACTGGGCGTCATGATAACCCGGGAGCCGTTCGCCATCGGGCTTTTTCACCTCAGTGACATACTGAACAATGGTCAAGGCTAAGCGGGGCAAACGATAGCCACGCAGATTTTGATAGAAAGCNNGGCGGGAGAACTCGATATTCTTCTGCACTACCCGGGCCACAACTTCCCAGGCATCTCCGTAGGCCTGCTGCCACTCGGGACGACTGGCGATGAGCTGGCGGAATTTCTCTTCGGCTTCTTTGCGTTTAGCCATTAACTCTTTATTCCGAAGGGCCTGATATTCTCCGGTATAAGCCTTTTTGGCGTTTTCCAGGCCGAAAATAATGCCCAGGGCCCGGCGTTGCTGTTCTTTCCCTTTGGCGGCATACTCCCGAAGGGCGGCGATGAATTTATTAATGTAATTGAGCATTAGAGGATAACGGTAATCCCGGAGCATCTCCAGCTCGGCATAGGTATAGAGGCGGTCGGTTGAGCCTGGATTGCCCGAGACAAAAACCAGCTCGCCGTCACCGGCACCTTTGGAGTTCCAGCGGAGATAATGGGGAGTCTCCAGGGGCTTTCCGTTCTCGTAAACCCGGAAAAAGGCCACATCAAGGTCGTAGCGAGGATAGGTGAAATTGTCTGAGTCGCCGCCGAAATAAGCGGCCTGTCTTTCCGGGGCCATGACTAAACGGATATCGGTGTATTTTTTATAACGATAAAGCCAGTATTCGCCGCCATGATAAAGACTGATGACGTTGGACCGCAGGCCGGTCTTCTGGAGGCTTTCCTTCTCAATCTCGGCAATCACCGCCTGGCGGGCTTTTAAGGCTTCNGCATCACTCATACCCTCTTTAACTNCAGCCCGAACCCGGTCGGTAACATTTTCCATCGAGACGAGCACATTAATTTCTAAATCGGGACATTTAATCTCTTCCTCCCGGGTGCGAGCCAAAAAACCTGTCTCCACATAATTCTTCTCCGGAGTGGAGATTTTCTGAAGCTGTCCCATGGCCACATGATGATTGGTCATGACCAGGCCATGGGGACTCACGAAAGAGCCGGAGCCACCATCCATAAAGCGGACACTGGAGAGTCGGATATGGTCGAGCCACTCTTTGGTGGGAACGAAACCATATTTTTCTTTGAGAATTTTGACCGGCGGATTATCAAAAGTCCACATCCCTTCATCCGGCTTGGCCAAAGAATTCCCAGCCACCATGAGAANGGCTAGACCCAAAATGACAGACAANGAAAATGAAAGCCATCGTTTCAAAGACATGGGATTAACCTCCTTTTTTCTCTTGTGAAACATTATACCAACTTACGTTTATCAAGCATTATACTTAATTTATCATAAAACAAAATTTTAATCTTCTCTGAACTACAAACTGAGTTGGGAGGGGAAGTCTTCACATTTCCCATTTGACTTAAGGAAAAGTCCCTGCTTAAANTTCCAAAAAGATCAAAATTAGATGTTTTGTAAAAATCAAAAGTAGACCTTACAGAAATGAAGGGAGCAACTTAAAAAAGGATTTTCTGTTTCTACAATTGGTACTTTATTAAATAATAATATATTAAAATTTTAAATCACCAATGATATTCGTATAATTATAAGCCTAGATGGCCCAAAAGAAGTTCATGATAGATATCGTATTTTAGGCAGTGTAAAATTTTTTGTGTAAATATGAGTCAGCAAAAGGAAAGTTTATTTTTTAAGGAGGGTTAAATTATGGTGTTTAAGAGAACAAGTTACTTATTTTTATGTTACTTACTTCCTTTAATCTAGTAACTGGCGTTCAAGAATGGAAAGGTGAAATTAAACAAGAGCAAGGCATAAAGGTAATAATTAACCCGTCTGAGCCAGTTTACCAGGAACCGATTATTACCCTTAACAAGGAATGGCAAATAGGCGGAGCCAAGGCTCAGGGAGATTATTTACTGGAAAGGCCATATAGCCTAACCCTTGATGATAGTAGTAATGTGTATGTAGCGGATTCGAAAGCCGCCATAATCAAAGTTTATGACGCTCAAGGTAAATATCTGAGAACAATCGGTCGGAAAGGTCAGGGACCAGGCGAGTTGAGCTTTCCTCTTTCTCTGAGGTTCAACTCCAAGGAGAAAGAATTAGCGGTTGTTGATATCCGAAACAGGCGGATTTCCTTTTTTGGTTTAGAGGGAAATTTTATAAGAAGTACCTCTCTTAGGATTGTCTCCAATAAAATAAAGCTAGATTCTAAGGGGAACGTTGTTGCCCATGTTTTGGATAGAGCCGCTATGGAGTTGGTCTTGAAGAGATTCAAAAGTGATATGGGTCAAGGTGGAGTAGAGATTTTTCGATTTCCCTTGGGTAATCCCCGTGATCCATTTGCTCCCCAGATGGTTTGGACTGTCACTGAGAAGGATAAAGTGATAGTGGGTGATCCCAGGAACTATGAAATATATGTTTATGATGCGGACTTAAACCTTGAGAAAAAGATTAAGAAGCAATACAAGCCANTAGAAGTAACTGAAGTGGAAAAAGAAGAAATATTAAAAAGAACTCCTCCTGAAATTAGAGAGTCAGGCCCATCATACAAATTTTCTGAAACTCATTCAGCCTTTCGAAGTTTTTTTATAGATGATAAAGGGTATTTATTTGTCCAGACGTGGGAGCGAGCGTCGGGAGGAAAAGACATCTATGATGTCTTTGACCCGGAAGGAAAATTTATTGGTCAAGTTGCTCTTAGTCCCCATCCTGATTTTATCAATCCCTGTGATCGCCTGATAAGAGGGAATAGTCTTTATACCATAGAGCCAACATCTGAGGGATATGAAGTAGTCTGTAAGTATTCAATTCAGTGGAAAATATCTCATTAAGATTAAGTTGGTCTTAAATTAAGGGTTCATCGCAAAAATGAGTACCTAGCGGTATGAAGGCTAAAGATTTTGAGTTGGAAATAGTCTAGGTCACGATAGCCATAAGCTTTTCGTTCAACAACTTTGATGTGAGATAATCAAACAGGTTTTCCCCTTGAAGTTGGTTTTTATCAGCTCTCCAATTTGCCGCACTGAATCTTTATCCAGGTGAGTGGTTGCCTCATCAAAGATTAATATATCTGCTTTTCTTAAAAGTGCCCGGGCGATGGCAATCTTCTGCTTC
>MTOP01000023.1 GCA_002010725.1 Candidatus Aminicenantes bacterium JdFR-80
ATGAAAAGGAGGAGGTCATTCGGTTTGAAACGGCTTTTAAGGTCTTCGATAAAGTCTTCATTGGGGATGAGTTTATGGGTCCGTTCATCCCAGAACCGCAGAGGAATATTATATGCTCCTTCCGGGTGACCAACGAAATAATATTCGGCAATGCTTCTCACATCAATTAAATAAACAGCCGTCCCTTTCTTCTGTTGGAGAATCTGGTAAGCTTCGGNGGGAGTTACTTCTTGCACCTCCTGGGAGGTGAGAGTTAAAGGTAAGGTAAAAAAGAGAGCCAGGTAAATTAATTTTTTCATCTTTTTTNTCCTTTAATTTTCAATAAATGAAAATGTTGAACAAGAATATTTTATTCTAATAGAGGGGGGAAGAAAGTCAAAGGGCTGTTTTTTAGAGAGACGACCAGGTTTTCATTTTTCGCTTGACAAAAAACGAAAATAAAACTAGTATTTTAATGAAAATGATTTTCATTTGCAATAATTTAGGTAAATTATATCAATTTACTGAATATTCAAAAAAAGGAGCTAAAAATGCGTCATAGATATCGCTGGTTTTATCATTTAACTGGTTTGCCTGGATGGATGAGATTTGGATTTTCCCCAGGCTGGCTGGGCAGAAGTCCTTCTGGATTGGGACCAGCAGCTCATTATTTTCGCTACGGTCAATGGCTGACCCCGCAGATGGATTATTTCTGGCGGGAAGGGCAGGTTCCTTTTTCCTCTGCCCCGGGATTTCCCCGACCAGGTTTCCCTACTCCCTATGACCCCTGGGGTGTTACTCAATTAAGTCCCGAAGAGGAACTAATATACTTGAAAGAAGAAGCAGCCCGACTGGTGGATGAACTGGGAGCCATCGAGCGAAGAATAAAGGAATTAGAGCAAGCCGAAGAGAAGGGAGAAGAAAAATGAAAATAGCTATCTCAGCTTCTCAGCCTGATTTATCCAGTCGGGTTGACCCCCGGTTTGGCCGGAGTCCTTATTTTCTCCTGATAGACTCGGAAACAGGTCAGTTTGAAGCCCTGGAAAATCCCCATGTCTCGGCCACAAGTGGAGCCGGTATTCAAGCGGCTCAATTTGTCATTGATAAAGGAGCTAAGGTAGTCCTGACCGGAAGTTGTGGTCCTAATGCCTTTCAGACCTTGCAAGCCGCCGGAGTGAAGGTCATTGTTGGAGTCAGTGGTGCCATCCAGGAAGCCATTGAAAAATATAAATCAGGACAATTCCAGCCCACTACTAAACCCAACGCCCCATCTCATTTCGGTGCTGGCTCAGGCACCGGCCCCGGGTATGGCACTGGCTTTGGCCAGGGGATGGGCCCGGGACGCGGTATGGGTATGGGGCGGAGACAGGGCCCTGGTTTTGGTGGGGGGCCAGGATTTTCTGGCGGCGGCAGATTTGATTATCCGCCACCACCTTCTTACCCGTCGCAACCTGATTATAATCTTTCCGCCGTTACTCCTCGGGAAGAGTTGGCCTATTTAAAAAAGCAAGCGGAAATGATGCGCCGTCAATTGGCTGAAATATTAACCCGTCTGGAAGCCCTGGAAAAGAAGAATAAAGAATAAACCCCGAATTGAAATAATTTCCAGAAAAGGAGCATTTTCATGAAAATTGGTATCATTATTTGTGGGCGCTATCAGGATTGTGGTGGAGGTAAATGCTTTCGAGCGATGAGAGAGCGGGTGGGAGGCTTTGCCCGTTACCCCCAGGATGAACCTCTAGAAATTGTGGGGTATTCGTATTGTGGTGGTTGTCCCGGGGGGAATGTAGAGTATGTCCCGGCAGAGATGAAGAAAAACGGAGCAGAAGTTATTCATCTGGCGACTGGATTGGTGGTGGGTTATCCTCCCTGCCCGCGTATTCGGCAGTTTAAAGAATTTATTGAGAAATATTATGGTCTTCCCGTGGTCATTGGCACGCATCCTATTCCCTGGAAGTATTTTGAGGCGCATCAGAAGTTGTCTTTCTGGGAAAAAATGAAGATGGAAGAAATGGCGGGGGAATTAATGCATGAAGATAAGCGAATAATGAAGGAGTATAACTAATCTTCTCTGTTCTCTTCTTCGAGCAATTTGGCTTTCAACCAGTGGCTACTTTAAAGGAACGAGGTGGGTGTTTTTCTAACCCGGTCATCAATTCAGATGAGTGGGGAACAAAAAGATGCGTTTCTGGAAGAGAGCAACAGGTCCTCTTCTTTTACTCTCGTTACCGGAATTGATGGACGATATTCTCGGGATTAATGTGTTTCAACTGAGAGTCATTCCGTTAAGCCAGGAAAAATCAAGGTGGCTAAGGATAAGTATTAATAAAATGAATCTCACAGAAACCAGAATCTGGTCACGGGCTCCGAGAGGTTATGCCTNGATATAACCAGATTTGTTTTCCCTGGGCATAACCAATAGAATATACTTCTGGGAACTAAGGATAAATCAGAAAGAGGAGTCTCAAGAGGAAGGATGACTTCCAGAGAACGGATGGCCCGGGCAATGCAGGGGGAGCAGCCTGACCGCGTACCAGTGATGTGCCAGCTCAGTATTGGTCATATGCTCCTGCAAACCGGTTTTCGTCCCCACGAGTTCTGGCTGTCAGCAGAATTGTTCGCCACCGGGTTAGTGCGATTACGGGAGCTCTATTCTTTTGACGGCATTCTCGTCAGCTTGCATGGTCATCGGCCGGATTGGGACAGGGAAATTATTGCTGTCCGGCAGGAAGGGGAAAAGGAAATCGTTATCTGGCGGAATGGTGATCGAACCATTTTTCCCCCGGATGATTTACCCCTTCATCTTCCTACCCGACCAATCGTTCCCCCGGATTTTACCTCCTTTGCTCTGGAATCGATCCCGGAAGAAATCGATTATATCCCTGTCTCTCAGGGACTGATGTTCCCTATTGACCGGGAACATGGTTATGATATTTTTGACCTGGTTAAATCTCAGGCCGGAGAAGAATATTCGATTCACGGCGAAGTGACCTCGCCTTTTGATTATTACCTGCATCTTTTTGGTTTCGAACAGGCAATGCTCTTTCTAATCAGAGATCCGGTTAAAGTAAAAGCAGTCTTACAATGTTTCACCACTGGTATTATCAGGATTGCTCGGCGTCAGCTGGAGAAGGGGGTGGATGCCATCAAAATATCTTCACCTTTTGCCGGTGCAGGTTTTATTTCACCCCGGTTCTACCGGGAATTTGTCCTGCCTTTTGAAAGACAGATTGCTCTGGCTGTACGGGAGGAAGGAGTACCTGTTTACCTTCATACCTGTGGAGCTATTGGTGACCGCCTTGAATTGATGATCGAGACAGGGGTTTCCGGCCTGGAATGCCTGGACCCGCCGCCTTTGGGTAATGTTACCTTGGAAGAGGCCAAACGCCGAATTGGTCACCGGGTTTTCATCAAGGGCAATATCGATCCAGTCAACGTTTTACTTAAAGGAGACCGGGAAACAATCCAGCGGGATGTGCTGACCCGGCTGGCTATAGGGAAAAAAGGCAACCGTTACATCCTTAGTACTGCCTGTTCGGTGGCTCCTCGTACCCCCCGGAGTAATGTCCAGCTTTTGGCCGAATTGGTGGAGGAGGCGGGCTGGTATTAGGCAGTAAGAGAATTTCTTGTCCTCTGTTTGAGTTGAGGGAAGGTTTTTGAAATTTGATTTAAGGTTAGATTTTGTGGGCAAAGAAATTTTGAGGTTAATCCAAAAATTGGTTAGACCTAACACCTATCTTTTATAAAAAATAATTTTTTAATGAGGTGGAGTAATCATGAGTCGCACTGATTGGAAGTATCTTATTGATACTCTCTTGTTTATTTGCCTGGTGGGTATCGCCTTGATTGGNTTGTTTTTGGGCCTGGTTATCCCTAAAGGACCGGCGGTAGCGGAGAGCAGCAAGTATTTCCTGGGGCTTCATCGGCATCAATGGGGCAACATTCATTTTTATCTTTCCCTGGGTTTTATTTGCCTGGTGGTCATTCATTTAATTCTTAGCTGGAGCTGGATTAAAGGAAAAGCCCACCAGATGTTTAAAAAAGCCTGGCCTTTGGTTCTGGTGGGCACAATGGTAGTGGCCATCTTGGTCATAGTTGTTTTCTGGCTCCTTTACCCTCGAACTCCCGGGGCTTATGAGGACTATGGGAAGGGGGNAGGCCGAAGAGTTGTGAAGGCGGAGGAAGATTATTTGTCCCGGGGAGAACGAAGAGTGAGAGAGAGCCAGCCAGAAGTAAGAGAGGTCAAGAGTCGCTCTGGAGAAGAAATCCANTCTGCCCGGAAGGAAGAGGAGAAAACAGTTATATCCTCCGGAGATGAACTTAGTTCCCATGAAGTAGAACTGGAAGCGCTGCAGATAAGCGGCCAAATAACTTTAGCTGAAATTGAGCAGCGGTTAGGTGTTCCGGCCATGAAGATTGTGGAAAAGCTAGGCCTTCCCCTTGATGTTCCCCTGAATGAACGATTGGGTCGGTTGAGAAGGCGATACTTGTTTTCGATGCAGCAGGTGCGGGAAGTTGTCCTGAGCTTAATTAAAGAGTCCAAAGCCGGGAAATAACTGGTATAATTAAGTCAGGAGTGAGCATGAACGAAGTCAAAATTGCTTTTGGGCCGGTTCCTTCCCGAAGATTGGGCCAGAGTCTTGGAATTAATAATATTCCCCCCAAAATATGCACTTATTCCTGCGTATATTGTCAGGTCGGTCGCACTCTGCGGATGCAAACTAAAAGAAGCTCTTTCTATCAGCCNGAGTTAATTGCGGCGGATGTTAGACAGAAGGTCAGCGACCTTCTGGCCAGAGGTGAGCGGGTTGATTATCTTACCTTCGTTCCCGATGGCGAGCCCACTCTGGACATTAATTTAGGTCGGGAAATAAAATTGGCGAAAAAACTGGGGATCAAAGTAGGGGTGATTACCAATTCTTCTTTAATCTGGCGGGAGGATGTCCGGCGAGAATTGGGAGGAGCTGACTGGGTTTCAGTTAAGATTGATGCAGTCAGTTCAGAGGTGTGGAAAAAAGTCAATCGTCCTCATGGGGAACTGAAGCTGGAAGATATCCTCGAAGGCATCAAACGATTTTCACAAAACTTCCAGGGAGAGCTGGTAACTGAGACCATGCTGGTTAAAGGACTTAACGATGGNGAAAAGGAATTGATGAAAATAGCTGAGTTTGTCGCCGGCCTTAAATCCAACTGGAGTTATCTCTCGGTTCCCATCAGACCCCCTGCCGAGAAATGGGTCCGTCCCCCTGACGAAGCAGCCGTAGCCCGAGCCTATCAGATTTTTGTCGATAGGGGATTGAAGACGGAATGTTTAATCGGCTATGAAGGAAGTTCATTTGGCTTTTCCGGCCAGGTGGAAGATGATCTGCTCAGCACGACAGCTGTTCATCCCATGCGGGAGGAATCGGTCAGGGAGTTATTAGCCCGGGCAGGAGTTGATTGGTCGGTCGTTGAAAAATTAATAGCCGAGAAGAAATTAGTTGAAGTGGAGTATAAGGGAAAGAAATTCTATCTAAGGAAATTTTGAGTCTTTCACCGCCATCCACTAGACAAATTCACCATCAAAAATAATTGCTTTAGANCAAATATATAAGATTTCATATAATGGACCAATTCAGCGGGCTGACAGGAAGATGTAGAAACTGGCGATTGGTTATNTAAACCATCCAGTACTCAAAATTATGATGAATTGTGCCTTAAAATAATGACATTTGAGTAATAATAGTGACAGTCAAAAAGACTAATTCTGCTCAGGATTTCTTAATTGGGAAGCTGGAATTAGATCTTGAGTTCTGTGGTTGAAGTTGGTGAATTNTTAGATATAGATAAAAAACTTTACAGAATTGTTTAGAAAATTTGCACCGGCCGGGGAGATTCTCCCCTCTGCTGCCCAGTAAAGGAATAATTGGCCTGATATTTGCAGTAGTTTTAAATGAGGAATAGTTTTTCAGGGGAGGGACTGGTGCTATCCTCTTCATGCCGCTTCCAGCAACATTCAAAACAAGGTGGTCTTATATTTTTGTTGCTGGTTATTGTTTTTCAAATGGGATGTGTTCGCTGGTCAGGCATATTTAATGTTGAAAATTATTATTACCTCCCTCCCAACGAGGAACCTTTTTACCTGGAATTAAAGACTCCTCGGGGACAATTACTGTATTGTGGCATATTCCATACCAATTCCCCTGATGATCCACAAATCCAGCAGATATTAAAATACTGGGAAGAGTTTCAACCGACGCTGGCTTTTTGCGAAGGCAGAAAATGGCCGGCTGCGGCTACTCTCCGGGAATCCATTCAGCTCTATGGAGAGCAGGGTTTGATCAGTTTTCTGGCGGCCCGAAGAGGAATTAAACTTAAATGTCTTGACCTGGGTTTGCCTCGCCAGGCGATTTTCTTGTCTCACTATTTCTTTCCCGGTCATATTAAAATTTATTTTGTCCTGCGGGAGGCCGTTATCATGAGAAGATTGGGCCGAGAAAATGAAGGAGAAATATTTTATGAAAAACTCCTCAATGATCTTTCCCGTGTGAAGGGTTTTGATGTTCATCCCCTTAATCTCCTTGAACTGGAAAAGATGATTGGTTTCATCTTTCCNGAGTTGAAAAACTGGCGGCTTATTCCCTCTTTTTATTTTTATAATGAACAGAAGGGGAAATTCCTGGTGCAGATTCACCGCTATCTGACAAAATTTCGCAACCGCCATATGGTTCAGGCCCTTATTGCTGAATTGAAAAAGGGTGAACGGGTGTTTGCCATCTGCGGACGGAGTCATGTGGTCAGCCAGATTTCCCTCCTTCTTTCCAGTATAGGGGAGGGGGGATGGCGGGTTAAATAAATTTTTCCTCTTTTTTAGCTATTATCCCCTTTCAGGGCGATAATTTATGATTTCTTCCTTTTCAGGATTGACAAGTGGGTTATTCTTCTTTTTAATAACCCTGAAATTCCCTAAGGAGTAAGTCATGGGGAGTGTTAAGGATTTAATAATTCTGGAAAAACCGACCCCGGAACGGAGTGGTCGAGGACGTTTTGTTTTTTCTGATCGTTACTCTGTTTTTGATTGGGGCGAGATGCCGGACCATATCACTAACAAGGGAAAAGCCCTTTGTTTGCTGGGGGCTTACTTTTTTGAAAAGCTGGAAAAATTGGGTGTGCCTACCCATTACTACGGGGTTGTTGTAGATGATTACCCGGCTACTCTGAGAGAGATTGATCAACCAGCCGGGGTGATGGAGGTTAAGCTGGTGCGGGTGCTTGAACCCACCCTCCAGTCCGGAGGTTATGATTATTCTGTATATCAAGCTGAGAAAGGTAATTTTCTCATCCCCCTCGAGGTGATCTACCGAAATTCTCTTCCCGCCGGTTCAAGTGTCTTTAAACGGCTGCGTGAAGGAAAATTGAAACCCGAAGACATTGGGCTGGATCATTTCCCTGAGCCCGGTGAAAAATTGGCTCAGCCCATCCTTGATGTCTCGACTAAACTNGAGGCCACCGATCGCTACCTCAGCTGGGAGGAAGCACAACAAATCGCTGGCCTGAGTGATGAGGAAATAGAACATATCAAGGAGACGGTTCTTCTGATAAATCGTCTTATTACGGCTGAAGTTGAACGGCTTGGTCTGAGTCATGAGGATGGCAAAGTGGAGTTCGCCTTCGATGAGGAGAGAAATTTAATGCTGGTTGATGTGCTAGGTACACCGGACGAATGTCGGTTTACTTTTGACGGCATTCCGGTGAGCAAAGAAGCGGCCCGGATTTTTTATCGCCGCACTCCATGGTATGAGGAAGTGGAAGCTGCCAAGAGGCAAGACGCCCAGCGCTGGAAGGAACTGGTAAAGTCTTCACCACCACCTCTTTCTTCCAGAATGAAAGAACTGGTGGCCGGTCTTTACCAGGCCTGTTGCAATGAAATCACCGGCCGGGAGTGGTTTTCAGTGCCATCGCTGCGACAGATAATCGATGAACTTCNTCAAGAGCTGGGTCTTTAGACAGTTTTTCCGACTTAAAGGCTCCTCGCCATTTTTCTGGCTTCCGATCGAAAGAAATATCCAAGGCCATCCGGCCACCGGGCAACTTTTTTGTCTTTTCTATCGGTTGATTATTTCTTCCAGAAACTTGATGGCTTCTTTGTTCTTCGAACGTCGCAAGGAAAAGATAATATTTTTAAGCAGATGAGGATCCTTCTCTTGCCGGGCAATTTCAATCAAAGCCTGATTCGCCCCGGGGTGTTTAATGAGATTTCCAAGAGCAAAAATTATATATCTTTTGAGTTTTGTTTCCTTTGGACCCAGGTCGAAATAGAGGTTCCGCAGTACAGGAATCATCTCTTTCCCACCAAAATGGCTTAGCTGCCTGACCGCGATTTCCCGAAGGCG
>MTOP01000103.1 GCA_002010725.1 Candidatus Aminicenantes bacterium JdFR-80
TCCGCCTCCGCAGGTGTTTCACCAAAAAGTTCACGGACGATTCGGCTGATAAAATAAGACCCGGCTGTATGAGAGCTGGATTGTCCTCTCATAATCGGCCCNAGTACATCGTTGAAAATACTGATAAATTTAGACGGTGNTGATTTCATAATTACTTCCTCTGGGTTTAATGGGGTCTGGTCTCCACCGGGAAAGATGTTTGATTTTCTGAGTAGCCACCTTCAACTTGAAGATTATTATATAGTTCATTTAAGGAAAAAATCAAATAAACCTCTTTATCTACAAGAGGAGGCTCATTTATATTTTCCCTTATTCTTTCCCTTCGTTCTTCCAGAAAAACAGAAGATCAGAGGTCATTTTCGTCTTTATTCTTAATTTCCGCTCCTGTATTCTTCTCTTTCAGGGATAGGCGGCAAGCCCAGTGAGTAAAATTTTTTTATTTTTAATTGTTAAAGGCTGTGGATGGCCAAAAGAGGCCGACAAAACCCTTGTTATTATATATAATATTGATAAAATATATAAATATAATTNCCATTGTAAAAACAATGAAACATTTGCGGGACTGGAGCTTAAGAAGCAAGATACTTCTACACATTATTGTTATAGGCATTTTAACTGCAGGAATCCTGGCTTTTATTTACTTAAGAACCCAGCATAATGTGATTTTAACAATGAGTCGCCAGAAAGCTCAATTAGCCATGACCGTTGTTGAGAGCCAATTGATGAAGTTTATGGAACAAAAACGGGATACTGATTTAGCTTTAACCATAGAAAGAATTTCCGGAGTTGAGGGTCTTCTCGGCGTCAGGATTATTGATCCGGAAGGAACAACTTTATATTCATCAGATAGTCAGGAAGTCGGGACGAAGATTGATAAAAATATTCTTGTCTGGCTGGAGGAGAATAGTAAAAGGANGGCTATGTTTCTTCATCCTCAAAAAGCCATAATTAAAAGTTTTAAACCTATCCAGAATGGAGAAAAGTGTCTTCGTTGTCATAACCCTGACCAAAAGATATTAGCTTTTCTGGAAGTGGATGTTGATAATAAATCAGCCCTGGCTCTTCTCCATAAGGTTCAAAATCAGGCGATTATTGTCGGCCTTACCGCCCTTTTCATTCTTTCCCTGGTGATTATTAGATTATACGATAAATTGTTNCACTCACCTTTNCGGGAGTTGAAGAAGATGATGGCGGAGGTGGAAAANGGGAATCNGAAAGTGAGGTTGACTTCAGATAAAAACGATGAGATTGGCAGCCTTATTCAAAGTTTTAACCATATGGTTCGGAAATTACAAGAATCAAACCACAAAATTGAGAAACTTTATCAAAAGGAAATTAGACGGGCTGAACACCTGGCTTCTATCGGAGAATTGGCGGCTGGTCTGGCCCATGAAATAAAGAATCCCCTGGCTGGAGTAAAGGGAGCTCTGGAAGTAATGCGCCACCAGGTTAGGGACGATCAAACCAAACGAGAGATTTTTGACGAAATGCTTCGCCAGTTGGAAAACATTGATAAAACGGTCCAGGATTTGCTGACATATGCCCGACCCAAGGAACTTAAATTTTGCTGGGTTGAGCCTAATGAATGTGTTCTTAATGCTATTAAAACAGCCCAGACACAGACCACCGGGAAAAAAATTAAATTTGAATTTTCTGGTTTNCCGGATGGAACCTTAGCCTACCTTGACCCGGATGGAATTCAGGAAGTAGTTTTGAATTTAATAGTCAATAGCCTTACTTCTATTGAAAAAGAGGGGACAATCTCCCTTACTCTGGAACGTACTCCTGATAATAAGCTGATTATTAAAGTAACTGATGATGGTTGTGGTATCCCGGAGGAAGTTATNCCCCATATCTTTAAACCATTTTTCACCACCAGAAAAGACGGGACTGGTTTAGGACTATCCATTTCCAAAAAGATAATTGAAGCTCATGAAGGCTTGATNACTGTCGAGAGTCAGCCAGGAGGAGGAACAACTTTTGCCATTATTTTACCGGGAGCGATGCTTGTTCCTCAAGATAGAAACGAGACGATAAATTAAAATGGGACGCAAGAAGAAAGTTCTGGTTGTTGATGATGAAAAGTTGATCCGCTGGTCTCTTGTCCAAAAACTATCTGACTGATTTGAATTATGAAGTCAAAGAAGCATCTGATGGAGCTTCGGCTATTCGTCAGATGGAAGAAGACCCGGCGGAAGTAGTTCTCCTTGATGTTAAGCTACCAGACATCAACGGGACCGAACTCCTCCGCAAATTCCGCCAACAGTGGTCTGAAGTTCCTGTTATTATGATAACGGCTTATGGAGTTATTGATGATGCTGTCCGAGCGATGCGGGAAGGAGCCTATGATTTCTTCACTAAACCCATAGATTACACCCGCCTGATGGGAACTCTTAAAAATGCTATTGAAGCCGCCTCTTTAAAGAAAGAAATTGCTTATTACCGGGAAAAGGAGGAAAAATCCTTTGGTATTTCTCAGATCGTGGCGGTTTCTTCCCAGATGCGCAATATCCTGAAAATGGTCAGAAAAATAGCTGAAAGTGAAACCTCGATTGTCTTATTAAGTGGCGAAAGCGGCACAGGAAAAGATCTTCTGGCGCAGGCTATCCATCAAATGAGTCGGCGGCGAAATGGTTCTTATGTGGTTATAAACTGCTCAGCCATCCCTGAAAATCTACTAGAGAGTGAGTTGTTTGGTTATGAGAAAGGAGCTTTTACTGATGCCCGGGAACGAAAAAAAGGATTGATAGAGCTGGCCGATGAGGGCACTCTTTTTCTTGATGAAATCAGCACTATGAATTTGAATCTTCAGGCTAAATTACTCCGCTTTCTGGAAACGCATTCTTTCAAGCGGGTGGGGGGCTTGAGAGAAATTGAAGTGGATCTTCGGATCATTGCGGCCACCAATGTTAATCTGGAAGAGCGGTCCGGGAAGGAACTTTCCGCGAAGATCTTTTTTATCGTCTCAATGTTTGTCCGGTCAACATCCCCCCCCTTACGGGAGAGAAGGGAGGATATTATTCCGATTGCCAATCATTTTATTTCCTTTTATAACCAGAGATTTCGCAAGAATATTAAAGGATTATCCCCTCAAGTGAAGAAAATGTTTGAGGAGTATGACTGGCCCGGTAATGTCCGCGAGTTGCGCAATGCTATTGAAAGAGCGATGATTTTTGAGGAAGGTCCATATATTAGTGAAGAATATTTACCTCTTCCTACTCTGAGAAGCCCGGCCCATCGGCCAGATGGTTCAGTTGATCGATTATTAGAGGCGGGATTATCTTTACCGGAGATGGAAAGNTTGGTCTTAGTCAAAGCTCTGACCCGCACCGGTGGCAACAAAACCCGCGCTGCCGAGTTGCTCAAGATAACCCGAGATACTCTCCGCTATAAATTGAAGAAATACGCTATTAAAGCCGAGGAGATGGGGTTATCGGGAGAATGAACAGCTATAGGAGAAAGAGACCTGACTGAATAGCCTGGTTGAATAGAAAGTCATGTTATAAAAGGAAGTAATGATATCAAGAAAAAGACTATATTTTATCCTTTTCCTTATAGGTCTGTTTTTTCTTTTTCAGGTCAATCTGGTGGCCCAGATAAGTGGCAGCGCTCATGACTTTTCCCAGGCAACCTGGTCGTCCGGCCGGATCTGCGAACCNTGTCATGTTCCCCATACGGCTAGCATTTCGAGCACCGTGCCTCTCTGGGGTCGACCGGAAAAGACAACCGCTTATACCCTTTATAATTCGCCGACCATGGAATTTTCACCNGATCAACCTGGCGAGTATTCTACCTTCTGTTTGAGCTGTCATGATGGTACAGTGGCCCTTAATAGTTACGGGGGACAGACCGGGAGTACNTATATTTCCGGGGACGCCCTTATAGGCACTGATCTTAGTGATGATCATCCCGTCGGTCTGCGCTGGGCCCACCAGGATACAGAGAGCGGTAACTGTTCCAATTGTCATAATATGCATATGGGAGNGACAGGATTGATTTCTGAGTTGCCTTTCTTTGGGGAGACAGGCAACAAGAAAATAGAATGTGCCACCTGTCATGATCCCCACGGTACAGCTGGTTATCCCAAATTACTGCGGAAAAGCAAAACCTTCTCCGAGCTTTGTTTTCACTGTCATACTAAGTAGGCCTTNTCACACCAGGAGTTGGGGAGAGGGAAGCCGTGGGAAAAAATCATTTATTTTAAATTCAAATAAGATCTGGGGGCGTGCTCAACACCGTGACAGTTGAGAAAACAGGCCCCGGCCAGGCGTCCCTGGTCGACAAATTCTAGACGTCCGGAGCGATTGGCTTTAATTCGTAAAGGGTCAGAACCATCATTGAACCGGATTAAATGGGCATTAAGCTGGCTGCCGTGAGCATCATGACAAGTGGCGCAGGAGGTTCTGACTTCAACGATATGCTGGCGGTGGTAGGGGAAGCTCTCATCCCCCAGAATACTTTCCCGGGAATGACATTTATAGCAAAGAGCATAATGTTGGGGGCTTTCCGGTAGATAGTCATTGGTGTTATATTCGGCGGTCAATAAATACTCGTAGTCAGAACCATGGGGTCCCCGTGGGCCGGCCGGATCACTGTTGTTGTGGCAGTCAGTGCAGTTGATCCGGCTGCCNACGTTATAGGGGGGCTTGAGACTCGGGACCTCAGGATTGCGGCCCGGTGCCTCGATAGGATGATAAGAAGGGTTGGTCGCGCTGGTCCGGCTGGGGATGTCCAGACGGGCGAAGGAGAAAGGATTCACCCGGGCATGGCAGCGGTAGCAGAGCTGGTATTCGAATTCATCCTCGTTTTTAGGACTCCTTTTAGGCAGAGGGCCTGCGGCGGATGCCGCCGGAGAACGGCCGTGGCCGCTGTGGCAATCCAGGCAGGTAGTCCGGCTGCCGTGGCCGAAACGACCTCCCCGGAGAGATATCCGGCCGGTGGTAAGAGCAGAAAAGGTGGGGTGGCGGCTGGCTTTACGGAAAACCGTCCGCAGATTCTTCATTCGCACGGTTGGACTGAGCTTACCTTCATTGATAGCCCGGGTAACCTCGGTAGAGTCGCCGTGGCACTGGAAGCAGAAGTCGTCTCCGGCGATGGGGAGAAGAGTTGTGCCCGGTACCCCGTGACTGACATGACAACTATTGCACCGCTGAGGTAGTTTAGTCCAATCAAGGTGGGAGCTAATCTGTGCCATCAAAGGAAGACTGAGAAGCCCCATAATAGCGATGCTGTTAAGTAAACCCCGGATAATCATTATTAGCCTGCCTGAGAGATGTATTATACAAAAAATATTGGTAGATGTAAGCCTCCTCTCTCTCCAGAGGGGGAATTTAAAGACATTCAGTATCTCTATATACCAGGTGGATTTCCTGGTTTAGCCTGGATTTTTGCCTGGGAGTATCAGAAATTGCTATGAACCTTCNTTTAATGGCGGCCCTTAGAAGATAATCTGGAGAAGAGAGTAGTTTTATCCGGAAGGAGAAGAGGCCCGTGTTTTTTCTGAGAAGAGGGGGTTAGAGGACACATTATTGACTATCCCCCTGGTCAACAATGGATGGGAATTAATTTTTGAGAGGTAGAAGGAGAGTTTTACTTAGAGTCAGTAAAGGAATCAAAAAAGGGATTGGAAGGAGCGACTGATCCGAATGAAGAAGACCTCATCCTGCCGGAGGAGTCCGGCGAGGCGGCCTACCAAACGACGGTAGGCCACCTGGAGGGTGATACGCCCCAGCCGATACTCCAGGAAAGCTTCATTAAGTAATTCGTAGTCGCCTCGAAAAAAGATATCCTGTCTTTCCCGTCGGGTACTCTGGGCCCGGAGACTGAAATTCCGGAAAAGCCGGGCATTGAGGTGAAGAAAGAAAGATTTATATTCAGCCCGGGTGTTCCCGAAGTAGAAACGATGAAAGCCGTAATCAGCGGTGAAGCTGATCTTTCCAAAATCAAGCGTAAGGCCATTATTCAGGGTGCGGGAATCAGTTGGTCCCCGGAAAGCATAGTCCTGGCGGAAAGAGTTGAAACGGGAATAAAAGTAAATTTCCAGAAAATGCAAAGCCCGGCTCCGTAACTCAAAGCGGGCCAGGTGACTTTTTTGTTTGAGGCCCAGGCTGATGAAGAAGAGCGAAAAGTCCTGGCTGGAGCGGCCGGGCTCGTTCTCCACGCCGCTGTACTGATAGGCGAGGTAAAGACGTAGTTTTTCTAGACGTCCGGTTTCCAGACCGAGGGAGTAGTAACGAGAGAGGTCCTGGCTGCGACCTCCGGAACGGGTTTGCTGAAGCCGGTAAAAAAGTCCCACCATGGTCGTCCAGCGAAGTCCGCCGGAATCCTGCCGCCAATGGAGTTTAAAGCCTGCCCGGGGTTCAATGAGGCGGTCCCGACCCTCGGGTTGGCGGAGATGGTTAATAAAACAGTAAGCTTCCGGTGTCAACAGAAGATTACGGCGGAGAGGGAGATTGAGAACAGTGCCGAAATTATAAGCCCGGGAAAGATATTGGCCAATGTGATTATAGGAGATAGTGTGAATTAATTTCCAACGTCCTTGGCGGCCAAAAGAGTGGAAGAGGTTGAAGGTCAGCACGCCATTCCGGCTTCGCAGGGATGAGCCATTGGTTAAGGCGGTAAGATAATCATTATAGTAGCCGGTGAGGAGAAAGTAGGAGGATTGTCCCAAGTTGATGCGTTCGATTAACCGGAGGTTTTGGCCTCGCCGGTCAAGATCAAAAAATTGGTTGCGGCGGTCTTCGTTCCGGTAATAAAGATTCAGCCGGGAAGGTCCTAAAGTGTGGTTTAAGGAAAAAAGTAATAAATTGACTTGTTCATCGTTGGGGGAGGAGACATTGGCAAAGTATTGCCGTTGGCTGTAACTGATTTTGATAGAAGGCAGATATTTTAGGCGGGACAAAGAAACATAGGCTCCCTTCTCAAAGGAGTGGGTTTTAAATTCGCCGGTCTGGGCTAGTATCTGATCAAAACGCAGCTCTTTTCGACCATAGGTGAAACCAAAGCTGAACGGACGCTCAGTGAAAAAATCCACCCGGGCGCGGTAGCCGAAGTTGCGATTGTTAGGCAGTGTGGTCTCGCCACCGTAATTCAAGCCAAGGTAGTCGCCGCTAAGGGAAAAGGTCATAAATCGCTGATCAAGTAGGTAGCCGCGGAAATTCAGGTTGAGGAAGGTCTGGCCGTAGTGCCAGTTGGTTAGTTGGGGGAGAAAGGGGTTACGGCCATAATACCCCCAACCCAGACGCCCGGAGAGAGAGAAACCCGGCTTAGCAGATAAGAGAGGCTGATGAACGAATAGAATAAAGGTGAAAAGCAGAATTACTAAAGGAAGAAAATTTTTTCTACCCCCCATCTGATGGCGCCTTAGAGATTATTTTTTTTATAAAAATAATCAAAACAAGTAAAAGCTGGGGGGACTTTTCAATTGCCCCCCAACTTCGCGTGGTGTCTGAAAGAATATATACCGATCCTGGTTTATTTTTTTACTTATTGTGACAGGTCAAACAGAGAGCGCTGCCAGCATTGCTTTTAATTAGGAAATTTCCATAAGTATTATCATGTACATTATGACAAGAAGCACATTCCAGTTGATTGTTGCCTGAACCGAACAGCATGTCATTGGCTATTGTTCCAGTAATGCCGGTAGCCGTTGTGGGATCTTTGAGACCACCATCAGTAGAAGCCAGATTTGCGTCATAAGTGAAGCCTACGGGATGGTCGTTGCTTAAATCTGTTCCTACCAGGGCATTTCCAGTAACAAAATTACTTCCTGTACTACCCCCAAAACTATCAATTGCCACTGTACCATCGTGGCAGCTTAAACAAAGCTTGCTGATATTCCCGGGTTGGCCAACTGTGGCATCGAGAGTTGAGCTGCTGTAAGGAGTAAATGTTTGAGTTGTTTGAGTATGATTCCATAGAGGGGCGTCGGTTACGGCCTGTGCATTATGTGGAGTGTGGCAGACAATGCAGATTTGTCCTGAGGAATTCCAGGTTTCACCAGAGAAGTCGTGCTCTGAACCGGAGATACTCTGACTGAGCGAAACAGAGACACAGAGGCCCAGCATGAGCACGGCAGCTGTCAA
>MTOP01000093.1 GCA_002010725.1 Candidatus Aminicenantes bacterium JdFR-80
GCCCCAGGCGATTGAAAAAAAGAATAAATTGCTGGCCTTCTTTAAAGGCCTGCTTTAGTCTTTTGCTCAGGCGCGAAGAAAAAAGCCGCTCACTGGATATAAAATCATTGATTATTACNTTCCCGGGCTGCTCACTATCCCGTTCCTGAATAATCCATCCTTGGGCAACACACTTATAATAGGACTCCACCCGGGGAGTTGCCCCTCCAAAAATAAGACATAAATCTTCTTCTTTGGCTCGCCAAAACGCCCCTTCCCGCGCATCATAACGTGGGGTTTCCATTTGGTAATAGGAAGTATCTGCTTCACCATCAACAATAATAAGTTTTAAAAAAGGTAACGGCAGAAATAGAGCTGACCGTGTACCTACAATAACCTTGACTTTCCCTTCCACCGCATCCCGCCAGGACGACCATAAAGCTCGGGGAGTGAGCTGACTGTGGTAAAAAATAACTTTTTCTCCCAATCTACTAACCAATCTTTCCACCAGGGGACTGCCGGGCAGGATTTCCGGCACCAGTAACAGACACTGCCCTTCTCCGCTGGCCAGTTGATTGATTAGCAAAAAATAAATTTCCCGGCGCCACTCGTCTGAACCGTGCACATAAAATTGACTGAATTTTGACTTTTTTATCCTGGCTAGAATATTGGTCACCAGCGAAACAGTCTCCTGGTCAGACCCAAAGGGAATTTCCAGTTGGCCCTCCTTCGGGAGAGATGCAGTGGGTGAGTAAGAGGGAATTTTTACTTTTTGGGTTGAGACATCAACCAGCTTTTTCTTCTCTAACCGGGAAATTACCGCTGAAATATCTATGTCTTTAATCTTTCTTTTTAAATAGGTCAGAGTATAGTCCTTATCACCAATAAAATTGATAACCCTCCTTTCTTTAACCTCGAGGGGACCCTTTTTCTCCCGCCATAATTTCCGCCCATCTGCAGTCAATCTTACTCTTCTTTGTTGAACTCGGGCTATCACCCGGGGAAAAGCCGCCGCCAGAATCTCTCCCCAGGGAAGCAAATAATAATTCGCTAATCGTCGGGTAAAAGAAAGATACCTCTCGGCCAAAAAAAACTCGGGATGAACTACTTCCTGAATGCTTTTCAGCCGGATTGACTTTTTCGCCAATTCCGTTTTCAGGTCAACCACCACCCCCATTAGCCTTCTCTCCCGAAAAGGAACAATCACCGCCNCCCCCGGCTTAATGGTGGCCTGCCACTCAGGCGGAACACGGTAAGTAAAGGTTGAATAAAGGGGCAAAGGGAGAGCTACTTCAGCGTAAAGAGTCATTTCCGGCCCAAAAGTTCCATCACTTTTTGCATATCCTCCCAGACCATTCTCTTTCTCTCACGGTCCCTTTCATTGCGGATCAGATAAGAGGGATGAAAAGTGGGCATTACCGGAATTCCCTGAAATTCGTGCCATTTTCCCCTGATCTTCATGATGCCAGAGGCCTCGGGAATAAAAAATTTGGCGGCCACATTCCCCAGGGCAACAATGACTTTGGGTTGAATCAACTCTATCTGCTCCAGCAGGTAAGGATAACAGCTCATTATTTCTTCCTTATGAGGTGTCCGGTTGTTAGGGGGGCGGCATTTAACCACATTGGTGATGTAAACCTCTTCGCGGGTAAACTTCATCGCTTTGATAATTTTGGTCAGAAGTTCACCGGCCCGGCCAACAAAAGGGCGGCCCTGCAAGTCTTCATCTCGGCCAGGAGCTTCGCCGACAAAGAGAAGTTCTGCCTTCTTATTCCCTTCGCCAGGAACAGCCTGCCGGCGAGTTCGATAAAGATCACATTGGTGACAACTTTTTATTTCTTGTTCCAGAGAAAGAAATCTGGCCTCTTTATTATCAATTTCATCAATTTCGGAAGGCCTGGTCTGGAAAACAAACTCNGCCCCTATTTCCTGATAAAATTTCAATTGCTCCTTAAGCTGAAGGAGCAGCTTTTCTTTTTTCAATGATTTTCTCAATTCTTTCCCAGATGATGCGACTTATTTCTCTTTTAGTGGCTTTCCCGATTTCCTCCAGACGGCCATCAGGATAAATCAACATAATTTCATTAAAGTCCGAGGTAAAACCGATATCCTGACGCCGGATATCATTGGCCACCAACAGGTCGAGGTTTTTCTTTTTCAATTTCTTCCGGGCGTTGGCCACTATATCTTCCGACTCGGCTGCAAAGCCCACCAGAATTTTATTGGCCTTCTTTTTCCCCAATTCAGCGAGAATATCAATGGTCGGCTTCAATTCCAGCTGGAGAGAGCCCTTCTCTTTCTTGAGTTTATGGTCATATTTCCGGGAAAATTCATAATCCACCACAGCCGCGGCCGCGACCACCACCTCCACTTCAGGAAAGATCTTCTCAACTTCGCGGGCCATCTCCCGGGTTGATTCAACCGGGATAAGTTTCACCCTCGCAGGAGGCAGAAGAGACGTCGGACCGGAAACCAGAAAAACTGTGGCCCCCCGATGGGCGGCTTCTTCAGCCAGAGCAAAACCCATTTTGCCTGAAGAGGGATTGGAGATGAAACGAACAGTATCCAGATATTCCCGGGTTGGACCAGCTGTGATCAGCACCTTTACCCCTTTCAATGAATCGGCCTGGTTGATAATCGTCAGACATTCGCTTACTATTTTCTCCGGCGAAGCNAGTTTACCCCAGCCTTCATCACCGCAGGCTAATTTTCCTCTGCCCGGTTCAACAAAAATAACTCCTCTTTCTTTCAACCTCCGGCAATTCTCCTGGACCTGAGGATGGAAATACATGGCCTCGTTCATGGCTGGCGCCACCACCACCGGCGACCGGACGGCCAAGTAGAAGGTGGTTAGAAAATCATCGGCAATGCCGGCNGCCATTTTACCGATGACATTGGCTGTAGCTGGAGCGACAAGCAGCAAGGAAACTTCCTTGGCCAGGGAAATATGCTCAATCCTTTCTCTCTGGGGCAGAGCAAATAAATCCACCAGAGCGGGGAAACCAGAGAGAGAAGAAAAAAGTTGAGGGGAAATCAATTTAGCCGCATTCGCGGTCATAATCACCTGAACAGTCACATCATTTTTCTGGAATAAACGAATAATCTCGCAGGCTTTATATAAACTGATGGAAGAGGAAACTCCTAAAGCTATTTTTTTCTTCTGCATCTTCCTTAATCCTGAGTACTAAAATTCATCCAGAAAACTCTGGAGAATCGGCAAAATGTTCTTCGTCTGTTTCTCCAGGCTGCAGCGGGTAGCCAGGATAACCGCTTCTAACTCAGTCACAGCCTTATCCAGCTGGTCATTAATAATTAAATAATCAAACTGGGAATAAAAGCGGAGCTCTTTGCGAGCAGACTCCAGACGTTTCTGGAGAGCGGCTTCACTTTCCCCTCTTTTGTATAATCTTTTTTTCAGCTCCTCAAAGGAAGGAGGAAAGATAAAAATAAATATCCCCCGCTTCATTTTGTCCTTTATTTGCTGAGCTCCTTGAACATCTATATCCAGGATAACATCCGCCTGGGCTGCTTTCTTTTCAATCTCCCGTTTACTAGTGCCGTAATACTGCCCATGAACCACCGCCCACTCAATAAAACGGTCCTCCCGAATCATGGTCTCAAATTCATCCCGACTAATGAAATAATAATCCTTGCCCTCGACTTCTCCCGGTCGCTTCGCCCTGGAGGTGTGGGAGACGGAAAACTCCAGCCCTCTCAGGTCAGCCAGGACCTGACGGACCAGGGTTGACTTCCCCACTCCGGAGGGACCACTGATAATAAATAAAGATGTATCTCTCATGCCTCGCTCTCTGTCCTTATATTATAACTCAGTTNGCCTATAATTCAGAAAAATTTATTCAATATTTTGAACCTGCTGCCTAAGGCTTTCCACGGCATGTTTAATGGCCAGGCTTTCTCTAGTAATCGATATGTCCTGCGATTTGGAACTGATGGTGTTGGCTTCCCGGTAAAGTTCTTGAGCAATAAAATCTAATTTTTTTCCCACGGGAAGTTTATCCTTTGAGGCAAGTAATTCCTTAAGATAATCCAGATGAAATTTCAAGCGGGCGATCTCTTCGGTCAAATCATACTTCTGGACAATATAAGCAGTTTCCTCAACCATTTTCTCCTCGGCCAGGTCAATTTCTTCGCCCAGCTCTTTTAATCTCGACTCCAGCCTTTCCCGGAGAAGGCGGGGCTGTTTTTTCTTTAACTTTTCCAGCCGGGTGACCGCCTTCTGAATTTCCCGGGTAATGCGACGAATCTCTTTTTTTATTTCCCGTCCTTCTCTTTCCCGCTCTTTGACCACCTCATCCAGGACCCGAGAGAAGCATTTCTTGAAAAACTCAATCTCCTCCGGGGTAAAACTTTTGCGCTGGATATGGAGGATAAAGGGAAGGCTGATTAACCGATCGGCTGAGAGATGGACATCTTTCCCCAGTCGCTGGGATAAATCCTCCATAGCCCGCATGATCTGTTGAGCCAGCGGAACATTCAATCTGACTTCCCAGCTTTCCGGCGAATACAGCTCCAGGTCAAGCCCTACTTCCACCCGACCCCGGTAGATTTTTGTCTGGCAGAGAGAGCGCAGCATGTTTTCGATCTCCCCTATATACTCGCCGCGATAGGACCAATCAAAAAAACGGTGATTTAATGTTCTTACCGTGAATTTAAGAGAAAACGAAGGGCCGGCAAACTTCTTCTCGGCAAACCCGGTCATACTGCGAATCAATGACTTCCCTCCTTACTCTCCAGAAACTGGAGTTCATAAAGCTTGCGATAAATGCCATCTCTTTTAATTAATTCCTCATGGGTGCCCACCTCCACAATCCGGCCGTTATCAAGCACAATAATCCGGGAAGCGGTCCGAACAGTGGACAGGCGATGGGCAATAACAATGGTTGTCCTGTCTTTCATGACATTTTCCAGAGCCTTTTGAATCAAGTGTTCAGACTCAGAGTCAAGATGAGAGGTGGCTTCATCCAGAATAAGGATGGGCGGATTTTTCAGCAAAGCCCGGGCGATAGCGATACGCTGACGTTGACCAATGGAAAGAAAAGCTCCTTTTTCTCCAATCGGCGTATCGTAGCCCTGGGGCAACTTGACGATAAAATCATGTGCCATGGCCGCTTTAGCCGCGGCGATTACCCTTTCTTCCGGCACTTCACCCAAACCATACGCAATATTATTGCGCACCGTATCGTTGAAAAGAATTATCTCCTGGGTGACCAAACCTATCTGCGCCCGCAGAGAAGCAATCGTCACCTCTCTGATATCAATACCATCAATAGTAATTTGACCGGAGGTGGGTTCATAAAAGCGAGACAGAAGATTAATAATGGTGGTTTTCCCGGCTCCGCTCAAACCCACCAGGGCCACTGTTTCGGCGGGGTAAACCTCAAAAGTGACTCCCTCCAGGATTGGCCGCGATTTATCGTAACTGAAAGAAACATTTTTGAAACAGACATGCCCCTTCACCGGCGGCAAAGGATAAGCCTGCGGATGGTCAGTAATCTTATGCTGGGTCTGGAGCACCTCCTGAATCCGCTGAAAACTGGCCACGCCCTGCTGAATAACGGTATTGGCCCGGCTCAACCTCTTAATGGGTGTGTAAGAGTAAAAAATAGCCACGACAAAGGAACCGAAATCTCCGGGGCTGATATGGCCCTGGGCAATCCGGGTGGTGCCGACAAAAAGAATAAAAGCGCCGACCACGCCTCCTAAAAATTCCATGAAAGGAGAAGAAAGAGAGCCCACCCAGGCCAACCGCAACCCGGAGCGGAGATAATCCAGGGTGGCTCGGAAAAATTTCTTTATTTCAAATTTCTCCATGGTAAAGGCTTTTACTATCTTATGGCCGGTAATCGTCTCAAAGAGCAACTCATAAATCTTGGCCATCTTCTGCTGGTTATCCAGACTGCTTTTCTTTAATAACCGGCTGAAAACGACCAGCGGAATGACAGCCAGAGGGGCAATGATAAAGGAGGCTAAAGCTAAACGCCAGTCTGTAATAAAAATATAAATCAGGAGAGCCACCAGCACCAGAATCTCCTGGACGAAATCAGCCATACTCCCGGAGACCGCCTCCTGGAGTTTCTCCACATCATTGGTCAACCGGGACATCAACTCCCCGGTAGGATGGTGGTCGAAATAATAGGAAGACTGATAAATCAAATGCTCGTAGAGTTGATTGCGAATTTTGCGGATTATTCTTAAGCCGATTGATCTCATAAAAAAAGACGAGAAAAAAGTAAAAATCCCCTTCCCCAGAATAACAAAGACCAGCAGGAGCGGCAGGAACCAGACGATTTTCTCCTGGTCAATATGAAACCAGTCGAAAATCACCCGCATGAGGCTGGTTTTCTTGAGCGGCTGTCCGGGGGCCACCCGAAACATCTCGTCAATAATGGGCTGGACTAGATTGACAAAGACATAGGTAAAAAAGGCGACAAAGACGGTGCAAACGAAGGTGAAAGAGAGCCTCTTCTTCTCTTCAAGAGTTAATTTGAGAAGCTGGAGTATTTCCTTCATCACCCCTTCCTGCCACCACTGACCCCTCCAAACCATTTCAGAGCCACTTCATAGGCATTTAGGGCAGAACCGCGGGTCAGATTATCTGCGACTGTCCACAACCAGAAATGATTGGGAAACTCGGGTTCTTTCTTAATCTGCCCGATAAAAATTTCATCCTTGCCGGCCACAGTTATAGCTGAAACCGGCTGGGAAGGCTCCGGCTTGGCCACTTTAAAATAAGGGGAATTAATAAAAATCTGCTCAATTTCACCGATTTCCATTTCCCGGTCACACTCAAAATAAATCATGATGGAATAGGTATGAAAAACAGGGGCTTGAATTAAAGAAACGAACAGGGGCAGGCGAGGGTTATTGAGGACTCTTTTTACCTCCTGAATAATGCGCCGTTCGACAGGAGAAAAACCGAAATTATCGACTTCCTCAAAACAGGAAATGAGATTGAAAGCCACCTGGGTAGGGAAAACTTTTCTGGTGGGCGTCTCAAAACTGAGCAGGGAGATACTCTGGTTAGCCAGNTCATCCATGCCCGACTCGTCATAGGCGGAGGCCGGCTGGAGAACAAAACCGACTACTTTTTTTATTTTGTTTTTTGCCGACAATAAATGGAGAACATGAGCCAGGAAAATTGTCACCGGATGAGGATTAGCCACCAGGCTGACGTCACCGCTTAGGAGATGGTCGTTAATCCCGGCCACAATCAATGGCACCCGGGGATTGTCATTAAACGTTTCATTGACATCGAGCAGGCGGCATTTTAACTCTTTCGTTCTGCGGGCCACCCGGGCATTGACTTCCCGTGCTGCCGCCAGAAAGACAAGGTCCAGACCTTCGAGATATTTCTCATCGAGATGATGAATCACCTTGGGTTCACCGGCAAATTCAGTCAATTTGCTGTACTCTTCCTTGACCTNCGGGTCGTAAAACTCAATGACCGAGATGGGAAAATGTTTTTGCTCAAGAACGTTTTTTATTTCCTTTCCCCGCAGTGAATCTGTTCCTACCAGGGCGATGCGTAATTTTTTCATGGGTAAAACTTGAAAATATTCTTATTATCTATTCCTCGTGGCTATTGGGGCAGGGTTCTTTTGCGGTAATCTTCCATCATCAGATACATTTGGTCTTTAAGAACCAATTTCCTTTTCTTCAGCTTTTTCTCCCTGACTTCTTCTTCAGGAGTAAGATACTCCTTTTTAACCAACTTCTCCAGTTCCTGCTCCAGGCGACGATGCTCTTCATAGGCCTGGCGAAATTCTTTACTCTCNGCCAGCAGAAGTTCCTTTAACTTGCGTTCATCCATCCCATGGACCTCCAGCCCAAAAGAATAACACAACCCATTGAGGATTTCAATTTCTCACCCTTGAGACAGCCCTTTTTCTCACCCCCCCTCATCATTCTTGCAGAACAATTTAACAGGAAAAGATTGACTTTAAAAAAGAAGAAATTTATAATTTTAAAGCCAAATTTCCCGGGTCAACACCCGGTGTGGCGAGGTAGCTCAGTCGGTAGAGCGAGAGACTGAAAATCTCTGCGTCGGCGGTTCGATTCCGTCCCTCGCCACTTTTTTTATTT
>MTOP01000061.1 GCA_002010725.1 Candidatus Aminicenantes bacterium JdFR-80
GTTTTATTTTTTATCTTGATCTTGGTGGTTACCCTTAAGTTGCAAGCATTGTCTTTACCTTCAGAGATGAAAAAAATTGAGAACAGAGTAATCGACTATTCNTNGGAAGAGGTTTTTTCCGCNGCAGTGGAATTATTAATTCAACATTCCTGGCAATTCCGAATTATGGAAAAAACGGCCGGATTTATCCAGACTAAGCCGTATTGCTTTGAATTCGAAGGGAAACAATACTTCCTTTACATTCGGATGTTTCTCAGGCCGATCGACCGACATCGAACAGCAGTGCATATCAGTTGGCAAGCGGATAACCTCTATCTGAATGCATTGAGATTACCGGTTAAGATAGGCAAGGCTCAAAGGTCAATAAGAGAGAAAATCAACCAGTACTTTAGTGACTTGTTATCTATTTTAGAGTCTGAGTAATTGGAGAAGAAGAGGGTGAACAGAAGATTATTTTTAAAATCGCTCGGATTGGGGTCGCTGGGAACTAATTATTTATTTGGATTTTTTAACAAGTTAGAGATAAATCGTTCGTTGAAAGGCCGGGTGGTCGTAGTAAAGAAAGAGAATCCGACTGATAACGAATTCTACCAAATGTTTAAGCTGGGTCTGCTTACCTTGACCAGGACACAGGATCTTTCCCAAGCGTGGGGTAAGTTAATATCCAAGAAGGATATTGTCGGCATTAAGATAAACACCAATCACACCCGGTGCTTTACCAATCTGGGATTGATTGAAGCGGTAATTCGATCACTTCAGAATTACGGCTTGAGTTCCAGTCAAATTATAGTCTGGGATAGATTTCGGGAGGAATACGGACTGAAAGGAGTGGGCTATGATATAAAGCAAGACCCGGCCAATGTAAGATGGTTGACAACAGACACAGCGGATATTGGATATGATCCCGAATGTTATTACTTTCATCCGGCAGTTGATGAAGGGCGGAAGAAGTGGTATGCCAAAACGGAAGTTTTCTGGCATCCCCAGAGATCCTATTTTTCAAAGATCGTCACCGAGATGGTGACGAAAATAATCAATCTGCCTACCCTGAAGCATCATGCAGTGGCCGGGGTCACGCTGAATCTTAAGAATCTTTCCTTCGGAGCCACTAACAATACCCCACGCTTCCATGCCGGCTGTTATGTCCAGGCGATACCGGAAATTTTCAACTTTGGTTGCTTGAGAGAAAAAACTGTTCTTCATGTTATTGATGGAATCAAGGGAGTTTTTGATAAAGGGCCTGTGGATCGTGGTCCGGAGTATATATGGCCGGAAGGAAAGCTAATCATGAGTGTCGACCCGGTAGCCGGTGACAGCTATGGGTTAAAATTAATTAATGATGAAAGAAGGAGGAGAAATCTAACTCCAGTGGGGGATTTGAGGCATCAACTGGACTACCTTGTAGAGGCCGAGAAAAGGGGATTGGGTCAAATTAAATCTAGGGTGGTCCACTTAAACATCTGATATTCAAAAGTGAATATGATCTAAAAGTATGAAAATTTATTAGAGGTGGAAGATGAAATTTGAAAACCGGAGAAAAAACCAAAAACTGAGTAGGGTGATTAACTCAGCCTCTCAAGCTTTCCTTAAACAAGAAGATGTATATCCAGTTTTCCGTAGAGAGGTCATACACGAGCTCTTATCCAGGCAGTTCATGGATTTTGTTGTCACTCTCTTTGAGATTCATAACGTAAGAAGTGGTAAACCATTTAATCTCAGAAACTTCTTAGAGACTGTAGAGAAGAATATTATCCTGAGAGCCCTTCAGCTCAGTAATGGGAACGTGAGAAGAGCTTGTATTCTGTTGCAAGTAAAGCATACAACTCTCCATGCAAAGTTGAAAAAACACAGGATCCGCTTGAAAGCATTTCCTTTTATTGATGAATATATAGGGTAAATNATTGGATAATAATAGGTATTGATCGGTTTCTATCTTCATAATGTTAGAGTTTGTGTCGGAGTTATTTTTCTTTTTCTCGTAATTGATTTCGGAATTGAGATGGGGTCAGCCCGGTATGTTTTTTGAAGGCTCGGTTAAAGGCTGATTTGGAATTGAAGCCGACCTCATAGGCAATTTCCAGAATAGANGCCTTGCTTTTGACCGAATGCTTTAATTTTTCCTTAGCTTCGTTAATCCGGTAGCTATTGATAAGGTCATTNAAATTCTTATTCAATTTTTCATTAACTACCTGGGAAATATAGTGTCGAGGAATTGATAGTTCTTTCGAGAATCGATCCAAGGTGAGATTTTCTTCCCGATACATTTTTCTCTTTTCCAGGGCATTGATGATATCCTGGAGATATTCTTGTTTCTTCTCNCCAGACAAGGGAGATGTTTTATATTTCTTTGGTGAAAAGATGAACAGTTCTCTGGAATAGGCCAAATAAAGAAGGCCGCCTAATCCGGATATAATCAACCCGATGATCAGCCAGAAGTAAGCACTAAAAATGAAAGGTCGCTTGATTTGAAAGGAAATCGTGTCTCCTTTCGTGTTCCAAATACCGTCACTATTGCAGGCGGTAACTTTGAAAGTGTACCACCCCGGTTTTAAATTCTGGTATTTGACTTTTCTTGATTCTCCCGGTTGAATTTCTCTCCAGCTGGAATCATGGTTTTCCAGTTTATATCTGAACTTCATTTTATAGGGGGCGATAAAAGAAAGAGCAGTGAAAGTTATGGTCAGATTTCCCTTTGGTAAGCTGATTTTTGTATTAGAGGAGAAAAAGTTGATTGGTTTGTCATCCACTATGATTTTTTCAATATGGACAGGTGGAGGAATTTTATTGATAAGCATGCTTTCGGGGTTGATCATACTGATTCCATTCACCAGGCAAAACCAAAGAGTNCCATCCTTTCTTTTTAAAGCAGAATATTGCGAATATTTAATACATTCATCAGATGGAAGGCCGTCCTGGGAGGTATAGTGATTAAGGGTGAAAGTTCGTTTTGTGCCCTTGCATATATCGTCGATTTTTGCCCGAGGAATCATGGCAATCCCATTATCAGTGGCTATCCAAATATGGTGATTATCATCTTCCAAAATATTGCAGATCAAATTGCTGGGAAGTCCATTATCGGTAGTAATTACCGTGACAGAATTATTTCTTATGAGGATGAGACCNCCACCCTCAGTTCCTATCCAGATATCTCCCTCTTTGTCTGCCAGGATGGACAGCACCGGGTGATTATCAAGTGAGCTTCCCAGAGTAAAAGTTTCAAAATGATCACCTCTGAGGTAGGCTGTTCCCTTTCCTGTTCCGACCCAAATTCTGCCTTCTCTGTCCTCAGCAAAACAGAGAATAATGTCGCTGGGAAGTCCTTGATCCGTAGAATAAGAGAGAAATTTTCCATCTCGCCGGACTGAAATTCCATGTCTGGTCCCGATCCAGAGGGAGCCGGATGAATGGACAAAGAGGGTCCTTACGAGATTGTTGCATAAACCGTCTTCTTCAGTGTAATGATGCAATTTTCTCATTCGGTCGATTTGATAGAGGCCGTTGCCGTAAGACGCTATCCAGATATTGCCGGCCTGATCATGACATATTGCCCTGATTTCTTGGTATGAGCTTTTTTGTAATTGAGGAAAAACATTAAATTTTTTCAGTTTTGAGGCGTTTTTTTCCAGGATATTTATTTGACCATTATTCAGTCCGACCCACAGCTTTCCTGTCTGATCTTCATATAAAGAAAGAGGAACCGGGTTGGATAAGCCGTCCTTCAGAGAATATGTGTCGAATTTTTTCGGCCTGAACTTTTTGAGGCCGTCTCCATATGTGCCCGCCCAAATAGAATATTCATGATCTTCCTTTAGGCTTGAAATACTGGTTTTTTTTATGATTTTATCGACAACAAAATCTCCCTTATCATTTTTATAAATAATACTTAGGTCTTCTTTGGTTCCGACCCAGATATTCCCCCAGTGATCATCCTGAATGGCATTTGGGTACAGACCGGGAAATGCTGCCTGTAATAGCGTGTCCGCTTTTGATAAACCACTTGAATTAAGCATAAATAATCCTTGGTCGGTGCCGATCCATAAGAATCCGGAGCTGTCCTTATGGATGGTGGAGATGATACTTGATTCGAAAATATCATTGGGACCAGTGATTTTTTGAAAGGAGCTGTTGGTCATTTTGAATAACCCTCTATGGGTTCCGATAAAAAGAGAGCCGGTGTCATCTTCATAAATAGTGTTGATAATTTCATTTCCAAGTCCGTCATCGGAGTCGAAATGCTTGAAGATTCCCTTATGGAATAGATTTAAATAATTATCAGGAGTCCCAATCCAGATGCGCCCCCGACTGTCCTGAAAAATAACCTTGATGTAATCACTGGCCAATCCGTCGTTCGTTGTGTATTGTTTGAAAGTACCTCCCCTGTAGAGGAAAATCCCGCCACCTTCTGTCCCAATCCAAAGTGAACCGTCTTGGCTTGGATGGAGACAGGTGATTCGATTGGAAATCATCTGGCTGAGGTCATCCAGCTTAAAGGATTTAAAATTCAAGCCGTCATACCGAACAAGTCCCTCGGTGGTCCCGATCCAGAGATAACCGTCAGAGGTCTGGGTTATGTCCAGAATTGTATTTCTGGGTAACCCTGCCTCTTTATGCCATTCTTCCAGGATGAATTGACGGGATTTCAAGAAAGTTCGCTGTGGCTGGAAAGGAAGAATGACCGGGGAGAAGGAGAAAAAAGATATTAATCCTATCACCCAACCTAACAGAGTGGTTGATAATAAATTAATCAAGGTTTTATTTTTTGATGCGCTTGGTATACTCATTTTTCCCTTTGGTGATTTTAGTGGAAAAGGAAGGGAAGGACTTGGGCTTGCGAGGGAGCGAGAGGGAAATTAAAGAGTAGTAAAAAGAAAACAATATTTTCTCCGAGGAAGACTATCTTCTTTTGTGCTTCAATCTTATTAACCTATTACTTGGACAACCAAAGTAATCTCGAGGAAAGCGATAGTTATGCTTTCTTTTTTATTATATTTATTTCCAAATTGCTTGCAACTGATTTGTTTCTCTTCGACATTCNGCCTTTTTAGTTGTTTTCAGTCAAAATGGAATCAACATTTCTAAATGCTGAAACGTTATNTATATAATAAAAGNATATAATTTTATGGCGAATATGAATGTGATTTTTCAAGAGGAGGTTTAAGTGAAAGGTGCTCGACTGCTTTTTTTAATTCTAATAGGAATATTATTAGCGGCCTGTGGCAGTCCCTCAGTTAAAGAGACGGATTTCCTGGAGACCAGTTCTTTCCGGATTCAAGACCTAAAGCCGGGTCCGATGTCAGGGGGTAAAAANACTTTCCGGGCTCTGGTGACTAATAGGACTGATCAGACCAGGTATCTAGTGATGGACATCAGGTCTGAAGGGTTGGGGCTTGGACGAGCTAACTGGCAACGACCTTATAGCTTCCGCTTTGATCCCGGTGAGTCTCGAAGAATCGAAGTGGAATATGAAATCAGTGCTCCTTTACTTGCTCGTCTGATAATACGGTTTGGAGAACTTGAAGAATATTTTGACTTTGACGAATTTGTAACCTCGTTACAGGAAGGAAGAAACGTTCCCCCACCTCCTGAGGTCAATTATCAGGTTACACATATTATCGTTCCAGGTGAAGATTATCTCGAAAAAATTGAAATGGGTGCCCGGATTGATTCTTATTCGTCCCGTTTGAATAGAATTTCGCCAGAAGAAAGAGATCTTATTAAGTCCAGGTTGTCCGAAATCATCAAACGATCAAGAAACAAGAGGGATGAGAAACGGGAGCAGCTCCGGGAGCTTTTGCGGATTGATCGGCCTTGTCCCGAAGAATTCGATCCGAGAAAAGAGGATTGGTCAACCAGGAGCGCTTATCTGAATTCACTCTTTGAGAAGAATTTTATGTCAGTTGAAGTTTTCTCTATTGCTGGAGAGAAAGAACAAAGGATAAAGGCATTTTTTTCATCCCCGCAGAAAAAATCAGCCCGAAAAATGCCGCTTATCTTACTACTCAGTGGAAATCCACCCGGGATGAAAGAAAGCCTGGTTGGAGCCGCTCTCTTTTTCGGCCGTTTGGGATATTTAACGGTCGGGATTGACAGACGACCGTCGGCCCGAATACTGGATAAAAAGGAGAAATTTCTGGCCAACTATGCGGACCCTGTTTTTGATCTTCTTAGATTGTTGGATTTTCTGGAAGCTGAATACAAGGATCGGTATTCCAGGATAGGACTTATTGGTTTTTCTGCGGGAGCAAAGGAAGGTCTTTTAGCTGTGGCGCTGGACAGCCGGATTGAAGCAGCCGTGTTAGCTGCAGGTATTTCTTCGAATAATTGGCTTTTCAAAAATGAAGCTTGGTTTCCGACCTACTCGGGAATGATTATTTTCCCTGAACTTGGATTGGGGAANCCGGAAATCGGAAAACTTACCCCCGAAGAATTCAGGGAGAATCTAAATAAACTGAAGCCTGAACATAATTCTAGAGCATTAAAGATTTATCGTAAGATATTTCCTTTCTTTGATCTGCTTGATTCTTTACAGGTAGGGCCATTAGCCGCCCCAGTCCCGGTTATGATTGTCACCGGCGCCCGTGATGAACAATTTCTGGTTATCGGCGCGGCCGAAGTGGAGGAAGCCATGGGAAAGAAATATCTCCGGCAAGGGCTTTCTCCTTTATTGGAGTTTGTTGTTCAACCCCGGGCGGGTCATACTGTGGATATTGAAACCACTTTTATCATTGCTGCTTTTTTCCGAAGATGGCTTAAGTAATGGGCAGCAGCTTTACTAGATATACATAGAAATTTCCGGATCCTTTTCCCGGTCTCCTTGATCTGGGTGTTGATGTAATAATATTTACCTATTTTACGGAGTGGCATCTTTGTCAAAAATATATGTTTTTATAAAGTCAACATGTTCTGCTAATTCTGGTTGAATTTTACAGCCTAAAGGATCTAACCCTACTTGCATTCCTTCTCTTCTTGCTAATTTAAGAGCTGGGACNAAATCTAAGGTGATTATTATTAATAAGTCTGCAAGTCTTTTTGTGNCTATCCATGCTATATCCAGGCCAATTTTNATATCTACAGATTTTTGTTGTATTAAAGGTCACACATCTTGTTCTGTTAAATCATCGATTGAGATTTTTNCATTTATTAAATCCTTAAATTTTTTTGAATCAAGAATCCATTCTGCATTTCTCCAAATAGTTTTCCCAAGCCGAAGTGATAAATTCGGAGTTTTTCTAATAGAATTGAATAGAGCAAATTGATCTTGAGCAACGGATGTTCTACCAAAATCTATAAATTTTTTGTGATCGGGTTATGTCCTTTTAAAGTAAGAGGTTCTGTATCATAATAAAAAATTCTATATAAACTATCAGTATCTCTTAGAAATTTTAGGCAGTAGGCTCGGATATTAGGGCCATCATAGTAAAACGTTTTTAATTGATAAACTCTTTTCCTCATAAACCATCCATCGATCATGAATACAGTTTTTTTCATTTATACGCCCTTTTATGATTCAATAAATAATAGACAATAATTTATTTTTNATATAACTATTTTTGATAAAAACAAAAGCCCCTTGCTCGATTCCGACTATTTTTTATTGCNGGAATGTCGCAAGGGGCGATTTTTACCAGATCTAGCATTAATATTAATTAAGAATTTTATCCTTTCTGTCAAGCAACTTTTCTTTTTTATTTCACTTGTATTATGCATTTTTTCCCTTATTTTCGGTTTAATTACTTTTCCCCGCAGGCTACGTGTTCAGTTTCCCTAATTTTTCTTTCCAAATTTATTCTTTCTTCTTTATCAGAAATATAGGTAGCAGAATAATATATTGAACCAGAACAATTTTCTTCCCAGCAATCTGATCGATCATGATTTTTTACCCGGTCTCTTACATTGTCTGATTCACCTACATCAAGAATTTTCCAATTATCTCCATAACGACACCAACACACATAAACTCCCGGTAATGGCTGTAACTTATCGGGATCATTATAAACTCCATCAAAATTATAACCCC
>MTOP01000032.1 GCA_002010725.1 Candidatus Aminicenantes bacterium JdFR-80
TTTCTCCCTTTTTTAAAGTCCAACCCAATTTTTCTGGTGGTTTTTCTCCTATGTGGGGGATTGATTTCTTGCCTAATCTTAAGGAAATAAATTTTGAGATATCATGTTTCTCTCTATGAAACACAGGAAATTTTGTGCTTGCCAGGTAAAATTTATGCCCCCTATATAAATGAGGTTGTAGTTGAGGAAAGTCCCACTGCTGATTAAATTTTTTTAAATATTTATTTATTAATTTATAAGGAGAAGTAATGATATTCTTATCGTTCATCTCATCTACCAATCGGTAGTAAAAACCATCCTTGTTTGATGATCTTGAACAAAATAAGGCAGTTAGAAGTGAGATTAAGAGTAAAATATACCTTACTCCATACTTTTTACTCATTGTTTATCCTTAGTTTAGATATGGGGTTTTTAACCTTATCTGGTAAATTAATTCTTCATATCTAACTTGTTATTTATTAACGGTTATAATTAGGATGAAAATGGAAAAATTTGGCTACAATGAAAACCGAAACCCAAAGATGTAAAAAAGTCACAAGAGAAATGAAGGCTTTTCACCCCCCTTCTTCCTCGCTAAAATAGCTCTTAGAGAAAATTAGTGTAAAGATAACTGAGAAAATGTACTTTTTTGCCATAATATTTTTTCAGTAACATTTTAATTTCTTAATTTATTTTTCTAGATTCTAATCAAGTTTTGACTATTTTGTCAATAAAACCTACTACCAGTCAGNTGGCAAAGGCAAGTAAGGGTGTATCAATTGAGGAAAAGTTGTAGTGAGATCATTCAGACCCGGTCTGATGTGCGGATATAACCTAGATTTCATCGTGGATTTGTCTACTTCGTGGTGGTGATGGACTGGTCCAGCTCTTACATCCTTTCTTGTGAACTATTGCATACTCTGGAGAAGGAATGTTGTCTTCAATCTTTAGAGCGAGCTCTTTGGATTTCCAGGCCGGAGATCTTTAATACAGACCAAAGGGCCTAGTTTACAGGTGAATAATTTGCCGGACATCTTCAGGGTCAAGGATCAGGATCAGNNTGGNTGGGCGAAGTTAATAGGTAAGGTGTTCCCTTTTTCTGCCTCCGCCCAGCAAAAGAGCGATGAGTCTAAATGTTAATATCAGTTTGGGTGGACCGGAAATAGAGCACAATCAGTTTGCCGGCAATATACAGAATGCTACTGGCTAGAAGGAGGGAATAAACCAGGAGCAAAAAGGATTTTAACTTAGACACCTGGCGGGACAGTCCCTGAGGGAAAAAGAGATCGGTTACCGCTTTGCCGAAGAGAATAAGCAGGAGAAGCAGACCAATGATGGTCCGGAAGAAATAAGATTTAGCGTTGGCGGGAGATAGGGCAGAGGAGAAAATTAACGGATAAAGAAGCCAGATGGAGAAAGCCAGGGCTGAGAGCTCGATGATGATGGCTGGAAGGCGGGCTTTTTTGATTCCCTGAGATTGTTTCATGTTGATTAAATATTATAGTTGTTAACCGGTTTTATCAACCTGTTTCTTTCACTGATGATTGTTAGTCCTCTCGTCAGAATGAGCCTCCCATTTTTTTTAGCCGGAAGAATTNTCAGAGGAGTGAAATTAATATAGTATTTATTACTGGAAAAGGGAGATCTGTCACCTTTTTATCCGGGCGAACTTAAATGAATTAATTATCTTAATGCCGGGCTCGCTGGAGAAACCTAGTTTCCAGGNGGGAGAGGAATTTGGTTTTTATTTCTTAAAAAGAAGTGGCTGGGAAGCAGGGATTCGAACCCCGATTCCATGATCCAGAGTCATGTGTCCTACCGTTGGACGACTTCCCAGCACTGGATTAATAATATAGAGAAAATGCAGTTAAATTTCAAGATATTAAGAGTGACCCTGTTCAGAGAAAGCTCTCCCAGGTGAGTAATTTTTTATTTTTTCCTCAAGCACTTATATGCTTCCTGNGGGCATTTCTAAAATCCCGGCTGGCCATTATTTTGGAGGCTTAGTTATTTTTTTGTCTTAGTTTTAGAAAAGCTTCTTTGGCTTCTGACTTCGATTGACACCAAAATTCTAAGGTGATATATTGGCGACTCATGTTGAAAAAAGCTGGGGTTAAGTTTTTGCTGGTTTTGATTATTTCCGTGATTTTCCTTTATTTTTTCTTCAGGAGTGTTAATTGGAATGAGGTTTTACGCCATTTAGTTGGAGTTGATCTTAAATTTTTCTTTTTGATGATTGTTCTAGTGCCGTTGCATTTATTAACTCGAGCAATAAGATGGCAGGTCCTTTTGAAATACGAAAAGCCTCATACTTCGCTTTATAATCGTTTTGCCGCCAATGCAGTTGGCTTTACTGTGACTCTCATTTTTCCAGGCCGTTTGGGAGAGTTGGTTAAGCCTCTTTATCTGGCTCAGAAGGAAGAAATCAGGAAAGGCTTTACTGTCGGCACAATAGTCATTGAACGAATTTTTGATATTTTCACCATGTGCTTTTTGTTGGGATTATTCCTGGTGGCTAAACCACTTTATGCTTCTTTTTTCCAAGTCAACGAAGAAATATATCACCGTCTTTTTTTCTGGGGGGTNGCCGGATTCGGGTTGGCTTTCGGACTGTTGATTGTTTCTCTGGGTTTATATTTTTTCAGAGATANAGCTCTGTCCTTGGTGTCCTTCATTACCCGGATTTTTCCTCAGAGAATAAGAAAATCGATTCTCTCTCTGGTGGATGAGTTCATTGAAGGATTGAAGTTCTTTCACTCTGTAAAAGATCTCCTTCAATATCTTTTCCTTTCTTTCGTTGTCTGGATGGGCATTATCTTTTATTACTGGATATGTTTTTTCGCATATAACCTGGAGCTGTCTTATTTCCTAGTCTGTCCCTATGTTTTTCTTATTTTGGTCGGGGCGTCCATTCCTACTCCCGGCATGGTTGGTGGATTTGATTATTTCAGTAAATTAGGACTAACTTCTCTTTATCAGATTGAGCCCAGTCGAGCCGTAGGCATGACGATTGTCATTCATGCCATTCAGGTAGCGGTGACTTGTTTAATTGGTTATGCTATACTGTGGAAAGAAGGCCTATCGTTATTTCAGCTTAAGAGACTGGGAGAAGAAGCAAAAAGATGAAATGTCCGTTTTGTGGTTACGAGGAAAGCAAGGTCATTGATTCGCGGGAAACCAAGAATGGGATGACTATCAGACGCCGCCGAGAGTGCCTTTCTTGCCAGAAGAGATTTACCACCTATGAAAAAATAGAGGAAATTCCTTATATGGTGGTGAAAAAAGATGGAACCCGCCAGCCTTTCGATGGCCAGAAAATTCTGCGAGGGATGATCAAGGCTTGCGAGAAAAGACCAGTTCCTCTTTCTACTCTGGAAGAAATAGTTGAAGAGATTGAATCGTTGTTACAGGAAAGACCCGAGAAGGAAATGACCACGGCTGAAATTGGCCAATTGGTGATGCAAAAGTTAAAGAAACTGGATAAGGTGGCTTATGTCCGGTTTGCCTCTGTTTATCGAGAGTTTAAAGATGTGGTGGAGTTTAAAGAAGAACTGGAACGTTTATTAAGAGAAAAATAAGGGCAAGCCATGGCCAGGACTCGTTTTCCTTATTCCCGAACTATAAGTATTGAGGAAGAAATTGACCGCCTTATCAAAGAATTATTTACCCAGTCCCGGGAATTTTTTGGTCTGTCAGGAAGCTGGTTACCCCGGGTGGACGTTAAAGAGGATAAGGAAAGAATTATTGTGGAAGTGGAAGTGCCTGGGGTAGCCCGGGAGGATTTAGATATTTATTTGAAAAATACAATTTTAGTAATAACAGGAGTTAAAAGAGAAAAACCTTCGCGACGGAGCGCAAAATTTTTGAGATTGGAGAGAGAATTTGGTTCTTTTCAACGAAATATACTACTTCCGGTCCCAGTGGTCTCTGCGGAAGCTGAAGCCACTCTGGAGAAAGGTCTGTTGAAGATTATTTTAAAGAAGTATAAAGCAGCTAAAGAAGCAGTCAGGATTCCCATAAAGAGCTCAAAATAAAAACAATAAAAAGGGAGGATTTCGATGGCTAAGGTAAATGGTGATTACGACAGCTCGCTTGATGAGACAGTTGAACAATCCGAGCAGAAACTGGATGTTCCTCAGGAGCTTCCAGTTCTCATGTTGCGGGATATAGTTGTTTTTCCCTATATGGTGGTTCCTCTTTTTGTCGGGCGAGAAAAATCGATGAAAGCCATCGATGAGGCTTTATCCCGAAATCGGATGATTCTCCTGGTGACCCAGAAGAAAATGGAAATAGAAGAGCCGAAAAAGGAGGATGTCTATTCTATCGGTACGGTGGCTCTAATTATGCGGATGCTGAAGTTACCCGATGGACGAATAAGAATCCTGGCCCAGGGGTTGGTTCGAGCCAGAATTGAAGAATTGATCGAAGATCAGCCCTATTATTCGGCCAAAATTTCTGTTCTACGCGAACCCGAAGAAGTGGATAAAACCATTGAAATAGAAGCTCTGATTCGGAATGTCCGGGAAGGATTGGATAAAGCTGCTTCTCTCGGAAAAAATATTCCAGCGGAAATTATGATTATTGCTTCCAATGTGGAAGAACCAGGACGGTTGGCCGATCTGGCGGCTTCGACCCTGGATCTGAAAGTTCCAGAAGCCCAGGAAGTTCTGGAGATAGTTGATCCGGTGAAAAGACTCCGCCGGGTCTACGAACTGCTAATTAGAGAGGTTGAATTATTGAATGTTCAATCCAAGATTAGTAGTGAAGCCAAAGAAGAGCTGGAAAAACTCCAGAAGCAGTATTTCCTGCGCCAGCAATTGAAAGCCATTCAACGGGAGTTGGGCGAAGGGAGTGAGCTTCAGGAAGAGATAAAAACCTATCAGAATAAACTGAAGAAATTAAAAGTATCCCGGGAGGTCAAGGAAGAACTTGAGAAGCAGATAAAGCGTCTTTCTCAAATGCATCCCGAATCAGCCGAGACAGCTGTGGTGCGGAATTATCTCGACTGGATGTTTTCTTTACCCTGGAATAAAAGCACGGTAGATAATCTAGATTTAGCCAAAGCCAAGGCCATTCTCGACGAAGACCACTACGGTCTGGAAAAAGTTAAAGAGAGAATTTTGGAGTATTTAAGCGTTAGAAAGTTATCCAGGAAAATTAAAGGACCGATTCTTTGTTTTGTCGGCCCTCCGGGAGTAGGCAAAACATCTCTGGGACGGTCTATCGCCCGAGCTCTGGGGCGGAAGTTTATCCGGATGTCACTGGGTGGCATCCGGGATGAAGCAGAAATCCGGGGCCACCGCCGGACTTATGTCGGGGCTATGCCTGGTCGGATTATTCAGGGCATCCGCCGCTGTGGCTCAAACAATCCGGTGTTCATGCTGGATGAAGTGGATAAAGTAGGCGCTGATTTCCGAGGGGATCCTTCTTCGGCTCTGCTGGAAGTCCTTGATCCTGAACAAAATCATTCCTTCCGGGACCATTATCTAGGTGTGCCNTTTGATTTATCCAAAGTGATGTTTATTACCACGGCTAACCTTATCGATCCCATTCAGCCGGCCTTACGTGACCGGATGGAAATCATTACCATACCCGGTTATACTGAGGAAGAAAAACTTCAGATAGCCCTCCGTCACCTTATCCCTAAACAGATAAGGGAGCACTCTTTGAGTAATAAAATGATTTCTTTTTCCCGGGCAGCGGTGCAAAAGATTATTTCCCTTTACACCCGAGAGGCCGGGGTGCGTAATCTAGAGAGAGAAATTGCGGCTATCTGTCGGAAGGTAGCCCGCCGGGTGGCTGAAGGGAAGAAAGGTAAGGTCCGGGTTACTGCCCAGAATATCGAGAAATTTTTAGGCCCGCCACGGATTTTCCGTGACCAGCTTTTAAAGAAAGATAAGGTAGGAGTAACCACCGGTGTAGCCTGGACAGCCTCCGGNGGCGACATCCTTTTTGTCGAAGCCAGTAAAATGAAAGGCAAGGGAAATCTGTTGTTGACCGGATCTCTGGGTGAGGTGATGAAGGAATCAGCCCAGGCTGCCCTGAGTTACGCCCGGGCCCACGCGAAGGAATTCGGGATAGACCCCAACTTGTTTTCTGAGTTTGATTTCCACATTCATATTCCTGAAGGGGCAATTCCTAAAGATGGCCCTTCGGCGGGAGTCACGATTGCCACTTCGCTGATTTCTGTGTGCACCGAGAGGAAGGTCAGGTGGGATGTAGCCATGACTGGCGAAATTACCCTGCGGGGCAATGTTCTTCCGGTAGGAGGCATAAAGGAAAAAGTTCTGGCCGCCCAGCGGGCAGGAGTGAGAAAGATGATTCTCCCAGCTGCCAATAAAAAGGATTTAATCGATATTCCGGCTTCAGTAAAGCGGAAGATGGAATTTGTCTTTGTTGAAGATATTAAGTCAGTATTTAATGAAGCCTTGCTGCCACCTTTTAAGGCGCGAAGAGAAAAGCGCCAGAAAGACATAAAGGAAGCATTGCCTTCNCTCCAATAATCAGTATGTGGATGAAGGATCGNAAATTCACTGAAGCAGAGATTATCAATTTTCTTCGCCAGGAATTTACCCCGACTTCGCTTGAAGTCAGAGTTGGTATTGGCGATGATACAGCGGTGATAAAAAAAAATGACTATTACTGGCTTCTGACCAAAGATTTACTCCTGGAGAATGTTCATTTCCTCCTGGCCGCCCACCCTCCTTTTCTTCTAGGGCGAAAAAGTCTGAATGTTAATGTCAGTGATGTTGCTGCTATGGGCGGAAGGCCGCGGTGGTGTTTGCTCGGGTTGGGAATCAGCAATAAGGTGGGCCGAACCTGGTTGAAAGAATTTTTAGCCGGTTTTAAAACAGCGGCCAGAGAAGCCGGAATTGAGCTTCTGGGTGGTGACTTAAGCCGTTCGACCAGGTTGTTTATCTCGGTGACTCTCATTGGAGAGAGTAAATCCCCGGTGTTGAGAGAAGGGGCAAGACCNGGGGATATCCTTTATGTCTCAGGCTCACTGGGGGAGGCAGCCCTTGGTTTGCAGTTATTGAAAAAAGGCCATCGATTGGGAGAGAACCCAGGGCTTGACTATTTTCTGAAAAGATTTCTCGATCCTGCCCCGCCGTTGCACTTGGGTCAAGAAATAGCCAGGGCTGGTTTCGTTTCAGCGATGATTGATCTGAGTGATGGTCTTTCCACCGATGTGCATCACTTATGTCAAGCCAGCAATTGTGGGGCTGAAATTTGGAGGGAAAGATTACCCCTTTCCTCTGAATTGAACCAATATGCTGCTCAACCCCTTAGGTTAGCCCTTCATGGTGGTGAAGATTATCAACTTCTTTTCGCTGTTAAGAGTGAGGCAGAAAAGTCATTTTTAGACTGGCAAAAGAAGAATAATAGTAAGCTTTACCCCATTGGACGATTAACCAAAGAAAAAAACGTATATTTAGTGGGATCAAGGGGCCAAAAAAGAATTCTTCAGCCCCGGGGTTTCCGCCATTTTGACTAAGAGCATCCACTCTGGCCACCCCCC
>MTOP01000071.1 GCA_002010725.1 Candidatus Aminicenantes bacterium JdFR-80
ATGTCAATAAATATTCGCATTTTGGCCATCATAAGCAAATCTTCCTTATTAAAGAATAAAATTCTTTGTCTTTTTTCTCATGGGCCATGACTTCCTGAGGGTTTTGAATTATTGGTTGGACCAGAGCTTATGCCTATTCTACGAGTTATTTCTCTTTCATAGAATTTTGGTCTGAAAATTTAATTGAAAAACTGAGAGCTTTTTGATGATTAGTGGTGATAAAAAGGTTTTTTTTTCATTTTTGAATGCTCATTATCATGGCTAGTGTACAATTTTGTTCTCAAATTGATTTTGGGAAGGAGCCATCGTAAACTCTTTTCGAACACAAAGAAAAAACATTCGAAAGGAGGAATTAATTACGATTGCCCCAAGAAATTATAAAGAAGTTTTAAAGAAGATTCTAGTGGAATTTATTAATCATAATGGTCCACTCTTAGCGATATTGGAATGGTTAGCCTACCAGCTAATGCAGATTGAAGCTGAGGGTAAAGTTGGAGCAAGCAAGGGCAAGCATTCCAAAGAGAGGCGGACCTACTTTTCGGGTAAAAGAGTGAGGCGGATAGATACGAGACTAGGCACGATCTATCTTTTTATTCCCAAGCTTAGGAAGGGAGGTTTTATACCCTTTTTTCTTACTCAAAGGTAGCGCTCTGAGGCAGCTCTTATAGCCTTGATTCAAGAAGCTTTTATTAACGGAGTCTCCACCCGCAAGATGGAGATATTGGCCCGATTTTTAGGGATAGAGTCGATCTCTGCGGCTCAGGTTTCAGAGATTAATAAGGCTCTTTCACCACAAGTTGATTTTTTTCGGAACCTGCCCTTAGAGTCAGAATATCCTTTTCTTTGGATAGATGTTCTTTATGAGAAAGCCAAAGAGGATGGTCGAGTTATTTCCATAGCTTTAATGATAGCCTATGGGATAAATCGTGAAGGAAAACGAGATATTCTGGCAATAGAACCCATGTATGAAGAGAGGGAGGAGAGCTGGAGGTAGTTTTTCCGGAAACTGAAATGTAGGGGAGTAAGGAAGATTCGGTTTTGTATCTCTGATGCTCATTTAGGTCTTCAGAAGGCATTGAAGTCAGAATGGATCGGTTCCAGTTGGCAAAGATGCAAGGTTCATTTTATGCGTAATATCATGGCGCGAGTTCCCCATAGGGAGAAGAAACGCTTTACGGAGAAGCTAAAACAAATCTGGTTGCAGCCGGATAAAGAATCAGCTCTCAAGGTGGCCGAGCTTGGCTGTAAAGAGTACGAGAAACGCTTTCCCCAAGCAATTCGCTGCTTAGAAGAGGGACTGGAGGATTCGCTTCAGTTTTACGACTTTCCCGAGATAGATAAACGCAAGATCTCCTCCACCAATGTGGTTGAGAGGATAATCCGTGAGATTCGCTGCCGAAGCCGAGTCATAGGAGTTTTTCCCTGCCAGGACTCCTATGTTCGTCTCATAACCAGTTATTTGATTGAATATTCAGAAGACTGGATAAATAAGCGAAGTTATATCAAACAGCAAAAGCTGATCGTTGCTCTGGATGATCAAAACAAACTCCTAGAGGTACAAGTATTTTGAGGAGTTTGGGATGGCCAATTTGTGAACCTTTATTGACATGACCTTTCCATACGTCCTGAGAAAATTGACTTTTTTGATTAGGCGATTTCAAGCTTTATTTATTCTTTAATAGTGGATTGCCCGCCTTTGCTGGATTGCGTAGTTGATTCTTTCAGAAATTTATATTAGAAATGTCATTTTTGTAAAGTTTTCTAATAATATCTTCTAAAGGATGAGTTATATTATTTTGTATATAATAGTCTGCAATTTTTATTGCGTATTCAGCTTTCCCAGTACCAAACAATTCTTTAAATGCTTTGCTTGTCTTATTAGGATATTTACTCTTTATCTTCTGGATATCTGATATATCCTTCCCAGTAATATTTGCAATATCTTGATCAGGAAATAAATCCTCAATTTCTCCTTTTATATTAATCAGAATATTTTTTGATTTAAAATCATTTATTAATTTGGGAATATTACTGTTTTGATAAACAACCCCGATCTCGGTACATAATTCTTTAAGTTTATTCTGTTTCGAGGGATCTATAACAAAGTCTTTATCAACAATTGCACAATATTCAATATCGAAAGCAGAAAGTATTTTTATGTAATTTATAATACTGTCAACAGAATTCATCCTGATTATACCAACATTTATTCTATCAAAATTACAATCCTCACTATCTGGATCTGCGGGATTTTGTTTTGTGATTTTTTCTAAATTATTAAACAGGTGCTTCTCAGTTGGGCCTTCTACTAAAATTACACGATCACTAAAAAATAATTCTGCATTATCTTGATGAATAAACCGCCTGAAATGAACAACATCAAATAAAGGATCCTGTTTAATTACAGTTTTACCATCTTCTTTATTAACCTTAATTATCTCCTTGGGCTCAAAATTAGCAGTTAGTGATAGAGAGTGAGTTGAAATAATAACTTGTGTATTTTGCTCGTTAGAAATACTTTTAATAAGATTCCCTAGATACCTAATTCCATGAGGATGGATGAAGGCTTCCGGTTCTTCAATGCAAAATACCCTATTTTTTGTTGATTTATTTTTTAACGCAAGCTCAAGGATACCAATAATGATGGCACTTTGAGTACCTGTGCCAACATAATCAATATTAAATAATTTACTCCCTTCTCTAATAAATATCTCAAGATTTCTTAGTAATTCTGAAGGATGATTTTCCTTTGTTAACTGAAAAGAAATGTCATCTACATAAGAAACAATGCGTGCGCTTTTTAAAAGTTTTTCTTTCTCACTCTTAAAAACTTCTTGAATTTTCTCATTTAAATCTTGAAGATCAGATTTTATCTCTGCATATTTAGGGGAATTTTCCAAAACACTTTTCATTAGTTGTCCATATTGGGTCCATTTAGATGCAGAAAGTTCATTTTTGTAATCTCTTACTGCTGGAACTAACAGCATGCGAATCAAAGACTTTCTAATATCATCTTTGTTCCGATGGACTTTCCAGCCCCATAAATTTATTTCAAAAGCATCTTCACTTCCTTCCGCATCCTTAGTACTACTTTCATCAAAAGAGGTATATTCATTATTCTTTCTTAGCAATAAAGTTATTTTGCCCGTTCCTCTTTGTATACCTTGATTAAGTGCCCCTAAAAATTTCTTTTTATTTTCTTCTTTTGAAATACGATGTTTCTCTAAGTAATAGTTAGCAATAGAAAAAAGTTCATTCTTATCACTCTCTTGAAAACCGCCAATAACAATTTCAATTTCTATTGGATTGCTTGTATCATGATAATCATCTTCTTCAAATCTTATATATGATGGATTTTTATCACCTAAAACCAGATTTAATGCACTAAAGATATTGCTCTTGCCTGCATTATTTTTTCCAACTAAAGCACAATGAATCGTAGGAAATTTTATTGTCTGTCCTACTGGATCAAAACTTCGATAATTTTTTATTGTTAATTCTGTAATTCTCATTATTGAAAATTAATAAATTTCTTAACTTTCCCTTAAACTTTTCATCTTCTCATCAATTTCGTCATATAATTCTAATCCTGCTTCTTCAAATACATTTAGCAAATCTTCATATGTTTTTTCTCCGCCGAGTAAATCCCAAAATTCTTCACCAACTAATACTTCCTGTTCTAAATCAAATAAACCCTGCAATGTCCATCTTTCATATGGTTCCGGTTCGTAAGGATTATAAGGAATGGCAACAATTGTCTTTATATTTACATGTTGGTTCTCGCTACCACGCATAGCAATCCAATCTAATAATTGCTTTTTTATGCCTGTAAATTCGTTTATATTAGGCTTTGCTGTTTTAAGCTCAAAATAATATTCAATTCCTTCTTGAGTCTCCACAAATAAATCAACCCGTTTTTTTAGCTTCCTTCCTAAATCGCCTTTGGTAGCTACACTTAAAACTTCTCGGGTTTCTTTTTCTTTGTCAGGTTTTCTTTTTGCTGCCCTCAAATCTCTCATTATCTGATCGATTTTTAGAACAGCTTGACTACTTATGTATCCTTCCAGTTTTCTATACTGATCTATTGCTCGTTTCGCTCTAGGTTTAGCTATAATTCTCCCCACATGCTCGAAGATTGATTGTCCCAACATTGTATTAACGGAGTGAATAAAAGAAAATAAAGCCATTCGATCTTTACCTAATAATCTATAATGGAACGGCATCGAATTAGTTTCTGGATTGTAACTTGTAAGTTTCTGTCGGATTTTTGTAATCAGATATTGTTTTATTTCGTTGTGTTGTTCTTTTGTTAGTGCCATAACATTACCTTTTATCTTTTAAATGGAAAATTATCTCTGAATATGGACTTTTATCTCGTTCAGTTCGGTTTAATACTGGTCTCTTAAATTTGTTTACGATTTCGAGGCCGGACTTTTCCGCTATAATCGGATAGAGATTATATTTATCATTAGCAACTAAAAATATGTCAAATTCATCAGCTAAAAATTTCTTACAATTTTGCAGAACTTTCGAAATACCCTTTACGTAAGATTCTCTTGCTTCCTCTCCTTGTCCTTTATATAAGGGACCAATTTCTAACTCGTCTTTTCTCTCAAAACCAAAGAGTTCATAAGCATAAGCGTGTTGTTCATGATAATCAATCTGCCCGACATAAGGCGGTGACGTAAAAATACCTTTAATTTTCTTTTTCTTAAAAATTTCATATAGTACTTTATCTTTTTTCTTTATTTCTTGTTCAATATCAACTGTTCTCGAATCGGCAGAGATTACTATCCATCTGGCATTCGTTTTAATCTTTTCGAATTCTTCTAACCTATTTAGGGTATCGTTGGCATACCTTGAGAACCAATATTTAATTGAAAATAGCGGTTTGCATATTTTTTTATGTTTCCAGCAATAATAAGTAGTTAATTGTGGTTCTTTTAATGTAGCTAAATCTGAATGTGTTGTAGCTCGGCAAGATCGAATAGTTCTACTTAGGATAACAGCTAAGATTTTTTTATTTCTGATATCCTTAATTTGTTTTATTAAATTAAAGGCAAATTCAATTTCTTTTCTTACGTTGTCTATATACCATTTATCCAAAAAGCTAATATCTGAATCTTGCTTTAATTTGATTTTGTGCTTTTGAACCAATTCTTCATATTTTTTTAAAAAAATTTGTGCCTTTTCTGGTCCATACTTCTCTTCATCGATAATACCTCTATTAACTTTATATTTATACTCCGGACTAGGGAAAAATTTGTTGTTAAAATAATAAAGGTATTGAACAAGTTCTTTTTCAAAGGCAGTTATGTTACTATTAGTTTTAAATGACAGAATTGCTTTTTCTATTTTTTTTACATCTTCTTTCAGAGATTTTAGATCATAATTCAATAATTTAACTTCTGTGATCATGCAATTGAACCGAGAAATGTCGATCCCTATAGAATGCATGTTTAGCTCGTTAGCTTGCACAAGAGTAGTGCCAGATCCAGAAAAAGGATCCAAAACAATGTCTCCCTCTTTGAAATAAACTTTAGTCTTAAAATCGTCAGTATGACTGTCAAGAAAATATTCAACAAGTTGAGGGATAAATTTTCCTTTGTATGGATGTAGTCGGTGAACATGTTTTGTTCTTTCTTTCTCCCTCACATGCTCAAATGATAGGGCCCAATTTAAATCATCTCCCAGTTGCTTTCTCCAACTAAGCTCTCTTCTTCCGTGATATGATTCATAATATCTCTTTAAATCATTGATATCCACTTGAGTTACACCATTTCCATTATATTTTCTTACTTTGCCGTATTGAATTAAATATGAAATATTTGACTCAGTTATAGTTCTATTTAAGAATTTACTAGCCCAATCACTAGCCTCTTTAATTGTTAATAGTTGTTTTGGTTGTTTTATAACATTATTCATTTTATATAATTATTTAATATTATATTTTTTTCCTCTTCTATCTTTACTGCTATATATAAAGATGGTTTTTTAATACTATTTTTCTCAATCATTTTTAAGTTTTGAGAATACCTATATGCTTTACAATTAAGTTTGTCGTTACACAAAGTAATAGTTTTTTCTTTATTTTATTGCCTTGATTACCTTTCATATATTTATATCATAAAATTATTAAGATTTATTTTTTTTATTATTTATTAAGAAACATATTGAAAGCAAGTAATTTTTTATATGTTAAAAATGAAAACATCTGCATTCGACCAGAGAGCGGAGACTCCGCAAGTTCAAAATTTAAAAGAATCCTCACGTGAAATGTTTTTTTAAGTTCCCCAAAAGTTAGGAATCTTATGTAATCCCCCTCTCTAAAATAAATTAACATTTTTTAATCTCCGATTTAAATTTAATAAGAAATAATCATGTTGTCAAGATTTAATAATAATATCCTTTTGTCTACTAAAATAGATATGCGTTTAGAAAATTAAAATCGTGGATTAGCAAAAAAAGTTAAAGAACTCAATTTAATTTTATTAGCTTTTAGTTACATTAATCCTTGCCTTAAAACTAATCAATTTTTTGAACTATTATGATGGACTGTATTTAGTTTTAATAGAAAATTTTATTAAATTATATGTTCCTGGACAATTTTGTCTTTAAATTGACAATATTGTCGGTAGCGCCTATCCTCTTCTTCCCCCAACCTCAACATTATCAACCACTTAGCCTGCTGGCACGCTTCTTGCTTCATATTTTAAATGCCTGGCGATGAAAAGAAATTGCCGGCAAAATTTTTTTAGGAGGTTTGTAATGAACTCAAAGAAGTTATTA
>MTOP01000070.1 GCA_002010725.1 Candidatus Aminicenantes bacterium JdFR-80
ATGAAGAAAAGAAGAAAGAGGGAGCGAAAAAAGTTGAAGTTCCAAAGAGTAAGGGCAAGGGTAAAAAGAAAGCTAAGAAAACAAAGAAGTCGATCAAGGAATCAAAGAAAGTAATGAATAAGAGTTTACAGATCTACAACCTCAAGAAATTCTTAAAGAAGCATGGAATAGAGCCAGATCTTGTTGATTTGGAAGCTCTTGTTGATTCTAAACTCACATATCATGAGAATAAAGAGAACATCAAGAAACAATTAGGAATCTCAGATAAATCAACGGTTAAACCTTCAGATCTGGAAATTCAAGAAATCGAGGAAGCAATAAAGCAAGCTCAGATGTATCATGAGATGAGATCCGAGAGAGCCCAAATGATGGATGAGAAAAAGTTTGCTAAACTTCCAAAGGATCCTGAAGCATGGTTTAGGCATCCTGAGAAGTATGATCTACCTGAAGTTGATTATCCTCTCCCAATATCTGTTGAAGAATATGTAGAGGAGATAAATAAAAAGAAGAAAAGAAAGAAAAAGAGTAAGAAGAAAAAATAAACTTTTTAATAAACTCTTTTATTTTTCACCTTTGTTTCACCACGAATTGTTAAAGTTTTCTCAAAATAAGCTTTTTTTGGTGGTTAAAATGGATTGGGCAATCGTTGCTTTGGTTGGTGTTGCTCCATTTTGGGCATCAACCGCAATAGCGGTTGTGAGAGGAGTTAGTGCAGTATTTAGCTCAGAAAAAGATTGAAGGAGGGATGAGGTATGGTGAATATTGATAGAGGGATGAAAAAGGCGATGGAGGTTGTTATTCCCGTCGCAGTTGGAGTATTCATAGATGGGGCTTTTGATATTTCAGGCAAGATAAGGAAGTTTTTGAAGATTTAAAGGAGGTATGTCGATGTATTCTAAAAAGAGAACCTTAAGCCAGAAGATAACGCTCACCAATAGGAAAATTGATCTGCCGAGAGATGCGGTTATTGATGCAATTTTGCTATACTGCAAGCTAACCCTGAAGAATAATGGAGCTAACGCATTCAGCGGAACGATGAGAGATGTTCTTGATGCATTGAAGGAGGTAAGAGTTGTTTCGGATGGAAATAACATCCACTATTCGCTTAGCGGTTCTGATATAGCTGTAATAAACTACTATGATAATCAGGGCAAGGCGGTAAATCCAGATGGTTCAGTTAGTATTGGAGCTGGTGCTACAAATGAGTTCAAGTTCTTGCTCATTCTGGATGCTGGAGATATTCTCGCCCTAACGAAGGATTCTCTTGAGCTTTCGGTTGAATTCCAAGATGCTATTGATGATGCGGGTAATGTTACTGTTGAGAGTGCTGAGATCGTCATAACACTTGAGGAGAACATCTATACGGTTGCTGAATTTGCCAACACTTATGGGGCAAATCTGGAGCTTGTAGCTGAACCTAAGGTTTATGCAAGAGAGAAGAAGTTTTCAGCGTCAAATGAGCTTGTAGAGGTAATGGAGCTTCCGATAGGCACACTTTTGAGAAAAGCTTTCATCACATTCAGAGATTCTAACGGAGAGGAGTCTGATTCTTTGGTTGAGAAATACGGAATCATCATCACAACTCCAGATAGGAGAGAGCTTTATGCTATTGACTATAACACAGCTAAGGAATACCAGAAACTCATGTTCCTCGTGGATCCAATAACTGGAGCAGTCGTTCTCGATTATGGTGCTGAAATTACAAATGATGTTTATGGAGTTAGAGCATGGAAGTTCAACAAGGGAGATTATCAGCTCGCAGTTAAGGCAAGTGCAGAGGGAACTCTTAGGTATGTTAGCTATGAGTTCGTTGTAAACACAAAGGTGATGGATCAGGTAGATAAAGTAATGGTAGAGGCTACTTAAAACATGCTAAGAGATCTGTTAAAACTTCCATCATTTCTTTTTTGGGATAGTTTTAAACTTTTTACTTAGCGGAGGCTAACGCATGTTCGATGTAATTGGTGCTATTTCGAGTGCTATCTCGAGTGGTATTGAATCAACAAGATCAACAATTATGAGAGCAGTTAAGAGCCTTCCAAAACCTCAACCTCAACCTCAACCTCTACCTCTACCTAAACCCAAACCCAAACCTAAACCTCTACCTAAACCTAAATCTAAAGCAATCCCAAAACAAGCTTCACCTACAAGGAAATGGATTAGAAGGATTAGAACACAAAGAACCTCTACCACAAGGAGAAGATCCCTATCCTCAAGATCAGGATCAAGATCAGGATCATTTTCAGGATCCTCTTTTTCATTACCTGTATTACCTTCATTACCTTCATTACCAAAACCTCAATTACCTAACTTTACCCTTCCAAAACCTGAAATACCAAAAATTGAGATCCCTAAAATCACTCCACCTACTTTTGCTCTACCTACTTTACCTACTCCGAGGATTGAAGATCCTAAGGAGCTCCCATCAATTAAACTTCCTTCAATTAAACTTCCTGAGGTTAAGTTAAAACATCAAGTTAGGGTTCCTGAAGTTAAACTTCCAGAAATCAAGGTAGATAATAGATCAATAGCAGAGGATGTTACGGATGTTGTTGATAAGGCTAAAAATACGATATCAACAATTGTTGAGAAAAGAGATGCTATTTATCAAAGAGGGTCAACTCCTCAAGTTGTAGGAGCAATGGTATCTGACATCTTATTACCGTTAGATCTGGCTAAAGTTTTAACGAAAGGAGCGGAAAAGCCAGAAGATTATCTTTGGGCTGGAGTTGATGTTGTTGGTTTAATACCCGTTTTCGGTTGGGGAGCTAAAGGGTTGATTAAGGGTGTTGCTAAATCACTTAAAGTTGGTAAAGCTCTAAAGGTTGTAGAACCTCTTTCTAAAACTGCAAAGGTCGGTGTTAAATCATCGAAATTTGTTAAGGGGGTGGAAGATTTGAGTTTTGTTAAAGGTTTTAGTAGGTTGGTTAAGAGTGGAGAAGGATTAAAACTCTCTAAAGTAGGTAAAGAAATTAAAGAAATTAAAGAGATCAAAAGAATATCAAGATTTCCAAAGTTCAAAGCACCAGAAATACCGAAATTTAGACCAGTTTCTAAGCCAATAGGAAGGTTTAGATTTAGATCAATGCCAAAAATACCGAAATTTGAGATGCCAAAACTAAAGAACCCATTTTCAAGAATGAGACCAGTTAAAACATTCAAGGTTGCTGATGAGATTCCTGAGGTTGCAAAGGTAACAGGGAGAGCTTTAGAGGCTACAAAAACTTCAAAAGTTTCTAAGTTAATGAAAGTTGCTCCTTATGCAGTTTTAGGTGGTGCAACCACCTATGCCTTAATGAATGCTCAGGTTCCCTCTCAGGAGGAACCTGAGAGTGGAGATCAAGAAGCACATCAAAGAGGGGAACAGGTAGATCAAGGAGTTATCGATCAGCTTGTAAATTACATTCAGGATTTCATGGATTGGTTGGCAAGTGTTCTTGGGATGAGCGGATATGCAGGAGCAGGTGTAGGAGCAGAAGCAGGAGCAGGATATCCCTACTATGAATACCCATACAACTACTATGGCGGAGGAAGATACCCATACAGCTATGAAGCATTACCACCAGAATACGGATACGAGGGCTATGTTCCACCAGCTTATGTTCCTGAGGGATTTGCTGAATATGTAGCTCCAGCAGAAGACTTTGCTCAGAATGTTCTTGGAGCTGTTGAGGGAATTCCGATAATTGGTGATGTTGCAGAAATGGCAAGAAGAAATGGATGGGCTTTACCTTTCCTTGCTGTTAGTGTTGTTGGGGCTTATGCTGGCTATAAATACGGTTATCCAAAGCTGAAGAAGCTTCACAAGAAAGGAGGGAAGAAGAAGTGAGCATCTATAACCCTCTCCTCAAATTTTTGAAAGAAGGGAAGCTAATCAAGGAAGGTAAGGCTATTAAGGAATCTGAAACTATGAAGGCTTTTGCTAAACCTACAGCAATAGGTGCTGGAGTTGGTGTTGGCGGTTATACTGCTCTTAGAGGGGTTGGAGAGGGCATTGAGAGCTTAGGGGCAAGTTCAGTAAAAGAAGCAACACAGAAGTTCACAGGGCTTTTGATGTTTATTGCAATAGTTATGGTTCTGATTTTTTCTGTGAGAAACCTTAGGCTTAGGTGGAGGGTGAGCCCATGATTGATTTATTAGCTATTGTTGGGCTTTATGCTCTGATAGCTGGGCAATACACTTTACTGATCAAGAACAATCGAGAGGTAACGAGGCTAAAGGCTGAAACACGGTTATGTCCTTACCATCAAACATTGAGGGATTTTAACGGTAACTGAGGGGTAGGATGATAGCTGTTAAAGTTGGATTGATGGATGAAGTTGAAGGGGATGTAATTCAGCCACCTGAAGATTACTGTCCTGAGATGCTGAGAAAAGCACAAGAGGAGCTTGAAAAACAGAGAATGCTTAATCTTTTGCTAATTCTCTTCATAATCGGTTATTTGCTTCACAAGATAGGTAAGGAAGGGTGATATGATGGTTGATGCTGAGATCTTGTTTAGAGAGCTAATTGAAGAAAAGATCTTGCTTGCTGAAATTAGCAGAAAGCTTGAGGGAGATGAGGATCTGCTCCTGCAATATCCAGATTCAACCAACGATCTTTACCTGAAGGCTGGAGATACCTATGAAAGAGAGATCGAGATAAATAAAAGGTTGAGATATCTCAGCATGGATATTCCAGATGGAGTTTTCCTTGAGATTTACAGAAATAACTCACTATGGTTGTTCGCAACAGGAGAAATCGGAGCTATTCAATTCAAAAATGGCGTTAAATTTGAGGTTTTAAAAATTGTTGTGAAAAATAACTCAGAAATAGATCAAAAATGGAGTTTAAGGTTCTTGTTTAGTTAAAGGGGGTGATAGGATGGTTTTTGTAGCTGGAGCAAAATCTATACCTGATTTTTTGAGTGAAATTGAGAGCTACTTGGTTGCAACGGGAGATTGGGAAACGGCAGATGATCAGGTTACCAACGGTATTGCTTTAAGGCACATCCCAACGAATAACTACTTATCGATAGTAAAAAAAGTCCATAGAACTGAAAAAAACGATCCAGATCCAAGATCAACAGGTTTGAAAATAGCATTAAGTTCAGAATGGGATTCAGTAAGTCATCTGCCAAGTGGTTCCGTCTATTATGTTCATGCAGGGCTGTTTGAAGCATGGTATTGGGGTGGGCATAGCTATACCGAAACATACCTTAATAACTACATGGATGCGGATAACACTTACAACATATCCTATTGGGTTGATAAGTATGGGCTTATTTGTGCAATAGCAAATCCCAACAGCTATAATCCAGCAAATAACACAGGAGCCACAGCAACAGTGGGTTGTTTCTTTGCAATCGAATATATCCCCGTTGCAGGAAGAGAATTCAACGATGGATTGAGTGATTTCTACCTTATAACTGCCCAAAACTGGAAACCAAGAAATATTAACGAAAATGCTGGTGGTTTCGCTCATTCATGTGCACGACCATACAGCTTAATGACTCCTTCAAGGTTATACGATCAGCACGAAAGAGGAGCAATCAAATCTGCTGGAAACGGGAAGGTTTACTTCGAGTTTCCGCTTTACTTCAACGATTCAGCAAGAACTATTGTATCAGCCCAATCAAAGAGATGGTTCTTAGTAGCACAGAATGTTGGAATTGCTATCAGCGATGTAATAAGTTGGATTGACGAGGCAAATGCCATCACAAGAAAATTCTATGTTGCAGAAGTAAATTCAGCCAATAGAGCCGAGAAATTTGCGGTTGCCATCCCATACGAGAACGCTTTCGAGTATCCAACCGNTTAAATTTTTTATTTCCAATTGATGGGATATGGTAGAGTATCAAAGTGTGTTAGTTGGGAGATTAAGAGCGGAAGATGAAGGTATAGTTACCCTTAACCCCTTTGATTCAACACTTAGGGCTATTCATGAATCTCAAGATCTATGGCAACCTCAACCCTATGGAGGAACAAAGCTCCTACATTCAGTTAAAGCAAACTTTGAGGGATTAACAACTCTTAATGAGCTAAGCTCCAACACAACGAAAAAACCTCTCTTTTTGTCTGCTGAAAGATATGGTTTAGCTGTATTTCCAAGATTCGAGGGAATCATGAGAAATATAATTGGTTGCTTCAGGGAAGTAGATAGGCTTGCCTTGCTTGCCTTTGTGAGAAAACCTGACGGGACTCCAATCCCTGATGCTGATGTGTTGTTTAAAGGTAATATCTACAAGGAGATCGGCAAAACGAATGAGCATGGGATTGTGGGAGCATATTTGCTCCCAGATAATTACAACAATACCATAGTGATCTCAAAGAATGGAATCGTTTACGAACAAGCAAGTTTAAGAGAAATATCAAATGGCGTTTACCAAATAACTGTAAGAAGGAAAACTAAAGCTAATGCTCCTTTTAGGCAACTTCACAGGAGGTTTGATTGATGCCTTACACATATCAGGGGAAACCAATCAAAACGGCAATCGGAACAATCCATTATCCAAAATTGTTCGTTAAATGGGTTATGTTCCTTACAGCTTCAGTATTTCTATGGAAACAGCTAAAAAAAGTGTTAATTAGGTAAAAAATAAAGATTTAATTCTATTTTTTCAAGTAGGGATTGGAAAATTATCCACTATTTTTTCATATTCTCTATCTGCCAACTTAATTTTGTTCAAGTAGTGAGCTGAACCAACTGTTGCTGGTCTTCTACCCTGAATAAAATCGGCTATGGATTCTGGAACATCGTTATCTACTATCATGAAGTTAAAATGCCACTTCCTGATCGTTTCTGC
>MTOP01000097.1 GCA_002010725.1 Candidatus Aminicenantes bacterium JdFR-80
CCCTCATCAACCCCCTTTTTTACTGACCATAGACTCCACCTTTTGTCCCCCCCTCAATTCCTTTAGTCGGACAAAACGAGATTGTTCGGAAAATTTTTTTTTAAGAGAGGAGTTTTTTTTAGTATGACCTTTTAGTTTGAGACAGTCTTTTCACNAGCTCTGAAATTCCATCTGCATATTCATATAATTTCTGCTTGGTGTTTTCATCCGGTGACCCCTTACTAACTACACCAAAATAACATTCTCGGCAGAATCCTTTGATGATCATACCATGTACTAATAAAACTTGATTAATCTCCATAAGGGCAAGATCGTGTCCTCCTCCCCAGAAAGCGCAGGAGGTGAAAGCTCCACCTATTTTTCCTTCAAGCTCACCATGTAGATTGACAGTTTTATCTAGGAAGCTTTTTACTTCGCCAGCCATTGAGCCATAGTAGGTTGGAGAACCAACTAGAATACAATCATAGTGGATCAATTCTTCAACGTTTATTTCGGAAACACGTTTCATTGTTACAGACATTCCATTTTCTTCAAGTCGGTTTTTTAGAATTGTTGCCATNTCTTTCACACTGCCTGTCTTAGAGAAATAGCAAATGATGATTTTTCCCATTATTCTCTCCNCGATGAGTTGTCNTTCTTTCTAAAAGTTGAGCTAATATAATTCTCNAGCTCACTCAGTCTATANTCCATATTTGTCACGCTATTATTTAAACTTTGTATGTCTTGCTGGATGTTGAGTAATAGATTCATAATTTGATTTAAAGCTTCTTTAATCTCATATTCTTCATTCACCTTCATTTTTCTTCCTCCTCTATGAGAATTTTTGATTCTATCTTACGTTTCTTAANTATAGGAGCTATTCCGCCCAGAGAGCCTATTTTGTTTCACCGGGTCCAGGTGTCTGGACCCATCGCCTTAATATTTCTCCGGAAAAATCACTTTGATCTGCATCCCTCCATTACTTTTAATCTGAATTTTTCCTCCCAATTTTTACAGGAATCAAACCTTTCATTCTTTGGATCAAAAGCTCCCTTTTTGTAAAATCGGCAGAAGAGAGACATGCCGAATGAGGAATGTCTGATTTCAAAGAAAGGGGAGTCTTGACAGCCTTGAGGTTTTATGACCTGGTTTTGAATTCCCATTCTTATTATTATTCCATTATATTATAATAATTATAAATCATATAAATATTATAAGCAAAAAATTTAGCTACAGTAAATCACCTTTAATGGTAAAATGTAGGGTGAAATTAGAGATTATGACTTATTATTCTTCATATCCACCACCTCCTCATAACGCAACAGATGCATGTGGCTCTGGTGGTAGTTTAGGTAATTCTAATGATTTTGTGACTTACACATCTTGGCAAAGTACTTACTTCACTGGATGTAATTATGACGATCTATCTGGAAATGACCAATTTATAAGTGTGTGTGACCCTGATATGAGAGATATCAAGTTACCCAGACGCAGGTTTTTGAAATACTTAGCTAATGGTCGTAAGATAATTTCTCCGAGTAATGCTGTTAAATTCAGTAATGTAGGATTAGAACAATATAAGCTGATTAAAGANAGGCGGATTGCCTCAATTTTAAGAACAAGCTAACCTGGTAAACACCANCTTGTTGCCCGCCTTGATCAACCAACTTCTTATTATTTTATTTTTCCTTGGGTTGATAAGGCTGGTGAGCGTTTGTTAGTCCAAATAGATACTCGTTTTGGCACCTTTTTGAGTTTGCAATTGAAGGAAGAGCCAATACAGAGGAAGTTTATTTCCAAAGAGGCAGCTCTTAAATCTATAGTTAAGTCTATAGCCTATAAGAAAATTGAGCTTTATGAAATGGAAGGGAGGTTANCAATATTCCCAGACGTAGTATGCATATCCCCAACCTTAGTATGGCAGCCATGTTGGGAATCCTTTTCACCACATTTACCTTTTTACCAGTTTACTATAGGTGATCATAAAATATACGTAAGAGTTGAGATAGAGAGGTTTTTACAAAGATTACAACCAGAGGGAGAGGTGTCTGATATAATAAACTAAAAAAATACCCATCCTTTGTGGTGAAGATATCTTGATACGCGAAGACGAAGCTCAAGAGGTTGCAAAAAAGGGTCTTGAAGAGTATGGACTGACCAATAACCCAAAAATAAAATCTATACTTGAACGTGGATTTTTTGAGAAACCCTTATTCATAAAATATATGGTTGATATAAATCATTCATATTATCTTGTGCCTGTGAGAGTAAATAGTGGAGTCATGTTGATTGCCTGAGTGGATGCCTTTAAGGGCATACTGCTTGAAGTTGTTTTTTCCAAAAACCTGTTTCTTCTTCATTTGTCAATAGGCGCTGAAAAATGACCCCTCTGGAAGGGAGATTAAATGAAGGAACAAAAAACACTATACTTACTCCCGATTAAAGAGTCGGGAGGGAAGGAGATGATTCTTTATAAAATTTAACTTTTTTGACGGGATTATTACCCTGGTAGATCTCCCAGTCAATCGCCTTGTAAAACATTCCTCTCAGGATCTTTTCTTTTTCTTCTTAATATCGTTCAAGTGCTTCCGTTTTGTTAGTTGTATATAGAGATTTCCTGATCCTTTTCCCGGTTTCTCTGATCCGGATATCGATGTAATAATATTTACCTATTTTGCGAAGTGGCATTTGGGTTTAGTTATAAAATTTTAATGTATTTTAGTCAAAATGAAATTGCTTCAATTAGTGTTATAGTTTTTTTATAGAGTATATAGTTGTTTTACAATTTATACATTTATACAAATATTCTTTAGTAAATCCACTTGTTTTTATTGGAGAAGGCAAACTGGGGATAAAACTTAAGTTTCCACATACAGGACATATTTTTTCCTCTAGTTCATCAATATTAAAATATCTATATTCGCATTCTTTGCAAATCTTATCATATTTTTCTATTTCTTTTCCTACTGGCCAAAGAGGTATTACTTCTCCTTCCTCTATGCGTTTTGGAAAAAAGCGTTTTATTATTCTATTATCACATTTTTGAGTAAATTGATTTTTACAGTAAAATGTTAAACCTTTCATATTTACCTGCCAAAATTATATTTGTTTTTTTAACCAATTTTTGTCTGTTGTATGAAGAAAAAAACCATTTTCACTCCACTCAGAGATTAAGAAAACTGAATGAAACATATCCAGTTCTTTAAGGTGTTCTTTGTAGTTTTTATAAATATCATATGTAGCAAGGAGATTAATATTATGTAACAGAAGTATCCACGGTTTTTCTATTTCTTTTAAGTTTTTAATTTTTTTATTTATTGCCTTTTTTAATTTACTATAGATTTTTTCCTTAAATTCCGGAGAATTCAGCCATGATCCATACGTAAATGATAATTCAATGCTGGATAAACTTGGGGTTTTTTCTTTCCATATTTTGCCATAAATTTTACCTTCATGTTGAAGGACTTTAGATTGACTTTCACAGCTTTCTTTGGTTTCTTTAACAAAATGTAATATTTGATTCTTAACATCTTCTTTTTCTCTATTTCTAAATTTTGTCTGGGGAGAAGGCTTTATTACATAGAGGCCGTAGATAATTCCCGATTTTTTAGCTTCTTGATTGACCTGCTTTATAATATTATTCCAGGTTTCTTCAAATTTTTTAACCAGAAGATTTTTTTTAACATTAAAATCAATTCTTGTCACTTCGACAGTATATTTATTTCCTTCAAGGTACATAAAGAAATCTGGAGAATTACATTTTCCATTAGGGTATTTTTCCCATTTTATATTTGCATCTGGTATGACCGTTTTTAAATAAGAAGAAAATATACTTTTACTAAACTCTTCACTTTCTATTTCATTTTTACACACCTTGTATCTCCCCTTTGCTGATATCTATTAATCGAATTTTTTTAACTTAGTTTATCTCAATCTTATCCCAAACCGCAAAATGATCTGATGATTTTCCCCTCATCAACCCCTTTTTTGCTNACTAAACTCCACCCTTTAATTCCTCTCCATTTTTTTAGTCGAACTAAAGATGATTTTTCGGAAAATTATGAGAAATTTTTTTTGGTTTATCGTCTTTAAGATTGAGAAGACAACCCGCATAGCGTCTTTTTTTATTTCACCGGATCCGGATTTCCGGACCCTTGCCTCAATATTTCTCCGGAAAAATCACTTTAATCTGTGTTTCCCCATTACTTTTAATCTGAATTTCCCCTCTCAATTGTTTGGTTAGATCCCTAATTAACTGTAAGCCCATTGTGGAAGGATTTTCTATATCCACTTCTTTGGGTAGCCCTACGCCTGTATCATTAACTAAAAGCCGGATATTTTTATTGCCATCTCGATATATCCTGAGAGAGAGTTCTCCTTTTTTTCTTCCCGGAAAAGCATGTTTGAGAACATTAGAAATTACTTCATTTACCAACATGCCGAAAGGAATAGCTTTATTTAAATCAAGGTATATTTCCTCTAAGTCTAGATTAACCTGAATTTGTTTTTGTTTCTTGTTATAGATGAAGAAGAGATGATCGATTAATTGTTTTACATAAGATGCAATATTAATCTTATCTAAATCTGGTTTTTGATAAAAGTGATCATGGATGAGAGACATGGAATATACGCGGTTCTGAAGTGCTTGTAAACAATCTTTTGTTTCTTTGTGTTTTGCTTTCCTGGCTTGGATCCTCATTAAGCTAATAATTATCTGCATATTATTTTTAACTCGATGATGAATTTCTTGGAGCATAATTGATTTTTCGTTTAAGGCTTTTTTTAGCGTCTTCTCCATCTTTTTTCGATCGGTTATATCCCAAATGTATGAACGAGTCCCAATTATCTCTTTTTCAGTCATAATAGGAGAGACTGCAACTTCCAAATATATAGTCTTTCCATCTTTTCTTATACCTTTAAATTCATATAGCTGAGGGGCTCTTTTACCCAATACTCTTCTTTGATGATAATTCAAAACCTTCTCCCGATCATCAGGATGGATATAATCATATATGGTGAGTTTTTTTAATTCTTTATTACTCTTATAGCCAAGAATCTGGGCCAAACGTTTATTAGCATAAACAACATGACCGTATTTATCATCAATTATTATTCCTGCATCAGCCAACTCAACAAGCTCTCGATATCTTTTTTCTGACTCTTTTAATTTCCGTTCTGCTTTTTTTCGGGCGGAAATGTCACGATAGATTACGTATTTCCCTATGATTTGATTGTCATATTTAATGGGAGATTCAGTGATATGGACATCGAATGAAGTACCATCTTTTTTGAATCGAATAGCTTCTAATTCGATTTTTTCTCCCTTATCAGTTTTTTTCCTTATTTGTTCCGCTTCCTTCAAGAATTCTCCTCTTGCAACAAAATTATCAAGAAGTTTTCCTTTCATTTCATCTATCTTATATCCGAACATTTTTTCAAATTCTTTGTTAACTTTGATTACCCTGCCAGTTTGGTCTAAGAAGGCAACTGCTTCGGGCGAATTTTCAAAGAGGCTCTCAAAAAATACGGCTTTTTCTCGAATTTTTTCCTCTGCTTTTTTCCGCTGAGTAATATCTCTAATAATAGCGAGGACTGCAGGTTTCCCTTTATATAAAATTTCTGTGACGGTAAACTCTACATAAATTTTAGCCCCATCGCGGTGTATTAAGGCTGATTCATATCTCGAAGGAACTTTTTCTCCGACTAAACGTCGTTTGTGGATTTCGATAACTCTTGGTACNTCGTCTGGATGAACAAATTTTATATAGGGAACATTAATCGTTTCTTCTTTTGGATATCCAGTGAATTCTCCAAGTTTGATATTAGCGTATTTGACTACTTCATCTTGAACTATGGTTATTCCATCATTAACGGAATCGAAGACTTTAATTAAGAGGCTGTACTCCTGTTTTATCTCATTCAGTTCTTTTAAGATTTGAGTTTTGGATTTATCGTTTTCTGCCATTAAATGTTTTCTCCTTATTGATAGATTCAGTTACGGTTATTTGAGAGACTTTACAAAAATTAAACTTTTCATTCTTTAGATCAAAAGCTCCTTTTTTGTAAAACCGGCAGAAGAAAGATATACCGAGTGAGGAATGATTGATTTCAAAGAATGGGCAGTCTCTACACCTTTGGGGGTTAGTGATCTGGTTCTGGATTCCCATTCTTATTTTTTATTGTCATTTCGTTAAGTAAGTTTATAAACTTCATATGATATATAAAATCAAATAATTCATTTTCAATAAATAACCTTTAGGGGTGATATGAGGGGTGAATTTTTATGGAGATAATGATCAAATTCCTTTTTTAATATTATCTCGATTATAATTAATTTTATTTTGACAATATCATATGATTAGATGTTACGATAATAAAATACGTAACAAAATACAACTTATTATAAATCACCTTTAGTGGTGAGATGTGGTGTGAATTTTTATGGAGATGATAATTGGTTATTATTGTCTAAATTATCATCAACTTTATTTT
>MTOP01000040.1 GCA_002010725.1 Candidatus Aminicenantes bacterium JdFR-80
AATAAATAAAATTAAATAAAATTTTGTATAATTATAAAGAATATAATTTCTATAATAATACTTATTATTAGGAGTTTAAGATGAGTGAAATTTTTTCAAAAATCAGTGAAAAGGACATTACCCGAGCTATTGTCGGGGGGTTTGCCCGTCAATTTGAAGAAATAGTGGAAACCGATGTCTTGATTGTTGGCGCCGGTCCTTCAGGACTAATGGCTGGTCGGGAGTTGGCTAAGGCCGGACAAAAAGTATTGATCGTGGAAAGAAATAATTATCTCGGAGGAGGTTTTTGGATTGGCGGCTATCTGATGAACAAGATTACCATCAGACACCCNGGAGAGAGGGTCCTCNATGAACTTGGAATTCCTTATCAAAAGATAAGAGAAGGGCTTTATGTGGCCGACGGCCCTCATGCCTGCTCCAAACTAATTGCCGCCGCCTGTGACGCTGGGGTGAAAATCCAGAACATGACTGANTTTGAGGATGTCGTCCTTCGTGAAGAAGGGCGAGTGGCCGGCATTGTGGTCAATTGGACACCNGTGAGTGCTCTTCCCCGACAAATCACCTGCGTCGACCCAGTAGCGCTTGAAGCCCGTCTTGTCATTGATGCCACAGGGCATGATGCTTGCGTGGTAATGAAAATGGAAGAACGGGGGATTCTCAAGACTAAAGGATGCGGCGGGATGTGGGTTGAAAAATCAGAAGATCTGGTGGTGGAATACACGGGNGAGGTTCATCCCGGACTTATAGTTGCTGGCATGGCTGTCTCGACGACCTACGGACTCCCGAGGATGGGGCCGACTTTTGGAGCCATGCTTCTCTCCGGAGAAAAAGCCGCTCGGGAAGCATTGAAAATTCTGGGATGAGACTTTTTCTCTGTGACCAGAAAAAAGAAATTGTTATTAAAGCCTCAAAATATCTCCGCAAATGGGGCTTAGAAAATATCAACCTCTCATCCTGCCCAATTAAAGAAAAAACGAATTTAGCTCCGGATTTTGCCGCTAATAGAATTATTAGTCCCGAAAGTCAGCAGTTGAATGCTCATCCTTTGCCAGTGGAAATACAGTTTGAAGAAAAAAGACTGAGAGAGTGTGGCTGCGGCAAAGGAGCGGTTTATGACGGGTATCGTTACGCCGAGCTCGCCGGCTCNAGTCTTCCGAAAAAGCTGGATTATCAGGTTGAAAAACCAGTCTTTATAACTTTGGATTACATTGCTACTTTTCCGGAGGCGGAAGGAAGATATCATTTACGATATGCGGTTTTCTCCTTCCCGGTAGTTGTTTCTCTTGTGGGAATAATAGAAGCTCCCGCCCGGCCACGTGAATATTATCTATNCCAGACTTGGGGTGCTTCTCTTCCTCAGGGGTTAGAAAAGAATTTTCTTACCGATTTGGATGATGCCCGGTTACCTCGAGTACTAGCTGGCTTACTTCTCCAGGCCTGGTTTTACTATAAAGATGGTTATCCCTTTTTGTTCAGATCCTAAATGCGCTCTTTTCAACGCTCATTGGCAGAAGGATTTACTCCGCTCCCAGAGTGATGAACCTTATATTCTTTGCCCAAAACACGCGGCTGAATTATCTTTAGAGCCAGCCTCAAATAATTCAGAGTGAATTTTAACCTAACTTCTCAATGCAGGTGACAGTAGATAAGGTGGGAAAATATAATATCTTTTGCACACTCCCCTGGCCATTCTTACTAATTTTGTTTCTTCCCCCGCAGAGAACTGCCGGAATCCTTTCTGGTTGGATCTAAACCGACCAGGGCGGTTATCTAGGCCCGATTGGTGTTCTTATATTTTTTTAACAGACATAACAAGCAGAGGGCACTGACTTGACCAATACAGGGAGAAGGTTATGGTAATCTAGCCTTAAATGTTCACTGTTCTCTAGATATTCAGAGCATCTTGGGGTAAGGTCTTCACATTTGACATTTAGGGGGAAGTAATTGGTGAGAAATAAAAGCAAACATGACCAAATGTCAAATGTGAAAACTTGACCTCCAATACCACATGGCTAAATTTTGACAAAAGTAAAAAAAAATAATGTAATATGATGACTGACGTCGCTAATGTTATTTCGCTTTTTAAATTTGGTTATAAGTATATTTTCATAAGGAGATTAGCCATGTTAGAGTCATATTTTCAGCATGTCAAAGAAAGGGAAACTCTCGGTATTCCACCTCTTCCTCTGACGCCGGAGTGGACGGCAGAGGTCTGTCGGCTTTTGGAGAACCCNCCGGCGGGAAAGGAAGAGGTTCTCCTTGAGCTGATTAAAAACCGGGTTGCCCCNGGCGTTGATCCGGCAGCTAAAGTTAAGGCAGAATGGTTAACAAAAATAGCAAATAAAGAGAAATCATCTCCTATTATTTCGCCGAAGGAAGCGGTTTTTCTCNTGGGTACCATGCTGGGAGGCTATAATGTTGAGCCGCTCATTGCCCTACTTTCTTCAGCCGATGACGAAATACGCCAGGCAGCTGTAGCGGCGCTCTCCCAGACAACTCTGGTCTATGGGGCTTACAATAAGATAAAAGAACTGGCTCAAAATAATGAAGCCGCCGCCNCTGTCTTCCAGGCCTGGGCAGAGGGAAAATGGTTTCTTGAGCGTCCTCCTTTTCCAGAGAAGATAACCTGCAAAGTTTTTCGAGTTGACGGCGAAGTGAATACCGACGACCTCTCGCCAGCCAAACATGCCTGGAGCCGTCCTGACATCCCTCTCCATGCCCTCTCCATGGGCGAGACCCGCTTTCCCGGGGGCATTGAAACCATCAAGAAGTTCCGCGAAGAAGGCTATCAAGTGGCTTTTGTGGCTGATGTCGTCGGCACCGGTTCCTCCCGGAAGTCAGCCACCAACTCCCTCCTCTGGCATATCGGTCAGGATATTCCTTATATTCCTAATAAAAGACGGGGAGGGGTAGTTATCGGTGGCCTGATTGCGCCGATTTTCTTTAACACCGTCGAAGATTCCGGTGGATTNCCCCTTATGGCTGATGTCTCTCGCCTCCAGATGGGCGATATTATCACTATTGATTTTAAACGGCGGGTGATTACCAATGAGCAGGGCGAAGTTCTGAGTGAGTTTAACCTTAAGCCACCGACACTGCCGGACGAGTTTCGTGCCGGGGGAAGGCTGTTTTTAATCATCGGCCGCAACCTGACCGACAAAGCCCGACAGGATTTGAATNTGCCGCCAGCTGATTTCTTTACCCGGGTCGCTTGGCCAAAACCNAAAGAAAATCAGGGATATTCGCTGGCCCAAAAAATAGTTGGGCGTGCCTGTGGGGTNGAAGGAATTCTTCCTGGCACAGCCTGTGAACCCAAGATGACCACCGTCGGNTCGCAAGATACCACCGGTCCCATGACNGCCGATGAGCTTAAGGAGTTAGCCTGCCTGGAGTTTCAGAGCGAGCTTTTTATGCAGTCTTTCTGTCATACCGCGGCCTACCCCAAACCAGCTGATGTGAAGATGCATCAATCCCTCTCCCAATTTGTTATTGAGCGCCGGGGTGTGGCTTTGCGACCGGGCGATGGAGTCATTCATTCCTGGCTGAATCGGATNATTATTCCCGATACGATGGGTACGGCCGGGGATTCGCACACCCGGTTTCCCATCGGTCTTAGTTTTCCGGCCGGCTCAGGACTGGTGGCTTTCGCCGGCACGCTGGGCTTCATGCCCCTGGACATGCCGGAGTCNGTGTTGGTGCGTTTTCGAGGGAAACTCCGCCCGGGAATTACTCTGCGGGATGTTGTGAATGCCATTCCTTATTTTGCCATTAAAGAAGGGTTGCTGACCGTGGCCAAGGAGGGCAAGAAAAATGTTTTTAACGGCCGCCTGATTGAAATGGAAGGGCTGCCTGACCTGACGGTGGAGCAGGCTTTTGAATTGACGGATGCCACGGCGGAAAGGTCGGCTGCCGGGGGAACGATTGCCCTTTCGGAAGAAACAGTGGCTCGCTTTCTGCGGAGTAATGTGGCTCTCTTGAAAAAGATGATTGAGGCTGGCTACCAGGATGCTGACGCCTTGCAGAGGCGGATTGAAGCGATGGAGGCGTGGTTGGCCAATCCACAGCTTCTCCGGCGGGATGAAAACGCCGAGTTTGCTGCGGTGCTGGAGATAAATCTGGATGAAATTACCGAGCCTATCCTGGCCTGTCCTAATGACCCGGATGATGTCCGCCTGTTATCAGAGGTGGCGGGAGATAAGATAGATGAAATTTTTATCGGCTCCTGTATGACCAATATTGGTCATTTTCGGGCGGCCGGCAAGATATTTGAAGGCGTGGGTTATTTGCCGACGAGAATCTGGCTGACTCCGCCCACCAAAATGGACCGCAGCCAGCTGATGAAGGAGGGCTATTACTCGATCTATGCCAGTGTAGGAGCGAGGACCGAGATTCCGGGTTGTTCGTTATGCATGGGTAATCAGGCACGAGTTAGGCCGGGAGCAACGATTATCTCTACTTCGACCCGTAACTTTGATAACCGCATGGGTGATGGTGCGCGAGTCTATCTGGGGTCGGCTGAAGTGGCGGCAGTGGCGGCTTTGCTGGGTCGATTGCCGACGCCGGAAGAATATTTTAAAGTGATGGAAGAGAGAGTCCTTNCCCTAAAGGATGAAATTTATCGCTATCTGCAGTTTGACGAGATGGCAGACTTTACCCTGGATTATCTGCGGGATTAATAATCTGCACCGGTTTAAATGGCAAGAGATTAGACTTAAAGTGGGGCAGTAGTATAATTTTTCGGGCCAGATTTGGAAAAAATATAAATTAACGGTGTCAGACACTTCTTGTGGGTGTCTTATATTTTTTGGACCACTAGGGTGATTTTCTAGGAGAAGTTTGATAAAAGATAAGAAAAAGCAGTTAAAGTGAAGTTAAGAGCGTGTAAGAAGTTGATAATAAAATAAAAGGTCGGAAGAGAGAAACATCGCTTGCACATAAACTTGTAATGTCCATAATAGGATAAGAAAAGGGAGGCGAGATGTCAGCTGTAGAAATAANTCTCCAGGGACAAAGGGCTTTGATCACCGGAGGCTCCCGGGGCATTGGCCGGGCAACTGCCATCTATTTTGCCCAGGCAGGCTGTGATGTGGCTATCAGCTATCAACATAATGAAAAAGCAGCCCAGGCGACCATCGATAAGCTGGAGGCTTTAGGAGTGACAGCCTTAGCGGTTAAAGCAGATTTTTCTTTCCCAGAAACGGCCACCGAGATGGTGGAGCAGATCCTGGAGAAATGGGGTAGGATTGACATTTTGGTCAATAACGCTGGCATCTGGACCTACGGTGAAATGGGAGCCATGGAGCCGTCAGTTTGGGAAGAAACCATCAAAGTAAACCTTACCAGCATATTTTATACCTGTAATGCTGTTGTCCCTGCGATGAAAAAACAGCGCCACGGAAATATCATTATTGTCTCGTCCACGGCCGGCGTTAGAGGAGAGGCTTTTCACTCTCATTACGCCGCCACTAAAGGCGCCCTGATTGCCTTGACCAAATCGCTGGCCATTGAGCTTGCCCCTTACGGAATAAGAGTCAACTGCGTGGCCCCAGGCTGGGTGGAGACAGACATGTGTGATGAAGTGTTTCAGGATAAGCAGTTCAAGGAAAAAGTGCGCCAGAGTATTCCTCTAGGCCGAATCCCTCCGCCGGAAGATATNGCTGGTCCCATCCTTTTTCTTGCCTCCGACCTCGCCNGGCATATCACTGGTGAGGTCCTCAACGTCAACGGCGGCTCCGTGCTCTGCGGGGGGTGAAGCTGTCGCCCGTTTCCTTTTCCATGTCTTTACTCCTTGCCTAATTTTATAGAATTTGGTAGCCTTTGAATTGATAGGGAGGAATTTTATGGAAGAAGAAATCGGCAAAATCACCCACTATTTCTCTAAAATTTCAGTCGGGGTGATCGAGGTGGAAAAAGGCGAACTTCGTGTAGGGGACACGATTCACATTAAGGGNCACACCACCGATCTGTATCAAAAGGTGGAATCTCTCCAGGTGGAACATCAACCGGTGGAAATTGTTAAAGCCGGNGAACAGGCAGGTCTCAAGGTGGAAGGGCCAGTCCGCGAGCACGACAAAGTTTATAAAGTCATCGAAGAGGAGACTGAATAACCAGATTAATTCGTGCAGCC
>MTOP01000109.1 GCA_002010725.1 Candidatus Aminicenantes bacterium JdFR-80
GGGGGGGGTAAGATTGAATAAATTGACAATTTCTGATTTTTTTGACTATTTGTCTCCATCTATCCTCAAAATCATTCTCGAAAATACCCAGGATGGAATTTGTGCGGTCAATAGAGAAAGAGAAATCTTTTTTTGGAATAAAGGAGCGGAAAAAATATCCGGCTATTCTCAGGAGGAAGTTCTCGGGAGAAAGTGCTGGGACCAGGTTCTTGTCCACGTCAATGCCTATGGCACCAAACTCTGTGACGAACTTTGTCCAGCCTTGAAAGTCATGGAGGATGGCCAGCCGCGCCATCTTGAAGTTTATATTCATCATAAAGAAGGCTATCTCTTACCGGTCGCCATTCACATGCTGCCGTTGACCGATGAGAAAGGAAAAATAAAAGGCGCCGCCGAAATATTTGCCGACATGTCACCCAAGGTCCTCATGCCCCAGAAAACAGAAGAATTGCGTCGGATGGCCCTCCTTGACCCATTGACTGAAGTCGGTAATCAGCGTTATCTCGAAATCCAGCTTATTTCCCGTCTGGAAGAATTGAGAAAATTCAAATTGACTTCAGGGGTTCTTTACCTGGATATTGACAAAATGATCAACATCAACGAAGCCTTTGGCGCAAGTGGCGGCGATAAAGTCCTGCGGACAGTCGGACAGACCCTGCAAAATAATATTCGTTTTTTCGATATTGTCGGCCGCTGGAAAGAAGACGAATTTATCGTGGTTATTCTCAATATTACTGAACCCAAATTGGATATGATCGCCAATAAGCTCAGATTACTAGTCGCCCAGGCGAGTATCCTGGTGGAAAATGAGGTCATCAGCACCAGTGTTTCTGTGGGAGCTACTTTGGCTCACAAGAATGATTCGGTGGATAGCTTGATCAACCGAGCCCAGAAGCTAATGACTCACGCTAAATGGCTCGGCCGTAATAGGGTGGCCTTTACTTTGGAGCTGCCTCGAAAATAAGAAGAAAAGTAACGCCCTAAACCACTCACCATCGGGAAGCAGAATAGTGCCCCTCTCTCTGATGTCAGAAGCATTTTATCTTTATTTTTTTCCTCCCGTAGGCCTGATTATTGCTCAGACTGGCCTCTCCTATTCATCCTGTCTAATTTTGACTTCTACTTGACAGAGGAGGGCGGGATTAATATCTTTTCCTTGGGAAAAAGGAAAGGTTCTCTTTGCTAATTTTCACCAAGATTCCTCCTGCAGGTTAACTTTGAAAAATCAGGCAGAAACTCTCAAGCTTTTTTTTCAGGCGTTCAAAATCGCCCTGAAGAACGCTCTTATTTATCCCCACCATCATCCCGGTTTTCAAGACTCAATTAAAAATCTTAATCATCATCTCCAGGAAGTATCTCAACTTTACTCTCCGGTAACCATCAAAATTAGCCCCTATTCCCTTCTGGTGAATGACTTGGTCTTGGAAGATGAACTCTTATATCAAGACTTAGCCAATTTTCTTCACTTGCGCAAGATAAAAAGCCTGACCATCGCCCGGGGAATTGAATCTCAGGAACTATCTCAGCTTGTCACTACTCTCAGCCTCCCCCTTAAAGATTATTATCGACAGGGAGGACTGATAAGTTTATTGAAAGAGAGAACCTTTACTCATATCGAGGTAGAAGAACTTGATTATTCTCAACTACTCAAGGGCGAAGGAGAAGAAATAAAAGATGTCTGGAGATATCTTCTCGATGAATCAATAAAAAAAGAAGACTCTCAACTTTTTCGTCAAGTAGAAGAAAGTTTCATCAAATTCATCACCTCAATTGATCTGGAAAAACTCGTCGCCGATGAAGAATTAAATCATTCTCTGGAAAAATTTTTTTCCCGACTTAAACAAATCGATGCTTCCAGCTATCCAGGGCGTCTTCAAGATTTCCTCCGTTCCCTGCTTCACCGGCCCAATATTGGGCCTGATTTTCCCCTTGAAAGATATAAACAAATTCTGGCCGATCTCACTGAAGAAGACATAGCTCTTCTCCTGAGTGAAGAGTTGATTCAGCGAGACGACTTTGATGCTCTTCGCTGGCAACTCATCACCAAAATAATCCCCGAAGAAAAAAATGAAAAAATTTCCGCTTTAATGAAAGATATCTTAAACCGACAATCAGGTCTGCTAGCCGAGGGAAAACTCCAGAATAAGCTCAGAAAAATCTTTTCTTCCGCCAATTATCCTTTAGCTGAAACTTATAAATCGGTGTTGGAAGAACTCAGTTCCCGGCCGGCCGTCGAATCATTGCCCTTTGACTCCTCTGAATTAAAAAGAAATTTTCGCTCTATTCTCCTGAATCTTTTCCAGTGGGAAGAAGATAGAGCCGAGCGCCAGAAAATTGCCCAAATATTAACCCAGGAAGCTGAGGCTGCTTTGGAAGATAAAGACTTTGAATTTATCAAACACCTTTATTCCTCTCTCCAGGCTCCCTCGCTTCAAGTTTCCGGAGAGGAAGTCAGCCAGATAAAAAAAATAATCACCAAAAAGGTCGAGCAGGCCATTCTTGAGGGAGAAAAAAATCTTTATTTTCAAGAACTTATCAATCTTTTTGATGCGTCTTTTTATAATGAAAACATTTACCTGGAAATTATTTTCGATAAAAAAATTGTCACCCCTTATCTTCTGCAGGCCTTTCTCCATTTCTTCAGCGATCACCTTTTCTATTTCCTCCTCAATCTCGACAAAGCCAGTCACGATGAAGCTCTCCTTGAAAATATCATCACTAACTTACAAACCATCGATTCTCCCCATACTTTGACTATTTTAAAACATATTTTCCCCGCGGTAAGTACCTCTATCCGGGTGAAAATCATTCAGGTTTTTCAAAAACTTCGCCTTATCGACCGCTCTTTCCTTCAGCCGTTGCTCAAACACAAAAATCTACTTCTGCGAAAGGAAGCCATTAAAGCTCTGCTCACCCAGTCTCAGGCCCGGGAGGAAATACTGCAGGAGTTACTCCTCTTTCCTTCGCCCTTAGGTCTGCGGAATAAATCTCTTCGGATAAATGTCCAGATTATTGTTGAAATCGGACTTCCTGAAGCCCAACCTTATCTCCGGCAGCTCACCCTGAGAAAATTTTTCTGGAATAAAAAATTACGGAAGGAAGCCCGTCAAGCTCTGGAGAAATTAAGCCATGGAATCTAATGAACAACTCCTGCTGGCCTTGATTAATACCATCCAAACCGCCAAAATCTACCCGCCTGCCCATCCTCAATTCTCGGAATCCGTCACTTCTCTCTGGGAAACACTGGCCCAATATTTCCGCGTGAAAAATGAATTTATCCTNGGGATTGTGGGGAAAGAACTGTGTCTAGAAGATCATATCTTCTTCGAACTCAGCGAAAAAGCTCAATCTTTTATTCATTTTCTGAAAGAAAGAGGCATTGAAAAAATCGTTTTTTCCCGGGGCCTNAAACAGGAAGAACTCCAGAAATTTATTGAATTTCTACTTGACCCCCAGANAAAAACGACTAAAGATATTCTTTTTCAATTAAATCTTCTGGGGATAGAACACATCCAGATAGGCAGACTTCAAGCCCCGGCTGAAACATCCTTATGTTTAATCGAAAAAAAAGCCAAATTTATCCCCCAATACTTCTCCGCCCTTCAGCTGGTCAGCAAGGCCATCGAGAAAATNATGATTAAAGAAGAACTGGGGGCCGTTGACCTTCAATTTACGGCCCTAACCCTTCTGGAAAGTTTTTCTGGAAGCTATCTGGATCTCATCTACTTAACCGACCAGGAAAAAAAGATCCCCCCCGGAACCCTCCATATCCTTAATGTGGCTGTGTTAAGTATGTATGTCGGGTCCCAGTTGGGGTGGCCCAAAAAAGTNCTGATCGATCTTGGAGTTGGAGCTCTGTTTCATGATCTGGGCCTTCTTTTAGCGAAAAGAGATCTCCGGGCTGAACAATCCCCTCTTTCTTCTCTTCAGCCTGAGCTCCGGGCGGCTTTTTTCGGAGCCAGACCTCTGGTCGATTATTTTCAAGAACTGGGATATATCCCCCTGGTGATTGCTTTTGAATGTTCACTCCCTTACAACATCCAACCCTTCNGCAAGCAGGCTTTTCTGCGTCCACCTCACCAGATTTCCCAGGTAGTGGCTCTCAGTGATGCCTATGATCAGCTCTTCCATCAGGAATTAGCCTGCAAAAAATTTTCTCCGGATAAAATTATCGCTTCACTTCTTCAGGAAAAAGGACAGAAATATGAACCTCATCTACTGGATAAATTTATCCAGATAATCGGTTACTGGCCCTTGGGCTGTCTGGTGAAATTATCCAATGGCTGGGTCGGTCAAGTAAAAAAAATCAATCCTCTTGCTCCGGATAAGCCTGAGCTCCAGATCATTAAGCCACCTGAAGAGGCCAGATTAATTGATCTGGCCAAAGAAGAGAAATTGACCATCAAGCAAGCCCTCCATCCTTTACGTGAATCCTGCCTGCCTAATAAATGACCTCTCTTTCTCCCATCACCTTCTTCCTGAAGAGCGAAAAAAGAGGGAATTACTTAAATCAGCGGGTTATTTTTTTATAAGNCGGCCGCTTTAACTTTTTCGGAGGATTCTTCTTTAACTCTTCCAGGATTACTTCAATCGCCTTTTCCAGTTGAGGGTCATGCCCCTGGGCCACCTGGGCCGGCCATTGCTCCANTTCAATGTCAGGGGGAACTCCTTCATTTTCCACCACCCAGCCTTCTTCTGTCCAGATAGCCAGGTTGGGGGCGGTGACATAGCCTCCATCCATCAGCACCGGAAATCCAAGGATGCCGACCAGGCCTCCCCAGGTCCTCTTGCCGATAAGTTTGCCCAGTTTAAACTTACGAAACATCCAGGGTAAAAGATCACCGCCACTGCCGGCTGACTCATTGATCAACATTACCTTCGGGCCCTGAATCGAGGCACTGGGTGTTTTCAGATCAGCCCCATAACGCATAGCCCACATACAGACGAAAGGTCGACGCAGAATATCAATATAATAATCAGCCACCTGACCACCACCATTGAACCTCTCATCCACAATAATCGCCTCTTTATGAGATTGAGGAAAGAAATAACGTTTAAAATAAGTGTGGCCCAGAGTAGTGGTGTTGGGCACATAAACATAAGCTACCCGGCCATTAGTGGCTGCGTCAACTTTCCTGATATTGGCCTCTACCCAGTCACGGTTTCTTAAGGCATATTCATTAGCAATGGGCACCACTTTCACAGTTCTAGCCTGAGTGCCATCGGGATGGGGCCCGACTGTAATTTCAACAATTTTACCGGCTGTGTTTTCAAAATATTTATAAAGATTATCCGGGGGAACAACCTCCCGGCCATTGACCGCTAACAGATACTCACCNGCTTTAACATCAACCCCAGGTTCAGTCAAGGGAGACCGAAGTTCGGGATTCCAATTAAGACCGCCGTAAACCTTTTTGAAACGATAGCGACCGTGGGCCACTTCATAATCAGCCCCCAGAAGGCCGCCGGGAATTTTTTCAGCTCGAGCCAGAGTATCACCTNCAGCTACCCGATGATGTCCGACCCCCAATTCACTGCACATCCAGCGAATTACTCGATTCAGGTCACCCCGACAGGCTAGATGCTCCAGAAAAACAGCATATTTCTCCTTCATCTTGGGCCAGTCCACCCCGTGCATAAAGGGGTCATAAAAATAATCCCGGTTGATACGCCAAGCTTCATAAAAAATCTGCGGCCACTCGGCGCGGGGATCAATCCGGACTTTAATCGAAGCTGTCTTCAGTTTACCCTCACCAGGACGGAACTTTTTCCCGGCATCAACAATCCCCCATTGATCCCGGCTCATATAAAGAATTTTTTTCCCGTTGGCAGAGATGGTAAAGCGGTTGATATTCTCTGCCAAGACCTGATCTTTACGGGTCTTCAGGTTAAAGTAATGCAACTTCGTACCCCGTTGATAGGGGCCCCGAGAAGTAGCAGGCGCTTCAAGGAAAAAGACTTGCCCCTCACCTCCCACGCAAAGATTAAAGTAATTACCCACTGGCAAAGGCAGAGCAATGATCCGCTGATTCAAACCGTCAAAATCAATCTTCACCTTCGTCTTCTCTTCTCCAGTGGTGGTTTTTTCCTTCTCCTTCTC
>MTOP01000001.1 GCA_002010725.1 Candidatus Aminicenantes bacterium JdFR-80
GATAAACAGCACCTCCTCTGGATCGGCACTTTTGGAGGGGGCCTCAATTTGTATGATCGCCAGGAGAAAAAATTTTACCATGTGCTTAACCGGCCTGAAGANGAATCCAGTCTGCCCAATAACTATATCAACTGTATCTTGGAGGACCGAACAGGAATTATCTGGATAGGCACNTTCGGTGGAGGAATAGCCAAATATTGCGAACCGATAAAGAAAAAATTCATTCATATCAATCAGTCAGCCAGAGGAGGCTTGTCTCTTTCGGCCAACATAGTTTTTGCTATTTTGGAAGACAGGCAAGGTCAGTTATGGGTGGGGACTTATGGAGGTGGCCTGGATTGTCTTGATCGAAAAAAAAGAACCAGGGTCAATTATCGTCATCAAGCGGGCAATCCTTATTCTCTTGGCAGTGATAATATCCGGTGTCTTCTTGAAGATAAGGCCGGTTTTATCTGGATAGGAACATACGAAGGTTTAGAGAGGTTTGATCNCCAGCGAAAAATTTTTACTCATTTTCGCCATGATCCTGATGACCCGGGAAGTTTAAGTCATAACTATGTCCGGGCTCTCCTTGAGGATGAGCAAGGCTTTATCTGGGTTGGCACGCTGGGCGGAGGTCTGGATTGTTATAATCCGCAAACCGGCACTTTTCAGCATTACCGCCACCAAACGGCTTATCCCCAGACATTAAGTGATAACCGAGTCACTTCGCTTCTTCTCGACCAGGAGGGCTACCTCTGGGTTGGGACAAGTTATGGCCTTAACCGACTTGACCGTGATTCAGGTAAGGTTATTCGTTTTTTAGCTAAGGCTAACAATCCAGACTCATTGAGTAACAATCGCATCCTTTGCCTCTATCAGGATGCCCAAGGCCGGCTCTGGATAGGAACTTATGGTGGGGGCCTAAATCTGTTCGACCAGGATACCAACAAGTTTCGAGTTTTCAAACAAAAAGATGGATTGCCCAATAATGTCGTTTATGGAATTGTTGAAGACAACCAGGGGAGATTATGGATAAGCACAAACCAAGGACTCTGTTGTTTCGACCCCGACCGGATGAAATTCCGTAATTATGATGTTTCTGATGGTCTGCAAAGCAATGAATTTAACTCAAAGGCGNTTTTTAAAAATAAAAAAGGAGAAATATTTTTTGGCGGAGTTAATGGTTTAAATATATTCCATCCTGAGAGTATGCCTCTCAATCAACATCAGCCTNCGGTGGTTTTAACCGGCCTGCGTGTTTTATACCAGCCTGTGTCTTTGAATACCGAAAACAACGAAGACATTCTTTCCACGGCAATTGAGGTTGCTCACCAAATTACTCTTTCTCCCCATCATCGAGTGGTTACTTTTGAGTTTGCTGCTTTAGATTTTGTGGCTCCCGGGAAGAATCGGTACGCTTTCAAACTGGAAGGATTTGATGAGGACTGGAATTATGTGGGTTCTCAGGCTTCGGCCACTTACACTAATCTGCCTCCGGGAGATTATGTGTTTCGAGTTAAAGCAGCCAATAACGATAACATCTGGAATGAAGAGGGGCTTTCTTTAAAAGTCAGAATGAACCCCTTTTACTGGCAGACATGGTGGTTTAAAGTGCTCCTTGGATTGGCAGTGGTCACCTTGGGGGTGGTAGTGCATTTAATTCGCGTTCAGGCTATCCGAGAGAAAAAACAAGAACTGGAGAAAATAAATATCCAGCTTGAAGAAGAAGTTCGCTCGAGAAANCAAGCCGAAAAAGAATTAAAAAAGTTGACTAATGAACTGGAAAAGAGAGTCGTCCAGAGGACACAAGACCTACTTGAAGCCAAAGAGAGGCTGGAAAGAGAAGTCATCGAGCGAAAAAAAATAAGTGCCGAACTACAGAGCTCGCTGGAGGAAAAAGAAGTTTTNTTGCANGAGATTCATCATCGAATAAAAAATAACCTGCAGATTGTCAGTAGTCTGATTAATCTNCAAATGAAGAAATTCAGCGACAACCAGGTCCAGGAAGCGTTCAAAATGTGTTTGGGCCGCTTGCGAACCATGGCTTTTGTTCATGAAGAGCTTTATCAACAAAAGTTATTTACCGCCATCGATTTTAGAGAGTATACATTAAAATTGATCGACCATTTAAAGAGGCTTTATTCTGATAAGTATCACCACGTTGAGATTAAATTAACCATGGAGAGAANTTATTTAGACATCACCAAAGCTATCCCCTGTGCTTTAATCTTGAATGAATTGCTGACTAATTGTTTTAAACATGCCTTTNCTCCTGACAANCGGCCCGAGGGGATAATCGAAGTTAGCGTAAAGAAAAAANAGAAAAAACAATGCCAATTGCTAGTTGNTGATAACGGCGTCGGCTTTTCGCAGGAAATTGAACTTGAAAAACCCTCCAGTCTGGGATTGAGAATCATTTATAGTCTGGTTCGACAGTTGGNGGGAGAAATAAAGATCGACTCAGGACCACAAGGCACCCAGGTGTATATCAATTTTTAGCTTTTCCTGTCTATTTTCCATTTATCTTCGCANCCACCAGTATCCCTGAATATCAAGATTTGTAAGCCCTAAGTCTTTGGCTTTCTTGACAACTCTTTTGTATTCTTGGCCNGTTATCCTCCTGGAGAGTTCTGGATAATCATAGGCTTTATAACGTGGGCTATACTGAGCCATAATATTGACATAGGTATCCTTTGGCAGATTTTCTGCTATCCACTCCATAACCTTTTCTGACCCCCCAACATTATTAGGCATAACCAAGTGGCGAATCATCAGCCCTCGATACATAAGGCCATCTCGAGCCGGCTTGGCTACGCCGACTTGTCGATGCATCTCAAGAATTGCTTCTTTNGTCACCTCGGGATACGTGACAGCTTCGGAAGAATACTTGGNTGACATTTCACTATCCCAGTATTTGATATCAGGTAGATAGATATCAACTATCCCGTCCAGAATCTTCAGTATTTCTAGCCGTTCCCAGCCAGAGGTGTTATAGACTATGGGCAGACGGAGCCCTTTCGCTGCTGCTAGATCAATGGCCTTGAGGATGTGGGGCGAATAATGGGTGGGCGTGACGAGGTTTATATTGTGACAACCGATTTTCTGGAGTCGAAGCATCATATTGGCNAATTCATTAATGCTGGTGGCTCTGCCCCGGCCAAGCTGGCTTATTTCCCAGTTTTGACAGAAGACGCATCTTAAGTTGCAATGGGTCAAAAAGATTGTACCTGAACCACCCCGTCCCACCAGAGGTTTTTCTTCGCCAAAATGGGGATGAAATGCTGAAATCATGAGTGTCGCGCCCGGCGAACGACAGAATCCCCTCATTCCCTCAAGGCGATTAACACCGCATCTTCTCGGGCAGAGGCGACATTTTGACATAATTTCCCAGAGGTATTCTGCCCGTTTTTTCAGTTCGCCCGTTCGGTGAAGTTTCAAGTACGCCGGTTCAAAATCAGGGTCTATGGCAGCCTCTTTTTTAACACCNGCCTTCTCATTACGGGCAACCTCTTTCCCTCTTAACCATTTAAACAAGACTGAAGAGAGAGCCAATCCCAAACCCGCATAACCTAACTTTTCAAAAAAATCCCTGCGGGTAAATTTTTCAAGAAAAATATTTCCCATTTTTCCCCTCCTATTTCCTCAAAGATATTTCTCCATACGGCTTGTAGAATCTAACAACTATGACCACAAAACTGCTCAATTTTAGAAGAACAACTACTACACAACTGCCGAGGAGTCCCAGAACGGGCAAAAGAACCACGCTCCCCACGATCCCGCCGAGCCAGCCGCCGAGAAGATCAGAGCTATAAAGCATACCGGCGGTTTTACTTAAACTTCTCTCATATTTTAGATAAACTTGGTTCGCCAAGGGAAATTGGGCACCGATTAAAAACCCACCGATAAACGAAATGACCAAGAATAATATCTTCAAAATAGGGAAAACCTCCGGACTGCCCAGGTAGGGATGGAGCATAAGAAAGATAAAAGGTAGACCTAGAGAAAAACAGATTATGGTCAAATCAACTTTTATAAAAGACTTAAGACAATCTTTTATCCTGGAGAGAAGCGCAGTCATACTCATTGCCCCACAAGCAGCCCCGGCCATAAAAGCCGTCACCAAAAGCCCAATCCACGAGAAAACATACCCGTAAATTGACTGAAAGGTAAAGATCAGGGCCAGGTCGAATATNATTCCGGCAAAGCCGGTGGTGGCTATGCAGAAGGGAATGCCTGAGCCGAAAACTCTCACATTCTTAGTTCGCCCTAACCAGAAAAGAACAATAAAGATGATGAATATGAGCAGAATCAGCCGCAGGCTTATGGTTTCAAACCACCTGAAAAGTCCCCGAAGGTAGGGAGAAAAGAGGGCATTCCAATAAGCAACACTGTAAAACATGCCTAAAGGCTGGAAGTCCCGATTGATTTTCTGGGTGCTCTCCTCAAGAAACCTGAGAAACCACTCCTGCCATCCCGGATGTAACTTTTTCAGAATATGGCGGGCTATAGGCACGCTTGCCTTAATTCCTCGCTCGCTCAATCTATCTACAATCTGCTCCTCGTCTAGCAAAAAGACTCCCTTAGAACGCGAGGATAGGAAAAGATTCAGGCCATCTCCTGGAAATACGCGGACATAAGGGAAAACATTTTTGAGTGTATTAAAAATACAGGCGTTAAGATTCTTTATTTCATCACTTAAATAAGTTAAAGAACCAAGCACCCCNATAACCAGGATCCCTTCCTCGGACAATCGCTTTTTGGCAATGCTAAAAAACTCTCTTGTAAAGAANCTGTTTGTCTGCAAGTCAGATGGATCCTGGAGGCCGACCAGGATCAAATCGTACTTATTCTGGGTCATTTTAAGAAAAAGACGACCATCAATATGCTTGACTTCCACCCTCCTGTCGGTCAATTCTTCCTCAGTTAGCGGCGTTGGGAACTTTCTTATAAGCTCAAGCAACAGTGGATCAAGTTCCACATACTCAACCAGTTCAACTTGTGGATGTTTTAGAACCTCGTTGATTACACCGCCGGCACCACCGCTTAAGATAAGTAACTTCTTCGGGTCAGGATGNGCCAGAAGTGGAAGATGGACAAATTCTTCAACAAAGCCTATATCCGGAATAGGCGTTATAATTTGGGGAAGACCATCCAGGAAGAAAATGTATTGTCCTTCGCTTTCTACCACACAAATATTGCCATATATAGAATTTTGATAATGGACCACATTATGGCCTTTCCACTGGGTTCTTATTGAAAGTTGGTGAAGCTTATCCGCCCCGCCGGCAAAAACTAAATATCCTCCAAAAAACAAAAATAGGCAAGAAATAACTGTCACTGTTTTCTGGAGCTTACCTCTTTTCCAATTGGGCGCAATTAAAATAAGACCTACAAGAAAATTTAACATGGCCAACCATGCGCCTATCTGGAAGGAATGAAAGTAAGGAATAAAAAGATATGTCCAGATAATCCCACCAACAATCGTGCCCATAGTTTCATAAACATAAACCTTACCAATGGAGGAGGCATCAGGGGAAAAAAACATGGAGTAAACCTTGCAGCTAAAAGTAAATAACGCACCATGAGAGACACTCACCAACAAAAGTATGAGAAAAGACGAGTAAAGCATGGGGAAAAATCCCACTCCCTCACCAACAGAAACACCCAGAATATTTTTCAGGATACGTGTAAAATAAACTGCTACCAATAAAGACAGGGAGAAAAGGATAGTCAAACCAATAAATGTTTCTATCTTGTTTTTAACCTTCTCAACCCTCTTTCCCAGAAAAAAACATCCAAAGGCTTCAAGGATGAGCCAGTTAGCCAGAACAAGACCGATGGAAAGCTCGTTGCCTGAAAAAACAATCAAAAGTTCCCTTAAAAGCAGCATCTGGGCAACCAGGCCACTAATTCCCATGGTTAGTATGGCTATGCCCAGGCAAANTTTCATTTGACGATTTATTTGACCATTAACATCCGCTGGTTTTGTTTATTATAACATGTAATTTCTATCATAATAAGTAGTCGAAATTTAGGATAAACATCTTTCTTCTTTCGGGGTTGAAAAAGAAAATGGGAGGCAAAAAGGGAAAATAGAGGGCCAGGG
>MTOP01000086.1 GCA_002010725.1 Candidatus Aminicenantes bacterium JdFR-80
AGAAAAGAAGAGAGGGAATATAGGACTGAAATTCAAGGAAAAAGACTTTCCTCCTAAGGCAACTTTACTCCACCGAAAACAAAAGTGCCCCGGCCTCTACTGAGTCACCCGGGCGAAGTGGCAGGCGAACAATCCGACCTGTTTTGGGCGATTTGATGGCATTCTGCATTTTCATAGCCTCCAGGATGACCACCGGCTGGCCTTTCTCCACCTCATCTCCTTCCTTCACCAGCACCTTGACAATTTTCCCCGGCATGGAAGTGACCACATCTTTTTTGGCCACCTGAAATTCACTTTTACCCAAGATCCGCGCTGTTGCATCCTTTTTAAATTCCAGACAATAACCATTTAAATACACGGTATAAGTTCCCCGATTGCTCTGGACAATAACATCATAAACACGTCCATTAATCCAGAGAAGCCATTCTTTGTCTTTTATTCTCTCCCCTTTTACCCGATATTCGCGGTTATTTAACTTTATCCGGACAAACCCTTCCCGCTCTTCCTCCAGGTCGAGCTGGTATTTCTTGCCATTATTCCATAAGGTGANATTCATCTCTACAGCCTTTTCGAAAATTGAGTGAGTTTCCCATAAAATTTCCACCGGCTTTGGTAAGCCGCGGGAGAAGATGTTTTAATTCCTTTCCCCTCAGTGTAACTGGCGATTCCAGCCGCAATCAAGGCAACTTCTTCCGGCTCACTCGCCCGCTGAGTAAAAAGAGAAGCTTCATGCTGCTGGATAAAATGAGTGTTATAGCGACCGGCGACAAATTCCGGATGGTTCAGGATCCGGCGAAAGAAGGGGATGGTGGTTTTAATCCCACATATTTGATATTCATCAAAAACGCGTTTCATCCGGGCGATAGCTTCATTTCTAGTCAATCCCCAGGTAATTACTTTGGATAAAAGAGGATCGTATTCCACCGGCACTTCATAACCTTCATAGACACCAATATCTTCTCTTACTCCCGGGCCACCNCTTACCGGGTGGAGATGANTTATTTTGCCGGGGAAAGGCATAAAATCCTGATCCGGGTCTTCGGCATAAATCCGACACTGGATGGAATGGCCGAAAGGCCTGATATCTTCCTGAGACCAAGCCAGCGGTTCACCAGCGGCGATTCTTATCTGGGCCTTTACCAGGTCGATGCCGGTGACCATCTCAGTGACTGGATGTTCCACCTGGAGGCGGGTATTCATCTCCAGAAAATAGAAATTTTTCTCTTCATCAACAATAAATTCAACTGTGCCGGCATTGGTGTAGCCCACTGCTCTGGCTGCCTGCACCGCCGCCTGACCCATCTTTACTCTGGTGGAGGGGTCAAGGAGAGGAGAAGGTGTCTCTTCTAAAACCTTCTGGAAGCGGCGCTGGATGGAACATTCTCTCTCCCCCAGATAAATAACATTTCCCTGCTGGTCGGCCAGGATCTGAATCTCAATATGATGGGGGTTGACAATATACTTTTCCAGATAGACGGCCGGGTCACCAAAACTCGACTTAGCCTCTGAACAGGCCAGGCGAAAAGCAGGCCGTAGCTCCTTTTCTTCTTTGACCAAGCGCAGACCTTTACCGCCTCCGCCGGCATCGGCTTTAAGGAGAAGAGGGAAACCGATCTTTTTAGCCTCTTCAACCAGTTCTTCTTCACTGCTCAGGGGTCGCCAAGTTCCGGGAATACAAGGCACTCCGGCCTCAGCCATCCGTTGCCGCGCCTTGGTCTTTTTGCCCATTATTTCCATTGGTTCCGAAGGAGGGCCGATAAAGACCAGGCCGGCCCGCTCCACTTCCCGCACAAACTCAGGATTTTCCGCCAGAAAACCATAGCCGGGATGGATAGCCTCAGCCCCACATTCTTTGGCCACAGCGATAATTTTCTCTATGTTCAAGTAGCTGGCGGCCGGCTCAGGCGGCCCCAGAAAATAAGCTTCCTCCGCCAGCCGGACATGGAGAGCCCGACGATCCACCTCAGAAAAAACCGCCACCGGTATAATATCCATCTCCCGGCAGGCCCGGATCAAACGAACAGCAATTTCCCCACGATTGGCAATCAAAATCTTCTTAAACACCGCTTCTCCTTCTTCCTTCATAAATTAGATACACAAACGGACGTAAAAATCAATCAGGACTTATCTTTCTTTTTACTTCTAGAGTCATTAAATAACTTTAAAGAGGAATATTGCCATGCTTTTTGGCGGGATTGGAGTCCCGCTTGTTTTCCAGCATTCTCAGGGCCGCAATTAATTTGGGTCGGGTGAATTTGGGCTCGATAACCTCATCCAGAAAGCCTTTTTCGCAGGCAATATAAGGATTGGCAAATTTCTCCCGAAACTCCTTGACTTTCTCCTGATGAAGCTCGGCCGGCGAGGCGGCTTNATCCAGTTCTCTTTTATAAACAATACTCACCGCTCCCTCAGGTCCCATCACGGCAATCTCGGCGGTGGGATAAGNATAGTTGATATCGGCCCGGATGTGCTTTGAAGCCATAACACAATAGGCCCCGCCATAAGCCTTGCGGGTGATAATGGTAATCTTGGGTACCGTGGCTTCGGCAAAAGCGTAAAGCAGCTTGGCGCCGTGCCGGATGATACCGCCATGTTCCTGAGCCACTCCCGGGAGAAAACCGGGCACATCTTCAAAAGTTATCAACGGAATATTAAAAGCATCGCAGAAGCGGACAAAACGGGCGGCTTTATCCGAGGCGTTGATGTCCAGCACACCGGCTAAATGATCCGGCTGATTGGCAACAATACCCACTGATTTGCCGGCCAGGCGAGCAAAACCAATAACAATATTGGGGGCGTAGTGTTCCTGGACTTCAAAGAAGTAATTGTCATCCACTACCAGACGAATCACCTGACGGATATCATAAGGCTGATTGGGATCATCAGGGACAACCTCATTCAGCTCCTCCTCCACCCGATCTGTCGGGTCAGCCGTTTCCACCAGGGGTGGGTCTTCCAGATTATTATCCGGGATAAAGGACAAAAGTTCCCGGATCAGGTCAAAAGTATGTTCTTCATCCTCGGCAGCAAAATGAGCTACTCCGCTTATGGTGTTATGGGTTTCGGCGCCGCCGAGTTCCTCCATGGTGACTTCTTCATGGGTTACTTCCCGGATAACATCAGGGCCGGTGATAAACATATTGCTGATATTCTTGGTCATAATGATAAAATCAGTCAAAGCCGGCGAATAAACTGCTCCGCCCGCACAAGGCCCCATGATGGCTGAAATCTGGGGAATTACGCCGGAAGCAAGAACATTTCTCAGAAAAATATCCGCATAGCCNGCCAGGGAAGCCACTCCTTCCTGAATACGGGCCCCTCCGGAATCATTCAGGCCAATGACCGGCACGCCCACTTTCATGGCCAGATCCATAATTTTACAGATCTTGGCGGCATTGGTCAGACTTAATGAACCCCCGAACACGGTAAAGTCTTGAGCAAAAACAAAAACGGTCCGGCCGTTAATGGTTCCATAACCCGTGACCACTCCATCTCCGTAAATCCGTTTTTTCTCCATCCCGAAATCATGACATTGATGGCGCACCAACTTGTCCATCTCTTGAAAAGAGCCTTCATCCAGAAGAAGACGAATTCTCTCCCGGGCGGTTAATTTTCCCGCCTGATGCTGCCGCTCTATTCTGGCCTCCCCTCCCCCTAATTCGGCCAGACGCTCTTTTTCTTTTAAATCATTGATTTTTTTTTCAATGCCCATGGCCCTGTTATCCCCTCAATATTATTTTTTAAGGNTTTATCTTTCAGGTTTATTTATGCTTGACTTTAGCCCAATCCCGAAGGAAGCGTTCCAGACCGATATCGGTCAAAGGATGTTTCATGGCTTTCTCGAGCACCGGAAAGGGAACAGTGGCGATGTCAGCTCCCAGCAGAGCTGCTTCCACCAGATGAAGAGGGTGACGGATACTAGCGACGATAACCTCACAATCTAGACCGTAATTATTAAAGATGGCCATTATCTGCTCAACCAGAGCCATCCCTTCATGGGTAATGTCGTCCAGACGTCCGACAAAAGGACTGACAAAACGGGCCCCGGCTTTAGCCGCCAGAAGAGCCTGGAGGGGAGAAAAGATGAGGGTGGTGTTTACCTGAATTCCCCCCATGGCCAGGACCCGGATAGCTTTGATTCCTTCCTCGGTAATGGGAATTTTAATGACTACATTTTCTCCCANCTTGGCCAGTCCTCTCGCCTCTTGAATNATTTCATCTGCTTGAGTTGAAACAGCTTCCACACTTACTGGGCCAGGAACAAGCCGGCAAATTTCCTGGATTAATTCCTCAAAAGGAAGATTTTCTTTGGAAACGAGGGTCGGGTTAGTGGTCACACCATCACAAACACCCCACTCAACAGCCTTTTTAATCTGATCCAAGTTGGCGGTATCAAGAAAAATTTTCATCCCTACCTCCGTCTTTATTTTCTATCAGTTTTTTAAATCTATCATAAATAATCTGCCCTGACAAACTTATTTCCCTATCCTATTTCTGGGGTAATTTTTTTGTTAAGGCAGGGGCAAGAGATGAATTGTGACCCTGACTGGACTTCTTCCATGGCCTTTCCCTGATCCTTGGTGGACGGATTTAATAAGCCAAGTCTCAAAATCGAGATTCCTTGATTTCATCTAGAACTAANCCCTCCAGACCTATGGCTAACTTTTAACCTCGGTTTCCCCTAAATTAAAGCTTTTGGTAATAAAAATCACTTGAAAATCATTAAGGTTAATGAATCAAGAGGTCCCTGGAGAAAAATGAAAGCCAAAGGTGAAAACCATCCTCCTATTGTGTTTTCAAAAATGCGATGAACCAATTTTAAAGTGGAGCTACAGAAAACAGAGCTCCAGAAAAAAACTGCTTGGTAAATATATAACTTTTATTGACATGAATACTACAATTGTATTACTATCGTATTCTATTCTTAGTCTTCGAANGATCCCATGGACAATTTTCACCGAAAACTCAAATTATTTCCCCTGCTCTTTACAGATTACTTGGTTAATCCAGCTCCTCATATAAGCCCATTAGGACAAATCTATTTTTGCCATATTTCAGGAGGTAATACATGGATAATATTTTACTTCTCATTTTAGTCGGATTTTTTGCTCAACTGGTTGATGGAACCCTGGGCATGGCCTATGGCGTTCTCTCTACTTCTTTCCTTCTCTCCCTAGGCCTTCCTCCAGCTACAGCCAGTGCCAGTGTTCACACAGCCGAAATATTTACCACCGGTGTTTCCGGTCTGTCCCATTTAAAATTTGGAAATGTTAAAAAACAATTATTTCTAAGACTTTTAATCCCGGGCTCCCTGGGAGGAATACTGGGAGCTTTTATTCTAACTTCTTTTCCTGGAAAAATAATTAAACCTTTTATTTCAATTTATCTCTTAGTTATGGGAATCATTATTCTTCGAAAATCAACCAACCGTCACCCTAAAGAAAAAGAAGTTCAATCTAACTTGATCCCTCTCGGCTTAGCTGGAGGATTTTTTGATGCAGTCGGCGGGGGAGGCTGGGGACCTATTGTCACCTCCACTCTTCTAGTTAAAGGAAATAATCCTCGATTCACCATTGGCTCTGTTAATCTGGCCGAATTTTTTGTTACCTTAACTGAAGCACTCACCTTTTTTGCTCTAATCAGACTTTCTCATCTCAAAGTAATTCTAGCTTTGATCGGCGGAGGGATAATAGCTGCTCCTCTGGCGGCCATTACCTGTAAAAAATTGCCTCCCCGCTATATCTTAATTATTGTTGGATCATTAATCATTATTTTGAGCATAAGGAATTTGCTGCTCTTTCTGAGGTAATCCNTTTAAAGAGGCCGGCTTACATTCTAATTAGCAAATCCTGTTTCAAGGGCAGAACTACTACANNTTTTTTTTCATTGATAAGATATTTTTTAATCTCAGCCCCTTAATCAGCAAAATAACCGACGCGGTGGGTAACCCGATAGTTCTTCCCTTTGACTTTAACTT
>MTOP01000030.1 GCA_002010725.1 Candidatus Aminicenantes bacterium JdFR-80
GGGGGGTGATCTCTCCGCGCTGCGCCTTTTCTAATTGAGTCATAGCTTACCTCTCTCATAGGAAGTATAGCCTTAGGTTTCTTTCCCTGTCAAGGAAGGTCAATGATCATATAAAATATAACTAGGAGAAAGGTTCTTAAATCATAAAAGTATAACCGAACTTTAAGATAGAGTAAGATTACCAAAAGAAATAGAAACGCGGTCTCAGTCTCAATATTTTGTACATTGTTTACGCGATATGTTAAGGCCAATTAAAAGAAAAGGGGAGTCTTTTAAATGAATATTGGGTCAACATAGGGCAGAATCAAGAATATGTGATTTGGAGGATTCTTAATATCTCTTTTAAGGAGAGTGTATCTGGCTAAGTTCTCTAAGGCATTTCTCAGGCTTGTTGAATTCATAGCCGCTCCTAAGGGTACTTTTATAACATCAGAAAAACCTATGAATAGCATGGATTAGAGAGGGTAAAATGGAAAGATTTAGTCAAAGCCCTGCCTAAAGATCCGGGTAGTTCCTGATGATTAGTGGACATCCAGAAAAGTCTCACTTATGGAGGCAATGAGATTTGTGGAGCCCAAGACAAATATCTTTATGAGAATTTTCTAGTATGTCACAAAATAGAACATACTAAAACCAGGGCCAAAAGGCTTCAGTCAAGTGGGATTAGTGAGGCTTTTCATAGGATAGTTCTTAATGAGTTTTATTGAGTTGTTTTTCGACGGAAGATATATCGAACGCTGGAGGAATTACAGAAAGATCTTGATGAATGGATGGATCATTACAATAATAATCGGCCCCATCAAGGTAAACGCTGTCAAAGAAGAACACCTATGCACACTTTCATCGATAGTTTAGAGTTAGTTAGAAAAAAGAATTTGGACAATGAAAAGGCCCAGGTATTTGCCGCCTGTCAATTCTAGTGTTGGTCAGACCAAATTAGTCATTACATGTATTTGACACATGTTAACTCTAGTATTGCTCAGAGTGTATGAAAACATTCTATTGAGAACATTTTTTTGTTTTATTTTTCCTTTTATTTTCATTTGAAAATTCTTTGATTACATTTCTAATGCTCTTCATAAATACTTCGGTTGAGAATTTTTTTGCTTGATTAGCAAGGTGAGAACGAAGATTTACTTGGGTAGAATTTTCTTTCAAAACTCGGATAATTTTTTTGACTGCATCATCTTCATTTTTATAAATGAGCATTGGATGATCCACTATTTCGACTTGTCCTCCTCCATTCGGAACCCATACAATAGCTCCAGAATTTACCATTTCAGCTATTGCAATTCCGAATGCTTCATTTTGACAACAATTAATTCCGAATTTATGTTGAGAAATAAAATTTAACTTTTTTTCTCCATACATTTCCCCTTCATAATAACACCATTCTTTATTCAAAGAGCAAAGTTGAATTAATTTCTTAGCATAGTAAGAGTCTTCAATTCTTCCGATTAAATGTAAATGAATGTCAAAGCCTTTATTTCTAACCTTAGATAGAATTGTTACAGCTCTCTCTATTTGTTTGAAAGGAACTAAATTGGCTAAACAAATAAAGCCTGTTTCTTTTTTATCCCATGAGATATTTATAAAATTTCCAATAACAGGAGGATAAACAACTTCGCTATTAATGCCATAATACTGTTTCAGTAGTCTCTGAGACCATTTTGAATTGACTAAAGTAAGATTTCTCCAAATCATTTCTTCATCTGGAGAATAGAGAGAGCAAGCAATTTTAAGATATGCTTTTCTTAAAAGGGAATTTTTGTAAAACCAACCTTTCTCTCTTTTTTCTGGAATGTTATAAAGGTGCTCTCTTAATTTATCCAAGAATAGAAAATCGCCTATATATTGAATTCCTCTTTTCCCAAAATCCATAACATTATAAGTAGAAAACATCACATCAAACTCTTTTGAAATTTTCTTGCAAATATTTCCTACAACAGAGTATTTTAATTGGGTAAATCTATTTGTGTGATTCAAAAAAAATTGAGGAAATTTTATAATATTTACTTCATGTAGCTTTATTTTTGTTCCCCAGGCAGCATTAATTAATTCGAAATTTATATTGCCAATTGTGATTAAGAAAAGGTCGTAATGATCTTTTAGGGCTTCGATAATCCAAAAGCTTCTGGGTCCTGCCCCTGTTTTTTTATAACCAAGCATTGGATTAACTATGGCTATTTTCTCTTTCTTCATTTTTGTGCTCCCCATTTTCCCCCCATTTTTCTGTAACCATCTACTAAGCCTTGAATGATTGAAAAGGCTTCTTTACTTTTTAATTCAAATAGTTTGGTGAGAATTACTTTAAGTCTTGCTATGGGAAAGTAAAGGTGGAATAAAATAAGCCACCCTCCAGACAATAATTTATTGGCCAAAAAAATCGCATTTCTTGTCATATAATATAATTTTGTTGATTCTCGCCAGGAAGGATTGATGGAATGAGATATTTTATGATAAACAATTGCATCTTTAGCTATAAATATTTTATGTCCGGCACGTTTAATATTTAGACAAAATTCTGTTTCCTCCCCATAGAGGAAAAGGTTTTTATCGAAATAATAGCCATGTAAATTTTTATGGTGAATTAGAGCTTTTTTATGGATAAGCATTGCACAACCAATAACTGCATTGGAAGGGATATCTCTTTTTAGTTTGATAATCGGAGAAGATTGCCTTATATAAAATAATTCAGATCTTCGCCAATCACCTGAAAATACAATTTTTCCATTCATATCTTTAATTATAAACCCAACAATAGAGCAATTTTTATTAACAGCTACTTCAACCGCTCTTTTTAGAGAATTAGGGTCTAATAATGTGTCATTGTTCAGTAAAAATATAAATTCAAAAGAGGTGGGACAATGCAAGATGTATTCAAAGCAAATATTATTCCCTTCAGCAAATCCTAAATTTTCTAAACTTTCAATAATCACTAACTTTCTATTTGATTTTAATTTCCGAATTTCAGTTTCTTTAGTGCATATCCCCCCGATTTTTGCGGTTTTTATGTTGTATTTCACATATTTTATAGGCTCTTTCCTTTTCCTACACCATTCACAAATTTTTTTCACTGAATTGTCGCTAGAACCATTATCGAGCAAGATAATTTGATAATTGAGGTAATTTAATTTAAAGACAGACTCCAAACAATCAATAGTGTCTTTATATCTATTCCAATTAAGAATCACTATAGCAACTTTAGGATCAGTAGATTTATTCATCATTTATTTAGTGAATTTTGTGTTTCTATTTACCTTTATCTCAAATTTTTTAAAAGCAAACTCGATTTTTTTAGTTTTAAAAATAAATTTTTTCCAAACATAGAATAAGGAATAATTATGATTATTAAAGAAAAAAATAATACTGCTTCTGAGGGGATTGTTTTTACTACAGAATAAGAAAAATATTTGAACAAAAAGATTATAAGTACTAATATGCTTATTGCTAGGAAAGAATTTTTAACTTGTTTCAATATATCAATTATTTGACAATTTAAAATCTTTTTCAACTTGAAAAGACATAAAATAAAACAGAAGAAATTCCCTAATGTAACAGCTAAGGAGATTCCGATTAATTCTCCCCAAAGATATAAAGGATAAAAGATAATCACTAATACAACTAGTTGGTAAAATGCTACTTTAGTTAATATATACGGATTTCCAGTGGCGTAGAAAACTGGACCAAAGGTAGCATTAAGAGATCTAAATAATCCAAAAATACTCAGCAATTGGGTTATATATATTATTGGAGCCCACTTATTTCCTAGAAGGAGAGAAGTGAATTCGGGAGCAAGTGTAAATATTATTCCTGCAAGAAGAAAAGAAAAAAATGCTGTCAGTTGAAGTATTTCAAAGTAATATTGCTTAAGTTTATTTATGTCATCTTGGACTTTAGAGTAAGCAGGAAATGTTACAGTGGAAATAACACGAGATAATTCTGTCGCCGGAGTGTTTGATATTTTGTAAGCAATCTGGTAAAAACCTAATGCAGTTAATCCCAATAGTTTACCTACAAGAATGTCATCTCCTTGGAGGAGCAAAAAAATTATTATACTGCCTCCCAGAACCCACTTCCCAAACCTAAAAAGCTCTAATGTTTTTTCTTTATTAAAGCAAATTTTCGGCCTATAGGGATGAACTATATAACTTACAATAAGCTTCACTCCATGACCTACAAGCAATCCCCATACTAATGCCCAGACATTTCTTAATAATATAGCCAGTGTTACCGAAACACAGAAATCTGCTAGAGTGCCTGAGGCTTGAAGAATGAATTGCTTATTAAATTCCAACTCTTTTTGAAAATAGATAACTCCAATATTACTAAAAGATTGTAACAATATAGCTAGACCTATTATCCGAATCACAAGTGTAACTGACGGAGCATTATAAAAGGCACTAATAAATGGAGAAATAAAGTAAAGAATGAGAAAAAGAATGATCCCTCTTATAATCAGAATTGTCCAGGCAGAATTGAGGAATGTCTCTACATTTTCTTTTTTCTGAATCAAAGCTTCCTGAAAGCCTGTTTGAGATAATGTTTCCAGGGTCATCATCGCGAGCAATCCAATTCCCAAAAGACCAAAATCATGTGGGGTTAGAAGGCGAGCCAAGATGATTAAACGGGCTAAATAGAAAAACTGGTGAATAAATCTTATCGTAAAAACCCAAAATCCGCTTTTTGCTATTTGCTGAGATAATTTGCGGTCAGAATTCATTTTTAATTATTTACTTTCTTAATTTTATAAAATTTTATCAGGATTGAGTAAGCTTAGCACGCTGAATAAGGAGAAGCAATATATTCTGAACAAAGCTATGGTGATTATTTTTAGTTAAATTAACTTCATTTAAGTCCGATAAGTCCGAGTGATTTTTTTAAAAGAATTTTAATGCAGGTAGTAGAATTTGCAAGTCATTTGAAGTTTGTTTTAGAGGTAGGAATCGATTTTAGTTGAAGTCCGATAATAAAGAGAATTAATTAACTTGTTGACAGAGAAAGGAGAAAACTGCTTGACATATTGAATACTTGGTTCTACTTTACATCTAGTCAAAATCTTTAAATATGAGGTGTATCAACCGAAGACGATAATAGCATTTATTCGATATCATTTTGAACTTCTACATTTACAATTACATCATACGGGTTTATTGGTCATAGAGGAGATTAGTCGGTCGTTATAAATTCAGATATAATGAATAGCTCAATAAAGGAAAAGAAAGGTTCTGATTTATATGGAGAAGCACTTAGAAAGCATTTTTGATAGAAAAGAGTCAATACAGGGTTTTTAGATGCAGGAGAAAATTTCATTTATCATCGCCACTAAGGATAGAGCGGAGGAGTTAAAGCGTCTTTTAGAATCTCTCCGGAAACAGACTTCACCAGTAGATCAGATAATTATTGTGGATAGCAGTCAATCAGGACGAAAGGAATGGCTGGAGAAGCCACAAAGAAGCTCCCTCCCAGTGGATTACTATTATTACGCAATTCCTTCGACTTCAAATCAAAGAAATTTTGGTCTGACCAAAGTTAAACCAGAGATGGACTGGGTAGGCTTCCTGGATGATGATGTTATCCTGGAAAAGACTGCAGTTGAGGAAATGAGAAAGGCCAGCCGGTTTTTATTAGCCCGCTATAATGTTGGAGGGATGGGGTTCAATTTGGTCAACCATCCCCAAATGGAATTTCAGCCACTAAAGAATATCCCTTTGGTGGAGAAATTAGGTCTTTATAGTCAAAGGAGGGGAGTGGTTTTGCCTTCTGGCTTCCAGACTATGATCGGAATTGTGGAAAATGATACAGAGGTAGAATGGCTGCCTTCGACAGCTGCTATCTGGCGAAGGGAGGTGATCGCTCGTCATCGTTTTGATGAATACTTTTCGGGCTATGGCTATTTAGAGGATTTGGATTTTAGTTATTCAATAGG
>MTOP01000022.1 GCA_002010725.1 Candidatus Aminicenantes bacterium JdFR-80
CCCTTCTTTGTGGCAACCCTTGTTCATTGGTTAGTGGGAAAGATTTTTCTTGGCTGGCTCCAACGCAGGCGTCCTAAAAAACCGTTTATTAATTATCTCCANCGCTTAAGCNGGCCTTTTTNCATGGGGCTGGCCAGTTTAAGTCTTTACACCAAAATATTCCCAGAGTGGTTTCTGGCTGAGGCGCAGATTAAAGCCTACCGAGAGGCGGTCTTAATCTTCTTTGGCTTTTTCTTCGTTATTAAATTAATTGATGCTTCTTTCATTTATTATTACGAGCGACGACAACGGCCTTTCCCCCTGCCGGGAATCCTCCACGGTTTTATTCTCTTAGTTTTCTATCTCGCCCTGTTGTTTGTTATTTTCAGGGAGATTCTCGGCATAAACATCACCGGCCTCCTGGCCACCTCCGCTATTCTGACTGCCATCATTGGTCTGGCTTTTCAAGGAGTCTTAGGCAATATTCTGGCGGGTATCTCTCTGAATATGACCAAATCACTAAGCCGGGGTGAGTGGGTGAAAATCGGTCAGCATGAAGGAGTGGTCAAGGAAATTAACTGGCGGGAGACACTCCTACTTGACCGCTACTCAAACATTATCGTTATTCCTAATAGTGTTGTTGCTGGGGAGAAAATCATTAATTTTGCTCGCCCCCATCGTTCCACAGCTCTTTCCCTTCAGGTCAAAGTCAGCTCCTCAGCTCCGCCCGCCAAGGTTTTGGCCGCCCTGAAGGAAGCCGCCCGCGAGTGTGACGACGTACTACCTACTCCTCAGCCTGAAGCTTATCTCCTAAGTTATGATGAGACAGGTGTCTCCTATATGGTTAAATTCTGGACGATTGATTTTGCCCGGGCTCCATTAATTATCACTGATGTGGCCCGCCTCGTGTGGTACAAATTTAAACGACAGGGAATTGATATTCCCATTGCCCTTAATGAGCGTTTCCGGGAGATGATCCATTCGCTTCGTCCTGAGGAAAAAACTCTGAGCGAAAATCAATTGTTTGAAGCCAACTTCTTAGATCTTTGCCACTCCCAACTTTTCCGCTATGAAGAGGGGGATAAAGCTGGAGAATTGATGGTTAGCGAGGAAACTCTCCGCCGTCTTGCCCAGCGGGTTAAGAGGAAGGTCTATGCTCGAGGTGAGGTGCTTGGCCGTCAAGGCGAAAAGGGAGAAACTTGCTATCTCATTGCCCGGGGCCGGATTAAAGGCGAGATTATTTATAGTGAGAAAGGAAAGAAATATTTTTCAGAGTTTGAACTCGGTCCCGGTGAAGTCTTCGGCGAGATGTCGCTTTTTACGGGTCTTCCTCGTACAGCCACGGGAATAATTGTTGAAGAGGCTGAACTTCTGGAAATTGACCGAGAGGCTTTTGCCTTTCTGCTGGACCAGCATCCCCAACTTTCTGAGGTTATTGCCGACCTAGTGAGTCGCCGGAATAAGGCCAATGAAGATTTTCTCCGGAAAATAAAAGAATTGTCCGCCCAGGATATTAAGTTGAGCACCGACAAGAAATCAATTTTGAAATACTTAAAAAATTTGATTCAAAGTTTCCGGAGGAAGAAATAGAAACAATTCAAAAAAGTCACTCTTACATGGATAAAAGTTAAGAATTAGACGTGACCAGGAATACGTGACCTGGAAGGAAAAATTAATTAAGAAAGGAAATTTTATTTGCCTAAGCAGTAATTTTTTCTAAATTTTGGACTGCTTCGGGACCGCCGATAAAGATGAGCACGTCACCGGCCTGGATAACATAATCACCGGGAGGATTGAATTGATATTCTCCGCTGGTGGCATTTTTNATGGCCACCAGCAGAATGTCGCTTCTTTCTTTGAGGCGGGACTCCTGNAAGGTTTGACCGTTAAGCTTCGAGCCAGCCTTGACAGTGACTTCTTCCACCCGGAGTACTTTTTCCTTGTCTCGAAGCATCATATCCAGGAAGGTGGTCACGGAGGGACGAATCATCTCGGAGACCATCCGCATTCCGCCGATAAAGGTGGGGGAGATGACGCTGTCAGCTCCCGCTTTTTTCATTTTAGCGTGGGATTTCAGATCGATTCCTTTGCTCACAATCCGGAGGCGGGGATTAAGACTGCGAGCAGTCAAGGTGACATAAAGATTTAATTCGTCTGAAGGCAGAGAGAGGAGAATTCCCCGGGCCTCTTTTATCCCGGCTTTCAGCAATATTTCATCCTCACTGGGTTCTCCTTCAATATAAGGAAAATGNCCGAGACTCTGCAGTTTTTCCAGCTTTTCTCGGGAAGGTTCAATAACTACNAACTTCCGCTTGGTCAGGAGAAGTTCCTGAATAACGGTTTGGGCTGTTTCGTCGCTTCCACAGATAATATAATGCCCCTTCAGGCGGGAGATTTCTTTATCCATTTTTCGCCTCCGAATAATATCTTTAAGCTCACCCTCGACGATAAAGGCGGTAATAGAGGANACGGCAAAGGCAATGCTCCCCAGGCTGAGGATAATAAAAAAAATGGTAAAGACCCGGGCGGCAGGGTGATGGCGTAAATCAATTGCTTCGCCATAACCGATGGTCGAAATGGTGATGGCGGTCATATAGATGCTGTCAAGAAGAGTAGCTTCCGGACCGCCGAAGTATTTAAAGCCGACTACGCCGAGAGAGAAGACTCCCAGGAAGAGGAGGATTGCGGCAATTAATTTCTGCCGGTTGGTCATCTCTACTTTGCCTTTATATTATTTTTTACCAGCTTTTATCTCTTTTATTCCACTTATTTATTTTATTCATCGGCCTCCGACTTAGGTTTTACTCTCCGACTTGCTATATAACCCCTAAAAATAATTTTTCCGGCAGCGTCATTATAACCCAATTTCCTCCCTTAACTCTACTCCGAAAATAAAAGCAACATGTTTTCTTTGCTGAAGGTGAGAAACTCGTCCGGATTTTCGATGAATGACCTGACGTTTNATTTTTTCTGATTAAACGGACAAATTCTCCATTCTTAAGTTATAGTTTGGCTGGGTTGAAGGTAGTTGTTAATAGTTGTTATCTGAAAATTATTTTTATCAAAACTGCTGGCCATTTTTGGGTGCTCTTAGCTTAGTGTTCCTTTAAGGAAAATAAACATCTTTTTGGCTTGGTCTTTAAATATCNGGTTCTGGGTAGAAAGATAGCCCAAATATGTCCCTAGCATCCGCAGTGTAAATCCAATAAAAGCCATAAATCTAAAAAAAAGTGAATAGGAGACTCCCTTTCTCTCCTTAATATATTTGATCAGAGATTTAATCCATACCGATGAATTTTCTCCGAGGCTGGCTCCCTGGTAATGTATAATTCTGGTTTGAGGCAAATAGAAGATTTTCCAGCCAGATTTCTTGATGCGCTCGGACCATTCCAGATCTTCTCCGTAAATAAAATAAGCTTCGTTAAATCCTTTCACTTGATCGATTATTTCTCTTCGGACTAAAAGACATGTCCCNGCTAGCCAGTCTACTTCTACTGAATTTAAATGTCCTAGTTGACGATGATTGATAAATAATCCTTTGAAGACAAGTGGGGATATATGGGAGAAAAAGAGGCAATAATTAGTGATAGTTATTATGGATGGAAAATATCCTCCCCCAGCCTGAGCCCTTCCGTTCGGATAAATAAGGGCAGGTCCTACCGCTCCGGCTGAAGGGTTCTTATCCAAGAAAAGAATAAGCTCGTCGATGACTTTACGAGTGGGGATGGTATCAGGATTAAGGAGGAGCACATAGGATGAGGGCTTTAATACATTAAAGGCAATGTTGTTCGCTCGCGCAAATCCCAAATTTTCTTTTAGGGCTATCAGATGTATTTCTGGAAACTCAGTTTTCACCATTTCTGGGCTTCCATCACTTGAGCCGTTATCCACAACAATTATTTCTTGGTTATAATGAGCTGTGGCTTCAAGGAGAGATTGTAAACACTGACGGAGTAATTCCCTGGTATTCCAGTTAATGATGATGATTTGAAGTATTAAGTTCATGGGGAATTTATTATTTTCTTTAATGGAGATGAAAGTGGAGATAAGAGATTTTAGTTTCTGGGTTTAAGGCCACTTCTAAGCATTGTCCCCCAACTTCCATCTTTCTTCATCCTGAACTAAGTTATCACATTCAAACTTGTTAGTTCAAGGACTCAAGCTGTCGCCTGGTGGCTTTGAACCGGATCAAATGCCAATCTTCCTTTTCCAAAGAACCACCTCTTAGAGAAAACCTTCCCNTGCCTTCCAAAAGTAACCAATTAAAATCGGTAGCCCAAACAGAGGCCCGGTTGGAGGCCGCCAATATTAATTCGGTAATCCGCCGGCTGCAGCCGGCAGTAAGAGTATTTCAAATACACCCGCAAAAGCACACCTCGAAAGACCATTATGGCTACGCCGGGTTCTACCGAAATCCCGCTTCCTCCTTTTTCCGCCACACCAATAGGATTTGATTCTTTATATTGAAAATAATGCACACCCAGAGCTAAGTACACTTCAGCCGGAGACGGAAAGTGATCATCTCATGAATTTCTCGGNGAGCAGGTGGTATTGATATTTGGGGTAGGAGGTAAGGATGTCTCCAGTTGGAGCCATAAATAAATCTTCCATCTGCTTCTACCAATTAGCAAAATAGCCCAGGCGATACATCACCCGGCAGCCCGGCCGTTTCACTTTAACTTTGATGCGGCGGANCCCGCCATCAGCTGCCTTGTTTCGAGGCGAGTAATAAAGCAAGTAGTAATTTTCCGAAGCCTCGGCTGCCCGCTGGAAAGCGGCGGCCACATTAGCCGAGGTTTGAACCAGGCCGCCGGTGGCTTCAGCCATTCCTTGGAAAACAGTAAAGACTTCATCCAGNGAGCGGGCCACGGTTTTGAAAGAACCGGGATTGAGCGCATCAGGTGTTAATTGGCGTAATTTCTTCGGGCTTAAATAAATAAAATTAATGGCAATGGATGAATGGGCGAATAATCGTTTTATTTTTTCTATCTCAGCAGCCATAGTTGTATAAGAGACCAGTTCTCTGAAAAACAACTCTTCTACTTCCGGGATAACAGGAATTTTTTCTTCCTGATAGAAGAGGAAGACATACTTCTGTCCCTCCTTGTCCTGAAGATAGTCCCTAAATTTGCGAAATTGATTTTCGTCTAGAAAGCGAAAACTGAGAAGCTTTCTTAATAACATCTCATAACGTATTTTCCAGGTCTCGTCAGCAGGATCACGGTAACCACTAAACATTCTCTCGATATCTTTATAAAGACGTTGATAGTCACGATTTCCCCAGATCAGGTCTTTCTTTATCCGGGAGAGAAGTTCCGCTGTAATCTCTTCTCGTTTCCTTTTCTGCCAAGCTGAGGTGGGTAGAGTGTAGGTCTTAACCGGAGTGGCCACCAGAAGGGTATCTTCCGGAGTAACAACCTTTTGGAAGAGATACTCAACCACTTCCCTTATCCGGGGAAAGTACTCGGTTAACTCGAATATGAGCACCAGATGCCGGGCGGTCGGCGGTGAAAAACGCTGGGGAAGGGCCGCGGGCTTTTTTGGCCTCTCTTCCCGGGAGACAGTGGTTTTCTTAATCAAATAGACTGCCTCAATCTTCTGCAAAACGTCATCTTCATAAAGTTCAAAATCAGCCAAGGTGAGGTCGTCGATGAATTTATCCCCTTTGAAGACCCGGACCGGCACTTCGATGTTGATAGC
>MTOP01000076.1 GCA_002010725.1 Candidatus Aminicenantes bacterium JdFR-80
TTTTTCTTTTTAAAACGAACAAAAAATGGCGGTTAAGATTTTTTTAGCCGGAATAATGCAGGGTTCCCGGCGGGAACCTTCACTTTATAATCAAGACTATCGACTGAGAATTAAGCAGATATTATCTGGAGTAAATAACATCGAAATCTATTGCCCTTATGAAAAACATCCCCGCAGTCTGACTTATAACCGGGCTAAACTTAAAGAAGTATTTCTTGATCATATCAAAAAGGCGGCCACAGCCGATGTCATCATCGCTTATCTACCTGAAGCCAGCATGGGAACTGCCCTGGAAATCTGGGAAGCCAGCCGGTCAGGCCGGATAATCCTGACCATTTCTCCTTTGACGGAAAATTGGATTATCAAGGCTTTGGCCACCCGCAATTTCAGGGATCTGGAAGAATTCGAAGAATTTGTCCGCCGGGGAGAATTTGAATCTCTTCTTTATTCATTAAAAAGACAAACTGGAGATAGTTAACATTTTTTATAATGAGCAATCAGTGAAGCCCAAGATGACCAAGCTCCATCTTTTAGACTTCACCTTATCTGAACTGGAGGATTATTTTATTCAGCGAAATCAACCCCGCTATCGGGCCCGCCAGGTCCTGGAGTGGGTCTTCCAGCAGACGGTCTTTGATTTTCAAGCAATGACCAACCTGCCCCAGGCAGTCNGGCAGCAATTAGACCGGGAGATGATGATCACCGCCGGGCGTGAAATCATCCGACAGGAAGGTCAAGATGGGACGACAAAATTCCTTCTGGAATTTAATAATGAATCTCAAACCAACCCAAGGCAGGTGGAAACGGTTCTTATTCCNGGTGACCAGCGTCAAACTGTCTGCCTCTCAACTCAATTCGGATGTCCGATAAAATGTGCTTTCTGTGCCACCGGCCAGGGGTCCTTCCTGGGCAATTTGCGGACCGGGCAGATTATTGAGCAGGCTCTCCGTCTCCAGGAAATCTTAATAAAACAGGGAAAAAGGCTATCTCATGTCGTCTTCATGGGTATGGGGGAACCACTTTTAAATTATGATGCCACCCTTAAGGCAGCCAGGATTCTTCATGCTCCCTGGGGGTTGGGTATCTCCGCCCGCCGTATTACTATTTCCACTGTTGGACTGCCGGCAGCCATTCGTCGTCTGGCTGAAGAATCTTTGCCNTTGAATCTGGCCATTTCTCTCCACAGTCCCAGTCAGGAAAAAAGAGAGTCCATAATTCCTCTGGCCGCCAGATATCCTTTGACCGCTATCCTGGAAGCCGCCCGATATTACTTCCAAAAGACAGGACGCGAAATTACGCTGGAATACCTAATGCTACCTGATTTTAACCTCAGCCTGGCTGACGCCCGGGAGTTGGCCGCCCTTGCCCGGAAAATAAGGGCCAATGTCAATCTTATTCCCTATAATTCGGTCGGAAACGGTCAATTCCGTTCTCCCCAGACGGAAGAAATAAGAAAATTTGTTAAATGGCTCCGCCAGCTGGGGATAAACACTCATGTCCGCCGAAGTCGAGGAGAAGATATCGAAGCGGCCTGCGGCCAGTTACGCCAAAGACAGACGAATAACCACAGAAAATAAGCTGATTCTAGCTGGCAGCCAGAAAAGCGAGGGCTTTCCGCAGATTATTCAATCCCTCTTTCAGTGTATCACCCGGACCTCCGAAACCTAGCCGGAAATGATTGGAGAAGCTGAAAAAATTTCCCGGAACCACCGAGGTGTCGTATTTTTCCCGAAGCAACTGATTAAATTGCTCGGCGGTAATATTTTTTATCCTTAAACGAGGAAAACATACCACTCCGGCTGCCGGCTCAACCCACTCCAGCCATCCCCGCCGGACTGCTTCCTCCATAAAGTTCTTAACCAGCCGGAAATTTTTTTCGCGTCGGGCGATGTTCCTCTGTCTAATTTCCGGCAGAAAAGGAAAAATAAGGCTGGCGATTCTTTCAGCCAGAAAAACATGCTCGACATGAATATAGTCCAGAATAGTTCTGATTTTCTCGGCTAAAGCCGACGGAGCGATTAACCAACCGCATCTTAAATCTCCCAGTCCATAAACTTTACATAAACTGGCGGAGACAATAATATTGTCACACCGACCAAAAGCCGATAGTTTTTCCGGAGAAGGAAGAAAATCCAGATAAATCTCGTCCACCAGGACCCAAGCACCGTTTTCCTGAGCCAGACCAGCTAGCTGCTCAATCTCTTCAACTGGTAAATAAGCTCCACTGGGGTTATGGAGATTGGTTAAAAGAATTAGCTTTACTTTATCTTTAAGTTTAGCCTGCAAATCATTCAAATCAATCCGAAAACCATTCTCAAACTCACGGTTGAGAGGAACAACCTGCGCCTTCAGAGCAAGTGGGACTTTAATCAAAGGTTCATAGCCAGGATGTTCGACCAGGACAATATCTCCAGGAGAAAGCAANGCCAGACAAGTCAGAAAGATCGCCTGCGAGGTCCCCAAAGTAATTATTACTTCTTCGGGGGAAACATTATACCTGGCGGCTATCTGCCGGAGAAGGGGAGGGTAGCCATAAAAATTTTCACCAGAGAGTTCGATTTCATCCAGAGANAGAACCCGAGGTAAGTTTTTTAACNATAATGGCTCCACGCCGCTACGGCACAGATCATATTTAACCGGGGTTTTGTGTTTAAACCACTGCAGATAATTTATCCCACTGAAGATCATCGTTGTCCTCCTTTCTGACTTAAATAAAAAAGAGGCAGGCCACTGAGAATTATAGCTGTCCCGAGAAAGGATTTTCCCGGCGAGGAAAGAAAAACATTAATCACCACCGCAGCAGAAATAAAGGCGAAAACAGCCGGGACGACTGGATAACCCCANACGCGGTAAGGACGTTTCTTGTCGGGATATTTTCTCCGTAAAACAATGAGGGCCAGGGCGGTAAAACAATAAAATATCCAATCACCAAAGGTGATATACTGCAACAGCTGGCCATAAGTGTTAGTAAAAAGAAGGACAGTCGCCCAGAGAGACTGCAGGANAAGAGAAATATAAGGCGTCCGGTAGCGAGGATGAATGCGGGCGGCTATGGGCAGAAAAGCCCTATCCCGGGCCATGGCCGCATAAACCCGGGGGCCGGTTAAGATAGCCACGCTGGTAAAACCAAAAGTGGACACGATAATAGCCAGAGCTACAATTTTAGAGCCTATCTCCCCGACCATCGCNTCCATGGAATCAGCGGCCAGGCGGGTGGATTGACTGATTTCTTCCAGGGGCAAAGCCCGGGTGTAAACCAGNTTGGATAAGATATAAACAACGACCACAATACTTACGCCTGAGATAATCGCCAGGGGAATACTTTTTCCTGGTTTCTTCACTTCGCCGGCGACAAAATTTAAATTCTGCCAGCCGCCATAGGAAAAAAGAGCCGGCATCAAAGCCAGGCCGAACAAACTGATAATTTTGAGATTTATTCCTTCAGGAAAAAGAGGGCCGAAATGCTTCACCGGTGCTTTAACCAGAAAAATACCGACAATAATTAACACTGCCAGGGACAGAATTTTCATCACTGTAAAAATATTCTGTACCAGGCTGCCTGGTTTTATGCCCAGAATATTGACATAGGTCAACCCCCAGATCATACCGGCGGCCACCAGGCTGACCCAGAAATCGGACATGGGAATAAAGGTGCTGATGAACCGGGCGCAGGTGAAAGCCACCGCAGCCAGAGCCCCGGTTTGGATGGTGGTGAACAACGTCCAGCCAAAAAGAAAGCCCAGCCAGGGGCGAAAAGCCTTCTCCAGATAAATATATTGGCCGCCTGAGCGCGGGAAAAGAGCTCCTAGCTCAGCAAAGCAAAATGCACCAAGAAAGGCAATCGCTCCACCCAGAGCCCAGACAAAAAGAAGTTGACTGGAGCTCTGGAGAAACTTAGCGCTTTCAGCCGGGTTCATGAAAATCCCGGCTCCGATGGTGGCCCCGGCGACAATCATGGCCGCATCAAACCAGTTGAGTTGGCGGAGGGAGGAGTTGGAGTTGCTTGTTTCTGAATTATTATTTAGTGAGACTTCTTTCGATAGGGAAGACGTAGCGGCGCTGGAAGTTTCTTGAGCCTTTAAAGAAAAACTTTTGGGGTGACCATCTTCCCGCATTAAACTTTCTGTTTTACTCCTGATTTATCTCTCAACAACCTGAGTATATTAGCGTTAATTATAGGAAATTTATTTCCTAAAGGGAAACAAGAAATCTTGCCACCAATGGCTCGCCCTCCAGGTTCCTCTGATAGCCCCTTCTTTCCTNGGTTGACATCAGTGGTTGAGTCGACTATTCTGTCGGAGAATTGACCTGCCAAACAATACCTCACAAAGGATGGGACCATGAAAAGATTAACTACCAGTGTCTCCCAAGATCTTTTCCTGGCTATGGTTGGCTTTGGCATCTTTATCGGAGTTATCTTTCCCTTCTTTACTAAATTTGTTCTGCAGTTGCCCCAGGAAAAAGCGCTTAATCTGACCTTTTTTACAATGTGTATCACCGCCGGAATTATTGTCGGAATTTTCAACTTTTCCATTTTCCGGATAGTTGTTTGCCGGTTCCTGGAGGAGATGAGAAAGAAAATCAACGATTTCCGGGAAAAATTAAATAGATATTACTGGGACCGGACGATTAAATGCTCCCCGGAGGAATGTTATATCGATATGTCTTCTACTGATGTCGTGGGAAGTCTGGTCGAAGATTTCAATCATTTTATCGACACCATTTACCACCTGGTCAAAACTGAACATGTGAGATCTGAATTCATGGAGAGTCTGAAAAAGAGTCTCAAGATTAATGATGTGGCGGAAATTATTATTAAATTTTTCCGTGATTATTTTGGGGGTGACGCCGCCTGCATCCTGACTTATAAACGAGGTCAATTTAATATCACCAAAACCTGGAACCTNGATATGGACATTGATAAGACCGATACTGATTACTGGTTCCGAGTGTTAACCGAAGGTCGGGTGATTCTGCTGGAAGAAGTGGCCGAAGATTTACTGGCAATCAATATCGGACTGGGCAGACTTAAACCCAAATATATCGCCTACATTCCTCTGGTTTACCAGGCCCATTATGTCGGCATCGTCATCCTCCTTTCCCGCACTCCTTTCCACAAAGACTTTCAAAGTCTGGAAAGCCAGAATATTATCAGTGAAGCCACTCCTTTTCTTTATAATGCCCTCCTGATGAAAAGGCTGGAACTCCTGGCCGCTATTGATGAATTGACCGGGGTTTTGAATCGACGTTTTGGGATAAGGCGACTCAACGAAGAATTTGAGCGCTCTAAGCGACACAGTCTGCCCCTTTCTGTAGCCATGATTGATATTGATGATTTCAAGAAGATAAATGATGCCTACGGTCATCAATGTGGCGACCTGGTCCTAAAAACCTTAGCCGAATTAATAACCCAGAATATTCGGGTCTCCGATTTTGTCATCCGCTATGGGGGCGAAGAATTTCTGGTGGTTATTCCCGGGGCTTCTTCTCTTGACGCGATGAGGCTTATGGACCGGCTGCTGAACATTGTGGCCACCTTCACTGTCCACTACGGCGGACATGAGATTCATTTTACCTTCAGCGGCGGAATCGCTACCTACCCGGCGGAAAACATCAAAGAATTAAGCAC
>MTOP01000095.1 GCA_002010725.1 Candidatus Aminicenantes bacterium JdFR-80
CCGGGTAGGGGAAAATTTATCCCTATAAAGCCAGAGCCGATTTAACTTGGCCACTCCCACCAGGGAGGCTCCATAAAAAAGAGCTGCGTGTTTGACCGCCANTGTNGCCTCGGCCCAATTCATTCCGATATCGGCCGGCTCCCACTTNCCAAGGCGGNTGAAAAATCGAGCCGATCCGCTTTTCGATTCCCAATTATAAGGAGAGCCTTTACTGGCATATAGCCAGGCCGCTCTCATAAAAGCAAAATCCAGTCGGGTTTGATTGGGAACCCGGCCCTTTTCTTTGACCAGATATTCATAAGTTAGATTTTCTTTTAATTCCGGCCGGTCTTGACGGGCAGGGTCCCAGAAATTCCTGGAAAATATAGTCATTTTCTCGCTAAAGGCCTTTAATCGCTGAGAATCGTACTGGTANGGAAGATCACTGCCGGTTAACTTCTCCACCAAAAAACCACCGTACTCTNGCTTAGATTCCACCAAGATGCCCCGCTCGGTGCGACCCAAAACGCGAGGAGAATAAAGACCGCTGGCTAAGGCAGCTGTACTAAGTCCAAGAAGATGAAGGAAATCACGCCGATTTATTTCTCTTGGTCTCATTTTTCCTCTCCTTTCTCTGAGCNCATGACTGAATCCAAAGATGAAGACTCCGTATCAATGGTTCCAGGTGAAAGAGCAATCCCCTTGGATTTCTTCTGAGGGGAAATTATTAATCTCCAGAAAAGAAGCCCCCCGACAAGACCAATAAAACCAAAGATGACGCCCATCACCAGAGCTCCCCGGATTGTCCCCTCTTCCAGAAAACTTATGACCAATTCTAGGATAAATAAAAAATACCCAAATAAAATTAATCCCAGGACCCAGTGCCACCATCTCAGGCGAATTCGATGCACCCGAAGAAAGAAGATTAGCCAAACCACCAGGCCGCCAAAAAACAACCCAACCAAAAGATGAATCATTCTTTCCNCCTAAATCATGAAAGAGTGGTTCAATCCCGGCACTCCGTTTCAATCTTCAATAGAAAAAAGTATAGACATCTAATATAAAAAATATCACCACTAAAGGTCAAAAAAATTGGTGGTCAGGTCTTCACATTTCACATTGAGGTCAAACAAAAGTTATATAAGATCAATTTAATACTTCTTCCAATTAATCCTTATCAAATGTGAAATATGAAGACCTGCCCCCTCTTGACTTTTGAGAAAAGTTTACTTTTATCTCAAGTTATGATAAAAATCGAAAAAATCTTTAGATATCAGTGGAGCTAAACTAAGTGTAATTTTTGGATTAAATCAATCGAATGGCAATTATAACCAAAATAGAAAATATTCGTAAAAATAAAAGGAAACAGCCATGGAGACTACAGACAAAATAAAAAAANCCTACCAACTGGCAGTNATTATTGCCANTGCCTTTATTTTCAGCTTAGCCACTTATGTTATTCTGGTGGAAGTCTTGAAATCAACCCATCAAATCGGTCTGGGCGATATTCCCATGGCTACAATTTTCCAGCTCCGCTACATTTTTTACGGTGCTGGCGTAGCCACCATTATCCTTATCCGCTGGTTGCGGGGAGTCCTGTTGCGTAAATCTTCTCAAGACAGCGAAGAAGTCCTTCTTAACCGGATCTTCCGGAGTTTCATCATCAGTTTTGCTTTAAGNGAAGTGCCGGCTCTTCTNGGGNTGNCTCTTTTCCTCTTGGGGGGATTAATTAAGGACTTTTATATTCTAACTGTGNTCTCCTTCGTGTTGATGTTTATGTTCTTTCCCCGCTATCCCCATTGGCGAGACTGGGCCCAGGAGGCCCGCTCGGCTAATTGTTGCTACCCCCGCTAAGAGGTCTCATGCTCCGTCTAGAAAATTTAAGCAAATCCTTCGGTGAAATAAAAGCCGTGGATAATGTCTCTTTAACAGTCGAGAGGGGAGAAATCTTCGGCTTGCTGGGCCCCAATGGTGCCGGGAAAACAACCATCATCCAGATGGTGGCCGGCCTCCTCAAACCCGATAACGGCCACATCTGGCTCGATTCTATTGAAGCTCTGGCCAACCCCGAAACAGCTAAAAAACTCCTAGGTGTTGTCCCTCAAGAAATGGCCTTTTATGAAGAGCTCTCCGCNTGGGAGAATTTATTTTTCTGGGGTCGGATCCAAGGCGTAAAAAGCAAAGTCCTGAAAGATCGCATCCATTTCTACCTAGAAAAAACCGGCCTCCTCGCCCGGGCCAAAGACCCCCTAAAACAATATTCCGGCGGGATGAAACGTCGGATTAACTTAATCATCGGCCTTCTCCACCAGCCCCGGGTGCTGCTCCTTGATGAGCCGACTATCGGCATTGATGTCCAAACACGACTCAACATTTATGAAGTGATCAAAGAAGCCGCCCAAAATGGCACCACTATCCTTTACACGACCCATAACCTTAAAGAAGCCGAAGAGCTCTGCGACCGGATTGCCATCATGGATCAGGGAAAAATTCTGGCCTGCGGAACCTTGAAAGAACTAATCACCATTGTCGGGAAAAAAGACATTGCCTATCTCCAAGGAGATTTCAAGGTTGAAAAAGCCCAGGAAGTAATAACCTCTCTCCCTTCAGAAGCAGTCCTTTCTCTCCAAGAAGGTAAACTGGTGCTCGCCCTGGAGTCCTCCCGCTCCCTGCCGCCCCTGCTGGAATTGTTTTTTCAGAAAGGTCTGGCCATCCACGACATCTCCATCAAAGAACCTTCGCTGGAAAGTGTCTTCCTTCATCTTACCGGCAAAGAACTGCGGGAATAAGAGGACGATGGAAAGAATATTCTTTCTCCTGCGAAAAGATTTCCTCCGAAAATGGAAAAATCCCCAGGTCATCATTGGCTTTATGCTCATTCCTCTTGTTTTCACTTTTATCATGGGGGCTGTCTTCGGCCGCCAGGCTGAAATTTCTTTGCCGCCAATTAAAATTTTAATCGTTGATAATGATCAGAGCGTGCTTTCCCAATTACTCTTAGGTGCTCTGACTCAAGGAGAATTTCAGAAAAAATTAACCCTGGTGAAATTAAAGGACGAAGAGGAAGGCCGTCGGTTACTCAACAAAGGCCAGGCAACCGCCTTACTTATTATTCCCCGGAACTTTGCCCGCCATGTCTGGGAACAAAAACCCACCCAGCTAACCCTGGTCAAAAATCCTGCCGAACAATTCCTACCCCAAATCGCTGAAGAAATTACAGACAGTATCACCCTTCTCCTTTCAGGAGCTGTAACCGTTTTTTCGCCTGAACTTCAGACACTGCGAGCCCTCATCGAAAGTCAAGGCAATCAACCCAATATCCTTGACGATAAAGCGGTAGCCGAACTTTCTCTTCGGATAAAAAAGCGTTTCGAAAATTTCGGAGACTATGTCTTCCCGCCAATTATCTGGGTAAAACAAGAAACCATTGAACTACCAGGAAAAAAAGAAACTCCCCAATTCTCCTTTCATGGCTATATCCTGCCGGCCATGGCCATTCTCTTTCTCCTCTTTATCTGTAACACGGTGCTGGAGGATACTCTGCGGGAAAAAGAAAAAAAGACTCTCTTTCGCCTGCTAGTTTCGCCTTTAAAAATGGAAGAATTCGTTTGGAGCAAGATAATAACAGCCATAATTATTGGGATCATCGTCACCGCTTTTCTTTTAATCCTAGGAACACTCCTNTTTGCCATCNACTGGGGNAATTTCTGGCAGGTGGCCACTCTGGTGATCACGCTCAANATTGCCTGCGGAGGATTTATTTCCATCTTCTACTCTTTCGTCAAGACGGAACGCCAGGCCGGAGCAGTGTTGTCTACGGTTATTTTGGTTATGTCCCTTCTTGGCGGTAGCATGGTGCCGGTGGATATTTTTCCTCAGTTCCTCCGGCCTATCTCCCGCTTTACTCTGAATTACTGGGGAATCGAGGCCTTTCATCGCATCATGTTTGGCCGCTCTTGGGCTGACCTGGCCCCCATTTTCATCGCTTTTACCGTGGCGGGCTTCCTCCTGGCAGCTATCGGCTCTTTCTTTCTCAAAAAGAATCTTTTAAAAGGATCCGCTGGATGAACTGGTCAACCATCTGGACAATCAGCCAGAACGATTTAAAAATTGCCATTAAAGACAAACTTTTCTTTTTCTGGGTGCTGGTCTTCCCTCTCCTCTTCGCTATTATCTTCGGCTATGCCTACCCCGAAAGCACTCCCCAGCAACAGAAAGTAAGTTTGAATATTATTGACCGGGACCAAAGCTTTCTTTCAGCCGCACTGAAAGAAGCTTTGCAGGCCGAACGATTCGAATTACAGGAAGTAAGCGAAGGAGTAAAAATCACTACGCGAGCTCTGATCATCCCTAAAGGGCTGGCCCAGCGGGTTGAGCAAGGTGAGAAAACCGACCTTATCCTGCGGGTCAACCCCGAAAGCAATTATCAAGCATCTCAAACAGCCTATGTGCATGTTATCAAAGCAGTAATCCGTCTCCTCATCCGGCTAGCGGGGCTGGTCGGGGAAGGAAGCGGCCAGATAACCAACTTTGCCGAAAGCTTCGCCAATTATCACCCTCCCCGGCTGGTTTCCCTCCGTTCTGAATGGGGCGGCCAACTCCGGGTGATGCCCTCCGGTTTTAACCATTCCATTCCCGCGGTGACTGTCATGTTCATTCTTTTTACGGTTCTCCTTTACGGGGGCGGCTCCTTCCAAGAGGAAAGGCGGCGGGGGCAGTTGGAAAGAGTTCTGACTATTACATCTTTTACTTCTCTTTTTACAGGCAAGTGGCTGAGCCGACTCCTCCTTGGCCTTCTGCAACTGATCCTTCTTTTTGTGACCGGCAAGATTCTATTTGGGTTCTATTATGGCCAAAATATTCCAGCTCTCCTCCTCATCTCCATTCTTTTCTGCGGCAGCATCACCGGGATCAGTCTCCTGCTCGGTAGTCTCATCCGGCNGGAAGAAATCCTTATTGTCGCTTCTATTTTGATGGCCAACCTGATGGGAGCCCTGGGGGGTTGCTGGTGGCCAATTGAACTTGTTTCACCCACCATGAGGACGGTCAGTTACCTTTTTCCTACCGGCTGGATAATGGATGCTTATCACAAATTAATTTTCTTCGGGGCAAGCTGGTCAGAAATTAGAATCCATTTCTTTGTTCTCGGGGCGTTCACCCTGGTCTTTCTCTTCGCCAGCATCCGTTTCTTCCGTTGGAAAAAATAATTCCCATTTCTATTATCCCCAGTTTAATCTAAACTTATTAAGTCTTCTCGGCAGAAAAAAATCTTTATTTATTTTAATAAATCTTCCAGGCTGCTTATTTAATTAAAAGGTCAGACTTAAGTGCCTTTTATAATTCTATTTTCGACAATTCTAGTTCTTAAGATATTCATAACCTTTGATCTTTAATCTTTTTATTTCCCGAAGACCTTCTAGATTTCTCACCAATGTATATATAACCATTTTTTATAACTAAGGGAGTGTAGGGACAATAAAGTTTATAAAGATAGA
>MTOP01000031.1 GCA_002010725.1 Candidatus Aminicenantes bacterium JdFR-80
CGGATAAGACGCCCGATTATTCCCTTCTCCGGGCGAGGCTGATAATCAAACCCCGCACTGATGTACTGGATATTCTTGCGCGGCAAAAATCCCAGTCCGGGNTTCAATGAATCCCCCAGGTAATGATAGATAAAATGAATATCCCAGAGATCNTTGGGATAATCGATCATCCCACCGAAGCCGTAGTGTTTTCCCTGATTAAATTCATTCCAGTTATAAACCCACCAGGCTCCAATATAAAGATTTTTATTACCTCTAAACTTAGAAGTGGCGTAGGTAAAGTCGAGACCAAAGAGAGTATTTTGACCATCAGCCGAGGGAATGCCATTGGTAAAGATAAAACCAACCTTGCTCTCCGACCAGATGTTTTGATAAACCCGGGCGGCAATGAAATTTTTGGCCGGCAGATCTTCAAAGGGATTGGTGCGCACATCCAGAAAAGCGATATTGGTGTTACCCAGTTTACCATAAATCTTGGCTCCGAACTGAACNGGCACCTGTTTTGACCTATAAAGACCGATGCGCCGGCTGAAAAAAGGAATAAAGGAGCGATGCAACCCCAGTCCAAAGGAAAATATTTCCGAACCTTCGAGAAAAAAGGTTCGCTTCTCAGGAAAATAAAGGGGGAAACGAGTTAAATTAATCCGGCGGGCGTCAACTTCTGTTTCGGCAAAATCAGTATTGTAACTGAAAACACCCACAAAATTGGGAGTGAAGTGTTTGTAAATATCAATCCCGGCCGTCGAATCCCAGGAAAATTTAGANGAGATCTCTTGATTGCGGTAAGAACTCATATTGACATAAGGCTTGACCGTCACCCCCCGGCCTTGCTTAACTCCAGTGATTCCCTCCAGNAAGGCAGCGGCCATGGGCGTGTAAAAAAATGTATCCCGGGAAATGCCTGACAGCCGGATGACCTCCTGTTTCCGAGGGATATAGCGTTCAATGTTTAACCCCCAGGCTTTTAACTTTTTATTAAAAGAAAGGGTCTGAAAAGGGATAGCCACCTCGACACTCCAACCATCGGGTTGAATTTTCGCCTTGGCGTTCCAGATACCATCCCAGTTAAGGCTAGCCCGCTCCCCCAGAGCAATACCATCGCTGCGGGCGCCGCGGGGATTCACCGAAAAAAAATAAGCATTTCTTTTGTCCTGGAAAGGGTCAAGCAAAATCCGCACAATGTCATCACTTTTACCCGGTTGATCAAAAGCCATGGAATTAGCTGAAATCTTATCCACTTGTTGATCGTAACAATAAATCCCAATATACAAATTATTTTTATCATAAAGAATCCGGAGCTCAGTTCTCTCACTCGGCTCCCGATCTGGATAGGGCTCGACCATGCGAAAGGCGGTATAAGGTACAGCTTGCTGCCAGACTTCATCTGAGAGATCACCATCAAGTTTGGGCCCCTTCTCCACCCGGACTGCTTTTAGATTTATGGGAGTAGCCTCTAAAAGCCCACTTAAAGCTACCAAGCAAACTATTAAGAAAAGAATAATCCCTCGTTTGACCATCTTAATCACTCCTTTATGACGAACCAGGCCCCCAACCCTTCTCCTCCCAAGCAATTCTCCTCCTCGCTCTCTTTATTTGGTTTTTTTCCCCAAGAGAGCCGATATTTCTGCCCACCGCCAAAAAGAATTGCCCAATTCTTCTCATAAATTCCCCTCGCCGGCTCTTCATTCTTGTCCACCATGTTCCTCATTGGGTTCTTCTCTCAAGTCTCCTTCTTAAATGCTTTTTATCAACTCCGGCCATCAATCTCTCTTTTTTCGCTCTCTTTCGTTCTCCAGCCATTTCCATAATTAAAAAATTGCCTGAAGCCTATTTTAATAAAACTTAATAAGAAAACCTCCAGACAAATTTCAGAAGCACCACTGTGTCTTTGACCTGCCAGTGGGCTTCCCGGGTTGAAATGCGTTGATTGATAACCAAATAAAAATCGCTGCCGATTTTAGGTATCCAGTTCAACCTGAAATTCAAAAGAATTTCCTTATCTTCATTGTTCCATTGCCCGAAAAAAGCCGAATAAAGCTTAGTGGTAAAAGCATACTCCATCCGGCCGCCGACTTCTTTAGTGACAAATTCCGTCTCGGAAAATTTAAGTTTATTCCACTCATAATCAGCCGCCAGATTAAAATGTTTATTGACATTCAGAGTTAAGCGGCAGGACATCTGAGAGCGCCGGCCGGAATAATAACCTCCCCAGCTGACTTCTGTGCCTACAGAAATTTTTCGACCTCGAAAGGTGCTGAACTGGATTTCATGGCGATTAAACCAATATTTGCCGGCGGGTATAACCACCTCATCATGGATTTCGAAAGGCTCATCCAGGCGATCAAAAAAACGCTGAATGTTGTACTCAAACCACTCCCCACTTTTTGTCCCAAAGCCCAGCGGCCGCCATTCCAGAGAAACCGATTCCAGTTGATTGGTGTCATCGGTGAGATAATAATTAAGGTCAATGGGTTTAAACTCCATTTTGCGGATCCAGGGAAGAAAAGAAGGTCGGGGATTGAATTGAAGTTCAGTGTAGATCATCTTGTAATTTTTTCGCCGCAAAAAGCCGATCTCGGGGTTGAAATTTTTCTGAATCCCGACAATAGCCAAGTCATACTCAACTCGGTCGTTATGGGAGGTAAGATAAAAGCGATAAGCTGCATTGCGGGTATTTGTCTGTCCTTTGGTTTCGGACCTAGCCACGGCGCCCCCGATGGCTAGATTCTTATCGCCAAACAATTTGGAAGTCACATAATGAGCGTCAACTCCATAAACAAAGTTTGAAACATCCTTGGAATTTTTAGCGGTCAGAATAAAGCCCACTTTAGATTGGCTTAAAACGTCCTGACTAAGTCGGATAACAGTGTAATTAGTAGTAGGCTCATCTCCCTTGTGGGCTGTCTGAAGGGATAAAAGACCTATATTGGTCTTTCCCTGTTTGCCGATGAGTCGGGCTCCTCCCAGAATGGGGATTTCTTCCCGCCCTTTCAGACCGATGCGCCGGCTATAGAAAACCTCGGCTCTCCGACCGAGTCCAAAACTGAAAGCCCCTCGGCCTTCAAGAAAAAACTCTCGTTTCTCAGGATAATATAAAGAAAAACGGGAAAGATTTATTCTGGCTCGATCGGATTCCACCTGGGCAAAATCGGTGTGCACGGTGACATTAAGTTTAAGATTGGAGGTCACAAGATAATTAAGGTCGCCGCCAATTTTGGCCACTCTACTNGAGGCTTGGCCGGCTAATTTCTCCACTCCTCCCGAAAAATAAGGTTTTATTTCCAATAAATGACCACTGGAGATGCCCTCCAGCCCGACTAGTAAGCCCGCATGGGAAACCTGCTCCAGGCGATAATCCCGCGACCATCCCTGCCAGAGAACTTGCTCTTTTTTGCGACGAATATTTCTCTCGAAATTAATCCCCCAAACTTGGATTTCTTTCCGGGGAAACTTCAGGGTGGAAAAGGGAATGGCCACCTCCACGAACCAGCCCTGATCGTTCACCTGAACAGCCACATCCCAGACTCCATTCCAGTCTCGATTTGTGCTTCGGCCTTCATCGGCAATCAGAATATCCGCTCGGGCTCCATTGGGATTGGTGACAAAGAGATAAGCATTACGTCGGTCATGATAGGTGTCAATAATGATTTTAAAATTATCATCAGAGTAATAATTAAAATCCCGCTTCATTTCTTTGGCGACCAACTTCTTCGGCTCAGAATCATAACACCACAGGCCAATGAAAAGCGTTTTCTGGGTGTAAAGAATGCCTACTTCTGTTCTTTCGGTGGCCGGTTGTCCCTCATTCAATTCGCGCTGGGTAAAATTAGAGATTTTCTGACACACAGCCCAACCCGGCTCATCCAGCCGGCCATCCAGCTTGATCGGCTTCTGAATCCGATGGGCCTTGATAGAACTGGGCTCAGAAATCTGAGCCAAGACATTAGTTACACCTACCGCCAGGATAAAAAACAACCAGTTTAAAGCTCGCTTTCTCATGGAATAACCTGAAAACAGAAGAAACAAAAGGGACGACAAATGGTTATTCTTCCTCTTCTTCTCCTTTTTTCACCCGAAGATTGTCGAAAGCCGTCACCGCATCTGCCTTGGTCCACAGTCCGATTTTTCCTTCTTTAAAAGTACTTTCATTTAACTCTAAATATTTCCGGCCATCGAGATAACATTCTATTTTCTGGCCGATGTTCTCGATTTTCATTACATACCATCGGCCAGCTCGAAGGGGAATCCGGGCGCTCTGAAGTTGAATTCTCCGGCCGTTAACTACCTTGTAAACCCTAAAATTATTTTCTAGAGGATTAATTCGGGCAATATAGTAATTATTGGCNTCTTTATANCGCCAAACAAGCCCGCCGCCCTGATCTATCCTTCCAGTTAAAGCTTTAAGCCAGACGCTTATTTCTACATCTTCATAGTGGGAATCATCGATCACCGCCAGATTAAAATGATAACTCACATTGGGATGAGATATTTGAGTTAGGACATGAGGAGGACTAGGGGCATCCTCCAATTGTTGAATTTCCCATTGGCTGTTCGGCCCCCGACCAGTGACCGCCGCTGACCAGCCCTGAGGCATCTGCCCTACCTGGTCCGCTTCAAAATTATAAAGCACGCCGCCTTCAACTTCTTGCTCTTCCTTCTCTTCTCCTTCTTCCTTCTCAGCTTTTTCTTGAATCTCGCCTCTTTCTTCAGAAAATTCTAGAACTTTCCCCTGGGCAGAAATTTCCAAAGCATAAAGCTGATCACCGACTTTAGCGGTAAT
>MTOP01000008.1 GCA_002010725.1 Candidatus Aminicenantes bacterium JdFR-80
CTCCCCCTATGTCTATTATTGCTCTATCTTAGCTCCAGAAAATGGGAGCGACTTCGGGAATGGGCCGGCGTTTTTCTGGCTCTTCTGGCCGCTTCCGGAGGTTTTTTGGTCAGCTGGTGGTTGGCCGGTCCTTTAATGAAAATTGTGGGTGCTTCTGTTGAAAATATTTCAGGTGTGGCTCTAGCTAAATTATTTGATTGTCTTCTGGTGGTCGTTCCGGTTATCGTCATTATGAGATGGGGAGGAGTTAAACCTTCTCGACTATTTATCCGGAAAGGAAAAGTCAGGCTTTGGATCATTATTGGNGGAGTGAGTTTTCTCCTCTTTCTTTTTCTATTTATTCTCCAGATTAAGCAGCAAAATCTCTCTTATTCTCAAGTGGTTCAATATGCTCCCTGGATATTGATCTTTATTCTGGCCAATGGCTTCTTGGAGGAACTTCATTTTCGGGGATTATTACTGGGTCCTTTTGAGCCTCTGTTGGGCANAGTGGGAGCTAATGTTTGTATTGCCCTGTTCTTTACTTTGACCCACGCTCCGGTGACCTATACTACTGATATCTATAAATTTTTGATTATCGTTTTTGGGCTATCACTGGCCTGGGGGTGNATTATCCAGAAGACAGAGAGCCTCTGGGGAGCTGTGCTCTTTCATGCGGGCAGCGATCTGCTGGTGATTATGAGCATCTTTGAGACATTTAAGAAGTAATAGCCCCCGGAAATTAGAATTTTCTAAAATCTGAAGCTGAGGCCGAAGCGGTATTTGGGGTCAATCCGCGTTTCGAGAGGGTAAATGACCTCCGAATAGAGAAAGAAGAAATTAGTACCGAAGGTTAAGTAAGGAAATTGATAACCTGTATTGCGGGAGAACTGATATCCTCCACCCAGATAAAAATTGAACAGGAGGATTTTTCGGGGAAGAAGATAGATGGACCCTACTTGCCATTCCAGGTCATTTGTCGAGCGGCGATAATCAAGATTGGTTGTGGCATAGAAATTATCGATCAGCCTGATTTTAAGGCCGAGACTGGCCGGTTTGAAAAACCAAGAGAAAGTGATGAAATTTCTGCGGGGAGAATGATGACGGTGAGGCGAGGCCAGGACCGAAGTTCCCTGAAGAAGCCAGAAGGAGAAGGCGCAAATTAAAATACCGGGGATTAGTTTTTTGGCCATAAGCTCCTCCATCGTTCTGAGTGTTTTCTATTATAANATNAGCAAAATTCATGCCAATGTTTCTTTTCCGGGAGANCCGGTTTTTAGTGTCTCAAAAAATAGACGATTGTCTTCTCTATCAAGGGGAGGAGAGAGAAAGATAATTCATTGACAAGCGTTTTTCTATTTATGAAAATAGTGATTCTTATTACATATCAAGGAAAAATAAAATTCTGAGAAGGAGGGGAAAATCACCATGAACCAATTTAAAAATTGGGCAATTTTTGTGTTTTTTCTGGGAATCTTTTTGCTCCAGCCACTACCGGGNGCTCGTTCCGACTCGGATTCTTTAACCGGATTATTTCAGCACATAACCTGGCGCCACATAGGACCGGCTTGTTTTGGCGGCCGCATAGATGATATAGAAGCTGTTCCAGACAATCCCAAAATTATTTTTGTGGCTACGGCCTCAGGAGGGATTTTCCGCAGCACCAACAATGGGGTGACCTGGAAACCGGTTTTCGATGAAGAAGGCCTGATGCTTTCCATCGGCGATATAGCTATTGCTNCCTCTGACCCGGCTGTTATCTGGGCAGGTACCGGCGAGCCTAACAGTCGCCAAAGTTCTTCTTGGGGATGTGGGGTCTATAAATCGCTTGATGGAGGTGAAACCTGGCAGTATATGGGTCTCAAAAAAACGCAACGAGTAGGGCGTATTGTAATTGACCCGCATGATCCCCAGACAGTTTTTGTGGCGGCCCTTGGTCATCTCTGGGGCCCGAATCCTGAGCGTGGCCTTTATCGCACCAAAGACGGCGGCAAAACCTGGGAAAAAGTTCTTTATATCAATGAGGACACCGGGGTGGTTGACGTGGCCATGGAACCCAACGGCCGGGTGATGTATGCCGCCGCCTGGCAGCATCGCCGGCGGGCCTGGGGTTTTGTGGGTGGAGGTCCCCACAGCGGGATTTATCGCTCTCTGGATGGTGGCGACACCTGGGAAAAATTGACCAACGGTCTGCCCTCGGGCGATACCGGCCGCATCGGTCTGGCTATCTCTCCCAGTCATCCCTGGATTGTTTATGCTATTATCGAGAATAAAAAAGGGGGCGTTTTTCGTTCTGAGGATCGGGGTACCACCTGGACGCGCATGAGTGATTTCAATCATCGTCCCATGTATTACAGTCAGTTGCGAGTTGATCCACTGAATCCCAATAAAATCTGGGCCCTTGGCAGTCCTCTTTTTGTTTCTATAGATGGAGGGAAAAAGTTCACCAGCGAACATACAGCCGATAAGATTCATGTAGATCACCACGCTCTCTGGATTAACCCCCACGATCCTGACCACATGATTTTAGGGGGAGATGGAGGACTTTATATAACCTATGATGGTTGCCGCAACTGGGATTTCATCGATAATCTGCCCATCGGCCAGTATTATGCGATTGGGGTTGATAACCGCCGTCCCTACTGGATTTACGGTGGTACCCAGGACAACGGTACCTGGGGGATTCCAAGTCGCACTTATAGTCAACTGGGTATTATGAATTGTGATGTGGTCAATATCGCTTACGGTGACGGCTTTTATGCAGCTGTTTGTCCCCAGGATTATCGGGTAATTCTGGCGGAATCACAAAACGGCCGCCTTTATCGAGTTGACCTGGTCACCCGCGAAGAAAAGGGACTCCGGCCCGTGCCGCCCGATCCTCAGGAGAAATATCGCTGGAACTGGAGTTGTCCCTTGATTATTTCGCCGCACGATCCTCAGACCATCTATTACGGAGGAAATAAGCTTTTCAAATCGACCGACCTTGGTCATAGCTGGGAGGTGATCAGTCCGGATCTCACCCGCAACCAGGATTGGAAGAAACTCCCNATTATGGGTGTCATTCGCAACGAAGACACTCTCTCTCGGGATGATGGCGTGGCTCATTACGGGACGATTACCACGATTTCCGAATCACCTCGCCTGAAAGGCTTGATCTATGTCGGCACTGATGATGGAAAAGTCCAGATGACCCGAGACGGCGGCCAAACATGGGTTGATTTGACCGATAAATTTAAATTACCCGGTCCCCGCTGGGTGACCCGCGTCCTGGCTTCGGTCCACGGCGATGGCTGGGCTTATGTCTCTTTTTCCGGCCACCAGGACGACGATTTTACCCCATATATTTTCAAGACAAGGGATTTCGGGAAAACCTGGCGTAACATTGGTCGGGGACTGCCGACGGGAACCGTAGTCAATGTTGTGGCTGAACATCCCCGTAACCCCAAGCTGCTTTTTGCCGGCACCGAGTGGGGCCTTTTCTTTTCTATTGATGGTGGCGGCCAATGGCATCTTTTCGGCGGGAATCTCCCTCGCGTTCCGGTCGATGATATTATTGTTAAAGCCGAGGAAAACGATGTCATCCTGGGTACCCATGGCCGGAGTATAATAATTTTAGATGACATCACCATGCTGGAAAAACTGGATGCTTCTGTTCTCGCCTCGGATGTTCATCTGTTCCAACCCCGGGAGACGGTTCTCTTTTATGAGCAGCGGGCTTTGCCCTCTCCGGGAGCCGGAAAATTTGCCGGACCCAATCCTCCTTATGGAGTTCTGATCACTTATTATCTGAAAGACAATCCTCCCGAAGAAAAAGCGCAGGGTAAAGAGGAGGAAGAGAGCCCGGAATCACCAGCCGGGGTAAAAATTGTCATTCTGGATGCTGAAGGTAATGTTATCCGGGAATTGACCGGCCCTGACCGCCGGGGTTTCAACCGGGTCAATTGGGATCTGAGATATTCGCTCCTTTTTGAACCTAAAAAGGGCGATGAGGGTTGGTTTGGGCCGCATAAAGGGCCATTTGTTCTGCCTGGAGAATACACTGTTAAATTAATCGCTCGGGGCCAGGAATTGACCCGTCAGGTCAAGGTTATCATTGACCCCCAGGCCAGGACGACGATGGAGGATCTGCAGGCTCGGCATGAAGCCGGCCTGGCTGCCCGGGAGCTCCAGAGGGCCTTCAAAGACGCCCAGAAAATGGTCGACAAGATTAACAGTGAAGTGAAGAAAGCAGAGAAAGAGCTGGCCAAGAAATCAGAGATACCAGAAGANGTGTCGCATCTTCTGAAGGACGTGAAGAAAAAACTTAAGAAATTGACCAAGGCCTTCTCTTCCGGGTGGGATGGACCGGAGTTTGAAGTTATGGATTTAGCCGGACAGCTCCAGGCCTCAACTTCCCGGCCGACGGAAGCCCAACTGCGCCTGCTGGAACAATTGACTCAAAAAGTGACGACCAATATNGGGAAATTAAATACATTTATTCAGCAAGACTATGCCAATTTCCGCAACAAGCTGAAAGACATTGGGGTGGGGGAAATCAGGATAAAACCAGTGCAACCTCCGCGGAAGAACTAGTTTCTGGATCAGAGTNTAAAGAAAGCATAGACCCCTAGAGNAGTTGGCTTGACACGTGAAAAGAAAATGTCAGAATAAAACTGTCAGTCATTTCAATGGCTAGAAGCAAGAAGAAAAAGAAGAAAAGGAGAAAGTCTCGCCA
>MTOP01000089.1 GCA_002010725.1 Candidatus Aminicenantes bacterium JdFR-80
GTGAGCCGGAGTACTATTTCGTTGGGGAAGAGCTGAAGGGCCGGTTGATTGCCTCCCTGACTACTTCCTTTGAAAAGGTCAGAGTGGTTAGGGAAGGCCAAATCCTGCCTGCCGGGAGTCTGTTGATCCACTTTGACCTTGACCCTCACCTCTCCGGCTGGCGCTACCCTCGGGTCAGCACAGATTTTAACTTCAGGCTAAGGGAAGAAGAAATTACCAGCTGGCATCCTCAGCTGGAATTTGTTCTGACGGTGCCCTTGAAGATTTATCAGGTGGGCTTAGAAAGCAAGTTGGATNAAATTGCCTCAACGGAGATTACCGGCAAATGGCCCTTTCGGATTCACTCACCTTGGGAGAAAGTGGGCGATTATTTCGATTGGACAACCAGCCGGTTAAATACTGACCGTAAACGATGGGAAATCGCCCTGGATAAAGCCCAGGAAGAAGTCTGCCGGAAAGCCATGGCCTTTTTATTAAAAAAAATGGCGGGAATTAAAAAAAATCCATCAACTTTGAGGTCTTAATTGTCTCTAAAATCAAATCTTATAAAAAACATTCTCTTTCTCACCCCTACTTTCCTTCTAAGTGTTTCTCTTCTCTGGGGACATCAGAAAAATAATGTCCTTTCTTTAAGCAAAGTCTTGGAGAAGGCAGCTTCCTATTGTGAGAAAGTAAAAAAAATGGCCTTTGATTTTGTTTGTGAAGAGAGAATAAACGAGAAAATATATCATTACGAAGTGGTTAGAGGCTACAGAAGAAAAGGGGCAGATTTAATGATCCCAGTCGTTGGTTTTAAATTAAATCAAGTTGAAGAGAATTCTTATATCTACGATTACCANATGGTTAAAAAAGGAGTAAAGACGCTGGAGAAAAGGATATTAATCAGAAAAAACGGAAAGGAAATAAACCAAGAAGAGACCNATTTCTCTATTAAAGGGTTTTCGGCCAAATATTTAGTTTACGGTCCGGTAGGTTTTTTAAGTAAATATTGGCAAAATCACTTTAATTATCAACTCATTGGCCAAGATGAAACCGCTCGAGGAGTAACCCTAATACTTTCTGCTATCCCGAAATATCCTCGGAAAATAAATAATTATAAAGGAACAATCTGGATAAAGGTTAATGATTTCAGCATCACTAAAATAAAATGGGACCCATTAGATGAAAAAGACAAAAAACTCTCTTCCCCACTAGGTAACTTAGAAAAAGAGATAAACTGGTTTACCGAATATGGGGTGGAAAAAAATGGTGTAAAATTCCCTAGTAAACAGATAATTGAAGAATATTTTGTTCCGTTAATTATAGAAGAATATCCTATGAAAATAACCCGGAAGGGTGGGAAACAGCTTAAATATAAAGCTTCTTATCATTATACAAATTATAAATTTTTTACGGTAGAAGTGGATGTTGAGATTAAAGACCCCTCTAAAAAGACGATACTAGGCAGTTTGCAACAACTTAATTAATATTAAAACAGACAAAGGAGATGATGTTTTTATTTATTGATTATATTTTTAAGACATAAATATAGGAATGGTTCATAGCTAATGCAAGGCAAGTAAGAGACAAGAGAATTAAAGAATGAAGAAATTCATAATTATTATTATTATATTTTTTTGCCTGGCTTACCTTTCTAATTTCCCTGGAGCTGCCCTCGCTCAGGAGAAACATGAGGTGACAGTAGCTCTGAAGCTGATTCCCGTGATTGTGGTCGACGACGAGGGCAATCCGGTACGGGGTTTGACCAAGGAGGACTTTATTATTTATGAGGACGGCCGCCAGGTGGACATTNCCGCCTTTGAAGCCCACTTTTTGGGCAAAGAAAGAGCGATTGAAAAAGCTTTGGTCCAACCAATTCGGGCGGCCGTTTCTTCAGAAAGAGCCCGGCAGTTCTTCCTGCTCTTTGATTATTCGCAGAGCGATCTCTGGGGCATAAAGAAAGCCAAGCAACTGGGCCTGGAGTTTATTGACACTCTCCGACCAGAGGATAAAATNTCAATAATCGCTTATTCCAGGGATAAAGGTCTTGTTTTCTACCTTTTCTCCTCCGTTGACCATCAAAAGGCTAAGGCAATTATCCAGGAATTAACTGAGATCCCGACTACAAAACAACTCAAGAAAGTTAGGGATGACTCCTGGCTCGGCTCACAAACAGAAGAGATTGAGCGCCAGTGGCTCCAACTAAAGGCTATCAACTTTGTCAATGGTCTGGAGGAGTTAGTGAAAATACTGACTTATGTGCCGGGCAATAAAGATATTATCCTTATCTCCGGCGGAACCCCCCGCTATTATTTATATGANAGTCGTTCCCCCCCAGATAAATTTAATCTTCAAGAAATAAAACCAGGTCTTTTTGACCGTTTCACCGACTTAGCCCGCTCCTTAGCCTCGGCTGGATGTCGGGTCTATGCCATTAATGCCAAGGGACATAAAGTTTATCTGAGCTCTTCCTCCTGGGAACGGGGCGATGATTCGCTCCNGATATTAACTGACCACTCAGGTGGTAGATATTTCCCTAATATTGCCGCTACCAGCAAAGTGGTTGATGACCTGGAAACGCTAACCGGAAGCTACTATGTCCTGGGCTATTATGTAGAAGAGAAATGGGATGGGCGATACCACCAGATCGAAGTGAAACTCCAGGGGGAGAAGAAAGAAAAATTTCGTCTCTATTATCAGAAGGGCTATTTCAATCCCCGTCCTTATGCCGAGTTGTCCGACTTTGAGAAAAAGCTTGATCTTTTTATGCTGGCCACTGAAGGCCAATCAGCCTACTTTCCTCTGGTTGAATTCCCTTCGCGCGCTTTTCTGACTGAGTTGAAGGGAGGCAAAGGGAAAGTTTATCTGGAGCTTAATTTAGCCGGACTCAAGAAACAAGATTTTCTGCGTGGTCAGGTAGAATGGCTTATCTTTATTCTGGATGAGAAAGGATATATTCTGCAAATGAAGCAAAGGAAACTACTCTGGAGCCAGCTGCCGGCAACTCAATTGGTGATTAAATTAAGTCTTTCCCNAGGACAATATAAGNTGCGCACCGTGTTTAGAGACANTAAAGAGGGACAGGCGGCCCTCTCCACCACCTGGATAGCAATTCCCCAAAAAGACCAAGTCATCAAGAAAAGCAGATCGATCTCACCGCCTTGGTAAAGAAAGTTACTCTCAAGGAAGAAAATTTGCTGCGAGTTCTCAAAAATAAANCTTAAAAAATAAACTGGAATATACTTAAAATAAAAGGGAGAGGAAAAGTGAAAAAAATTATTCTTATGAGTCTAGTTATTCTTGCTGGACTGAATTTATTTTTAACTAACTCTCAAATAATTGCCGAAAACACACCCTGTTCTCCTGGAATTTACTGCAATACACTGGTACGCGAAGTCTGTATTGATAACTGTGGAGGACAACGGAAATGTAAGAATTACACACTATTAGAGTCTTATTGTGAAACTTGCAGTTGCAACTCAAGGTGATTAGTTGAATGCACCACCACTTGGGATTGGTTCTACTATCATTGCCATGAATTTAAGCAGATCTGTTGCCCTTAAATTTTAAATTAAAGAAGAAGGAGGGAAATTGTACTAATAACAATTTTCTTTTCCCCTGGTTTTCAAAAGTATCAAGAAGAGGCGCTAGCTATCAACATCTCTGTACCGGTGCGGGTGTTTGAGGGCCGGAAATTCGTCGGAAATTTAACCAAAGAGGACTTCCTGGTTTATGAGGATGGAGTACCCCAGCCGATTACCGCCGTTTACTTAATTAAGAAAACCCAAATTATCCATCAAGAAGTGGAAAAACGCCGCCAGGAAGAAATCCGCCGCCCCTTACCCAACTTAGCCCGGCGGATTGTACTTGTTTTTGAGATAAATGAGTTTCTTCCCAAGTGTGAAGAAGTGGTGGACTTTTTAATAAAAGAAGTCCTTCAGTCTCAGGATAAGCTGACGGTTATTACCCCGATTAGAGCCTATAATTTAAAAGGAGAAGCTCTGCAGCGTCTTTCCCGGGAAGCAATAGCCAGACAATTGAAAGAAAAAATCAGGCANGATATCTGGCGGGTGAATGTTGAACTACGTAATTTAATCTCTGACTACAAAGCCGTGATGAATTCTCAATGGCGGGCGGGAATAAGTGGCCGGGACATTCTCTATAAAATCAAAAACCTCAAGTTTCTAAACGAAAAGCAATTAATCAAATTTGGGGAGATTTTGAAAAATTTTGACGGCCAAAAATACCTGTTCCTCTTTTACCAAGAAGAAGAGTTGCTGATGAAGAAAATCTTTGATGACACCGGCCAGAGTGAATTACAGAAAATGCAATTTATTAAAGACATCCGTTTTGATGTTCAAAAGATCAAACGACTTTTTGCTGATTACAGCGTGCATTTCAACTTCTTATTCATCACTAAAGTGAAGTGGTCCAACCAGCTCATGGAAGTCACCGAGTTCGCCCCCCAACAATACGAAAATTTTAAAATAACCGGTGAATTTTTCAGCGTTTTTTATAACCTGGCTAAGGCCACGGGTGGAGTCACCTTAAGTTCCCAGAATCCGGAGGCGGTCTTCAAAAAGGCCGTGGAAGT
>MTOP01000113.1 GCA_002010725.1 Candidatus Aminicenantes bacterium JdFR-80
AATATTTGCAATTACAAACAAAGAAGGTGAGGAGTGCTATGAAAAACAAAAACAACATTTTATGGTACTTAGGTATTGTATTTATTCTTAGCTACGTATGGCAGTATCTAATCTATATAACTGGTGGAGTCGAATCAAAACTGTTTCCATTCCTAATGTGGATTCCCGGCATTGTTGCCGTGTTTTTTATCATCTTTACCAGGAAAGGTTTTCGAAAGATTGGTTGGGGACTAAAAAGATGGNAATACATTTTCCCTGCCATNTTTATTCCGCTCGCAGTTTCCCTGGGACTTACTTTTTTGATTCAAGAATTAAATTTGGGTAGTCTGTCGGATAAGCTTTTTGTATTCAAAGATGGAATGCTGGAGAGTTCGAAAATAGGCCTGGTTCTCGGTAACCACAAACAAACAATAACTTTCTTCGTTTTAAATATTACCCTTTCACACATAATATTTCTGATTGGTGGCAGCATATTAACCTTAGGAGAGGAATTAGGATGGCGAGGATATATACAAGAAAAACTGTTAAGAAAGTATGGTTTAACTTGGGGATTTATAACCTTAGGAGCAATTTGGGGATATTGGCATTTGCCAATTATACTAATGGGTTACAATTTTCCAAATCATCCCGTTTTAGGCGCCCTCTTACTCATGCCTATAGGAACCATATTTCTTGGGATATTTCTAGGCTGGCTTTATTTGCGTTCTAAAAGCATCTGGATGCCTGCCTTAGCTCACGCTTCTATAAATCTTTTCTCAGGTTTTATTTTTACGATGACGATGCATAATTGCGAATTATCTCGCCAATTACTCTGGATAGCTGCTTGGGGAATAGTAGCAACATTTTGTTTAATTAATCTATACAGAAATAAACCAATATTTTGGCAAGAAACAAATACATCTGCAGATAATTAAATAAACGCCATTAATTAAATCGATTCCAAGGGCCCTAATCCGGCCTTAACTTAAATTTATCAGATCTCCCCCCTCAACCTCTTCTTGACCCCATGTGAAGGCTTGATTTATACTTCCTCAAAATGGCTAGAGGGAAAAATTGATCCAAAGAAACCCGCTCGGCCAGCCCAACATAAAAGCAAATTATTATAAATTAAAGTTTAAGGGATATTATTTCTCGTTGACTTTTACCCAGCAAAACATTTAAGAGGAGGAGTTTTTAAATGAAAAATTTTAAAATTTTACTTGTATTAATAACGATTTTACTTTGTATAGCGCCTACCGGCTTTGCTCAAAACAAAGTAAAGGCTTGGGAAGAAACAATAACCATCCCAACCTATAAGATTTATCCGGAGAATCCATATCCCTTTTTTGATGCCATTCAAAGTTCTCATAATCATATTTACCCCTATACCATGCAAGATCAATTATCGCGAGAGAAAACCGATAAAAAGTACAAGGTTTTACATATTGAAAATGAATATCTTCGGGTTACAGTGGCTCCCTTTTTGGGGGGTAAGGTCTATTCNATATACGATAAAATTAATAAGAGGGAAGTAATATATACAAATCATGTAATAAAACCCGCTCTTTACGGAATGCGCGGCGCTTGGTGTTCCGGCGGAATAGAATTGAATTTCCCTTATGCGCACACGGTGACGGCTTTTTCGGAAGTCACTTGTGCACTTAAAGAAAATCCGGACGGAAGCGCCTCTATTGTGATCAGTGATATTGAACGAAGATATCGAATGAAATGGAAAGCAACTTTTACCCTATATCCGGGTAAATATTATGTGGAACAATCCGTAAAATTATATAATCGCAGTGATACGCCACACCGCTATTATTGGTGGTCCATTGCAGCTGTTCCGGTTAACGATGATTGCCAAATGATTTATCCTGCACAACGTGTGATAGAGCATTGGAGAACAAAAATTTACAAGTGGCCCATTGCAGATGGTAGCGTGGAACCCATGCTTAAAGGTAAAAATATTAGTTTTCATAAAAATATTCCTCATTCGGTTTGCTGGAGCGCCTATCTACCGACTGATGACTACTTTTGTTATTATGACCATAGAATAAATAAAGGGATTGCTCATTACGGAGATAGATATATCCTTGAGGGTACAAAATTCTGGGATTTTGGAAATTATCCGGCCGGACATTACGCAGCAAGCGTGGTGTTAACGGACAATGACGGTCCTTATAACGAAATAGATTCGGGATTGTTTTTAACGCAAACCGTTTTTCATTTTTTACCGCCCCAGGCCGTAATTTGTTGGAAAGAATATTGGTTTCCGATAAACGATACAAAAGGTCTGGTAACTGCCACTAAAAAAGCAGCTCTGAATATTCTAAAAAAGGATAATAAGCTGGAAGTGCTATTAAATAGTAATGAGCCGCTTAAAAACGCTACTTTGATTGTAAAGGCAGGTAAGAGAGAGCTTCTAAATAAAGTAATCGCCATAAATCCTGGGGTTGTTTATTCGGAAGAAATTCCATTTTCTAAAGATGATGGCAAGGTTTCGGTAATCTTAACATCGGAAAACGGAGAAAAGCTATTGGATTATGTGGAAAAACAACCAATTCCCGAAGAAGAATTACCAAAACCGGGAATTTATCCCGAAAAGATCAAACCCATTATTGAGATGACTGCAGAAGAAGCTTATGTTGAAGGCATCAATCGCTTAAGATTTGAAGAAGTTCAAGAAGCGATTGACTATTTTAATCACGCATTAAAAATTGACCCGGGCTATTCTCAGGCACATAACGCCCTAGGTATTATTGATTATAAATGGGGGAAATGGGATGACGCTGTTTCTCATTTCAATGCATCAATTAAGCGCCATGATGATCAGGGAATTCCTCATTATTACCTGGGATTGATCTANAAAAGGCAGGAGAAATTTGAAGATGCAATAAAAGAACTTTCTATTGCTGCAAAAAAGTTTGATACTGATGCAGTCTCACATCATTTTCTGGGAGAAATAAATCTTGCTATTGGTAATTTAGAAAAGGCAATATTTCATTTTAATGAATCTCTTGCCCGAAATAGCCGAGCGACAAAAACCGAAAATTTACTCGCAGTTGCTTATCGAATAATAGGCGAAACGAATAAGGCTTTGGAAATTAATGAAAAAATTTTAAAAGATGATCCATCGAATTTTTTATCTCTTTGGGAAAAGTACAACANCACAAAGGATGAAGAACTTCTTAAACGTTTCAGAAAATATATACGGTTAGATGAGCATTCCTATATTGAACTTGCTTGTGATTATGCTGCATGCGGATTGTATGAAGAGGCATGCAAAGTTCTTGAAGATATTGTCAATGTAAAAGGGAATGATATCTTCCCCATGGTTTATTATTACCTTGGTTACTTTTCCAAAAAGGCTGGTAAAAGCAATTATGCCGAACTTTATGATAAAGTTAAATATTGTAAAAGCTGGGATTATGTATTTCCTGCAAGAATCGAAGCTTTTACTATCCTTAATGATGTAATCAAAGTGCATCCGGATGATTTGCTTGCCCATTTTGCTATCGGTAACCTTTACATGAGTAAATATCGCGCGGATGAAGCCATAGAGCATTGGAAAAAGGCTGTAGAAATCGTTGAACAACTTCCGAAGAATGATATTAAAAAACGCAGTGAATTTATAACCGTAATTTTCAGAAATATTGGCTGTGCGCTGTATAAACTTAATAATGACTATGATAAAGCTTTTGCCTGGTATGAAAGAGGATTAAAATATAACCCGCATCATGCGCAGTATTATAGAGAACTGGGTGAAATAGCAGCTGCCGCCGGAGAAGTCGATAAGGGTATTAAGTACTTAGAACCTGCGATTAAAAAAGTTGTAAAACCATCATATGTTGTGAGGGGATTAATACCTCTATATATTAAGAAGGGTAACGACGATCGCATTATCGAATTGATCAAAAGCCATCATTTCGATAATTGGGAAGGCGAATACACTGTGTATAACTGGTATAAAGATGCCCATATAAGAAAAGGCGACAAATACATTAAACAAGGNAAACTAAAAGAAGCAGTAAAAGAATACCAAGAAGCACTCGTTTGCCCTGAAAATGTGGGAAGCATGGCCGGTGTTTCTTATAGCAAATCACTCAGAGGCGAGACGAAACTTCTCTGGAAGCTGGCTAATGCCTATAAAAAATTGAAAGAAGATAAACTTGCTTACGAAACGCTACAAAAAGGAATAAAAAACGAGCCATCGGAATGGGCATTGGAAGGTCGGTATTATTACGCCTTATGTTTGCGAGAACTGGGGAAACAAAAAGAAGCTATCAAAGTATTTGACGGAATAATAGAATATGCAAATAAAACAATTATGGGCAGCCCTAATTTAACAAAATCAAATTTGGGACACTTAAATTATTGGATAGGTATTGCCTATGCAGAGAAAGGCTTAAAAGATAAAGCAATTGAATTCTTGAAAGAATCGGTGGCAAATTATCAAGAGGCAAAAGCCGTTGATAATCCGTTTTATAAAGAAGCCAAAGCAAAGCTTGCAGAGTTTTTAAAATAAGAGATAAGAATACAATTCGCTGGTTCATCGTACTAATGAGTACCTGGT
>MTOP01000100.1 GCA_002010725.1 Candidatus Aminicenantes bacterium JdFR-80
TAAAGGGAAAAAGATTATCAGGGAGAGATGAGTCTGGCTCCGGTCGATATAAATACCGAATGAATTTATCCTGCTGGCGATCATAGAAATTTAACCCTCCTGACATAGTCCCCACCCAGAGATTACCGTGGTGGTCTTCATGCATACAGAGGATATAGCCATCGGAAAGACTATTTTCATCTCCCTCTCGAGGACGAAAAACTTTAAATCTCAGGCCATCATAGCGATTCAACCCATCTTCTGTGCCAATCCATAAAAAACCCAGCCTGTCCTGGAGAAAACAATTGGCTGAGCTCTGNGATAGACCATCCTTAATGGACAGGCGTTCAAATTGCATCCAGGCTGAAATCTCAGCCATTTCGGAGGCAGAAATAAAAGGAGGGGCAAGAAGGAGAAGGCAAGCACNAAAAAAGACAAAAGTCAATTGGAGAAAAAATGATCTAAGGGGAAATGTAAATATAAATCGGGCAGGAANGACAAAATTAACCTTTTTCTCTTGATAGAAAAAAAGGGNCTGAGCTTGGGCAATAAACATTAAAGGAGNCTTAAAAAGAAGAATCACCCCACCACTTCACTGTTTATTTCGTAAAATTAAGCTATATTATTGAAAAATATATGTCAAGATTTTAATGGCTCTAATTACGAAATGGGGAGTAAGTAAAGGCTTCTGAGGGAGATATTCTTCTAAAAGGGGAATAACGCTCGCATCCAATAAAGCCATCCTTCCATTAGTAGTTTTTTTGAAACCCTTTCTCTCCCATAACTAAGGATCAACCTTTTTGAAATATTTTGCGTTTGTATAAGTGACTTCTGGTTAAAGAAAGCAACTCTTTTAGTTATCTAATCAGAAAGGAGNAATTTAAGTTGTTCAAAATTAACCTTCGAAGAGCAGCAAACAGGACATTAAGCGCTTAAGAAAACTTGCTCTGAATTTATCATTTANCCTCGACTTTACTGAAAGGAGTCAGAGATGACCACCAACCGTCAGAAAAACTTTTGCTTTCAGTTAATCTTAATCCTTCTCTTCTTGGTAACGGGAGCCTTCGAAATACAAGCAGCTTTAACTTTCTCCTCCCCCGAAAAAAAGGAGAAAGTCGTGCAAGCTACTCGAGTCAGGTCACCCATAATTATTGATGGCAAGCTATCCGAAGAAGTCTGGCAGCGGCAAGGGATGGATGATTTTATCCAATCTGACCCAGTGGATGGAGGAGAGCCATCAGAAAGGACCGAAGTTTGGATTGCTTATGATGAAAATGCCCTTTATGTTGCCGNCCGGCTTTATGATTCCTCNCCACAGGAAATCACCTCGCGTTTAGGGCGAAGAGACGATTTTGTTGAATCAGACTGGTTTATCTTCGCCGTGGATCCCTATTTTGATCGTCGCTCCGGCTACATGTTTGCCGTCAACCCGGCCGGCTCAATTTGTGATTGGACTCTTTACAACGATTTAAATCGAGATTCTACTTGGGACGGAGTTTGGGAATGGGCGGCCCGAATAGATGATAAGGGATGGAGCGTGGAGATAAGAATTCCCTTCGACCAACTCCGCTTCCCTCCCCAGGAAAACTACGTCTGGGGAGTCAATTTTGAACGAAGAATCCAGCGCAAACACGAAAGGAATACTTTCGTCTGGATTCCTAAGGAGGACGTTGGCTATGTCTCCCGGTTTGCTCGGCTGGAAGGAATCTCGGGAATAAAAGCTGGGTACCACCTGGAAATTTGGCCCTATACTGTTGGCCAGGCTTATTTCTCCCCCGAAGAACCAGGCAACCCGTTTCAAACGGGCCAACAATACTTGGGAAACATCGGCTTGGACCTCAAGTTTGGGTTAAAAAGCAACCTAACTTTAGATGCCACTTTCAACCCCGATTTTGGCCAAGTCGAAGTTGACCCGGCCGTAATCAATCTTACCGCTTTTGAAACATATTATCGGGAAAAAAGACCATTCTTCATTGAAGGCAGCAATATTTTTAGTGAATTCGGTCGAGGTGGAGTTGCCTATAGCCTCAATATTAATTGGCCCAGCCCGAGATTTTTCTACAGTCGAAGAATTGGACGCTCTCCCCAAGGATATGTGACTTATCAAGGCTACGTCAAAAGCCCAGATAGAACCACCATCCTAGGTGCTTTCAAGCTTTCAGGGAAAATGTCAGGGAATTGGAACATGAGCTTAATCAGCGCCCTCACCGCTCGCGAAAACGCCCTGATCGACTATGAAGGACAGCGGTTTCAGCAAGAAGTTGAACCTTTAACTTACTATGGAGTATTTCGCTCTTTGAAAGAATTTAACCAAGGCCATCGCGGGGTCGGGATTCTAGCGACCACTGTAGTCCGCGATCTCCGCTTTGAACCGTTGGCTACTCTCCTTACCGATAAAGCATTTGCCCTGGCGCTGGACGGGTGGACTTTTCTTGACCAAGACCGCAATTGGGTGCTGAGTGGGTGGNTAGGAGGCACCTATCTTCACGGCTCGCAAGAAGCCATNTTCCAGATCCAACAATCCTCGCTTCACTATTTTCAACGTCCTGATGCCTCTCATCTGNNACTAAAAGAAAACGCCACTTCGTTGCTGGGCTGGGGTGGGCGTTTCCAAATCAACAAGCAAAAANGGCGAACTTTGATTAATTTTTCCTTGGGTGCCTTATCGCCTGGATTTGACCCCAATGATGCTGGATTTCAGTTCGGTGGTTCGGACTTGATTAATTGGAGTTTTGTCTTCGGCTATTTATGGCCCCACCCAACCAAAATCACTCGAGAAGCAGTCGTGGCCGCCGGCCCTTTCCAGTCCTACGATTTTGGCGGAAATAAAACTTGGGAGGGCTTTTTGGTTCTAGTGAAAGGGAGATTTCTTAATTACTGGAGCTTCAGTTCCCTTCTAGCTTATAATCCAGAAACCNTCAGTAAAACCTTAACTAGGGGAGGGCCTTTAGTCAANATTCCTCATGGTTACGAAATTAATTTAGGCCTTTCCTCCGATACAAGAAAGCCACTGATTTTCTCTGTCTCATCAAGTTTATACCGTCGGCCGACTATAGGNTCGTATGGGCTATCGGAAAGCCTTGGCCTTAGATGGAAACCAAGAAGCAATTTTAGCCTCTCTATATCTCCTGTATATTCAGAACAAGCTACTGAATATCAATGGATAAGAAAAATTGAGGATCCCTTGATGACTGACACATTCGGAGCCAGATACGTTTTTGGTCGTCTTCACCAGCAAGTCTTATCTACGGAAATCCGGCTTAATTGGATTTTCACTCCCAAATTAAGCCTTCAAGCTTATCTCCAGCCATTCATCGCTGTTGGCCGGTATAGTCGATTTAAAGAGCTTGCCCGGCCAAAAAGTACAGATTTTACTNTCTACGAGGAGAGTGGGGNAGTNGTGGACTTGGTTGGAGGAGTGTACAGAATCGATCCTGATGGCCTGGGGCCTGCCCAGCCTTTCACCTTTTCCAATCCTGATTTTAATTACAAATCTTTACGAGGAACGATAGTTCTCCGCTGGGAATATCGCCCCGGCTCTTTTTTCTATCTGGTTTGGACTCAAAGCAGAAATGATTACTCCTACCCAGGAGAATTACGGCTGGGACGAGATTTGGGTGAGCTTTTCAGTGCCCCAGGGGAAAATATATTTTTAATTAAATTCACTTATAGGTGGAGTAGGTAATACTTTTTCTTTAAAATTATATTAAAATTATATTTATTAATCGCGCAGAAATTATTGGAACGGGCTATCCTGGCGTTAGGANGTTTGGACAGGGTTACNTTGCTTCTCCCGGACCCGGGTCTTTTTCTTTATTCTTAATTTTAATGTCTGTCGTGGAGCAATNTTCATTAATATCTGGAATTTAATTACCATTTTATAGTATCATCCAGGTTTTACGATTTTTGGCGATTTTGTTAGATTGGCGGCAGGGCTGGGCTCTACCCA
>MTOP01000084.1 GCA_002010725.1 Candidatus Aminicenantes bacterium JdFR-80
TTTGCCGCACTGAATCTTTATCCAGGTGAGTGGTTGCCTCATCAAAGATTAATATATCTGCTTTTCTTAAAAGTGCCCGGGCGATGGCAATCTTCTGCTTCACGCCCCCAGAAAGCTTCTTGCCTGTCTCCCTAACTAGGGTGCTCACCTTTTCTTCCAGCTCGTCTCGCGCCGTTATGAGAAAGGAGCCATGATCCTTACTTCTAACCGCAGTTTCTCCCAATGGAATGAAATCTTTGGTGACCTAGTTATTGCCACAGCTATTCTTGACCGTCTCCTCCATCATTCCACAACTATTAACATCAAGGGTAATTCTTATCGGCTCAAGGAGAAGGTTAAGGCCGGCCTGGTAAAAGAAAGAGAGACTCAATTGTCATGAAAAAATTAAAGGGTGGGTAAATTTTCAATGACCAAAATGGGTAAAAATTCAATGACCATTGACATCCCGGCAAGAACGATAATATAGGAAGAACGATTCAGCCCGAGAAGCTCACACTGGCGGGATAATGAAATCCTTGGATTCCCTGGCTCTACTTCTTTCCTTTTCTTCATCACCCCAACTTTTGAGATTTTTTTTTTAAGCCAGTCAAGCTCAACTTTCAATTGCCAATCTGCTGGTAAAGCTCCGATATAAGCTCCTGCGTTTGCTTGTCTTTCTTCCTCCTTCTGTCGGTAAATAGCTCCGGAAGAAATTCAAGAACCTGCCTTTTCCATCGGCTGATCTGATTGGGATGAACCCCAAACGTGCTGGACAGTTCAGCCATGCTCTTCTCCCCTTTAACTGCTTCCAAAGCCACCTTGCCCGAAGTGCTGCATCATATCTTTTTCTCATATTGACCACTTCCCCATACCTCCTTTGAAGTTATGGCAGCTAAAATTATCACCTTATTGCATTGTCCAGTTTTTGGGGAGTAGTTCAACACCTTAAATTGCGACCCGTTTTGGTCCAAATTAGCAAGACCATTATAAAAAACGATTGTTTAGAGTGTTCAAATTCGCTTCATTTAAGAATAATGTAAAAAATTATATTTTTAACTCATAACAAATTATTTCGGGGTTACTGTTTATAATTTCTTCGCTTTTCTCTGATTCACAAATTACATACATTTTATTTTCTTTAGTTGAGACAATCTTGAATCTAAACGGCAAACTTATAATATAGTTTCCCTCCGTATCAAATATATCTATCCTATTTTTAATTTGAGAAATTATTAATCCTCTTTCTAAATAAAAAGGGCCATTTAATATAAGTGGATTTTTTCTATTTAAACTGAAATTTATTGGATTCCTGGGGAAAGATTTAATGAATACTCCTTCTGGATCATATTTGCGAATTTTATAAAATATAGGGCTCATTTCATAAATATAGTCATCTTTATCAATGGCCATTCCATCTTGTATTACGCTGAAATTAACATTGCGGATTTCATTAAGCATTGGCGCAAAAGATTTTATGAGTTGTCCTTGAGTGTTATATAGATATATTAAATCTTGCTCTTTATTTCTAAAATACAATTGTCCTAGATATGAATATACCCATCCCTTACTATTAAGGTGGATATAGTATTTAATTCGTGGTTTGAAAATTATGTATTTAGTAAATTGGAAACAATCATCATAGATGATAACTTTATTGCTGGTATAATCTGATACCCATATATTGCCGCCTTTATCAATTTCAATACTGACAGGCGTTTGATACTCTGCGGGCCCTAATCCTCTTTTTCCCAGAATTTTCAAAAATTGACCTTTGGAGGAGAAAACATATACTTGTCTTGTCATCCATCCGTCGGCAATAATAAAGTTACCTACAGAATCGACTTCAAAATCAGTAATATAGCCAAAAGAGCTTTCTGGGGTTAAGTTTAATTTAATCTTAGCTGATTTATAAAAAACATCCTCAACGGTATCCGATCTCTTTAACTTTCTAACATATTCATCACTCAGGGAAGAAGATTTAATTGTTTCCTTTTCACAATTATAAATAAAAATAGAAATAATAATGATGAGAAGAAATTTATACTTCACTTCTAATAACAAAATTGGTTATTAATAATTGAAATGATTTTTTTATAAAATTCTTCGCTTTTTCTTTCATTTAAATAATTCGAGTAATTTACATAGATAATTTTATTTGTGTTTGTTAAAAAAAATATTATTGGGTAAATAGTTTCTTCTAAGAATTTTGGCAAAAGTTGTTTATTATATACTAAAACACTATTATCTCTTATATTAAACTGGTTAACTAAAGTATGAAAATCTATTTTCGCCATCTCGGAAAAAATAATTATTACATTGACGGTGTTTTTATCTAGAATTCCTTTATAAATATTAAAAATCCTCATCTCCATGTTTAGACATCTTCTACAAGACACACCTGGAAAATAGAAAACTAGCTTATATTTGTTAGGTGTTGAAAAAAATTCATTAAATTTTTTTTCAATAATTTTTAATCTGTTAATTTCTTTTGAAAAATCAAGTCCTTCTAGGTTATGCTCCGATAATAAAAGCTGCTCGTCAATTGTTAAAGTTATTTTACTCTTCCAGGTTAAAGGCTTTATAATAAACTTTTCTTAATTTTACAAGCAATATGCAGTTAATAATTATTAAAAAAAGTATAAGAATTATCAAAACTTTTTTAGAGGAATTCACTTTACGTTACTTTTATAAATTTCAATGGAAGGAGGAATAATTTGATTTTTTGAGCTTAATTTCGCTTTTTTTAATAAATAAACAAAATCTCCATCTGAAAAAATACCAGCAGGTCCTCCTACATATTCAGGCATTAATATATTTTCTTCCACAATATTTAGATTTATATCATATATATCTAAAAATGCCCTTGGGCCTCCGGGCTCTAAATAAACCACTCCTATAAAATTTTCTCCTATTGAGAATATTTGTCTAATATGACTCCAGCTTTTATGGTAATTATTTCTTTTTCTAAAATCTTTTAAAATAGAAATGTCTTTTACTTTTATTGGAGGTATATAAAAAGGCGGATTTCTTTCTATTTTTTTTATTAATCTTCCTTCAAGAGTATATTTTCTAATTTCATATTCGTATGGAGTAATAACAAACAAGTTATCTCCTTTTAACACAATTCCTCCCCCTTTTGATTCTCCAGCTTTACAGTAATTTTTTGACTGTTTCGCAAATTTATTTACAATCTTGCCTTCTCTTGTACATTCATAAATTACTTTGTCCGGACCTTTCTTATTTGAAACACCACTCGTATAACAAAAAATTCTCCCTTCTTTTGTAACAATTATTTGTTCCAGAAAAAGAGGAATACAAAAGTTAAATTTAAAATTAAAATTATTGTCAAATACTAATATTCTCAATAAATCGCCGTCGTAAATATAATATTCTTTGCTATCTTTTTGATAATAAAGAGATTCTGGAAACAGATATTGATGCTTCTCTTTTCCATAACTTCCTATTTTTGTTCTAGCTTTTCCATTTTCGTTGAAAGCTAATATGTTTCTAACATTAAAATTATCTAATATAATAAAATTATTATCATCATTAATTCCTACCAATCTCGGTAGAATACTCAAATAGAATCCATCCATTTCTTTCAATCTAACTTGCTTAACTTTTTGGAAATTGGATGTATTTTCTCTAACATATTGAATTTAAAAGAATTAAAAGTCTACTCATAGGTAGAGACATTTAATTTTATGTGTCGTGAAAATTTAATACCTTTAGGTAAGT
>MTOP01000028.1 GCA_002010725.1 Candidatus Aminicenantes bacterium JdFR-80
GAGACTCCATCTCAAAAAGAATTCTGCCAGATAGAGAGCGGGCAAGAGGTGGAAGTCGGTGATTTCCGGGTTTCGGCGTTAGCCCTCAATCATCCTCAGGGCAGCCTGGCCTTTCGGATCAAAGAGGATGGCGAAGGAGGGAAAGAAACAAGTTTAGTTTGGGCCACCGATACAGAACATCCAGCCGATATGCAACAAGATCCCTTGGTTAATTTCGCCCAGGGGGCTGACCTCCTTATATATGATGCCATGTTTACTCCCGAAGATTATCCCCGCTATCAAGGGTGGGGCCATAGCACCTGGCTTTACGGAACGAAGTTAGCCCGCGAGGCTCAGGTCGGTGAACTTGTGCTGGCCCATTTAAACCCCGATTATGACGACCGCCGGATTGCTGAAATGGAAAAGCGAGCCCGGAGAGAATTTTCCTCTACTCGGTTTGCTCGCGATAATCTGGTGATAAAAGTTTAAATAGGGGATGAGGTGGGGGGCGAGAGATTTGGATTATCTTTTAAGGAATATTGTGTTCGTAGTCATGGGGTCTAGTCATGGGTGGAGTCTAGTCATAGTCATGGGGTGTCTTAGTCATTGGGTCTGGCCGCAGCAAGTTTCACATAGTCATGGGGTCGGGCCGCAACAACTTGTTTATTTTCAGTAAGTTAACACCTTTTTACCCCCGAAAATAAGCTCTTATGACTAACGTCAACTATTTTTTTCCTCCAACGACAATTAAAATTCCCGTTTTCATGACCAACATTAATTATAGCTAATAAGCTTTCAAAAACGGGGCTCTCAAAGGCTCTACAAGCGACGATCTCAGTTAGAGTCATATGTTAGCCTTCCTCCTTTTTTGACTTTTTTTGCCTCTTCCATTCGATAGCTTGGAATATTCATCTCCAGGATCACACTGTGATGTACCAATCGATCTATGGCCGCGGCGGTTATCATCGGGTCTTTAAAGATTACTTCCCATTTTGAAAAGGGTAGATTCGAGGCGATCATGATACTGCCTCTCTCATAGCGGTAATTCATAAGCGTGAAAAGCACTTCCATCTCTTCTCGCTCTTGCTTGACATAGCCAAAATCATCAATAATGAGGACCTCAAAACGGGAAAATCTTTTCAGCACTCTCTTCAACTCCAGCTCCCTTTTTGCCCGCAATAACTCCTCAACCAGCAGGCTGCAGGTGGTATAAAAGACTCTTCGGTTTTGATGGATAAGTTCGCCTCCTATAGCCGAAAGCAGATGAGTCTTACCACTTCCAGGATTACCAAAAGCCAGCACATTTTCACTCCTCTCAACAAAGCTCCCCTCCAGAAGAGCTTTAACCTGATGTTGGAGCTTATAAGGAAGTCTTTTCAGCTCAAAGTTATGAAGGTTTTTCTCCAGGGGTAATCTCGATTCCCTGAGAAGCCGCGCTATGCGGTTATTATATCTTACCTCACATTCTCTTAGCAGAAGCTCCAGAAGATACTCCTCATAGCGCATTGTCTCCTGTTCTGCTACCCGGCTAAGCTCCTCATAATAGGCCTTAATCCCAGGAAGATGAAGACTCTTACAACAAGCCTCTAATTTTGTCTTATGACTGTTGTTCATAAGCCACCTCTTGGGTTTTCCAGCCTCGGAGAAGTTCATCATACTGAGAGAGCGAAACCTCCTCCACATTAACTTCCTGGTGAGGATCGAGGTCGTTATCTGTCTCCAGCATCTCTTTTACAGCTTCAGGCGATATGGGGCGGCCATTCTCAAAAAGCCATCTCAATGCTTTATCCACTCCGCTTTCTGTCTCTCTGGCCGCCAAATATAAGATCTTCAGGTATTCTTTGGCTGCTTTCCCAGCTCTATTCTCTCGCAAATAATCGTAGGCCATCCGGAAACGAATGGTAGGAAAAAGGTCGTCTCTGTATCGATAGTTCTCAAATGCTCCTGGCTTTCTCACCAGAGTTTCGATAATATGGCGGTACTGGATAAAATGTCGCCCCTGCCCACGCAGCCTTGGTATCCTCTCTATTTTTTTCTGCCCGTAAAAGAGCTCAAAATATTCCCCATAAAGCTTGACCCTGACAGTCTCTCCCTTCAACCGGCTGTGAACAGAATAGACATTATGAGCTACATTTATAGTACTGGAAGGCCCAACCCTGAGTTGAAGCCAACGAAAATCATCTAGCCTTCTCTCAGGAAGACGGCCCATGAGCTTGAGTTCCTCTTCAAGGTGCTGCTACCTGCCCGCATTGAGTTGCCCAAAAAGCTTCTGCAGAAAGGCCTCGTAGGCCTGCCGGCTCTCAAAGTCCCGGTTGCCTCGAAGTATCAACGCCTGTTCCAGAGCCCTCTTAAACCGGTGGTGTCGCTGCTCAATATCACCGTTGTCATGAGCCTCTCCAGCCCGGATCTTAGCTCCTTCTATCCCATAATGGCGGAGCAATGCCTGATAGCGAGCTGTAAATTGCTCAGGATGGCATTCCTTATGAACTGCTGCCGATAACCTGTCAGTCCTGTGTCGCCTGGGAACACCTCCCAGCTTCCACAGGGCATTCTGAAATCCCTGACTCAGACTCTCAAAGCTCTCAGAAAAGCATAAAGTTCCCGTTTCCCAGTTGGAATAAGTGAGCCCAAAATGATATAGCAAATGGTCAAATCGCTGTCCATGAATCGTGACACCCAGGGAATTCATACAGGTATAATCACTCTGGCATAATTGGCCAGGTTTATGAACCTGGGGAAAATACACCTCCTTGGCCGGTCCCTCTAAGGCCCGCCAACGCTTGACTCTCCTCTGGAAGGTCCGCAACTGGCTGTCAGAAAATTCCCCCGGATTCTCACGCTGAAAATGCTCAAATAAACTCTTAGCTTCAAGTCCTGGATTTAATGCTAAATAACTTTTGGCTTCATCCCATATCCTCTCGAATGGATCTTTCCTTGTCCGCCACGTATGAATCTCCTTCACCTGAGAAGGCAACTGCCCAAGTCGTAAGTACTTGCGGGCCGTCTTCTCGTCCATCCCAGCCTTAGAGGCTGCATTCGCTAATGTTTTCTCTGTGTTTCGTAATCCCATTAATCTCCTCACTTGGTGATCTGTTACCATCCAGTCCTCCTTGTCCTGGATAGTATATCTGAGTGACCCTGAAAACGGGAATTTTAATTGTCGTTAACCAGGAAATATAATTGTCGCTGATCACTCTTAAACGTGATTTTTGGACCCGAAAATAGACTCTAAGGCTAGTAGGTGGAGTTTCGTCTTTATATATGACGTGTGCTCAGGATTTTTCTAAGAGCTTGCTCTCAGTGTTAAATGTTAAGAAATGAGGCCCATTTTTTGATGGCCCGCGTTTCCTTGGTTGCTATAAAGTCAGGATTGTAATATAAAAGTAAGGACGTCGGTAAATTTAAAATCAAAATGAACGCTACTTTTTCTTTTATTTTTTCGCCCGTTGGCCAAATTATTTTGTTTTTGCTGCCCTTCTTTGTGGCAACCCTTGTTCATTGGTTAGTGGGAAAGATTTTTCTTGGCTGGCTCCAACGCAGGCGTCCTAAAAAACCGTTTATTAATTATCTC
>MTOP01000058.1 GCA_002010725.1 Candidatus Aminicenantes bacterium JdFR-80
TTCGGTGGGAATGCATAGTATTTGATCGTAATTGACGAGTTTCCAATAATCGTATTGGGTGTTTGGTTTGATTTTAAGGAGCTTCAGGTTTTTCAACGCAATCAGCAATATGATTCTTTGTTTTTGTATCCAGAATTATGAACCTCTTTCTCGCTTCATAGAGCTTTTCAGCCATCCAGCCAACGAAATAACTTTTTCCACCACCAATCNTCGGAGCAGATACCATCATGTGGACATTATCAAGGAACTTGTAATCACTCACCGCATCACCCCTCGGATTCCGACGGATAAATAAAAGATTATAAATTATATTCCTGCAAACTCCTCATATTTAATCCTCTTAAGATATGGGCTTTCCTGAATAGCCTGTTCAATCTGCTTTTGTTTCTCATCTTCAGATTCCTTTGCAACCTCTTTAATCATCTCTTTTTGAGCTTGTTTAACTGTTTTAGGTCTATCGTTCTGGATCCTCTTTCTCTCCTTATCCTGAGATCTGTAATACCTTACTATACCTATTAATGCTGGTGCAACCGCAAAAGCTGTTAAACCTCCCCCCACAACAAGAGCAACCTTAGGATCATCCATCCCATCACTCTCAGGGAGATAATACCAAAATGCTCTATTCAGCAAAGGTTTGCCGAAATTCTCCCATAACGGTTGATTTACTTCAGGAACATCTATCCCTTGATTTCTAAGCTTTTCAGCATGCTCATCAGTATATTTGATTGTCATATCAAGCATTTCAGTAAGAGGATGAGGGGAGTCAGGAATCTCAATTTCATCAACTTCTTCCTCTCCTTCTCTGATTGCATCTGTTCTCTCTGATGAACCCTCAGCCTTTAACTCCAGATCTGGAGTAATATCTTTATTCAACTGCTCAAAGATTTCCTCATCATTCATCTATCTTCCTCCTTCTTGATCAAAAAATAGATCTGATAACCCTCAATCTCAAGCTTTCCCTTAATTCCTTCCTCCTTCAATTTCTGTTTAACATCATCTCTTTCAAGGAATGATGTTATCTGCTCCATCACCTGATTCAAAGCTTTGAAGGATCCGAACATAAATCTTCACCCTAAAGCTGAGTATGGATCGAATCCTTGATCTTGCACATCAACATCTTGGATCATTTTCTTGCTCTTTCTTTCTCCAATCCCTCTCAGAATGAAGATCAAGAACAGAAATAGAACACCTACCGCTATTACCCCTGTTCCAACTTTGGATCCTATCGCTTTAAACCCTCTTTTGATTGAAAATTTTGCTGAAAATCCTTTTTTCTCCCCTATTTCTTCTTCTCTTGCTTCATTATTCTTCTGCTCATCCCTCTTTTCTTTTTCTTTATTCTTCTTTCTCTTGCTCTTCTTTTTAGGTTTATCCTCTATCAACTTGTTGATTGCTGAATCATCCAGCTCAAAGAAATCATCAACACTTGCTGAATCTGTTGATTCAACATCAACATTAGCCTCAACATTGGCAGAATCAACCTTATCAACCTTATCAACTTCTTCAACCCTTACAGATTTGCAGATCGAGCATTGTGGTCTTTTTGCGTTAGTTTCCCATGTATGCCCACAATTTAAACAAACAACATTTTTCTTATCAACTTCCTCCATGTTGATAAGTGTTGATTGATAGCTCTTTTACAATTCGTGTTGAATCTGAGTTGAATCAACTTTTTAGTTATTCATCTACTCAACAAATCAACAAAATAAAAAAAAATCAACAAATCAACTCTCTAACAACTAAATAATCAATCAGAGGTTTAACTAAATTAATCCGTTCATCCAAATCATGGGTTTTAAGTTCAATGATTGGATCCACATAGGCTTCAGCCAATTGCTTAATCACAAATGCTTGAATCTCTCTGTATGGGAGATCTGGTGTTCTGAACCCATCATCAACATCAATGTTATTAGGTAGTGGTGGAGTTATCACAATAGCATCATAGATTTTCCCGTGAGTTAGTTTCCTAACTCTTATATACTCCTCCAGTTTGTTGAAATATTCGTTTAGGGTTTTGAAATCCTTGTTACAGTAAAAGAGAGTGAAGAATTCATTGCCGAAAAGTGTTCTATCGCTTAAAACTATCTCGTGGTTAGATAACATGATGTCTTCTTTCAAGTAATGTTCTATCAAGCATTTTCTTTGAAATTCTATGAGTTTAGAGCTTTCTCTTAATTCTGTAAGGCTTGTGAACCCTTTTTTCTTAAACTCCTTGAAAACCTCTCTCCCAACTTCCTGAACAACCCCGACATCATAGCCTTCTTTCTCAAGGATTTTTGTAAGCTCGTTTATGAGGGTTGTTTTACCCCCACCTGAGGATCCATCAAAACCTATTATTATACTCAATTACTGCACCCCCTTTAATTCAAAAAGATTTTTGGGAGGATCCTCCACACTATTGTTATACTCAATTACTGCACTTCTTTAAACTCAAAGTGGTTATTTGGTGGAATCTTCTCCTCATCTTCGTCATCCCATTCTTCCGCTCCCTCTTCCATCTGTGCCTTGCAATCGAAAATATCTTCTTCAATACCATAGTAAACTCCATAATCGAATTTGTTATCGAGCTCTTTGAGTAATCTACCAATTGCTATTGCAACTTCCATAACATCAAGATCTTCTTTTACATAGACCTCCAGAAGTAATTTAACTACCTTCTCTCTCTTCTTCCTTTGCTTTACCATCATTCTAAAACCCCCCTATCCTCAACTCCTTCAAGATCAACATGAAAACAATCCAGACAGANCCAGCCTGCAACCTTCCATGTAGCTGAACCATTGATTTGGCGTCTAATGTATATTCTCTTCATATTATTTCCACAAATGGCACAATTTTGATGTTTACCTCTGGTTTTCTGCCCCTTAAGATGCAAGAAAAACGGTAGAACTTCAATGATTTTAATTGCTTGACAGCTCAAACAAATCCATCCAATTCTCCTCATTGTGGCTTTTTTACAATATTGGTATTTAACGAAAATAGCCCTCATGAATTGCCCACATTTGCAGATTTCTGATTTTCCTCTCTTTTTAGAGTTAATCCAATCATCATATTTCCTGAAAAGTGGATAATCGTCAGGAGACTTATGAACTTTACAATGGCATTGAGGGCATAGCTCAACAGTTACATCCATTTTGTAAGATATGTGATGGGTGTGGAGTTTTTCTGAAGCTTTTCCGCAAATCTCACAGGATCCGCTCACTTTCTCCCCACCTCCCAAGAAGGTTTTACATCAAACCCTTCAGCCTTTAACTCCTCGACGATCTGTTCAAGTAAGAAGGTTATGAGATTTTGAATCGTCCCCTTCCTAAGAATATCTGCAACTTGTTCAGCCTCCTCATACAATTTCCTTTCAAGAATAATGGAGAGTCTTACAGGAGTATTGGTTAATCTATCAGGAATTACGAACCTCACATTTTTAGACATATTCCTCCCTCCTTACATCCCTAATCATATTTCGAACTGCTTTTTTTGTGAGAATAAGCCCAAAATCTGAAACTTTTTCAGTTACTTCATCAAGAGAATCTCCTGCTTCATA
>MTOP01000046.1 GCA_002010725.1 Candidatus Aminicenantes bacterium JdFR-80
TCGGTGGAGTAAAGCCAGGCGATACCCACCCGGTCACCGAGGGAAAAGCGGCTGGCTCGGGAGCCGAGCTCCCTCACCCGACCAATAACTTGATGCCCAGGNATAAGGGGTAATTTAACCTGAGGGAGGTCTCCCTCNACCGTGTGCAAATCCGTATGGCAGACTCCACACACTGAAACTTCAACCAAAATTTCATCTTCTTCCGGGTGAGGTGGNGGAATNTCTTTAAAGACCAGAGGTTTTTCCTCTATCGGAGCAAATTTTTCCAAAACCATAGCCTTCATGACCCACCTCTTTTAAATACCAGAATGAGTAGGGAGAATCTTAATGCTGACTCTCTCTACCTCCATACCTTTAGGGTTCTTTTTACTATTTGCCAGAGAAAATCTCAAGACTCAGGAGATTCTTCTAATAAAAAATTTTTTATTCTGGGCGACATTGGATGCCTGTTCTAGAAGGAAAGGGGGAAACAAATATTTCCTCTATTTATTCCGGCTTTGAGCTAAGTTTACGCCTTAGGCGAGCCAAGCGATATTCAAAGTCCTGCTGGAAACGCCGCGAAGCTATCTCCAAGGCACAGGCTAACCCCTCCTCACTGACCCGTTTGGCCTGCTCATAATCCTTGAGATGATGTTCAAAATACATGGCCAGTTCCCGCAGAGAAAAAAGCACATGTGAGGTCACCTGGCGACTGGCGGCCATCTCCTGCCAGAGAGGCACGGCCTTCTCCAGCTCACCGTTTCGCTTGAAATAAAGAGACAGCCGACGCCGCGCCTCGAGAGAAACCTCATCGGTCAGGCGGCCATTGAGGGCTCGCTGAAAAAAATTAATCGATTTTTCCACATCACCCCTTCTCTCGAAAATCTTGCCCGCCCCGAAAAAGTCCATGGCATCCAAGGGGCAGAAACTTTCATCCTCGGCGATAACGGCCGCTCCGGCGATAACCACCCCCAGGAGGGAGAGCAGGTCTTCTTCATTATGATAAATAATCGGTTCAATCCAACCGAAATGGCCGCTCTGAAGATACTGGAAATAACGCCAGGGAATCTCGGCCGAAGGAATATCTTCGGCTCGATCCGTGAGGACGACCTCCCTGGCCAAATGAAAGAGCCGACAACTGGCCAGTTTATGCTTCCATAAGCTTCGGGCCGGAAAAAGAAAATCCAGATGGGGCAAACTTCCTAGATGAAAGGGTGTGCGATAGAGAATGAACCTCGTCTCCAGCAACGGCAGGTCAAAAGCTTTACCATTAAAAGTGACCACCGACTGAAAATCCATTTCTCTAAAAAAGCGGGAGAGCTCACCGATCATCCGTTCTTCTTCAGCCAGGTCGCCGAGGAAAAATTGAACAATCCGGAATGAATCTTGCTGATAAAATCCCAGGCCAACTAAAAACGGCACCACCCCAGTGCCGCCGGAAAGGCCGGTGGTTTCCAGGTCAATGAAGAGGGCGGTGCTCAGGTCCAGCTCTGTAAAAGCCTCCTCCTGGCTTAAACAGGCCAGCACCCGGCCTTCGATTCGCAAACCGGCGGCAATCTCCACCTGACCGTAGCGAGTGCTCAAGGGATAGGTGTTTTCAAATATCCGCAATGGTTCCTGAATTTGCTTTTCCAGAGAGGGGGCGGGAGGTGAGGAGGNAGGGATTGGCTGTTGGGGGGCTGGCTTTTGTTCCTGGGTTAAGCGAATCAACTTTTCTAGTTTTTCTCGGGTAGTCAGCGAATCATCCGCCTGGAGCTTATCCCAGGCTTCTCTAATCATCTGGGTCCGGGAACGAGCTTCTCTTTCCCGGCGGATCCGTTCCAATTTATCTTTTAAATCCATNGTTAATAATATTCTGTTTACAAATTATTTCATTAATAATATTTCGTCAACATTTATTTAATAAATCCAGCTTTGACCTCTTCCCTGCCTCTCACGGGCTCTATTGANTGAAAGCCCCGCCTNCCAGTGGCTTTTCCCATCCTTTCGAGCCTGGCTACTTATCATCTTTCNCTCTCCTGGCGGATTATCCATCTCTTCTCTTGACCCCTCACTCCGTCTGCCTTAAAGCAAAAGGCTACTCTCCGATAAACTGGACCACTAACTGGCGGCGACGCTGGCGGTTATCAAAATCAATAAACACAATTTGCTGCCAGGTTCCCAAGAGGAGCCTCCCTTGCTGAAAGGGCACCGTCAACGATGGGCCTACCAGAGCAGCTCGAACGTGGGAAAAACCATTACCATCGCCCCAGCGGGCATCATGGTGATAANCCTGACCTTGGGGCGCCACTCTCTCCAGAGCTTCGGCCAGGTCTTTAACTAAACCGCTTTCGTACTCAATGGTGGTCACACCCCCGGTGGAACCGGGCACAAAAATCGTCACCTGACCCTCGCTCAAACCTAGGGCTGTGAGTTTATCCTGAATAAGGCCGGTTAAATCAATCACATCATTATATCCCCGGGTAGTCAGGGAAATTGAATCACAGATTATCTTCATCAGTTTTACTCCGTTATAGAATAATAAGACAAAACCGCGGTGGCGTAAAGAGAGAAAAACCAACTGGTTTTCCGATCAATGGTTTTGGGTAAGATACGGGGTCAGGCTCACATTTGACAAAAATGATGAACATTTCCATCTTCAAACCGGCTTTCCAACCTGTTTTCCCTTCCGTTCCATATTCACTAAGATTTATTAAGCTGAATCTTTAAATAATATCATCTACCAGAGAACTTATCTCGTTNCACCNATCAACCGCAATTTTGAGTATCCCGAAAACAATTTTGATTGTCAGGAAAAAGGAGTACTAGAACTTCTTTGCCCTTCTTCAAATAGTCAAATAAAAAAGCTTCTCGGCAGAGCTAATGTTAAATGTGGAGACCTGACCCTTGAAAGTTACAGTCCACCATTTTTTGTCAACCTAATGAGGAGTCAATCCGTTATAATGGTTGAGAAAGGATGGAGGAATCCAGATTGATCGAACTCGCCCGGCAGGGCCAAACCGAAGCCTTCCGCCATCTATTTGAGCTTCACAGGCAAAAAGTTATGGCTATTGCTTACTCCTATTTAAGAAACACCCAGGATGCCGAAGATATCCTTCAGGAAACATTTATCAAGGCCTATCAGGCTTTGCCCTCCTTTAATCTGAATAAAGGGATGAATTTCTCCGGCTGGCTCACCCGGATCAGTATTAACTGTTGCCTCGATCTTCTGCGCCGCCACCAATCCCGGCAGAAAAAAGAATCCAACTGGGCTCAAACCCAACTCACCAACTCTCCAGCGAACCATCTGGCCAAAAACCCTGAATCCGTCGGGCAGCTGCAGGCCCTTAAAGATAAAATTGAAAACTACTTGGAGAAGCTCCCCCCAAAACAACGGATGGTCTTTATCCTCCGGCACTACCAGGGATTCACCATCCGGGAAATCGCCGAGGATATGGGGGTTTCCGAGGGGACGGTGAAAAGGATGCTTTTCCGGGCCTTCG
>MTOP01000072.1 GCA_002010725.1 Candidatus Aminicenantes bacterium JdFR-80
CTGCGGTTCTGGGATGAACGGACCCATAAACTCATCCCCAATGAAGACTTTATCGAAGACCTTAAAAGCCGTTTCAAACCGAATGACCTCCTCCTTTTCATTTGCCGGAGTGGCGGTCGGAGTTTAAAAGCTGCCCGATTGGCTCTGGAGGCAAGTTTTACTCACGTGATCAATATCAAAGAAGGCTTCGAAGGTAAAAAGGACGAGCAGGGCCTCCGAACGGTCAACGGCTGGAAAAACCGGCACCTTCCCTATACTTACAAAATCGACCCCCAATTAGCTTATCCCAAAAAGCAATAATTCCTTTTTGGCAGCAAAATTCACCGGGTTAGCTTATCTTCCAGCCTGCGCTCCGAGCCACTAAGGCTTTGTTCCAATGAAAACTAATTGAAGCTCCAGCCTAGAAGTCCTTAAATTGTTGGTTAACGTTTTCTCTTAAGAAGACGATGAGTCCCAGATAACTATTTCTCCCTGATACGAGTAATTTCAAACACCACAGGATTAGCAGCATCCGGACAGGCATGGGTCTTCACGTCAGGATTGCTCAACCAGGGAAAACGAGCTTCAAACATCATGGCAAAAACCGCGGGCAACATACTATAAAGAGCATGGAAGCAAATTTTGCCCTTAACACCTGTTTCTGTAAACTCAACTACATCCCCAACCTTATGTCCCAAAGCGCAAGTGCCTTTATGACTGATAACTTTAGCCTCCACTTTAATGATTTTTCCCGCCATTTTTTCCTCCTGAATCTTTTGGTCGATAAAGCTGGGCCGAAAAGCTAAACCCCCCGCTGACCACCAGAGGGTTAAGCAACCGAAAGATTGACAAAATTCCCGCCGCTTCATCTCCATTATCCTTTATAGTATCTTCGCTTTCTCATCCTCGCATATTTTCTCGTCTTCTGGCAATAAAAAATTCTCTTGACTTGCTCTAAGTGATAGGTTGTTTTAGGATAACTCTAGTTTAGAGATGGAGGTAAAACTTGAGGAGAGACAATAAACTCAATCAGTCCAAGAAAGAACCCCTAATTTTAACTCTTTCTCAAATTCTTCAGCTAGTTAAAAGATTGGACCCCATTCAATCTATTGAAGATGGCTTTGTGGCCTACTCTCAGGGAAAGACAGTGGTCCCGCCTGTGGGAGAACTTATTTTCAATCAACCCCCCGGAGATATGCATATTAAATATGGTTACATCAAAGGCAATGATTACTATGTGGTGAAGATTGCTTCCGGGTTTTACGAAAATTACCGGCTGGGATTGCCCAATTATGACGGATTAATGCTGTTATTTAGTCAACAGACAGGTCGTCTTCTTGGCATCCTTTTGGATGAAGGACATTTAACTAATATTAGGACTGGCGCTGCCGGTGCAGTAGTGGCTAAATACCTGGCTCCTTCTCCGGTCAAAGCCATCGGCCTTTTAGGGGCGGGAACGCAAGGCCGCCTTCAATTAACTATGCTAAAAAATATCATTGCCTGCAGCCGAGTTTATGTTTGGGATATAAGTCCAGAAGCAAGGGCTGGCTTCAAAGAAGAGATGGAAAATCAGGGTTATGAGGTCTCTGTAGCGGAAAGTGCTTCAGAGGTAGCCGCCACCTGTAATTTGATAATTACAGCCACTCCATCTAAAAAACCATTACTTTATTTATCGGACATTCAGCCAGGCACCCATATTACCGCTGTAGGTGCCGACACTCCGGAGAAACAAGAACTGGACCCGCAAATTCTAGCCCGAGCAGATGTGGTGGTCGTTGACAGCCGGAGTCAGGCTCAATCACGAGGCGAAGTTTTCCAGGCGCTCCGCCAGGGCACTCTTTCTCTTGGAAAAATAGTTGAACTGGGAGAAATAATTCAGCAGCCCCAATTAAGACGGCAGACTAATAATCAATTGACTATCGCCGATCTGACCGGTGTAGCTGTCCAAGATATCCAAATAGCTAAAGCGGTCTATGAAAAATATTGGGAAGAAATGTCATAGAAACCCTCAGAGAAATAAATCTAAACAACAGATTAACTATCTAATTGATTAGTTGGTCGATAGGCAGGCATCTTTTTCTCTTCGCATATCTTCTTTATCTTCTGCTATATTATTTCATAAAGCACAGCTTCTTTCTATCGCCAACTCTCCTCCTGAGAACACAAAAGCTTCCTCCCACAAAAAACAGAATTAGCCTCTTTCCTTTTTATTAAATTGAAAACAGCTAGAGGATTTATTTACTTTTCTTCTTTTTCCTCTTTGACCTCTTTTTCCGTTTCTTCTTCAGCCTCCCACTTCAACTCTTCCACTATTTTTCCATCAGCAGTTACAACGATTTCTCCAGTCTGGCCCTCTTTAACCAGCTCGGCCTCAAAAAGTACCTGGGGAGGGTCAACTTTGGTTATTTCGCCGGCTTCATTTATCTTGGCCAAAACCTCTTCTTTCTCGACTCGTTTAATGGTGGCTCCTTCGGCGGCCTTCTGAATGGCTTGAGCCGCACCTTCAGGAAGTTCTTCCAGGGTAATAATGGTGGCTATTTCAATTATCTGCCCCTCAGCAGTGACTTCTAGTTCACCTTTATTGTCCTTAAATTCAATGTCATAGAGAGTAAGGCCTGCTTTCTCCTCTGTTTCTACCTCAGCAATTTGAGCTTCCGGAAATTTTTCCTTGACCACCTGAGCCACGGCTTCTGGTAGTTCCACCGCAATCTCTTCTACCTCTTCAGGAGCCTGTTGAGCTACCTGAGTGGCTTCTTGTTCAGCTTTTTCCTCTTTTTTGGCACATCCGGTCAAGACCCACATCAAAACCAAGATAACCAGAAACAGAAATAATACTTTCTTCGCCATTTCCTCCTCCTTCTTTCTAACTAATTTAGACTTATTATACTCCTTTCTTTATCGTTCCGCCATGTTTTTTCTTTACGCCCACCTTCTAGGGCTCTTTCAAATTAGTAGGATAAGGCGAGCCGTCTTCTCATCCCCTCAAGATTTTAGGGGGCTTCCCTTTCCCCACTCATTCATTGGCTGATTTTTTCCCTTTTTTTGTCCCCACGATTAAGAAATACTTTTCGCCAAGGGATTCCCTCTCGCTAAGATCGGGGGGCTTAAAGGCAATTTTGGGGGGCGAAAATCGCGTTATAGGGCTTATTTTGGTGCAAAAAATAGGATTAACTAATTGATAATAAAGGAGTTGCTGCGGCCCGACCCCGATGCCCGACGCCCCCGACCCCGATGCCCCCGGAAGAGGCCCAGACAACTGAGAGGACAACTTGTCCCGGCCCCCCACAACTCTAATAACTGCAACATATAGACAACAATTCGACTCCATTAGACTAAGAATAATTGGTTTTTGACCTTTTTCTTTATTTTGTGATTAAATCTTTATGCCAAATTTGGCAAGAAAGAAGTTCTAAAGAATCTTGGAGGCAAAAACGGTCATGAAAA
>MTOP01000037.1 GCA_002010725.1 Candidatus Aminicenantes bacterium JdFR-80
ATATAGCCGTGAGCTTTGATTGAGGTCGGGCAGTTATAGGTACAGGGGGAAGTTCCGATTCGTTCAATGACGGCTTTTTTAGGAACTGCCTGGGGGAAAGGAATGTAGGCTGCCCGGCGGGCCACCAGGCCGAAATTGAACTGATCTGGCACTGGCACAGGGCAATTGAATTCGCATTCCTGACAGCCGGTACATTTGGCCGGGTCGACAAAAGTGGCTTTTTTTCTGATGCGGGCTTTAAAGCCACCTTGAGGAAGTCGGGATATTTTTTCAACTTGAGCATACGGCAGCAGAGTTATATTGGGGTGGTGAGCAGTGGAAGCCATTTTCGGCGTGGCAATGCAACTGGCACAATCAAGAGTGGGAAAGACTTTGCTCAGCAATATCATTTTGCCCCCTATGGTGGCTTCCTTCTCCACCAGGAGGACCNGGTAACCCATATCGCCGAGATTCAGGGCCGATTCCATGCCGGCGATACCGCCTCCAATAACCAGGGCGTCAAAGTCCATTTTCATTTCCCTTTACTATTATTATTTGACCTTGCCGGGGATGAGTTGGTAGAAGAAGGAGTGGTGTCCCCGGGAGGAGAGAAGTTTTTCACCGGGCCAAGCGATTGCAAGGTTTCATAGAAAGCTTTCATGTGGTTGACAAAAGGTTCGGCACAGACGGAACAGATAGCCGCCATTTTTACTCTTGCCGGATCAAAACCATTTTCTTCAACCAGCTGCTGGGCGGCGGTGGTAATTTGGGCNGTGCGGTCGGTACAGTCGGGCAGATAAGGGCAATCTGTCCCGTCAGCCGCGATGAAGACACCATCGAAGCCGTTCTGAAGGGCATAGAGAATCCACTTGGGTTTAATGCCGCTGGAACAGGGAAGAGAAAGAACGACCACTGTGGGAGGATAATGGAGGTGAGAACTCCCGGCGAGGTCAATTCCCGGATCAGAAATACTGTTAGTGGAAAAGACAAGGATTTTGGGCCGGAAACTTCCTGAGATCCGGGAGTGACTGGTCTGTTCCTGGTCGTGGCTGGCCATTATTTCATTCGCTTGATGAAGATTCGAAAATAGCCCGGTTCGTCAATNGTGCCCAGATACTCGTGCCCCACTTTTTTGGCCCAAAGGGGAACATCNCNCTTNGTGCCGGCGTCAGAGGAGAGAATTTCCATAATGCCACCTACTTTGACTTCAGCGATGGAACGCTTGGCGGCGAGAAGCGGCCCCGGACAGGAAGTGCCCCGGGCGTCAACAACCTTATCCGCCTGCAAATTTCTAAGTTCTTCTTCGTTCATTTTATTACTCCTTAAATTTTATTTTTATTTGACAGATTTAGATTGACGACAGNCAATCCTAAGGAAAGATGGAGTTTAAATGATTATGTGGAAATCAGCTTCCTCTATGGAAGAGATATACTCTCCGATACCGCAAACTTCATCGACCAGATCCACGAAATCCTCAGGTTTGTCGGAAACCCAGATTTTGCCGGCGGTCCCACATAAATAGAAGGTGACGTTACCCAGTTCTTTAGCCTGTTTGTAATAATCAAGCCAGTAGGGAACATTCGCCCGCTGAAATCCACTCAGAAGTTCTTCTTTATCGTAGTGGGCTTCGCCGGGCTCCTGGACCTTTTCCGCCACGTTTTTCCGGAAAGCGTAGGCTCCTCCCAGAAGCAGAAAGACCTTGATTTCCATGTCCTGAGCTACTGCTCCACTCAGGATGATGCCGCCGACAGTGAGTTTTTCTACCCCGCTGCTGGCCAAAGCTAAAACCATTTTTTTTGCCATAAGTTCCTCCTAGAACATATAAATATTATGGATTTTTAATTGATCCAATGAGTAGGCAGAGGAGAAGAGCGGATGGAATATAGTCAGGCTTTCCCCTCTTTGCTGAGTAGCTGGTTGGGAAATATTAAATTTAATCAAATAATATTTTCAGCTTCCAAAAAATATTTGTCAAGGAAAAAATTTGTTAGTATTCATTAAATTTAAAAAATCATTTTACAGAGGAGATTATAGGGAGGATTATGGCGTGGAGATTTAGTTAATTCTTTTGATTGACGGGAAATAGGGGAGAAGAAGGCTTAGAGCCGGAAGCGGGAGCGTTGTCCAGGGCCGGCCATACGGTTATTTTTGCTTTCTGGTGGTATTTGAAAGAAGGCGGTGTGAATTATTATTCTCCGCCAGAGAAGAGCTGATCCAGCCAGGCCTTCTTCCTGAAAGCGATAATCCCACCCATGACCCGGAGAGGGAAATCGCCTGGAGGGAGATTTCTTAATCTTTTCCAGAAAATCTCTGGCTTTTTGGTTATACATTTTTTCCCTTGGCGAGGAGCCGGTCTGTTTCTCTTGCCGGAAGAGGGTTTGCTGGAAATAAGCCTCANAAGCGTAACTTTCGATCAGCTTGGGATAAAGCTTTTTCATCACTCCGGTCGAAGAGATAAAATCAAAGCCGACTACCCGGTCATTTACGATGACCAACAGGCCTTTTTGCTCCTCNACCCAGGAAAAGGCCTGGAGATAATCCTGGAGCTGAGTTCTTTTTTTCTCCATTACATCTCTCATGGCGGAGGAGGGGGAATGAACTGCGGCTTGTCGGGAAAGCTCATTGATTGAGGCCCAGATTTCCTGCTGGTCTGATTCATAGCGGCGTTTTCTTTGTAGCGAAGCAGAGACAGATCTGGTTTTTCGGCCTCGCAGCGTGGCCATCATGGCTACTCCGGAATCAGCAAATTTCTTAGAAGTATAGCGCCAGCGGCCCTGCTCGGTACAACTGACCGGCAGGATGGTTTTGGATTTTTCTTTAAGCAGAATGGTTGTGTTTAGGACCCGGTTTTGTTTGCCGCCGACCAGTTCTTCGCCGTCGAGAATTAAGATGGGAAGTGAACCTTTATTAATGGCCATTAAGGTAGGGACAGCGCCGTGTTGATCCACTTCCTTTATTTCCAGAAGCTCTTTTTCCAGGGCTTCTTTCAGACAGATATAGGTAAAATCATGGTTCTGGNGGTGGCTGAGCGCCACCACGGCCATATTGTGTTTTATCTGGACGGTGCCCAGTGAAAAAGAAGCCACGAATTCACTAAAATATTTCATAATCTCTCCTTATTGCCCTTGGGCAGGGTTTGGAATTNATATGTAGACAATATAATGAATAGAAGAGGATATGTCAACTGTTATGATGAAAAAATGTTTCGATTTTATGGCTAATGCAATCAACATAAAATCGATTTTAGGGTAATTGTATTTAACATAAATTTAAAATTCTTTGGGTCATGTCAATAAATATTCGCATTTTGGCCATCATAAGCAAATCTTCCTTATTAAAGAATAAAATTCTTTGTCTTTTTTCTCATGGGCCATGACTTCCTGAGGG
>MTOP01000054.1 GCA_002010725.1 Candidatus Aminicenantes bacterium JdFR-80
CCATAAGTGAGGCGCTGCGAGAAGGGGAAGTCCTTTTAAGGATAAAAGAAGAGTAAAAGAACCCATGACAAGAAGAGCCGGGAAGAAGGTTCGGTCATTTTTCATTGGCTTGAAAAATTAGTTTCACCTGGATTTTCTCAGCAGGAAAGACAGAAGGCAGCGGTGGAAAGGGCTGACTTACCCGGATCGCCCGGACCAGGGATTCGTCAAGGAGGCTGTCTCCGGAGGACTGACTTACTTTAAGGCTCAACAGATTTCCCTGGCGGTCAACTTCCAGCGATATTTGGGCGGGTCGTTTATTGGACAGTTGACGAGGGATAAATTCAATCCATTTTTTCTGAATATGGGTGACTACCAGATTGGCCCAGGGAGAAAGGAGAGCGGGGTCGTAAGGAGGAGCAGAAGGCGGCAAGGTGATAGCCTGGAGAAGAGCTGCCCTCGGCAGAGGGGATTCTCCTGCGGAACTCATAAATTTAGAAATTATCCTCAAATCAGGGGCGGACCGGCCGGATTGATAATGGGCCTGCTTTAACCAGGGAATTTCCTCAGGTATGTCTTTTGGAATAAGAGAAAAATTATAGACTGGAGGAGTCTGGGGAGAAGATTGAGCTGATTTGGTAGTATTCCGGACATTTAAATTAAATGAAGCAGTCAGGTGCTTCAGGGTTGTCGGGAGAGCCTGGCTAGCGGCGGTGGGAGAAGCACTCTCTGACTTTAGCTGACCTGGGCCCTGCTCAGGCCGATTGGCGTTTGAAACGGCTGGAGGAGGGGAAGTAGCAATGGAGGGAGCGCCGGCCTGGGGGTTTAGCAGGGAGTTTATTTCCAGGCTGGGCAGATGGAGGCGGGGTGAAAGGAGAACCGTCCGTTCGCTCCTTAAAGGAGAGAGCTCCAGGCGAAGGGATGGATTAATGATGATCACCAGGCCGAAGAGCAGCAGGTGGGTGAAGAAGGAAACACTTAAGGCCAGCCAGCGGCGACGATTCTTTGTTTTTCTCTCCTTCCAGGAGGAAAAAAGGAATTCATTTCTCATTTCCGCAATTGGGATCTCCGAAGAAAATAATATAACATAATAGCCTCTAAATGATAAAACCCACGCGCCGGGGAAAGGGTTGCGTGGGGAAAGCTGTCACCAGTTTTAATATCGCGTATGAAAAATGAGANCCCCTAAAGTTTTTCCCAGGGAAAGAGGAATAGGTAGGGAGTAAGAAGAGGAGGCAGGAAAAAAACCGAGAAGTTTTTCCTCTTTTAGGCTAAAATAGAAACAATAACGATGCGCCGATTGACTTTTTTGAAATTCAAAACAGGGGAGATAATTATGAATTTTAAACAATTCGGTCGAGGTTGCTTATCTTCTGACCGGGATGAACTTGGAAAGGAAAAAGGCGCCGGCTCTCGGCGGGAGCCAGGGTTATTCAGGCCGATGACAGCGGTTATAGCTTGGACCCTGCTGGGCCTGGCCTTTCTCTGGTCTGCCTCCCTCCTNATGTCTTCACCTGGAAAAGAAAAGGTTGCACCAAAGCCCCTCTCCACCTTTCTCGAGAAGGCCAGCCAGCCGGAAAATCCTCCTCCAGAAATGATGAAAGAGGAACAAGAAAAAGAAAAGAAGAAAGAAANGAAGAAAGGAGANGAAGAAGTTTCCATCTATCGCCTGAAAATCGGCCAGCCGGCTGAGCTTCGCGGCCGGGAAATAACAATTGAACCAGGTAAAGTCTACAACCTGCGGACAGGACAGGAATGTTCCTGGGAAGAAATGCTGGCTGACTTGAGCGGGGTTAAATTTATTTATATTGGGGAAACCCACACCAGCTTTCCCATGCACCGCCTTCAAGCCAGAATTATCCAGAGCCTGGTGGAAAGGGGTTGTCCGGTGAGCGTGGGAGTGGAAATGCTGCCAGTGACAATTCAGGAAAAGCTGACCCGCTGGCAGCTGGGAATTCTAGCTGAAGAAGAATTTTTACGGGAGGCCAGGTGGTATATTAACTGGAGCTATAATTTTGGTTACTATCGCCCTATTTTTAAACTAATTAAAGATTACCATCTGCCTCTTTATGGATTAAACGTGCCCCGGGAGTGGATTACCCGGTTACGGATGAAGGGCCGTGATTCATTGAGTGAGGAGCAGAAGAAGTATATCCCACCCCTTGACCTCACCAACAAGGAACATCGGTTGCTAATTCGAACAATGTTTGAATCGTCTGGCTTTTCTCACATGATGAAGGGACAATCTTTAGATAAGGCTTTCGAGCGTTATTATCGGGCTCAGGTAGCCTGGGATATGACCATGGCCTATAATGCCTGGCAGGTCCTCCAGAAAGAAGAAATAAGAAGGCAGTGCTCCCTGGCGGGAAGAGGTCTGGGTGGGGAAGCCCAGACAGAAGCAGCCCGGGCAGGCAAACTGGTGATCCTGGCCGGTTCGGGACATCTTCTTTATAACCTGGGAATAAACGGTCACCTGGGCCAGCGAGACCCTCGTCCTGGCCGGACAATTATCTCTCTCGAGATTCCAAAAAAGGAAGGGNAGGTTAAGATATTTCGGACCGTGGCTGATTACGTGATTGGTCTGCAAGAAGAGGAGCAACTGGCTTTTCCCACTATTGGTTTAAGCTTAAAGCGGGTGGACGGCCTGGCCAATCTCGTAGTTTCCCGTAATCCCATCACCGGGGTGGCCAAAAAGGCGGGCGTGAAGAAGGGCGATGTGATTTTGGCGGTGGACGGCCGGTGTTTTCAGGATAAAAATGAACTCTACCTGTATCTCTCCCAGAAGCAATATGGCGAGGAAGGGCAATTAACCATCTTGAGAGATGGAGAAAGGAAAACAATCACCTTGAAATTTTAAATGATGGCCGACTTGGGATTGAGGGGAAAAATAAAGGGTAAGCGCGCGAGAGGAGGAGCAGCTCTGNGAGTAAAAATAATAGGGGCAATGGTGGTCTAAATGTTATCTAANGNCTGATAAATTAAAAAATAAGCATAGGCCAAATTTTAGAGAGGAGGCGAAACAATGAAAAGTCAAAAACCAGTGAAGAAACTGGCTGGGGAAAGAACTTTTT
>MTOP01000017.1 GCA_002010725.1 Candidatus Aminicenantes bacterium JdFR-80
AACATAGAGGGCGGGGGAGGACGCAGGTAGCCGAAGGCTACCAAGCCGAATTAGAGGTTTCTCTTTTTACATTTATAAATCTCGTGAGGAAAATCAAAAGGGATAATTAGAAAAATTTGAAAGAGGGGAGCCAGATTTTCTTTACGAACTAAATTGGAAGGATAAAAGGAAGGAATATTTTGATTTTCTTTTTCTAAACTCCCACCACCCACCCCCACCTGACCAAAGTCTTGTTGAAGGTGATTTAAGTTATTGATTTTTAAGGAATAATAAAAATTGACCATTAAGTGTTTTTTTGAAAATTTAAGGGAGTGAATTTTATTTTTTATTAAAATAGATTGGTCGGTTTTGGGGAGGGATTTGAGGGAAAGGTAGAAAGAGATTTTATTTAAAGCCACCACTTTCAATATTCATCACTCTCTCGCTATTTTTTCAAGTAGCGGGAAAGACCGCAACACTAAAAGACATTTCGCCTCTGGCGAAAAGACTTTTACCCTTCCGGGTTCGTGTTGCTTGATGAATATTTACCCCCACCCAGCAGTCACAGTCGGTCGGCTTCAGCCCTTCGGGCTTACACATCGCCCGATGACGAGCCTGCTTCCCCTTCTATCGGGAGATAGATACATTTTTCACTTGACATCGTATGCTATATTGAGTACAATTGTATTCAAATAGGAGTTAGACTATGTTAGAAAGCTTGTATATCGCAAAATCGAAAATCAGGCAAGATCTACTTACTTTATTCTTTACCAATCCATCCAAGAGGTATTACCTGCGGGAGCTTGAGCGTATGTTAGGCTATTCTGCTGGTAGCATTCGCCGAGAACTTTTAAGATTTCAAAAGGATGACCTGTTTAATACGCAAAGAGTTGGTAATTTACTTTACTATTCACTTAATACCAAACATCCTCTATATAAGGAACTTAAAAGTATTGTTTCTAAAACAGTTGGGGTTGAGGGAAGTCTAAGAAAAGTTCTATCCTCTATAAAAGCCATAAAGATAGCTTTTATCTATGGCTCCTTTGCTGTCAAACGCCAGAAGTCTACCAGTGATATAGATCTTATGATTATAGGAGAGCCTGATATATCTTTATTAAATGAAAAAATTGCCCAATTAGAACAAAAACTAAGAAGAGAGATAAACATAACTATCTACTCTTTGAAAGAATATAAAGCCAAAAAGAAGGCTAAAAGTGAATTTATTATGGAGTTGTTAAAAACCCCTAAGATAATGTTGATAGGTAAAGAGAATGATTTATAAGAATTCAAAACAGGCCCTTCTAAAAGAAGGGTTGATTAAAAAGTGTCCTGTTGACTGGAAGGTTATAAAGAATCTTATAAAACGCTCCTATAGAGATCTTGAAACTGCTAAAAGAAATATAGAGGACGATGAAGAATGTGCTTACAATTATGCCTATAATGCTATGTTACGCGCAGGACTGGCTTTAATGACAAGTTATGGCTTCAGACCAGAGATAAAAGATAAACACTTAACTATTGTGAGATTTACAAGTTCTATCTTAGGAGATAAATTTAAAAGACTTATTAACACTTATGATTTTATGAGAAGAAAAAGACATCGTTTTATTTATGAACCTGATATACCCTGCTCAAGAAAAGAGGCAGAAGATGCCTTAAAAATTGCTAAGGAGTTTGTAAAAATAATCCATAATCTGATAAAAGAAAAGAATCCTCAGAAAGAGTTTGGGTTTTAGTTTTAATATTATGAAGTGTGCCATTTATACAAGGGTATCAACGGATTTACAGACAGAAAAAGAGTTTTCTTCTTGTGAGGCTCAGGAAGAAAAGATAAGAGCTTTCATTAGGAGTCAGAATAACTGGAAAGTTTTTAAGGTTTACTCTGATCCCGGCTATACTGGAGCGAATCTTAACCGTCCAGCTTTACAGGAATTACTTGAAGATATAAAGCAAGGCAAGATCAATATTATCCTTGCCTATAAAATTGATAGGCTTACCCGATCACCTAAAGACTTTTATCAGTTAATAGAGATATTTGATAAATATAAGGTTGATTTTATCTCTATCACTGAACGGTTTGATACCTCTACCCCAGCAGGAAGGCTCTTAAGGAACATAATGCTTACCTTTGCCCAGTTTGAAAGAGAGTTAGTTAGTGAAAGAACAAAAGATAAAATGGTTCAAAGAGCTAATAAGGGAATGTGGAATGGAGGTATCCCACCATTTGGATATAAAGCAATCAACAAAAAGCTCATACCTGATAAAAAGGAAGCTGAGATTGTAAGATTGATGTTTGAAACTTATATTGAGACTGGATCAGTAGCAGAGGTTTATAACACCCTAAAGGAAAGAGATATTTTAAACCGAAACGGGAGAATTTTTACCAAGTCCTGTATCAGCCATATATTAAGCAATGTTGTCTATATTGGTAAAGTAAAATATGCAGGTAACACTTACGATGGGTTACATCAACCAATAATTAGTGAACCCCTTTTTAACGAGGCCCAGGCAATCCATAAAAAGAAAATCAGGAAGATGAAACTATTTAGAAATTATCTCTTTGCTGGTTTAATTACCTGTAATGAGTGTGGCTCAAAGATGACCCCGACCTATACAAATAAGAAAGCCAAACAAGGAAGGAAAAGATATTTTTATTATAGATGCACTTCTACTTTTAAAAAAGACTGGCAGGCTTGCACTACAAGGCAAGTAAACGCTGACAGATTAGAAAGGTTTGTTTTTGAAAGTTTAGAAAGGGTATCAAAGGATGAACCATATATTGAAAATCTTGTTTTCAGGCTCAATCACAATCCAGAGGAGTTAGTTCGAAATTCCCCTATAAAAAATGGGGTATCGGGCAACCGAATTGGACCCGAACTAAGAAAGGGTTTATTGAAGATCGACTCCAGAGAGCTAATATTTCAACTTCAAGACTTCATTAAATCCCTCAAATCCCTCCCCAAAACCGACCAATCTATTTTAATAAAAAATAAAATTCACTCCCTTAAATTTTCAAAAAAACACTTAATGGTCAATTTTTATTA
>MTOP01000018.1 GCA_002010725.1 Candidatus Aminicenantes bacterium JdFR-80
AACTGCCCGCACGGTGGATGTGTTTTGGCCCATCACTTGGTTTTCTCCCAAGAATCAACAAACACTAAAAAACCGCTGACTCCCGAGCAGACTTTACGGATATATAGACTCTCCGAACTTCGTTTTTCTCCTGACGGAGTGAGCCTGTCCCTGACTGTTACCGAGCCAGCCCAGGAAGATAAGCAAAATAGCGATATCTGGCTATATAACCTAAAAAGTAAGCATCTCCTGCGCTTCACCACTTCACCTAAAACAGATCGCTTTAACGCCTGGGCACAACTTCTGGCCAGCCAGGGGTTTATCATCCTCTGTCCCAGCATTCGTGGCTCCACCGGCTACGGCTATTCTTTTCTCATTGCTAATCGCTATGATTGAGGTGATGGCGATTTTAAAGATGTTCTAGCCGGAGTGGACTTTATCACCCGGCGGGGTTGGGCTGACCCTGAGCGGCTGGGTATTGGAGGCTGGTCATATGGAGGTTACATGGCTGCCTGGACAGACACCCAGACCAATCGTTTCCGGGCGGCTGTTTCCGGCGCTCCCATGACCCACCTGGCCAGTGAATACGGTACCAACTGGTTCGAAAAATACCTGAAAAAAATAATACCAGGCCCCTTCCTGGAAGGTGCCTGTTCCTGGTGGCTTAAACAGAGGTTTACTGCGGGGCGGCTCTCCAAGCAAAACAAAATAACTGATCTTCCTCAGACTCATTTCTTTTCTTTCTCTCATCTTAAAGAGGCAGAAAAATCACCCTGAAGTTCATCGCTGAAGGTGATTTACATCCAGAGTCAAGACAATTAATTATTAATAAATGAAAAAAAAGAAAGGCCTTATCCGATGATTAAAAAAAAACCCTGGTCTCCAGAAAGACAGGCTATTGTCAAGGAAAAAAGATATGTGGCTCTAGCTAAGCCGAAAAGCGGATGAAGATCCATCGACAAAAGGGGGACCCTGAGCATGAACTCTATTATTAACAATCGACTCAATGACTTCTTGAAATTCAAAGGAGAAAGACACCATGAATAAAATAAGGGATAAGAAAGAACTGTCAGTTCTTTCAAGTTCTGAGGAAGAATCAAGATATAAGTACATCATGAGAATAATCAATCAGGTCAATGACGGGGTAGTAATTATTCAGGATNAGAAAATAAAATTTGTCAACAAAAAGCTGGAAAGCCTCCTCGGTTATAAAAGAGATGAAATCATTGAGGCTTCTTACTATCATTTCCTCCATCCGGATGAGAGGGAAAGAGTTAGAAAAATTCACCACCAACGTCTGGCTGGTAAAAATGTTCCTTCCCGGTATGAATCGGCTCTCCGCGATAAGAAGGGACGCAAAGTCCCGGTGGAATTCAGTGCCAGTTTTATCACTTTCCAGGGGAAACCCGCTATTCTTGGAACCATCCATGATATCACCAACCGCAAAAAACTGGAGGCGGAAATCCAGGAAAAGGCTCTGTTCCTAGAAAATCTGTTTGAAAATTCTCCTGAAGCAGTGGCTCTCTTAGACCCTTCAGGTGTGGTTCTCCGAATTAATAAAGAATTCCAGCGCCTTTTCGGCTATACCCAGGAAGAAATCGTCAACCGGAAAATAGATGATATCCTGGCCAGAGGAGTAACCCATCAGGAAGCCAGAATGATTAATCAAGAAACCAGGCGTGGGGAAAAAATATTTATCGAATCTATCCGTTATAAAAAAGATGGAACACCCGTGGAGGTGGAAATTCAAAGCTCACCGATTAAGAAGGACGGTCAGGTGGTAGCCAAATATACAGTTTATCGGGATATTACTGAAATAAAGCAAGCAGCCCAGGCAATAAAGTCCAGTGAAGAACGCTTCCGGGCTATTTTTGAGGGTTCCCGGGACGGGATCTTCATTATTGACGAGGAAGGCCGCTTCATTGAAGTCAACCAGGCAGCCTGTGACCTAACTGGTTATACCCGGGAAGAACTTTTCAACCTGAAAATTACCGACCTCTATGAAAAAACGGATGAAGAGGCCTACTTTAATCTCTTCCAGCGAATCCTGCGGGGGGCATCCATCCTTACGGAGGAAAAAATTGTCCGAAAAGACGGCACCAAGATCGTTGTCGAGTTCAGCAATAAATTAATCATTCTCAATGACCAGGCTTATCTGCATTCCGTCGGCCGGGATATAACGGAATGGAAGAAAGATAAGGAAAAAATCAAGTCGGCTCTCCGGGAAAAGGAGATTATGCTGCGGGAAATTCATCACCGTGTCAAAAACAACATGCAGGTCATCATCAGTCTGATGAGGATTCAGGCTCGAATGATCAACGATCAGAAAACTCTGGATTACTGTCAGGCTATTCAGAACAGGATATATTCGATGGCCCTGATCCACGACCATTTTTATAAAGAGCCAGAACTGGAAAAAATCGACCTGGCCTCTTATCTGAAAAAATTGACCAACCATCTCGTCTTCATCTTCACCAAAAGTGATGATAAAATAAAAATCAACNTGGACTTGGAAGAAATCCATCTTGATTTAAATAAAGCTATTCCTTTCGGCCTCCTGGCCCACGAAATAATCTCCAATTCTCTCAAACATGCCTTTCCTGGGAACAAAAAAGGCGAATTATCCATTCGGATGTTCCAGGACAGGAATAAAAAAACCCATCTTCTCATCCAGGACACAGGCATTGGCTTGCCTCAAGAAGTTAATCTGGCGAATCCATCCACTATGGGACTTCAGCTAATCCAGGNTCTAACCAAGCAACTTGATGGAACCATTCAGGTCAAAAGTAATGGCGGGACCACTATTAAGATTGTTTTTTAACCCCGGCCGAAAATTAAAAAAATCCTTTTCTCTATCCCCCCGGCGTAAGGCACCATCCATCGTTCCGCCAGCGGCAGAAAATATTTTATTAAATTAACTTTTTCTGAAAAGCCCGCCCGGGTTGACGTAATCTCTTTACATTTAATTCACTGTTTTTTATAGTAAAAATAACTTTTTTT
>MTOP01000077.1 GCA_002010725.1 Candidatus Aminicenantes bacterium JdFR-80
GCGATTCTTATTTCTCTGGGCCTCTCTTCATTAATCATTCAGTCGGCCACAGATACATTTTTGCCCCTGAATACTTTTTATCTAATTATTGGCAGTGGTCTNGCTCTCTCAATTATCTACACCGGCCTATATTTTCTTGTTCGNAATTTTCTCTGGCAGGCTTATCTGCAGTTGATCACTGATCTTGTGCTGATTACAGCCTTGGTTTACATTTCAGGGGGGTTGAAGGGTAATTTTTATTTTCTGTATGTTTTCCCTATCCTGGCCGCCGGCGTGATTATTTCCAGGAGAGCTGCTTTCCAGATTGCTGCCCTGGCTGCTTTGTTCTTTGGTGGGTTAGTGGATGGATTGGCTTTTAAGGTGATTCCTTATTATCAACCTCAAGCCGAACCCGTCTCGGCGGCTGTGGCCCTGAATAGTGTGGCTCTGGCCTGGGGAACGTTTTTCTTGATCGCCTTCCTGGTTGGATATTTTACCCAGAGTCTCCAGGAAGCGAAAAAGCATCTTGACAATGTCCAGCGGGAGCTGGAATTGAAGAGGAAACTGGCGCTGGCGGGAGAAGTATTTGCTCAGGTTGCCCATGAAATCAGAAACCCGCTGGCGGCTATCTCCGGCTCCGTTCAGATTTTAAGTAAAGAAAGAAATTTAACCCCTGAACAGAAATCGTTGATGGATATCGTAGTGACAGAATCACAGAGAATTTCCCGCATTCTCGATCAATATCTTATTCTGGCTTCTCCCCGCAAGGAAACCATGGCCTGGATTAACCTGTCCAAAATTCTGGATGAGACGCTCATCTTGCTCGAAAAAGGCGGCGAATTAAATGATACTCATAAGATCGAAGGAAATTTTAANCGGGTTAAAATCAAATACTTTGGCAACGAAAACCAATTTCGCCAGCTCTTCTGGAATTTGACCAAAAATGCTCTAAAGGCCATGCCTCAGGGAGGAACATTAAAGATCGATTTTTACCTGCCCGATAGCCGGACTCTTAAAATAAGTTTCCAGGATACCGGGAAGGGAATGACCGAGGAGGAAAAAAGGCAGATTTTTGAGCCTTTTTATTCCGGTTTTACCCGAGGTAATGGTATCGGTATGTCAGTGGTGAGACGGATTATCGACGACTATGGCGGGAAGATAGAAGTGGATTCACAGCCTTATCAGGGAACTAAAGTATTGATAACCCTACCTCGAAAGGAGTAAACCGGTAGGTAAGGGTTAACAGAATAAAATAAAGGATAGGTAAAAATGGAAAAGATTCTTGTTCTTGATGATGAAAGAAGTTTATGTGAGTTATTAAAGGTTGTTTTTAAAAAGGAAGGCTATGAAGTTCTNACCACTCCTTCTCCTAAAAAAGCCATCGAGATAGCCCAGAAGGATGATATTGATCTGCTTGTCTCGGACATTAAACTGCCGGAAATGAGTGGTATGGAAGTTTTGAAATGCTTACGCCAGGCCCGGCCTGAATTGCCGGTGGTGATGATTACTGCTTATGGGACCATCAAGGAGGCTGTCGAAGCTTTAAAAATGGGAGCTTATGATTACATTATCAAGCCCTTTGATATTGAAGAGTTAAAGATTGTTGTGGCTAAAGCGATTGAAAATAAAAGGCTTCAGGATGAAAACATCCGTTTGCGGAAGGAGTTGAAGGAGAAATACAGTTTTGAAAATATGATTGGCAAGAGCAAAAGAATGCTGGAGATTTATTCTTTGATCGAGAAGATCGCTCCCACTGATACCACGGTTCTTATCCAGGGAGAGAGTGGAACTGGCAAGGAAATGGCGGCCCGGGCAATTCATTACCTGAGCCTCCGCCGAGATAAACCATTTGTGACGATTAATTGTGGAGCCTTACCCGAGAGCCTNCTGGAGAGTGAGCTTTTTGGCCATGTTAAAGGCTCCTTTACCGGGGCGGTCAAAGAAAAGAAAGGGATGTTTGAAGTTGCCGACAAGGGGACCCTTTTTCTGGATGAAGTGGGTGAGATGTCTCCTATGACTCAGGTGAAGTTATTAAGAGCTCTCCAGGAGAGGAAAATTAGACGGGTCGGGGGGACGNAAGAAATTCCCATTGACGTCCGCATAATTGCCGCCACCAATCAGGATTTAAAGAAAAAAATCGCTGCTGGGTCATTTCGAGAGGATTTATATTACCGGTTGAATGTTTTATCGCTGGAGATGCCACCTCTGCGGGAGAGAAAGGAAGATATTCCCCTCNTGGTTAGTCATTTCCTCCAGAAATACTGCCAGAAAATGGGTCGGAAATTAAAACGCGTTGCCCCGGAAGTATATNCTGTGTTTGAAACGTATCACTGGCCGGGAAATATCAGGGAGCTGGAAAATGTTATTGAACGAGTGGTGGCCATTGAGGAAAGAGAGACCATTACCCGGGAATGCCTGCCTGAAGAACTGCTACATCCTGAGCGAAAAGAAATTGCCCTGGAAATAAAACCCGGCTTTAAACTAAATGAGACCATTGAAGCTATTACCCGGGATTACGTGCAGAAAGCCCTAGAGATGAGTCGGGGGAAATTAAAGGAGGCAGCTGAGCTCCTGGGAGTAAATTATCGATCGATTCGTTATCTGGTTGATAAATTTAACTTAAAGGCCGAACGGGATGAAGTGAGAGGAGGATGAGGTGGCCGGGAAAGACCAGGGCTTAATAGTGACAAAATTTGTCAGGCGAATTGACANTTTGTGTCTCTAAAAATAGAAACCCNCCGTTTTATCCCTCTTTAACTTCTTATTAATCAATCACTTAGCTAATTATATATCTGGCACAATCCTTGCATATTAATTAAATGCCCTTTGGGGCTTAAACATGAAAAAAATTTTAAGGAGGTTTTAAAATGAAAAGAGGTAAGGGTTTCACACTGATTGAACTCTTGATTGTTGTGGCCATTATCGGTATTCTGGCTGC
>MTOP01000026.1 GCA_002010725.1 Candidatus Aminicenantes bacterium JdFR-80
AGTTTTTCCACAGTTCGACCTTCCTTCCAGAAATCCCGCTCCCGCATAATCGAAGCCAGATGAATAATAGCTTTTATGGTGGGCACTTTGACTTTCAGCATNTCNGCCAGGGAAGCCAGCGGAACCAGGCTCATGGGTACATCTTCNTCAATATAACGATGATGGAGTCGGTCCGGGGCTTTTATTCCCAGGTAACCCGGATTGCTGAGAATGGCTTCCCGCAGGTCTTTCCCCGTAGCACTGTAAGCGGTATACAGCCAGTTTTTGGCGCTCATAGCACGAATCCCCAGCGCTGAAGCAATATCCAGGCGCTCCTTATCCAATTTCTCCAGTACTTTGGAAATGGATGGACTGGCTCCCTGAATGTAGTATTCAAAATCACCNTGAGTTTCTTCAATCCAGGCGGCGTTAAGGACGGTGAGGGCGGGATGGAAAATAGCACCGATATTATTAAGAGATGTTTTAAAGATGTTATCTCCAGGAACAAATTGAGGAAAGACACGGTTTAAAACTTTNACTACCCCGGGAATCCAGTATGCCGGCAGGGTGGCCAGAGGNACAGAGTTTTTAATGGAAAAAATTTTGGAATGGGCTGGCCCAATGCTGCGGGAGGCATAAATAAAAGTTTGGGCTTCAGCTAGAAAAGGAAATTTTTTCAGTCCTTCTTCTTTGAGTATCTGAAGAAATTCAAGACAACCGCCGGTGCGGCCAGGATTGAGGACGACAATTTGATTTTCTCTGAGATAGGGAGCACATATTTTGGCTATGTACCGGTGACCCGTGGCTGGAACAACCACCATTAAAATATCAACATCCTGGATGCATTCTTTAATATTGGTTGAAGCGAGATTAACCTTNCCGAAACCTTCAATCGAGCCTTCAACCCGAACGCCACCCCTATGAGCAACCGGCAGGATTTTGCGCCGGCCCCGGTTAAAAAGATTCACAGTATAACCCATCAACCCCAGATGTCCGGCCATGGCCAGGCCACCATGGCCAGCTCCCAGGACACAAAAAGTTAATTCTTTAACCGGCTTGTTGAGCAGGGTTTTAATATAATTTTTCCTCCGGGTGTCCAATTCTCGGGAAATTTTCTTTCTTTTCATTGTTTATCCTTGTTAAAAAATATTAGNCCAAATAATAATTGACAATATTTAAATTAATAACAAAATTGTCAATGTAATGATTATTTTTCAGATAACGAGCGCCTCTATTGTATGAAAATAGAACCCATTTTGCAAATTATTGTCTCCATAGGGGTCCGGTCTTCACATTTGACATTCGTTATTCTTTAAGAGAAGCTTTATCTAGAATGTCTAAAAAGTTCTGATGCTCCTTAATACTAGATACTCAAAATTGCGGTCAACTGGTGTGGAAAATTCGCTCTAGCGCCTGAAAAATTAATCCTGGATAAATTAATCAGATTGTTACTTATAGATTTGGCTCAGTTATGGTGGAATCTGACACTTTTTCACAGCACTTTAAAGNCGGAAAATAATCCTTAAAGATTTAGCTAAATCAAAACGAAATTTAAGGAAAAGCCCGGTAAAGGACAAGGAGAAGATGGGGATAATCTTGAGTAAGATCAAAGGTGAAAACCTAGCCCCTTTTATCCTTTGGGTATCCAAAAGTACGATGAACCGGAAATTTTTCTTATCAAGATGGGGACCGTGAAGGACGGAGAGCGAGGATGATCATAGAGAAAATTCCTAGAGAATATTCATAAATATTAGTGAGAAGATGGAGACCCAGGCCGGAGATGATAGCCAGCTCCGGTTCATAACCCATGAGAGTTAAAGAAAGGGCCCAGGCAGCTTCCCAGGTCCCAAACCCGGCGAGGCCCTTAATGGGCATCACTGAAGTGAGTTCAGCGCCAGTGATGGCCAGAATCGTTGTCCAAAAATCAAGCATATTTGATGAGAATAGCTGGTGACGAAGAAGNGCTGAAAGGAGAAAATAAAGAGAGGTATATTTACAGGTGCGAATAATAAGGGAAAGAAGAAAGATAAGCCAGGTAGGTTGGATTTTTTTGACCCGGGACAGTTCTTTCTCGGTCTCACTGCTTTTGTGGGCAGCCAGGTGGATAAAGTTTTTCAGCCATCCCCAGGCAGGGAGTCTGGTGCTTCGGCTTAAACGGTTAAAAAAAGAGCCCAGCCAGCGCAGGATTCTTTCCAGCTGATTGAAGATGAGAAGAATTAGGCCGAAGAAGACGATGGCTAAGACAATCAGATAGAGGCTGGCTGGGGAAGAGGGGCCGAATCCCACCCAGGCGATGGCCAGNAGAAGAAAGGGCGTCAGGGTCAAAAAATCAAACAGGAATGCGAGAAGAAAAGAGGAAGCTGCAGCCTGAAACGGATAGTTGAGACTCCGATTGGTTAAATAGACATAGGAGAGCGAGCCCAGGCGGGCGGGGAGGAGATCGACAAAAAGATTGCGGATTAGGGTCACCAGGAGAAAGTCACCAAACCGGGTTGTCCAGGGTTTTAGGAGGAGCTGATACCGCCAGGTACGCAGGAGAGAGGCCAACAAGGCTATGGCCATATAAACCAGGAGATAAGGCCAGAATATTGTGGCCAGCACTTCTTTAAGGCGGGTGATTTCAATCCGGGAAAAAAGAAAGTAGAGAAGACCGGCGGAGATTATTAAAGAGAGGATAAGAGAAAGAATGCGGCGCTTCATGCCGGGGTATCATACTGGAAGAAGGTTAATCCTGTCAATGAGAGGGGGGAGTTTCTTGGGGACAAAAACAGACTCTATAAATACTCATGGTGCCTGACACC
>MTOP01000045.1 GCA_002010725.1 Candidatus Aminicenantes bacterium JdFR-80
TGAATTCCCTGGTAGGAAAAATGGGCAGTTTTAAATCGCTTGATTTTTTCAGTTGCCGGCGATGGTTATTCCTTCAACGGCGATAGTTGGGCCGCATACTGNCGAGCGAAATTTAAGGTCATTCCCNATATATATAACCTGGTTGAGGATATCCTGGAGGTTGCCGGAGATGGTTACTTCGGCCACCGGGAAAGCCAGTTCACCCTTTTCAATCCACAGGCCGAAGGCCCCCCGAGATATTTCTCCGGTGACAGGATTAAGACCATGGCCGATTGTTCTGACCAGCAGAAAGCCTTTATCCAGGGAAGAGATGATTTTTTCCGGGGACAGGGAACCCGGCTGGAGATGAAAATTGTTGGGTCTGACCCCGCTGCCCGAAGCGTTGCCGGTGGAATTTAGCCCGAGGCGGCGGGCTGAATAAGTGTCCAGTAGATAGGAATTAAGTTGCCCCCGGGAAATCACCTGGGTTCTCCGACAGGGGACACCTTCTCGGTCAAAAGGCCGGGTNCCCAATTTCCCGGGCAAAAGACCATCATCAATGACATCTATATTGGCGCCGGCGATCCTCTGGCCCAGTTTATCCACAAGAAAAGATGTTTTTTGGTAAATAGCTGTGCCTGAGACACAAACAAAGAGAAAACCCAACAGCCAGGCAGTCATCTCCGGTTCAAAGACAACCGGTACCTGCTGGGTGGGGATTTTTCGGGGATGAAGAAGCCGGGTGGTTCGTTTGACAGCCTGGCGGGCAATTTCTTCCGGTGGTTCCAGCTGGTCAAAGAATCGGGAAGTATGACCCCAGAAGTCTTCGGCCCGATTGTCGGTTTCCCCAGCCTGAAGACCCACCGACAGGGAGAAAGATGTTTCCTCGTAGGCTCCGGCAAATCCTTTGGAATTAGCCAGGATGTGGAGTGACTCCAGAGAGCTGAAACTGGCTCCATGAGAGTTGGTGATTCTTTTATCCTGGAGAGCGATTTTTTCTGTCTGGCGGGCCAGCTCTATTTTGGTCTCAATGGGGATTTCTTGAATTTTGGGGTCATAGAGCTGGAGTTTTTCCGGGGGAAAGGAAGGGGCGGTTACTTCCGGCAGTCCATTCCAGGGGTCAGCCTGGGTCAGTTCCAGACGCCCCAGGGCACCTTTGATTAGTTCTTCCAGAGTTTCCCGTTTAAGATCAGAAGAACTGGCCGAAGCTGATTTTTTATCTTTGATTAAACGCAGGCTTATCCCTCTGGTTTGTGCCTGGGTAAGGTTTTCAATTTCTTGATTGCGGATATCGACATTGAATTCCTCACCCTGGCCGATAGCCACTTCCACTTCATCAGCTCCCTGAGCCAGGGCGAAATTAACCAGGTCGGTGGCCAGATCGAGTAATTCTTGCGGTGGGGCAGTTGGTTTCATAAAGCACCTCCGACGGTGAGTTTTTTAATTTTGACCGTCGGACAACCATCGGTCACCGGCACGGTCTGGCCTTCTTTTCCACAACTCCCTATCTGGTGGCTGAAAGCAAGGTCGTGGCCTACCATGGTAATATCCCGGAGAACTTCAAGATTGGAGCCGATAAGAGTCACCTGTTTCAGGGGGACGGTTAACTTACCGTCTTCGATTAGTTGGGCGGAACTCAGAGAAAAGGTGAATTTGCCTGAATCTTCCACCTGGCCGCCCTGAAAACGCCGGGCATACAGCCCTTTTTTGATGCTGCGGATAATTTCCTCCGGGGCATATTCGCCCTGGTCGAGGTAAGTATTACTCATCCGGGGAAGAGGAAGATGAGAATAGTCTTCCCGCCGACCATGTCCGGTCAGGGCCTGGCCCAAAAGGCGGGCGGAGAGTCGGTCCTGGAGAAATCCGACCACTCTTCCCCGCTGGATAAGATAAGTTTTTTGGGGGAGAGTGCCTTCATCATCTATATTATAGGAGCCGCGAAAACGGGGAATGGTGGGATCGTCAATGATGGTGACTTGCTCGGCGGCCACTATTTGATCCAGCTTATTCCAGAAGATAGATGTCTTTTTGCGAATAAAATCNGCTTCCAGGAGATGGCCGACAGCTTCATGAAGGAGGACGCCGCCCTGACCTGGTGCCAGGACAACNGGCATCTCTCCGGCCGGTGCNGGCCGGGCTTCCAGCAGAAGAAGAGCTTCTTCAGCGGCTTCTTGTCCGATCCGCTGAGCCAGGTTGTGCTTATCGAGAAAGCTGAGGTCAACCCGCCCTCCATCTCCGGCAAAGCCAGCTTCCCGCCGGGAACCGGCCTCAGCAATGGCCAGGCAGACCAGTTTAATCATCGGGCGAGCATCGGTGATGATAAGTCCGTCTGAATTGATAAGGGCTACTTGCTGGAAGGCTTCGACCAGAGAAACCCTGACTTTTTTTATCCGGGGATGAGCCTGGAGAGCAGTATAGTAAGTTTGTTTGACCAGTTTTATCTTATCAGCTAGAGAAGCAGGCATGGGCCCCTGGAGAAGATAATAAGAGTGTTCAGGCCGCGACTGCTGCAGCGGGGGAATCGCTACCTGGCCAGGGGGAGAAGAAACAATAGCCCGGGCTGCCTGGGCCGCTTTCAGTAATGAATCCAGTTTAAAATCGTTGGTATAGGCGAAGCCGGCCTTTTCTCCTTCCAGAACCCGCAGACCAGCGCCCTGGCGAATGGATTCATCGGTTTCTTTAATAATATCGTCTTCCATAAGAAGATGATAAAAGCGGGTGTATTCCAAAAAAATCTCAGCCAACCAGCCTCCCCGGGAGAGAGCAGTGGAAAGAATTTTTTGGTAATCAGCCTC
>MTOP01000012.1 GCA_002010725.1 Candidatus Aminicenantes bacterium JdFR-80
TGCAGTTATTTCGCCCAACTCAGGAACGGTCTTTTCTTCTTGCGCCTCTTCTGGCTGAGGAGGACGGGCGGCGATTCTCTTCTTGATCTGCTTCATAATGTNCTCTACATCCAGGTTTTCATAATCTATTTTGATCTCCATCTCCTCTTCAAAGTNATTTTGTTTTTTTTCTTCACTCATGATTCCACCCGCCGCCTAATATTCTTCATCTTTATACATAAAATCTTCATAAACACTCTGGACATCCTGGATGTCAGGNAGGGACTGGAGCTCCATCTGGTGGATTTCTTCGACTTCCCGCCCCGTCAAAATCCCCTTTTTCTTCTTGTCCTCTATCCTTTTTTTCACTTCTTGAAGTAAAACTGCCTGCTCTTCATCCGTCAGGCTTTTTATCTCAAAAAATTTTTCATCCTTCATCTTCTCTCTCCCTTGTCGCTTAATATTTTAATATTTTATTTATCATCACCGAATTATTTAAGATAACCCAAAGCTCTGAGCTGCTCCTTCAACTTCCGGGTAAGACGAGCTTTCCTCTTCTCCAGCTGACGGGCCGACTGATACAATTCCTCCAGACGCCGGAGAAACTGACGAACTACCGCAGGTTCTTCGGCAGCCAGGTTTTTTGTCTCCCGGGGGTCTTTGCTGAGATCGAANAACTCCACTCGGGGAAGTTCAGGCGGAGGAAAGGAGAAAAACTTCACTGCCTCCGGAGAAAATTCCTCATTGACAATCAATTTTTTTCCTCCTGAATAGAGAGCTGTTCGGCGGGGAAGATGAGAATTGAGAATATTTCCCGCCAGCTCAGCCAGCGCCTCCCGGCCTTTTTGTTCTTTCCCCTGAATCACCGGCCAGAGTGTCTGTCCATCCACAGAGGCTAAAAGATTATCCGTTTTTAGCTTCAGGAAATCAACTATGGTCGGTAAAACATCTATCAAGCGGACGGCCTCCTCAATCCTTTTATTCGCCTGGCTGTTTTCCGGAAATTTGATAATCAAGGGAATGCGCAGGGATTCTTCATACAGGTCCTGCCCGTGACCCCAGCTGCGGTGCTCATAAAACTCTTCACCATGATCACTGGTTAGAATAATCAAACTCTGTTGATAAAGACCTAATTCTTTTAAAGCCGCTAGCAATCGACCGATTAACACCTCGTCGGTATAAAGTATTTCTCCATCATAAAGAGCAATGATATTTTCCTTCTCCTCCGGGGGAAGGGGTTTAAAAATCCCCTGTTTACCACCCAGATAGCCAATTAAATCCAGGTTGCCCCACTTGGCCTCCGGCGGCAGAAAACGGGCTTTATAGGGGTAAGGACAGGCATAAGGTGAATGAGGCTGGTAAGTATGGATAAAAAGGAAAAAAGGTAGATCTTTACTCTGATTCAACCATTCCAGCGTCGCCTGGGCCACCTGGGCCGCTCCTTCCTGCTGAAAAACACCACCGAGGTCATCCCGGTAAAGATCGAATCCCCGGGAATAGCCATAAACGGTGCTTAAAAAGCCACCACCNGTGAAAGCAGCACAATAGTAGCCATTTTCCCGGAAAATATCGGCCAGGGTAATTAACTCCGGGGAAAGACGATCCAGGCCGGTTTCCACCTGATGATTGAAACAATATAGCGAAGTCAGGAGCGAAACATGACTGGGAAGAGTCCAGGAGGAAGGGGCGTAAACCCGGGAAAAAAGAACTCCATCNCGGGCCAGAGCATCAATATTTGGCGATGTGGGCCTTTCATAACCATAACAATGGAGATGGTCCGCCCGGAGGGTGTCAATAGAAATTAAAATAACCGGAACCGGTTTAACCTGTTGCGGGGCTATAATCACCGGGTTGATCCAGAAAGAAGCTACCCTCCCCGGCCCTTCCGTCTGGAAAATAAGTTTTATCTTTTTCAACTCGCCGGGAAAAACAATCTCCTGGAAAGTAAAATAGANCGGTTGATCAGCCGGGGGAAGAGAAATTCGCCGCCAGAACAATGTCTTTTTTCTTTCCCTGGCCTGGAGAATAATCTTGAAAGTAACTTCCCCATCATTTCCTGGGGCCTGTAACTCTCCCTGAGGGGAAGCCACCCCCAGTCCAAATTTCAACCGAGAACCAGCCTGAATACTTCCTTCAAACCAGAATTGAGTGGGGGGTGGGGCAGCAATAATCTCGCGTTCGGTTCCCCCCAGTTTCCATTTTCTCAGTGTACCCCAGGGATTTTCTCTATTCCCTGGAAATTCCTTTATCTCTGTTTGGTCGGGCACTAAAAAAATAAACTTCTCGGCTGGCTGAGATTGCCAGGGAGTGGCTGCGAAATTTTCCTTCTGGAGAGAGTCCATTACTCTGATCAGGGAAATCTGCCTTTCCACCGGGCGGCGACAGGCAGGCAAAATCATCCCCAAAAGCACCCCTAGAAAGATAATAATTACTATCTTCTTGCGTTTCACCATCTGCCTCGGATGAATACGGAGGCATTTTAAATGATTTAAGCCTGATATTCAATCCAGCTGGNAAAAAACTGGTGAACTCCCATTTTTTTCCTTTCTTGTTAACCCAGGACGTAATGGTCACAATTAACCATCCCAGAGAAGACGTGTTTAAATGTTATCCTCTTAAGGTCAAAAAACATGGTCTCCAGTTAAAATGCTTCTTTTTTT